>NZ_NTVM01000006.1:0-595126 GCF_002558005.1 Bacillus sp. AFS012607
CTTAGCTTGATAGCGATGTGTATTGCCCCCATAATTAAATTACCTATAATTTTTGATTTTTCTCTCTGCATAACGTTCTCCTTCTAAATATATTTATATAAGATTATAAACCGGACGGTTCGGTCCGGAACCTAATGATACTATAAGTTTCTAGTTTTTTAAACCCTTTTTATAAAGTATTAACAAAATCCAAATGGAAAAAAAGCAAATATATTTATATCTCAGTTTCTTTGGTACAATTTAATTCCAGTAATCATTAATGATTACCCTTTTATAGAATGAAGTGAAAGTGGGGATAGTTCAAACACTTTAGCTAAACATATTAATCAAAATTATATATAATAATCATATGTCTATACGTTAAATTTAACTATATATTTTTACACCTACTACGAAGTTAGGTGAAATTAGTTGTATAACATGACTGAATTAAATAATTGGTCATGTTAATTTTGACAGAAAATTCATTTGAATGATATAGATAATACAATTTGATTAATCTCTTTTCAAACTGTATTGTTTGAGGTTCACATAATATAGGGGTTGATAAGATATTTTCGCTTCAAACTTCTTTATACTTACAAAAAAATTCAAGAAAATAGATGGTAAATATCACCTGGAATATTAAGCTCGTTTTTATTAGGAGGATTACAAAGCATGACTAAAGTTGATAAGGTTAAAGAAAAAATTATTGAAACATCTTTATATTTATTTAATACTAATGGGATAACTCGCACATCCATCCAGGATATAATGACAGCTACTGAACTACCTAAAGGATCTATTTATCGTAGATTCAAAAGTAAAGAAGAAATTGTCCTTGCTGCCTACGACAAAAGTGGTGAGATTATGTGGAGTCATTTTCATAAAGCAATGGAAAATAAAAAGACAGCAATCGATAAAATCCTTGCAATTTTCCTTGTATATCAAGATGCAGCTAATAATCCTCCTATTGCTGGAGGCTGTCCATTACTTAATAGCGCAATTGAAAGTACTGGAGTATTTCCAGAATTACAAAAAGCAGCAGCAAAAGGTTATGATGATACAGTAATGTTAATGGCTTCTCTCATAAAAGAAGGAATAGAGAAACAAGAACTTAAAGAAGATATAGAGGTTATATCACTTGCTTCCTTTCTTGCATCTTCAATGGAGGGGGCTATTATGGCAAGTCGAGTATCTAACGATAATATACACCATCATTATTTTATTGAACAAATAAAACATCATCTTTTCACTTATTCTAAATAAGTGGGAACTTGCATTGTTTTCATCCAATTTTTATAAAATTAAATTGAATACATACCCCTTATAACCAGTATCTTCTGTTTATAAGGGGTATTTGAATAGTTTTTAGACGATGGTTTATGTTTCTTATTGAACGGTTTCATTGTATATAATAAGTGGAATATAAGTTCAGTTAGATAAAATTCGGTAGTCGAATTTTTTTGCATAAAGCTGTATAATGCTTGTAACGAAAGGGAAATACAGGAAGGGATTTGTAATGAGTTACTATGGAAAAAGATAAACAACAATTAAGCGTTGAAGTTGCAAGATTATATTATCAATCAGATTATAGTCAGCAAGAAATTGCTAACAAATTAAATATTTCAAGACCGACGATTTCTAGATTGTTAAAGTACGCGAAAGAAAAAGGGTTTGTTCAAATTAGCATCGCCGATCCATTTGCGGATTTAGATAACGTTGGGAATTTACTAAAAGAAAAGTACAACTTGTTAGAGGCACATGTTGTGTTTTCTCCAGTGCCAGAATATGCAACGATTACAGAGTATATTAGTAAATATGCAGCTGAGTATATGGAAAAGACGGTTAAAAATGGTGATATCGTTGGTGTAAGCTGGGGAATGACAATGTATGAAATCGCTAGAAAAATCGTACCGCAACATGTAAAAGGGATAGAGGTTGTCCAGCTAAAAGGTGGCATTAGTCATTCGAGTGTAAATACATATGCGAATGAGACGATAGCTTTATTTGCAGATGCTTTTCAAACGACGCCAAGAAATCTACCTCTTCCAGTTATATTTGATAATGCAGTGACAAAAGAATTAGTAGAGCAGGATCGACATATTCATCACATTATCGAAATGGGGAAGCAAGCGAATATTGCAATTTTTACTGTAGGAACAGTGCGAGATGAAGCGCTATTATTCCGATTAGGTTATTTCGATAAGGAGGAAACAAGTTTACTCAAAAAACAATCGGTCGGTGACATTTGTTCACGTTTCTTTGATGGAGACGGAAATATTAGTAGTGAAGAAATTAATAAGCGGACCATTGGAATTGAGTTAGAGGAACTGAAATTAAAGAAACGCTCTATTTTAGTTGCAGGTGGTAATAGAAAAATAAAAGCAATTGATGGTGCGTTACGTGGCGGGTATGCAAATGTATTAATTATCGATCAGCATACAGCAAAAGAATTGTTACATTATCAAAAAGATTAGAAATAAAAGGCGTTCTCAAANNTTTGAGAACGCCTTTTATTTTGTTATGTATGAATGATAGGTGTTTTTTTGAACACAAATTGCCTTTTTAAAAATAATTATGGATATGGAGATACATACTACCATTGTTAATATAAAAGTTTTGATTTTAAATAGGAATTGTTTCTTAGTTAGAATGCGCTTTATTTACTACAAGAAAATTCCTTTTAAAAAAGAATGAACAAAATTTCAAAAGTGTATTTACATTTGTTCAACTAAGAGTTAGAATGAAGTTGTTAAAAGATATGAGGAGTGAAGATAATGAACATTGCAAAGTTAATTGACCATACAATTTTAAAAGCTAATACTACTAAAGAAGATGTTATGAAAGTAATCGAAGAAGCAAAGGAATATAAATTCGCTTCTGTTTGTATTAACCCAACATGGGTAAAATTAGCGGCTGATGAACTAGCTGGACATGATGTAGACGTTTGTACTGTAATCGGTTTCCCATTAGGAGCAAGCACTACTGAAACAAAAGCATTTGAAACAAAAGATGCTATCGCAAAAGGTGCAACTGAAGTTGATATGGTAATCAACGTAGGCGCTTTAAAAGATGGCGACAACGAACTTGTTGAAAAAGATATTTATGAAGTAGTACAAGCAGCAAAAGGAAAAGCTCTTGTAAAAGTAATCATTGAAACTTGTCTATTAACAGATGAAGAAAAAGTACGCGCTTGTGAATTATCAGTAAAAGCTGGTGCTGACTTCGTAAAAACTTCAACTGGATTCTCAACTGGCGGAGCAACTGCTGAAGATATCGCATTAATGCGTAAAACAGTAGGACCAAACGTTGGTGTAAAAGCATCTGGCGGTGTTCGTACACGTGAAGATGCAGATAAAATGGTAGCTGCTGGAGCTTCTCGCGTTGGAGCAAGTGCTAGTGTTGCAATCGTATTAAATGATGCAAAAGGTGCTACAGATAACTACTAATCGATAAAAGGTTAAAGCAATAGATATACGTTTAAAGTATATCTATTGCTTTAACAATTAAAGAAAATGTAAGCGGATACGAATGGGAGGAAACGGCTTATGAAATACTTAATCGGTGTTTTTGGCCTCGTATTGATTTTAGGTATCGCTTGGCTTGCTAGTAATGATAGAAAGAAAGTCAAATATCGTCCAATCATAACGATGGTTATATTACAATTCATTTTGGGGTTTCTATTATTAAATACAAGTATAGGGAATATATTAATTAGCGGAATAGCAGATGGTTTTGGAGAGTTATTAAAATATGCCGCTGACGGTGTGAATTTCGTATTTGGTGGATTAGTAAATCAAAAAGAGTTTTCGTTCTTTTTAAGTGTATTAATGCCAATCGTATTTATATCAGCCTTAATCGGTATTTTGCAACATATTAAAGTATTACCTATTATTGTGAAATCTATCGGTCTAGCATTAAGTAAAGTAAATGGAATGGGGAAACTAGAATCATATAATGCTGTTGCTTCTGCGATTTTAGGACAATCTGAAGTATTTATATCAGTTAAGAAACAACTAGGGTTATTGCCAGAGAAAAGAATGTATACATTATGTGCATCGGCAATGTCTACAGTTTCTATGTCTATCGTTGGATCATATATGGTGTTATTAAAACCACAATATGTTGTAACCGCTTTAGTGCTTAACTTATTCGGTGGCTTCATCATCGCTTCTATCATTAACCCGTATGAAGTTACTGAGGAAGAAGATATGTTAGAAGTACAAGAAGAAGAGAAAAAGACCTTCTTTGAAGTATTAGGGGAATACATTATTGATGGATTTAAAGTTGCGATTACAGTAGCAGCTATGTTAGTCGGTTTCGTTGCTCTTATCGCATTTATTAATGCAGTATTTAAAGGTGTAATCGGTATTTCATTCCAAGAAATTCTTGGTTATGCATTTGCACCATTTGCATTTATTATGGGTGTACCTTGGCATGAAGCAGTTAATGCCGGAAATATTATGGCAACAAAATTAGTATCAAATGAATTTGTCGCAATGACAGATTTAGCACAAGGAAACTTTAATTTCTCAGATAGAACGACAGCAATTATATCTGTATTCTTAGTTTCATTTGCAAACTTCTCTTCAATTGGAATTATTGCAGGTGCAGTTAAGAGCTTAAATGAAAAGCAAGGGAATGTAGTCGCAAGATTTGGTTTGAAATTACTATTCGGTGCAACGTTAGTAAGTTTCTTATCAGCAACAATCGTTGGCTTATTATTTTAATAGATTCATATAATATAAAAAGGAATGGTGATTGTAATGAGAATGGTAGATATTATCGCAAAAAAACGTGACGGCAAAGAACTAACGACTGAAGAAATCAAATTCTTTATTAATGGATATACAGACGGAAGTATTCCTGATTATCAAGTGAGTGCGCTTGCAATGGCAATCTTCTTTAAAGATATGACAGATCGCGAACGTGCAGATTTAACGATGGCGATGGTTGAGTCTGGAGAAACGATCGACTTATCAGCAATTGAAGGAATTAAAGTAGACAAACATTCAACTGGCGGTGTTGGTGATACAACAACTTTAGTATTAGGACCATTAGTTGCTGCTTTAGATGTACCAGTAGCAAAAATGTCTGGTCGTGGTTTAGGACATACAGGCGGAACAATTGATAAATTAGAAGCGGTAGAAGGATTCCACGTTGAAATTACGAAAGAACAATTCATTGATATTGTAAACCGTGACAAAGTAGCTGTTATTGGACAAACAGGAAACTTAACACCTGCAGATAAAAAGATTTATGCATTACGCGACGTAACAGGAACTGTTAACTCAATTCCTTTAATCGCAAGTTCAATTATGAGTAAAAAAATTGCAGCTGGTGCTGACGCAATTGTACTTGATGTAAAAACAGGTGCTGGTGCATTTATGAAAACAGAAGAAGATGCAAAAGAATTAGCACATGCAATGGTACGTATCGGAAATAATGTAGGACGTCAAACTATGGCTGTTATTTCGGACATGTCACAACCGCTTGGTTTTGCGATTGGTAACGCTCTAGAAGTAAAAGAAGCGATTGACACGTTAAAAGGTGAAGGTCCAGAAGATTTAACAGAATTAGTACTTGTATTAGGTAGCCAAATGGTCGTACTTGCGAAAAAAGCAAATACGTTAGAAGAAGCTCGTGAAATGCTAATTGAAGTGATGAAAAACGGAAAAGCAACTGAGAAATTTAAAGAGTTCTTAAGCAATCAAGGCGGAGATAGCTCAATTGTAGACAATCCAGAAAAAATGCCACAAGCGAAGTATGTAATTGATGTACCTGCAAAAACTTCAGGTGTTATTTCTAACATTGTTGCAGATGAAATCGGTATCGCAGCTATGTTACTAGGTGCTGGCCGCGCGACAAAAGAAGATGAAATCGATTTAGCGGTAGGATTAATGTTACGTAAAAAAGTTGGCGATGCAGTAAAAGAAGGCGAGCCATTCGTAACAATCTATGCAAACCGTGAAAATGTAGAAGATGTAAAAGCAAAAATCTATGAGAACATTTCTATCGCTGAAACAGCAGTGGCTCCTAAATTAGTTCATACAGTTATTACTGACTAATCATCATTACATTATTTTAAGGGGGAAATAATATGGATAAGAAAAAATATATTGAAGAAGCAAATAAGATGTTAGCAAAAGCATATATTCCGTATTCAAAATTTCCTGTTGGTGCAGCATTAGTTACGAAAGAAGGTAAAATCTATACTGGTTGTAATATAGAAAATGCTTCTTACGGTCTATGTAACTGCGCAGAAAGAACAGCGATCTTTAAAGCAGTATCAGAAGGGGAGCGTGACTTTAGTTACTTAGTTATTACAGGCGAAACAGACGGACCGATTTCACCATGTGGTGCTTGTAGACAAGTAATTGCTGAATTCTGTGAACCGAAAATGCAAGTTTTACTAACGAATGTAAAAGGTGATGAAAAGGAAGTGACTGTTGAGCAATTACTTCCAGGTGCTTTCTCAATAGAAGATTTAAAATAAGTTGAAAAGTGAACTGCACCTCCAGTTGTTAGACACGAATAACAATTGGAGGTGCAGTTTTTTACTTTATATTGCGGTGAATTATTTACTGATATTTCGTCCCCTTTTTCATCAATTTATTATTTTACCACATGTGAAATTTTAAAAAATAAATATTAAATATTAATGTAGTGTAAGTACAATATAAATTCCCAATTAATATTAAAAGATGATAGGCTATTTTTATAATTGAATTACCTTTCGTACTCTAAAAAACGCCCTACCAACTGAAGTGAAGTGAAGTGAACCCGAATAATGGTACATGAAAAAAACACCTCCTGAATTCGCATACTAAGTATGCAAATTCAATGGAGGTGTTTTTGGTTTGAAGACAAGAGTTCATTACCCAGAAGAAATAAAGTGGAAAGTGATTGAAATGAAAAAGGATGGATATTCCAATCGGACCATTATGGAGAAGTTTGGAATTAAAAATGTTTCCCAAATTAAGACATGGATGAAGTGGTATCGTACCAGTCAAACGTACCGTTTTCAACAACCTGTAGGAAAGCAATATTCTTATGGAAAAGGGCCAAAAGAGTTAAATGCATTGGAACAGCTACGGTTAGAAAATAAACAGTTAAAAACAAAATTACTGATATGGGGAAAGTATCTGGAAATCGAAAGGAGTTGAACCTGGAAACTGTAGTTACTTTATGGACCGATTTCAAAACAAAACTAACGGTAAAAGAATTGTGTAATGTATTAGAATTACCCCGGTCTACATTTTATCGTTGGTTACAACGAACAGTGGACCTAAGAGATGAGATAGAAGAGAAAATAAAGGATGCTTGTCTTCGGCATAAATTACGATATGGATATCGAAGAGTGACCGCAACTCTTCGGAAAATGGGACTGTGTGTGAATCATAAAAAAGTATTACGAATCATGAGACAAAATCAGATTCTCTCAAAAGTTCGTCGAAAGAAAAAGAAATATATCAGTGGTGCGGAGCCAGTAGTAGCCCCTCATCGATTGGAACGCCAATTCGATGCATCCGCACCAAATGAAAAGTGGTTTACGGATGTGACGTATCTATTATTTGGAGAGCGTACCTTGTATGTATCAACGATTATGGATGCCTTTAATCGTGAAATTATTAGTTATGTCATCAGCGAGTCCCAAGCACTGCCATTAGCAATGAAGACATTAAAACAAGCAATGAGAGGGCGAAAAGTAAAAGATGTCCTTCTTCACTCAGATCAAGGAAGTATTTATACAGCGAAGGAATTTCAAGCATATGCCAAAGAAAATGGCATTATCACCAGCATGTCCCGGAGAGGAAATTGCCATGATAATGCCGTCATGGAAAGCTTCTTTGGTCATTTGAAAAGTGAAGCCTTCTATTCACAAGAGATAACAAAAGTATCCAACACAACTGTGCGAAAGATTGTGCTAGAATACATTCATTACTACAATTGTGTGCGAATTCAAGAAAAATTAAACCACCTATCCCCTAAAGAATTTAGGGAACAAGTGGTTTAGGTGTTTTGATAGGTGCCCCGTTTTCAGGGTTCACTTCAAACAAAGGTTCTCTATCAATATAAAAATCTATACTAATATGGTATAATTTTCATGCTCTATTAAGTATAGAAGGGGTTTATACGATGGGACAATTTCAAAGTAATTTTCAAAGCGCTACACAAATCGCAACGCAAATGAGGGCAGCTTCAGATACAATCCAAAACGCAACAAATCGTTCTATAAAAAAGGCGACACGTACTACGCTTTCAGTTAATTCAAAAGCACAAGAAGCGAACCAACAAGTTTTAGATTTGACGAAACAATTTTCCACCGTCTTTCAACAAGCGGTCGATAATATTCATTCGGTAGCCAAAGAGTTTGAGAGAATGGATCACGAGCTTCACAATACTTTCCGCTAATATGACCACCTTCGTAAAGATAAAACGGTAGGAGGAAAAAATGGATCGAGATATCAAAAACCAAATTAAACAGTTAAATCAAAAATTACGAAGTGTATTTGAAGAACAGGACCGAAATCAATCCGCGCTTCGAACTCAGGAACAAGCGGAAGCTGATTTTCACGAATTGAAAAATCGAAGCAACCGCTTATTTAACCGTATTTTAGAAACTTGGCACAACGATAAAGAGTTATCTCATTTCTTTATAAATATCCGTCAAGAAGCACAACACATTGAGCGAAAACTTACATTTAAATTAGAAAATCAAAAAGAAACATTACTTAAAGAAAGACGAGACCTTAGTGATTCAGAAAACGACCTATCCTACCAGCAACAACAATTAGCAAGGGAGGTCAATGCATGAGTTTAAATATGTATTTGGGAGAAGTACAAAGCCAAACTCAAAGCATGAATGCTGTATGTACAGCTACCATTCAAGGTATGGAACAAGCCATTCAATCGATTGATGCTTTTACAAGTGATACCGTTCTACAAGGGCAAACTTACGATAGTGCAAAAGCATTTTTCGCAGAAACCTTTCGCCCTTTAGCACAAGGAATCATATACTTATGTGAAGAATTAATCCGTCAGAACGATGCATTTCCAAGTCAATTTCAATCACAAGTAGCTCAGGCAGATGTAATTGAACAAGAAATATTAGAACAAATTCGAGAGATTGACCGAATGAAAGCAAGTATGGAAGCCATTACTCAAACTATGCCAATACCAGGTATAGACGCTATGGCAAATCTTTTTACTGTCATGAGGAAAAAACTTCAAGAAAAGTTAGACCATCTACATGAATTTAATCAAACGTCTAGCAATAACTATGCTACAGCAATTCAATTAGCTACTAGTATTGCTACAGGTCTTGCAGAAGTACAAAGTGGAAAAGGTTTTAGTCCTGCAAGTGGTATATTTAGTACACAAGGATTGAATATGGAGTGGACGACTTCTATCCAGGCGATTACAGAAGATAGGAATCGTCAGGCTGATAATTCAATTGAAGAAGGTGCAATGTGCGGTAAAATTTCGCCTAAATCTGACTTCGAAAAGGCTTGGGAAAGAGAGAAAAAGGATCTAAGTGATGCATGGACTGGTATTTCTACAGGTTTTGTAGATGGTGCTGTAGATGCATGGGAAGGATTCGTAGCTTTAGGCGATAAAGAAACGTGGTTAAACATGCGAGATGCAATTATTAATTATAAAGAAACACTTCCTGCTGCATGGAATACTTTATCAGATTCATTCATTAATGATTTCTGGAACGGAGATATGGAAAGTAGAGAGCACTATGCTGCCTATGGTGTAGCATCATTATTAACAGGTTTTATTGGTGATAAAGGTCTTAGTAAAGCAGGACAAGCAGGGAAGTTAGCAATCGCTGGCAACCTAGCAAAAGGAAAGTCGTTTATGACTAATTCTGCTGCATATAGAAATGTATTAACTGATTTTAAGTTGAACACTGGAAACCGTTTGGCTTATGCTGATGTTGGAGGAAGTTCTATAAAATATGAACTTGGTGGGGCATACCAAGAAGCGAAAGACTTATTAAATCAATTTGCGGTTTCAAAAGAGGAATATAAAGATTTAAGAAAGAGAACACCCAATAATAGGATAAGAAAAAGCGTAAATACAGATGTACCCAAAATTGACCCTGTATATGGTTATGAAGTGGAAAAACTTGAAGCTGACCACATTGTTTCAATGAAAGAAATAACGGACATGGAAGGTTTTGACCTATTACCGAGAGAACAACAAATAGAAGTGCTTAATATGGATGTAAACTTTGTTGGACTTGGAAAACCAACAAATGCTTCTAAGAATGCAAAAGATTGGAGTACATGGCCGGGGCACCCTAAATACGGTAAGGTTCCGGAAATTATAAGACTAGAAATGTTAGAACGTGAAGCAGTGGCTAGAGAAGCTTTGAAAAAATCAATAAAAGAGAGGTTACAACCCATTGAAAACAATAGTTAAAAATATAGGTGGTAAAAAGATAATAGCTACAGCAGAAGAACATTTAGGCCCCCAGATAGAAAAGTTATTGTATTTGCTAACTAAAGTAGAAGATAATAAATTAGTTGATAGATTTTCTATGCAAGTTGGTTGGTCTATTTTTGTTCTATCCAAACGTGAAGATGGGTATCACATTATTGCCCCAGATTATACAAAAAATCCATTTAAGGATACTACAGATGATCTAACAATTGCTTTATGGGTGCAATTAGAACAAGTACATTGTTTACGTCAGTTAAATATTGACGGTGAAACAATAAAGTTTAGCGATAAAATAGTGACTTCAAAAAATGTGTTACAACTAGATGAGGTTTATTTACAAAGAGCTAGGGATTGTGATAAAGGTGATTCTGGTTGGTATATCGGTCCTGTCGATGAAACAGAAGAAACTGACGGTGAATTAGAAGCATATTACGCATATCAGCTACTAAAAATTAGACCTTCAATTATTCAAGTTTTAGCCTTACCTTATGAATATCTGGTAGTTTTTGAGAAAGATAAAATCAAAGCCATTTTAGATGATAATGATGTCGATGTTTGGAATGGAGTTGCAAACTGAGATTAGTTAAGTTCTAAAATAATTGAGAGGGCTTAACCGCATGAACTCAAAAATCCCGGAAATTCTAGGAATATTAGACGGTTATGAGAAAAGGGTAATTTTAGTAATTATAGAAACTGAAGCAATGGTTTAAATTAAACTAGAAACTTACAGGATGGAAAATAATCAATAATGAATAAATTATAAAAGAGCATCCCACCATTAAAAACTGCACCTCCAATTGTTAGACACAGTCTAACAATTGGAGGTGCAGTTTTTCTATGGTTAAATTCACAACTGATGAAAAAATATACATCGTTCAACGTTATTTGAACGGAAATGAAAGTTACCGAGAAATTAGTAAAGCTATTGATATAAGAGACACCGTAATTTTGAAATGGGTAAACCAATATAAACAAAATGGTTTTTTATTTGAAAATAGGATGTAATATTTTATTCATATTCCGTTCATAAACTTTCCGTAAAATGATTGTAGCGAATATGGAAAGTTTACAATAGGAGGAATAAAATGAAGAATTTATATAATGCATCATTCATTTACTTAATTATCGGTTTATTATCAGGAGTATTTGCAAGAGAGTATTCGAAAGCACAAGGAATTAAAGGATCCACAATGTTGCAATTAGTACATACACATGTACTAGTGCTTGGTTTCTTATTTTTTTTAATTGCTTTCGCTTTATGTAAAGTGTTTCATGTACAAGAAACAAAGAGCTTTCGTGCATGGTTTATTGTTTATAATGTAGGATTAATTTTTAATATTGCAACAATGCTATTTAGAGGTCTATTACAAGTAAACGGAACTGACTTTAACGGTTTAAGCCATATGGCTGGGGTAGGTCACGTTATTATAAGTGTAGGGCTCATTTGGTTTATGGTTTTGTTAAAAAAGTCATTTAAATAGATAGGAGTGGAAAGTATGATAGCACTTTTATCAAGTGTCGTAGCAGTTTGTATGGCTGTTGGGGTAATGTTTCTACGTTTTAAAGCAGCGAAAAAGCCGGTAACGAAAAAGAAAATTATATTGCCGCCAATTTTTATGAGTACAGGCGCGATGATGTACTTTTTACCAGAGTTTCGATTAACATCGTTAGAAATAGTCGAGGCAATTAGTATAGGGCTTATTTTCTCTATTTTTCTTATTAAAACAACTAAGTTCGAAATAAAAGGCGAACATATATTTATGAAACCGTCAAAAGCATTCATATTCATTTTAGTAGGCTTATTAGCTGTACGCGTGGCATTAAAGTCATATTTAAGCCAATCAATTGATTTGGCAGAGTTAAGCGGAATGTTTTTCTTACTTGCATTTGCGATGATTGTGTCGTGGAGAATTGCGATGTATCGCTCGTTTACTAAATTAGAAAAGACAATAAACAGAGCTGGAATTTCTATATAGGAAATCCAGCTCTGTTTATGTTTTATTAAAATTCTTTAGCGCGGAACTCATTTGCTTAATTTTAAACGTATTTGAGCATCTTGTAATGCGGCTGGTGTAACGTTAAGACCATTTTGATCAACAATTTTTGTGTTTAATAAAATGGAATCTAAGCTTCCACGAAATGTTTGTGTATAGTTTTGACGCAACATTTGTTGTTCTTGTTTTTCATCAACTGTTAATCCAGTTGCTTTTTCTTTTTTTGACAATTCGTTAATACGGAATAAAATGTTTTGCATTTTGTTCACCTCTTATTTAAATTTAAATTAGTAACTTATTAATTTATAGTTATTGTAACTTGTTTAGTTGTCTGTGTCAATACTATCTAAAATTTAGTTAAAAATTGACGAAAAATTATAACAATAATAGAATGAAGTGTATTGAATAATTAGTTTCACAATTATACATAAAACGCTAGGGGGATTATTATGAAATCAACATTTTTTGCTCAAAATAGAGAACGATTAGCAAACACATTACCAGAGGAATCCATTACGATTTTATTTGCTGGACAAGCACCTCATATGTCAGCCGATGCACATTATAAATTTGTACCGAATCGTAATTTTTACTACTTAACGGGAATCGGTGAACCAAATGTTATTTTTATGCTGAAAAAGTTTGGGAATAGTGTAGAAGAGACACTTTTCATTGAAAAATCAGATCCAGTAATGGAAAAATGGGTTGGGAAAACAGTTTCTAACGAAGAAGCAGAGGGAATTTCAGGTATAAAGAAAGTTGTATATTTAGATAGCTTTGAAAAGACAATGTCAAATATACTTTTTACAGAAAATGCGAAGCATCTATATTTAGATATAGAAAGTCGTGAGTGGAATGGTATGGAGACAAAAACATTAGCATTTGCTAAACATGTAAGAGAAAAATTCCCACACGTAACAATTGGTAATGTATATCCGAACATTTGTGAATTACGAGTATTTAAAACAGAAGAAGAAATTGAAATTATTAAAGAAGCGATTGCTATAACGAAAGACGGTATTTACAACGTACTTAAGCATGCAAAAGCAGACATGATGGAGTATGAATTAGAAGCACAATTTGATTTTACACTGAAATCATCTGGCATTAAGCACCATGCATTCAATACAATTTTGGCGAGTGGGAAAAATGCTACAGTTCTTCATTATGAAGATAATGATGCACAAATTCAAAATGGTGATTTAGTATTGCTAGATTTAGGCGCTCAAAAAGACTACTATAACGCTGATATTAGTTATACATTCCCGGCAAATGGAACATTCTCTAGTCGCCAAAAACAAATTTATAATATTGTATTAAAAGCATTAAAAGAAACAACAGAGATTATTAAGCCAGGATTAAAGTTCGCTGCATTAAATGAGCATACAAAAAAGGTACTGGCAGAAGAGTGTAAAGCAATTGGTTTAATTCAAGAAGATGAAGAGTTATCAAAATACTATTATCATGGTGTCAGCCATTTCCTTGGTTTAGATACACATGATGTAGGAACATATAAAGATAGAGTGTTAGAAGAAGGTATGGTTATAACAATTGAACCAGGTCTTTATATTGAGGAAGAGTCAATTGGTATTCGAATAGAAGATGATATTCTTGTAACGAAAGACGGGTATGAAAACTTGTCAAAAGATATCATTAGAGAAGTTGAAGAAATTGAAGAATTTATGAGTATAAATAATGAACATGTAAAAGGAAACCAAGCTGTAGTTAAATAATAAAAAGTCATCACTAATTTATTTGAACTTTATCTCGAATGGCGGACAATTAAAAAATCCATGATTCGGGATAGGGTTCTTTTATCTTCGAAATACTAATCTTTAATTATTAATCCTAATAAAGTTGCAAACTGAACAGCTTGATATGTTGATACTTTACATCCTCTTAAATCGTTCACTGAAACTGTAATCGTATCAAAGCTAGAAGAACTAATATCTATCCCCTTCAGTGATGTCTGATCAAAATTAGCTTCATCAAGACTACATAATTGGAATTCAACTTTTTTAAGTTTACAGTCAAAAAAATCTGCAATATTTAATGAAGTTTCATTGAAGATGATTTTTTCTAGTTTGGAATTTCCAAATGCCGCTAAATTCAAAATTGAATTCTCAAATTTAACATTTCCTAAGCTAGATTCTGTGAAATTTACTCCGATTAATTTACTGTTTTTAAATTCGACTCTGTGAACAGAAGAATTGCTTAAATTAACATTTGATAAATCACAGTTTTCAAAACAAACATCTGTAATATCAATATTGCTAAAGTCTGTATTAGTAAACTTACAGTTTTTTATCACCGCATCATATAATCGTACTCTATCTACAGATTCATTTTCGAAAGTGGAGTCTATAATTTCACACACTTCCAATGTTGGATCTTCTTCATAAAAAATATCTTGAAAATTCTTTGAAGATAACTCTGGTGAAATTTTTGGTCTATCAATTTTCATCGTATATCAATCCTCTTCTATTTGATATATTTGTGTAATTTGAGTCTATTGTCTGTGAAGAACATTAGTTCTTATTATACAAAAATCTAAGTTCTTTTGTGAAGAGCATTTTAGCTACATTTTTCTTATTTAATAATAGAAGTGTTATTGTTTCTTAAGAAATAACGTCAAAACAAATACGAGAACGGCTAATATAGTCGCTACAAGGAAAGCATTTTGTATTTCTAAAATATTCGCCTCTTGTAATGTCTCCACTTTTAGTAATCTTCCAATTAGCTTACGTAAAATCTAATTACATCTCCTTATTTTCTTGAAAATCAACTTCTATAATGATTTTGAAAAAGGAGGGATTTTCCATGAAGCGATTTGTATTAAAAGCTGTTACGGTCTCTGTAATATTTTTAATTGCTGCATGTTCTTTGGCCACAAATACAACAAATGATCATAAAAATATGAAAGATAAAAAAACAATACAGACTGAAACAGCTACAAAACCATTGAAGGTTGAAAAAGGACCAGAAGTTACTTTAATAGCGAAAGAAGAAAAGCAAAAGTTAAGTAACGGTGTTATTGTTCCAGTCTGGACATTTAATGGATCATCTCCTGGTCCAGAAATTCGGGTGAAAAAAGGTGAAAAGGTGAAAGTGACATTAAAAAATGAATTATCTGCACCAGTATCTATTCATTGGCATGGATATCCTGTCCCAAATAACATGGATGGAATTCCAGGCGTGACACAAGATGCAGTTGAACCAGGAAAAAGTTTCACTTACGAATTTGAAGCGAACGTACCAGGAACGTACTGGTATCACTCGCATCAAGATTCTGTAAATCAATTAGATAGAGGTTTGTATGGAGCGCTCATTGTAGAAGATACAAAGGAAAAATATGATAAAGATTACACATTAATGTTGGATGAATGGGTTACAGATAAAGAAGAAATGAATAAGCAGTTAAAAGAAATGACAAAAGGGCAAATAGGTAATAAATCTAAAGGTAATGAAAATGAGGAAAAGAATGATGATAAGAACGGCATGGATCATTCTGGTATGGACGTGGGCAGTGATCAAAAAGACTCTAGTAATATGGAAGGAATGGACCATGGAAATATGAAGATGGAAGGTCATGATATGAGTATGTATGATTTATTCACAATCAATGGAAAAAGCGGTGATTTAGTAGTGCCATTGAAAGTGAATAAGGGAGATAAAGTTCGTTTTCGACTCGTTAATGCTGGTTATCTATCACATGATATACATGTTCACGGTCATGATATAAAAGTAATTGCGACAGATGGTCAACCAATAAACGATCCAAAAGTTATAAAGGATAAAGTAATTTCAATCGCACCGGGCGAACGTTATGATATTGAATTTACTGCTAATAAAACTGGGAAATGGTATGTTGAAGACCATTCGAAAAATAAAGGTGCAAAAGGAATGAAAGCTGTTATTGAATATGATGGCAGCAAAGAGATGAAAGATAAAGCAGACGAAAAAGAAAAATTACCGAAAGTAGATATAATGAAATATGGTACTAAAAAATTAGGTAGTTTCACGTTAAATCAAGAGTATACTGCCACATATAATATGGACTTAAATACGCAAATGAATGGAAATGAAATGGTATATACAATTAACGGAAAGGTATTTCCGGATATTGACCCAATTCAAGTAAAAAAGGGTGATTTAGTAAAAGTGAAGTTGGTAAATCGTTCTAAAATGGATGATCACCCAATGCATTTACACGGGCACTTCTTTCAGGTGTTGAGTAAAGATGGAAAACCGATAAAAGGTTCTCCAATTGTAAAAGATACATTGAACTTAAAACCAGGAGAAGAATATGAAGTAGCCTTTGTAGCAGACAATCCCGGTGAGTGGATGTTCCACTGTCACGACCTACATCATGCTTCAGCAGGGATGGTAACGGAAGTGAACTATACAGATTATAAATCTGACTATGTTCCAAACCAAAATATTCCTAATAAGCCAGAATAATAGGAAGCAGTTATCCTATGGATAGCTGCTTATTCATTTTTGTTGCAAGTACTAATGTATATGTTGATTATGCCCAGGTGCAGGAGTATGATCTGGGAATGTCGCGAATACGGCAACGATAATTACTACACTAATTGAAAGTAATAACAAAAAACGCTGTTGGATAAAAGTAGAAAAGTTCTCCGATAACAATTGAATCACACAGGACATAGTAATCGTTATAGTAAGTAAAAGGCTAATGAACAATATACTATGAGCTTGTTGAGCGTTTAACATTTCTGTAATCATTGCTCCCATCATACTTGCCATTAATCCAGAGAACATTCCTTCTAAAGCAGTATATAGGTGAAAACGTAGACCCACTAAAAAACCGATAAAACCACTAATTAAAATAGCAAGTAAAGTAGAATATAGTAATTCCCCCTTAAAGAGAATGCCTAAATAAAAACCAATACTTAAACCGATACTCATACTAAAAGACATAATAAATACCATATACTCCATTAGGGTACCCTTACGTTTAGAAATATAGGATGTAATAAGAATCGAGGTACAGCAAAGTGTTAAGGTAGTTAACGTATAAGCAAACATTATGATACCTCCTTGTCCTATCGTTCATTTCATCATATGTTTATATGGAGAGTACTTATGCTTATTAATATCTGCATATTATCTGCACAATTTCATAGATGTAAGCAAAGGAACGCTTGATTTTTTAGGGCGTCTTTTTTAATTGTAAGCATGTGAAAGAAATTGTTATATTATGAGTTTCTATTGTGAAGCCATAAAGAATAAGCGTATAATATTATAGGTCTCACATTTGCGAGACAAACCGCGAATGATAAATAAGATTGTTGTTTTATCATCGCTTCTAAACATATATACAATGAAAGTAACACTGGAATACAGATAGGGAGTTATAAAATGAAATTAATTATTGCCGAGAAACCAGATCAAGGGTTGGCTCTTGTTTCACAGTTTAAATATCGCCGGAAAGATGGATATTTAGAAGTAGAAGCGAATGAGTTATTTCCAAATGGAGCGTACTGTACATGGGCAATTGGTCATTTGACGCAGTTATGTAATCCAGAGCATTATCACGCAGAGTGGAAAAAATGGTCACTTAATACGTTACCGATGATTCCAGAGCGTTTTCAATTTGAAGTTACAAAGTCAAAGTATAAGCAATTTAACGTTGTGAAACAGCTGTTACATAATCCACAGGTAACAGAAATTATTCACGCAGGCGATGCTGGGCGTGAAGGGGAACTGATCGTACGAAATATTATTAATCTTTGTAACGTGCAAAAGCCTATGAAGCGTCTATGGATTTCGTCTTTAACGAAGCAAGCTATTTATCAAGGGTTTAAAAATTTACTTGATGAATCAGATACAATTAATACGTATTACGAAGCATACACAAGATCTTGTGCTGACTGGGTTGTTGGCATGAATGCATCACGTGTGTTTAGTATTTTGTTAAAGAAAAAAGGAATGAATGATGTATTTTCTGCTGGTCGTGTCCAAACACCAACGTTAGCATTGATTGTAAAGCGTGAGAAAGAAATTGAAAACTTTAAGTCAGAGCCTTTCTGGGAAGTGTTTGCAACCTTTAATATAGAAGGAAAGAAATATGACGGGAAATGGGAGAAGGATAATGAATCCCGCTTAAAAGACCCTGATATGGCGAATAAAATTGCGGCATTTTGCCAAGGGAAACCGGCTGTTGTGAAGGAAATGAAAACGGAGCGTAAAGAGTTTCAGCCGCCGCTTTTATTCAACTTATCATCACTGCAAGCAACGGCAAATAAAGCCTTTAAGTTTTCACCGAAAAAGACGCTTGATATAACGCAAGCACTCTATCAAAAAGGGATTGTTTCTTATCCACGTTCAGATTCTAACTATGTTACTCAAGGAGAAGCAGCGACTTTCCCTGATATTTTACAGAAGTTAAGTCAGTTTGATGAATATAAAGGTTTATTACCGGCTCCGGTTGAATCCATTATGAACAATAAGCGTTATGTAAATGAAAAGAAAGTAACAGATCACTACGCGATTATTCCGACAGAGCAAGTTACAAACCCAAGCAGACTATCAGGTGATGAAAAGAAAATATACGATATGATCGTAAGAAGGCTTATTGCAGCTCATTATGAAGTTGCAATCTTTGACTATACAACGATTGTAACGCTTGTAGATGAACGTGCTGAATTCATTTCAAAAGGAAAACAGCAAATTCAAGAAGGTTGGCGTAAAGTTATTTTCCAAGACGATAAAGATGACGAAACCATTCTTCCAATTGTAGCTGAAGGTGAAGAAGGAAAAGTTGTAAAGGTGAAAGTGAAAGAAGGAAAAACACAGCCACCGAAGCGTTATACAGAAGGACAACTTATTACGTTAATGAAAACAGCCGGTAAGTATTTAGAGAATGAAGAGCTAGAGAAGGTATTGAAGAAAACAGAAGGTTTAGGTACGGAAGCGACCCGCGCGGGTATTATTACGATGCTGAAAGACCGTAAATATATAGATGTAAAGAAAAACCAAGTGTATGCGACTGATAAAGGAAAAGTATTAATTACCGCAATTGGTGACAAAATACTAGCTTCACCGGAAATGACTGCGAAATGGGAACAACGTCTTGCGGAAATTGGTGAAGGTACAGCTTCACCAGCTACATTTATGGAACAGACGAAAAAGCTATCAGCTAAAATTATTGAAGACGCAGTGGAAATGTCTGAGAAGTGGGATTTCACGGGACTACATGTTGAATCGATTGAACGAAAAGGATCGAAATTTACAACGGGTAAAAAGGTTGGTAGCTGTAAAAAATGTGATGGCGATGTAATTGATAAGTCAACGTTTTACGGTTGTTCTAACTATAATACAACGCAATGTGATTTCACCATTTCAAAGAAGATATTAAGTAAAACAATTTCGCAAAAGAATATGACAAAGCTCTTAAAAGGTGAAAAGACTGATTTAATTAAAGGCTTTAAAAAGGGCGAGAAAACGTTTGATGCGAAATTAGAGTGGAAAGATAATAAGATTAATTTTGTATTTGAGAATTAATTTGTTAAAAGAGCATGACAGTTTTATGTCATGCTCTTTTGTTTTTTCTTTTATATAAAATTTAACGATAAAAAAAATCCTTTAAATAATAATTTTTTATTGTAAAACGATAAATTTTGTATTAAAATCAAAATCATAATAAATGAGTGAGGTGCTTTTGTTAAAAGGTAACAACCTTATTTTTAAAATTAGAGGAGGTATAACTATGAACATTAACAATTTGATTGTTAAACATATGGATAACCCCCATGAGTTGGAGAAGATGTATAGAAAAGATCCGAAAGCTTTTAAAAAAGCATTCTCACAAGCATGGGACCAAAACCCTGATTCTCAAATTCTAGGTGCTTGGTATGAAAGGTTGCATTTTAAGGAGAAAGTAAATAAAGAAAAAACATCTTTGTTTCAAAAAGGTTTCTTATTCATGGGCCTTTTAGCTATTCTGGCCGGCATAAGCACTAGAATCATTTTCCACTTTGTTGAGCAGGAAGCAATTGCTCCAATTAATTTGGCTTTTGGTGTAATTCCCTTTATTGCTGCTTATTTTGTTTACAATAATAAGCCGAAAAAAAGTATTATTTATTCCCTTATAGCGTTATTCCTAGTTTCCGGGGTGTATCTTAATACGTTGCCAATAAATTATAAAGACAGTACCATCCTTGCGTATTTACATCTTCCTATATTTTTATGGGTCTTAGTAGGGCTTGCATTTACAGGAAATGAATATTCAAAAGGCAGTACAAGATTAGCCTATATTAAATTTAATTTAGAATATTGTCTTCTCTACGGGAGCATGGCAGTGAGCGGAATGATACTAGCAATATTCACCATGCGTTTATTTAGCTTTGTTGACTTAGATATAGGAGAATTCTATTTTAGTAATGTTGTTTTATTTGGAGCAGCGGCTCTCGCTATTGTGACTGCATACTTAGTATCAATGAATCTTAAGCTTGCTAAAAATATTACACCATACATATCTAAAATTTTTAGTCCTCTCGTCCTGATTACCTTGCTTATCTATCTTATAACGGTAATTTTGGTCGGGAAAAATCCATTCTTGGATCGCAATTTCCTAATGGCCTTCAACGGAATACTGCTTGGTGTATTGGCTGTTACTATATTTTCTATCGTTGAGAGTGACTCAGACGAGAAAAAGAGTATTTCAGATTATATAAATTTTGCCTTAATTGTTCTGGCACTTATTATTGATATTGTTGCATTGTCAGCCATCGTATTTAGACTTTCTTCTTACGGGATTACACCTAATAGACTAGCTGTTTTAGGTGTAAACATACTGATCTGGGCAAATCTAATTTGGATTATGTTTTCCTATATGCGTTTCTTGCAAAATAAATCAGGACCAAAAGCTATCCAAGATGCCGTTACGAAGTATTTGCCAATATACGGACTTTGGGCAGCTTTCGTCATATTTACGTTTCCTATCATTTTTAATTAGAAAGGATCTGTTAATGCGGGAGTGGTGAGGGCTAATAATCATTGGGGGATGAACAAAACCCCCAATGATTAAAGTTTCACTTTATTATAATTGGTATTATTATGTTTGTAGTTTCGGTAATTTCATTTGTAATGATAAATAAGAAATAAGTGTTGTATGTAATCTTTCCATAATAAAAAACGTCCCAAAATGGGACGTTTTTTATTATGCGTATTGCCGTTTTTTCTTAATAAGCAACAAAACTTGTGACACACCAGCTAGTACTGGTAACTCAATCAATGGTCCAATAACGAGTGCAAGTGCGATAAGAGGCTCATCTGGAAAAGCGGTCACAGCGATAGCGAGTGCAACAGGTGAGTTTCTTGCTAACGTTGTTAAGCTTAGACTTACTGTATCTTTGTAAGATAAATGCATCATGCGCCCGATAAATTGTCCTAGTAAAAAATTAATGATGAAGAACAATAGAACAGGAACGAGTAATAATAAAACGACATTCATATTTTGCAGTAAATATTTACCTTGTGATGCAAACATCGCTACTATTGCTAAACTTAAAAATACAATTTGAGCAGAGCTGAAAAACGGAATGAGTTTATTCTCGAGAGTTTCAGCTTTTTTCATTTTATTCATAATGAATTTTGTAGCGTGTGCAAGTATAAATGGTAAGACGATTACGATAACAATACTTTCTACTAAAACAAAAACCGCTACAGTTTTCATGACACCAGCAAATAAAAATAAATAAATTGGAAGGAGTAGAACTTGCAAAATTAAATTTACAGGTAAAATTGCAGTAGAAAGTGCTACATTTCCTTTCGCTATTTCAGTAAAGATTAAGTACCAATCTGTGCATGGAGTAACCATTAACATTATAAATCCAACCCAAAGTGCTGGATGATCTGAAAGAAATAGTGCCCCTAACCCCCAAGCGAGTAAAGGTGTCCATAAGAAGTTAATAGTAAGACTTGTTCCAGCAAATTTTAAATTGCGAAATCCGTTTTTTATTTCTTTTAATGGGATGCTGAGGAATAATCCATATAGCATAAAAAATAAGAAGGGAACAATAAACTTGTCTGAATACGTATGTATCATATTAAATTGTCCGAGTACGATGCCGCATGTAACAGCAAAAAGAATAATAAAAGTTTGAATCTTTTCTATAGTGCTCATGAATAAATCCTTTCTATATATGAATTTTCCTCTCTAAGTTTATTATACAAGTAATAAAGATGTATTTGGTGTTCAATTGTATTTTAGTTAATATTTTTAAATTGAGATTTTGTTTTTTATTAAAAGTTACTTGACTAAAGTAAGTTGATATATTACAATCACTTACATAAGGTAATTAAATAACAAAAAGTTTTGATTGGCTTTACTTAAGGTATCAATTGGAACTTTTTATTAGAATAAGAATTTTTATGATGATGAATAATGAATATGATAAGAAAGTTTAGGTGAAGAAAATGGGATTATTTAGCTCGTTATTTGGTAAAAAAGAAGAAAATAAGAATGTAGAGGGGAATAAAAAAATGTCAAAAGTATTATTTGTAAAAGCAAACGATCGTCCAGCGGAGCAAGCAGTTAGTTCAAAAATGTATGAAACATTTGTAAGTACTTATAAAGAAGCAAATCCAAATACAGAAATTACGGAATTAGATTTATTTGCATTAGATCTTCCTTATTACGGAAATATCGCGATTTCAGGTGGATATAAACGTAGCCAAGGCATGGAGTTAACAGCTGAAGAAGAGAAGGCAGTTGCTACAGTAGATCAATATTTAAATCAGTTTTTAGAAGCTGATAAGGTTGTATTTGCATTCCCATTATGGAACTTTACAGTACCAGCACCATTAATCACATATATTTCATACTTATCTCAAGCTGGAAAAACGTTTAAATATACAGCAAATGGCCCAGAAGGTTTAGTTGGTGGTAAAAAAGTAGTTGTGTTAGGTGCTCGTGGTTCAGATTACTCTTCAGAACAAATGGCTCCTATGGAAATGGCAGTTAATTACGTAACAACTGTACTTGGATTCTGGGGAATTACAAATCCAGAGACAGTTGTAATTGAAGGGCACAATCAATATCCAGATCGTTCACAACAAATTGTTGAAGAAGGTCTAGAAAACGTTAAAAAAGTAGCAGCGAAATTTTAATTCATGATAGTAAATGGAAAAACCAACATGGATGACCATGTTGGTTTTTTAGTCTATTTTTCATGTTAAAAAATGTATATTTATAAAATAAAAGAAAAGTTCGAAAATAGTATTGCAAAATATTATATAGCAAACTATAATGAGTTCAAGAATAGTTGATACTTAAATTAAATATTCAGAAAATTCAATTAGTTAAAATTGGAAAATGAGATAAGGAAATTTGAATGGGGGTTATATTATGGCGAATAAAGTACCGTTTTCGTTCATAGTAGTTATTGGATTAATGTTATTTGCACTATTTTTTGGAGCGGGAAATTTAATTTTCCCAGCGATGCTTGGTCAATCAGCAGGAGAGAATGTATGGATTGCTAACGCTGGATTTTTAGTAACTGGTGTTGGACTACCATTACTAGGTGTACTAGCATTTGGTTTTTCAGGTAAAGATGATTTGCAGTCATTAGCAAGTCGCGCTCACCCAGTGTTCGGGATTGTGTTTACAACAGTTTTATACTTAGCGATCGGTCCGTTATTTGCAATACCGAGAACAGGAAATGTATCTTATGAAATTGGTCTTAAGCCGTTTATGCCAGAGGGAGTAGGTTCTACACCTTTAATTCTTTTCACAATTATATTCTTTAGCATCACTTGTTTTTTTTCGCTAAATCCCGCGAAAATTGTCGATATTGTTGGAAAAATTTTAACGCCAATTAAGTTGACTTTCATCGGTATTTTAGTAATCGTTGCTTTTATACATCCGATTGGAGATATGCAAGCACCAGTGGAAGCTTATACATCACATGCATTCTTTAAAGGATTCCAAGAAGGATACTTAACGATGGATACGCTCGCATCATTCGTATTCGGGATTATTATCATTAATGCAATTAAAGAAAAAGGTGCAAAAACGAAAACACAAATTATGGTCGTTTGTGCAAAAGCGACCATAATTGCAGCATCTATTTTAGCAATTATCTATACAGCTCTTTCTTATATGGGTGCTTCAAGTGTTGCAAAGCTTGGACATTTAGAGAACGGTGGAGAAGTATTAGCGAAAGTTTCTAACTACTATTTTGGATCATACGGCGGAGTATTATTAGGATTAATGATTACAGTAGCGTGTTTAACAACTAGTGTGGGACTTGTATCAGCATGTTCTTCATTCTTCCATAAGTTATTCCCAAATGTTCCTTACAAAGCAATTGCAATCACGCTCTGTGTATTTAGTGCCATTGTTGCAAACGTAGGATTAACACAATTAATCGCAGTTTCTGTTCCAGTATTAACAGCAATTTATCCACTAGCAATCGTATTGATTTTCTTAACATTCTTCCATTCATTATTTAAAGGAAGAGCGGAAGTTTATCAAGTAAGCTTGATCGTAACATTTATCATCAGCTTATTCGATGGATTAAGTGCAGCTGGAGTTAACATTGAAGTAGTAAGCCAAGTGTTCACTAAATTCCTTCCGATGCAGGAAGTAGGACTAGGCTGGATCTTCCCAGCGATTATCGGTGGATTTATCGGATATGGCATTAGCATTTTAAAAGTGAAAAACCAAGTTCAACCAGCAACTAGAGCAGATAAGAAAATAGGTTAAATAAAAAAAGTTATAGACTTGTTTCTATAGCTTTTTTTGTTACTATTAATAATGAGAAAAAATAAAGTAGTAGGGGAAATAAAATGAAAAAAACAATTGATCATATCGGAATCGCAGTTCGTGATATAGATAGTACGATACGTTTTTATGAAAATGTGTTACTAGGAACTTTAATAGATCGTTACGTAAGTGAAGCTCCTGGTGTGGAAAGCGAAGTAGCCATTCTTGAAGTAGATGGAGATAGAATTGAATTACTTGCACCGACGAATAATACGACATCTCCAATTGCCCGTTTTATTAAACAAAAAGGTAAAGGTGTTCATCACGTTGCGTATCGAGTAGATGATTTAGATGTGGCTTTAGAGGAATTGAAAGAACAAGGTATTCGAACGTTAAAGCATACACTTCGAATTAATAAACACGGCAGAAGATTAATCTATCTTAACCCAGCGGATACAGAGGGAACAATCATAGAGTATTGTGATTATCCGGAAGAGAAATAGAAGAGGGATATTTTTTTAAAGGTGTTACGTAATAACGTAATACCTTTTTATTTATGTATTTCACACTTTCTTCACAAATGATTCACGATAACTTTTCTTCTTCAGGAACTTACGTAAATATATTTTATGATATAATAACAATCGACTTTAAAAATGTAAGTAGTATCTATGAAGGTAGTTACTATTATATTGGAAGTTTAGAGGTGAGAGAGAAATAAATAGTTATACTGTATAGAAGATTATATTTAATAAGGTTAATATTTCGCCCGATAATCAAACTTGGAAAGTTAAAGGAATGGAAGTATAGCGATGAGTAAGAAAGAAGTGAAGTGATTGTGAAAGTAATGAGAAAGTTAGTGCCATGGTTATTAATTGCATGTGTGCTTATCATATCGATACCGAAAAGTACATCTGCTCATGCGTACGTTGTGAAATCAAACCCTGTTGAAAATGAAACTTTGAAGAAGGCACCATCTGTTGTGAAAATCGAATTCGATGAGGACATACAAGTTTCAAGTTTTAATACATTGTACGTGAGGGATACATCAGGTAAAAGGGTCGATTTGAAAGATGCTCATATTGATAAAAAAAACAAAAAACTATTAGAAGCAGGGTTAAAAGAAAATCTGAAAAACGGACTCTACTCTATTCAGTGGAAAGTGATTTCAGCTGATGGACATCCAATGCAAGGAGTTATTCCGTTCCGAATTGGGTCAGCGGAAGCGGGAGCAGATGATGTACAAGTAGAAGAGATGGGGTATGTCCCGCAAATAGATATGATTATGGAACGTGGGGTTCTATATACAAGTTTCTCACTATTTATAGGAGTGCTATTCTTTAATCTTATTATGTATAAAGGGAATGCAACCTCGGTTCGATCAAGGAGTAAGAACATAATATGGATTTCCTTATTTGGGATATTTATTAGCTTGTTATTCAATCTACCACTACAAGCAAAAATAAATGCAGATGTTTCATGGCTAGAAGCATTCAATCCTTTACTCTTAAAAGAAACGTTACAGCTTTCTGTTTTTGGATATGTATGGATTACTCAAATGGTTCTTATTAGTTCACTTATAATTGTTACGTATTTTGCGATGAAGTGTGGGAAGCTATCGTCGTTTAAAGTATGGAGTATTCCAATAGTATTGTTTATCGGGATACTTGTTATGAAAGCCTTTAATAGTCATGCATATGGTTTGAAGTTTAAAGAGATTGCTGTCGTTATGGATTTTCTGCATTTATTTGCAGCTTCATTATGGATTGGCGGTCTATCATCCATTATTCTTCTTTTACGTAAAGAGGATGACAAGTGGAGTATGTATTGGGATATGATTAAGCGTTTTTCACCGTGGGCAACAGGTGCTGTCATCGTGATTTTAATAACAGGTCTTTTTAACAGTACATTTTTTATTCCAACAATCCACTCTTTATTTGATACGAAGTATGGATTAGCTTTATTAGCAAAAATACTTTTATTCATTTTCATGGGGATATTGGGAATTGTACATTATGTGAAAGGGAAAATGAGAGCGCAGAAGGGATTAGGCGCTACGGTGAAAGTAGAGTTTATCATCGGAATTATCATTTTTGTCATCGTAGCTTTTATGACAAACGTACAAACACCACCGATGCCTCCTACTGGACCTTTTACAGAAAGTAAGCAACTGGATAATGGGTATGAACTTACTTTACATGTAAGTCCTAATAAAGTAGGACAAAATACATTTCATATTACTTTAAAGGATGAAAACGGACAACCTGTTACTGATATGGAGCAAATTATTTTAACTACTCAATCATTAGATATGAATATGGGAAAAGGTTCATTTAAAGTTTCAGCAGTTTCACCGGGAGAATATGAAGCAGAAGGTATGTATATTAACATGACAGGAAACTGGAATATACATGTTCATGGATTAACAAAATCTCTGGATAGCTTCGATACAGATTATAAATTTATTGTAGGTGGCAGATAAAGAGGCGTTATAGATGAAAGGGAGTTAATAGAAAATGAAACGTATAAAAAAATTAGGAACAACAATGATCGCAACAATAATTGTAATGGGAATCTTTTCGTTACCTGTTAGTGCTCATGTGACGGTAAAGCCAGAAACTTCTGATGTTAATTCATGGGAGACTTACACAATAAAGGTACCAGTTGAAAAAAATATAGCAACAACAAAAGTCACACTAAAAATACCGTCTGGCGTTGAGTTTCAACAGTATGAGCCAGTGCCAGGGTGGAAAGTGGAAGCGCAAAAAGATAGTGCTGGAAAAGTGAAAACTGTAGTATGGGAAGCGACAGGAGAAGGGATTTTAACCGGTCAATTCCAACGATTTACTTTCGTCGCTAAAAATCCGGATAAAGAGCAAAAAATAGCTTGGGACGCATATCAACAATATAAAGATGGAGAAATTGTTGAATGGACAGGCGATGAAAAAGCTGAAAAACCACATTCACTTACTACAATTGCAAAAGGTACGTCATTAACAGGAGAACATGGTGAAGTGTCTAGTGTAGAAAAGAATGAAGGCACTAGTAATATGCAAGTAATAGCGATTGTCTTATCTATTTTGGCGATTGTATCGTCGGTTGGTGCGTGTGTTTTTGTAGTACGTCGTAAAAAGTAAGACGTAAGAAAGAGCCTACAAACAGTAGGCTCTTTCTTACGTTTATTTCAATTCAACTTGCTGCCTTATAGCAAGTGCTTTTGGTTTTATATTTACAAAACAAATGCTCACAACAATAAATAATAGCCCAATAAATAAGCTCATTGTAATGGCCTCATGTAAGAAAATTGAACTTACAATAATAGCGATTAGTGGAATGAGGAATGTATAAGCCCCAACTTTACTTGCTTCACCAGCTCCAACAAGTGTGAAGTATGCAAGCCACCCCATTGCAATAACGAAGAACGAAATAAAGAGAAGTACGCTAACAAATGGTATACTCCAAGCGATACTAGACCAGCTTTCAAACTCTGAACCAAATCCAATTAAGCAAAGCCCGCCAATAATGAGCTGAAGTGTTACCATCCAAATGGAATTAACGCGGTGCCCAGTCTTCTTAATAAATACTGTTCCAAGTGCCCAGCCAATAGCGCATCCTATCGCGAGAAGGATTCCGATAATAGAGATATGTCCAGTTAAACTACTAGAGCTAATGACACCCACGCCAATAAATCCAAGAACAAGCCCAAAAATTTTTAAGCCGTACATAGATTCTTCAAGCCAAATCCATGAGAAAACGCCGAGTAAAACAGGTTGTAGAAATACAATGGCGGAAAATAACCCAGCTGGCATATATTGAAGGCCTACAGTTTGTAATCCGTAAAATATAATGATGTTAAGTAAAGAAGAAATAACGTATAAATGCCAAGTTTCTTTTAAGTGTAACTCTTTGTATTTCGGTAATGCGAAAAGGAGTAAAATGAATCCTCCAATTAAAGTTCGAACGCCTGCAAATAAAACGGGTGGTGTATAATGCAGGGCAAACTTAGATAAAGGCCAATTGATTCCCCACATGAAAACGAGAAAGGTAAGGATTATGGCCGTCTTAGTTCGAGAAAGCTGTGTCACGGTAAGACCTCCTTGTTGTTATTCATTTCACTATGATATGATATCGACTGTAATAAATAAAATGAATCTTTTTTATGGGGAGTATAAGTGATTAGTTATGACCATTACACAACTGCAAGTATTAATAAAAACCGTTGAGTTAGGTAGTTTTACGAAGGCAGCTCGGGTGTTAAATATGACGCAGCCAGCTGTTAGTCATGCGATTTCAAGTATTGAGTCAGAGATAGGAGTTACGATTCTTATACGTGATAAACGAAAAGGATTAATTGTTACGGATGTAGGAAACAGAATTCTTGTACATATTAGAGAGATTTTGAACGGTGTAGAGAAGATTGAACAAGAAGTTGCGATGGAGAAAGGGCACGAAGTTGGGACGATTCGAATTGGGAGTTTTCCGAGCGCTTCTGCACATTTCTTACCCAAAATGATAAACCTTTTTAAGGAGAAGTATCCGAACTTAGAAGTCGTTCTTTGTGAAGGAACGATTAAAGAAGTTGAAGATTGGTTAGTATCGAGGGTTATTGATATAGGAATTGTTATTTTGCCTAATAAAGATATGGAGATTGTTCCATTAACGAAGGGGAAAATGGTTGTTATCTTAAGAGAGGATCATCCTCTCTGTAAGAAGGACGCTCTTACAATTTGTGATTTAGAGAATGAACCGATCATATTATGTAAGGGTGGATACGAACCACCCATTATTGATATGTTTAAACAAGCAAACGTACCACTTCGGGCTGAATATGTAATTTCGACAGTTACTACAGCTTTAAATATGATTCAAGAAGGATTGGGCATTGCAATATTAGCTGAATTATCTTTAACGAATTTACCAAAAAATGTGCAAACGAGAGAATTGGAACCACAAGTATGGAGAGAAATTGCTTTAGCTGTTCCTTCATTAAAGGATTCTTCAATCGCTGTGCAGCTATTTATTGAAGAATTTCAATCGCTATTTGCAGAATAAAAAGAGGTGTCTCATATATCATAATGGGACACTTTTTAATTTACTTATAAAAAATCTATGAAAAGGATTGACTTATTTTTTAGTTGTAACTATAATGATTACATCGAGGTGGTGATTACGATGAAAATTAGTAGCCGCTTTTCCATAGCTGTTCATATTTTATCTATTTTGAAAAACAATCCATCTTCACTTTGTACTTCAGACTATATGGCTGAGAGTGTCAATACAAATCCAGTAGTCATTCGTAAAATCATGTCGTACTTGAAACAAGCTGGCTTTGTTTACGTAAATCGTGGACCGGGTGGCGCGGGATTACTAAAGGATTTATATGAAATCACATTGTTAGATGTGTATCATGCAGTGAACGTAGTCGAAGAAGACAAGCTATTTCATATTCACGAGCAACCGAATCCAGATTGTCCAATTGGGGCGAATATTCAAGCGGTGTTAGAAATTATTTTAATTCAAGCACAATCCGCGATGGAAGAAGTTTTGAGAAATATTACAATGGGGCAGTTGTTTGAAACTTTGCAAGAAAAAATGAATGCTTAAATCCTATTTATATTTTTTTGTCATTAATGTAACTGATTTGATTACAACAATAAAGGTAAGGTGTAAAAGTTATGACTGTAAAAATGAAAGTATACTCAGATTTTATATGTCCGTTTTGTTTTTTAGCAAAAGGTCCATTAGATGAGGTAGCGAAAGAGAAAGATGTAGAGATTGAATGGATGCCATTTGAATTACGTCCAAGTCCATATTCAAAAATAGATCCATGGAATGAACCAGAAAAATTAGGTTCATGGGATGCTTTCATTCTTCCGACAGCGAAGAAGTTAGGAATTGATATGCGCTTGCCACGTGTTTCACCACATCCATATACACATTTAGCTTTCGAAGGATGTCAATTTGCGAAAGAACGTGGACTAGGTAATGAGTATCATCACCGCGTATTCACAGCATTTTTCCAAGAAGAGCAAAACATTGAAGATATTGATGTGTTAACAAAATTAGCGGTAGAAGTAGGACTTCCTGAGGCGGAATTTAAAGATGCTTTAGTAACTCGTAAATATAAAGAAAAGCATCAAGAAGCAATTCAACACGCATATGATGAAGCGAATATTATGGCTGTTCCAACTGTCATGATTGGAGATGAAGTCATTCAAGGGCTTGCTAGTAAAGAAACACTAGAAAGGGTCATTGATAAAGAAATTGAAAAGGATAAAACAAATTCATTTGAAGGTATGCAATGTAATACCGATGGATATTGCTAATTCGCTTGTTATGAAATAACAAAATAAATTATAAAACAAACATTTGGAGGAATTAAAATGTCAGCAACTACAACAAACTTAAAAGAAGCAATTGTGAATCGCCGTTCAATTCGTAAAGTAGCAAAAAACGATGCAATTACGAAAGAAAGAATTGAAGAAGTGTTAAAAACAGCTTTACACGCACCAACATCTTTCAATATGCAAAGTGGTCGTATGGTTGTATTAATGGATGGAGAGCATGAAAAGTTTTGGGATATTGTTAAAGAAACACTAAGAGCTCGCGTACCAGCAGAAAACTTTGAAGCGACTGTAGAAAGACTAAAAGGCTTCCATGCAGGTGTAGGAACAGTTCTATTCTTTGAAGATCAAGCAACTGTACAAAAAATGCAAGAAAATGCGCCATTATATAAAGATCAGTTCCCATTCTGGTCTCATCAAGGAAATGCGATGTTACAACATACTGTGTGGATGCTATTATCTGCTGAAGGAATTGGAGCGTCATTACAACATTACAACCCAATCGTAGATGCTGAAGTGAAAGAAACTTGGAACATTCCAGCAGAGTGGAGCTTAGTAGGTCAAATGCCATTTGGTGAACCAAACGAACAACCAGCAGAAAGAACGTTCTTGCCTACTGAAGATGTAGTGAAATTTTATTAAGAAATACAATATGTAACGAGAAGGAAGCTGTGCTTAAAAACAGCTTCCTTTTTTGTAGTGGTGTTAATTTATGTGCATTTAGGGAAGAAATATAAGAAATAATCCGGTGAGAAGGGAATTAGAAAAATGAATGATGAGAAAAAATATACAGTGGTAGGTACTGATGTTGAGGAAGTAAAGCGTTTAAATAAAAATTCAGGGTTAACGTATAATCAAGTGAAAGAAATGTTAGCAAAGCAAATGCAAAAAAGAAGTAATTAGATTGAAATCTTTCATTTTTTCATTTAGCATTTTGATTGGAGAGAGTTAAGTAAAAGGTAACTCTCTTTTTCGTGTAACGAAGCACCTTATAGAGTGGAGGAAGCAACATGAAGAAATGGGTAAAGGTAACGCTGTCTATCGCTGGAGGCATTGTCTTATTAGCGTGTGTCGGCGGATATTACGTGTATAAAAATTATTTTCCAAAGGAACCTGAGCGTATTGTATATGATAAAGAAAGAGTGCTACAACCGATACATAATCAGCTTAAAGGAATCAATATAGAAAATGTAAAAATAAAAGAAAAAGAAGTCGTAAATGCGACTGTAGATGAGCTTCAAAAAATGATTGATGATGGAAAGTTGTCATATGAAGAATTAACGAGCATTTATCTCTTTAGAATACAAGAACATGATCAAAATGGAATAACATTAAATTCTGTTACAGAGATAAATCCTAATGCGATGGAAGAAGCAAGAAAGTTAGATCAAGAGCGGGGTAGAAACAAAAATTCGAATTTATATGGTATTCCTGTCGTTGTAAAAGATAATGTACAGACGGAAAAAGTGATGCCGACTAGTGCAGGAACTTATGTATTAAAAGATTGGATTGCAGATCAAGACGCAACAATTGTGAAGCAGTTGAAAGAAGAAGGAGCATTTGTTTTAGGAAAAGCGAATATGTCTGAGTGGGCGAACTATTTATCTTTTACAATGCCAAGCGGGTATAGCGGGAAGAAAGGACAAAATTTAAACCCGTACGGTCCGATTACATTCGATACTTCAGGATCAAGTTCAGGATCTGCTACAGTAGTTGCGGCAGATTTTGCGCCGCTTGCAATTGGAACAGAAACGACGGGATCGATTGTTGCACCAGCGGCGCAGCAATCAGTAGTTGGGTTACGTCCATCTTTAGGTATGGTAAGTAGAACAGGAATTATTCCATTAGCTGAAACTCTTGATACAGCAGGACCTATGGCAAGAACAGTAAAAGATGCAGCAACGTTATTTAATGCAATGATAGGTTATGACGAAAAAGATGTTATGACAGAAAAAATGAAAGATAAAGAAAGAATTGATTATACAAAGGATTTATCAATAGATGGATTAAAAGGGAAAAAGATAGGGCTTCTTTTTTCTGTAGACCAACAAGATGAAAATAGAAAAACAGTAGCAGAAAAAATTAGAAAAGACCTTCAAGATGCAGGTGCGATATTAGCTGATAATATCCAGTTAAGTGCTGAGGGTGTAGATAATTTGCAAACATTAGAATATGAGTTCAAGCATAATGTAAACGACTATTTTTCACAGCAAAAAAATATACCGGTAAAATCGTTAGAAGAGATTATAGCGTTTAATAAAAAGGATAGTAAAAGACGAATAAAATACGGACAAACATTAATTGAGGGGTCTGAAAAATCTGCTATAACGAAAGAAGAGTTCGAAAACGTAGTACAAACGAGTCAAGCAAATGCAAAAAAAGAGCTAGATAGGTATTTAGTAGAAAAAGGTTTGGATGCTCTAGTTATGATTAATAACGATGAAATTCTTCTATCAGCTGTAGCTGGTTATCCGGAATTAGCGGTTCCTGCTGGATATGATAAAAATGGAGAACCAATCGGTGTAGTGTTTGTAGGGAAACAGTTTGGTGAAAGAGAGCTTTTCAATATGGGATATGCGTATGAACAGCAGTCTAAAAATAGAAAATCACCTAGTTTATAAAAAGATTATATGAAAAATAACTGGAGTCCACCGAAATATGTTGGTGGATTCCAGTTAAACGAATCTAACAATATGAAAAGAAAAAAAGGATTCTTCTCAATTAGTAAGAAAGATTGTCTATAGGAGTTCATAAAATGTAATAGGTTCAATTTCCATCCATTGGAGGGGGAGGTTAATTCTTAATGAATGAAGTAAAGAGTTTTTTTCGAAGTAGAGGGTTTCAACGGTTTCTCGTTTTAATAATAGTAGCGCTTGTATTATATGCATTAAAAAGTATGATCAATTTAATATTAATTACGTTTATACTGACGTTTTTAATGGATCGATTTCAACGTTTTATTTCAAGGGAATTGAAAGTAAACCGGAAAATTGTTATTGCATGTTTGTATATAATACTAGTTTCCTTTATAGGCACAACGTTATATAAATATTTACCTGTGCTGACGATACAAATTTCACAATTAATTTATCAATTTAAACTATTTTTTCAAAATCCACCTGATAATGAAATCGTTAAATATGTACTTTCGACAATTAATGGGATGGAAGTATCAAAATATATAGAACAAGGTGTAGATGTTATATATCAATCAATAGCAAATATAGGGAAGGTAAGTTTACAAATATTATTATCTCTAATTTTAAGCTTATTTTTCTTATTAGAAAAAGAGCGTATTATTACATTTACATCTAAGTTTAAAGATAGTAAGTTAAAAATCTTTTATGAGGAAATTGCATATTTTGGTGAAAGATTTGCAAGATCGTTCGGAAAAGTAATTGAAGCTCAGTTTTTAATTGCCGTTGTAAATTGTATTCTTACTGTCATTGCATTAATTGTTTTAGGATTTCCACAGCTACTTGTATTAGCTGTTATGGTTTTCTTACTAGGGTTGATTCCTGTTGCAGGTGTGATTATTTCTTTGTTTCCACTTTGTATCATTGCTTACAACGTAGGCGGAGTTATGTACGTAGTATACATACTCGTGTTCATAACAGTAATCCACGCTCTTGAAAGTTATTTTTTAAATCCGAAGTTTATGTCTGCAAAAACAAATTTACCAATCTTTTATACATTTATGATTCTCATCTTCTCAGAGCATTTCCTCGGAATATGGGGGCTTATTATCGGGATACCAATCTTTATCTTTTTATTAGATGTACTTGATATAAATAATGAGGATGCGACTAAAAAATAAGAAATGATAGAAAATCATTAAAAGGTCATAGGGGATAATTAAGATAAAAAAGCAANNTTGCTTTTTTATCTTAATTAAAGAACCGGAGCCATTGTTTCTTTTAATACTTGAACAGAGTGATCGAATTTTAATTCTTCTTCTTCACTTAATTCAACCTCTAAAATTTCACGAACACCGCCGCGATTTAAAACAGCAGGCACCCCGATATAAACATCTTTTTGACCATATTGACCTTCTAAGTAAGCTGATACAGTTAATACACTATTTTCGTCGTTTAAAATTGCTTTTGTAACACGTAGAAGTGACATACCGATACCATAATAAGTTGCGCCTTTACGCTCAATAATATGGTAAGCTGCATCACGGACGTTTATGAAAATTTTGTCTAAATCTTCTTGATTATACGTGTTGTCTTTTTCAAGCAGTGTTTGTAGTTTTTGGATACCAACGGAAACATGACTCCAAACAGGAAGTTCAGTATCGCCGTGTTCTCCGATAATATAAGCGTGAATGTTGTGTGGACCAATATCGAAGTACTCACCTAACATATAGCGGAAACGAGCAGAATCAAGCGTTGTACCAGAACCGATTACACGTTCTTTCGGTAAACCAGATTCTTTCCAAGTTACGTAAGTTAAAATATCTACAGGGTTTGTTGCGATTAAGAAGATGCCATCAAATCCGCTATCCATAATACTGCGAACGATTTGTTTAAAGATTTTAGCGTTTTTCTCAACTAAATCTAAACGTGTTTCGCCTGGTTTTTGTGGTAATCCAGCTGTAATAACTACAAGGTCAGCATCTTTACAATCTTCGTAGCTGCCTTTCCATACTCTAGTTGGAGCTGGTGCGAATGGAACAGCATGACTTAAATCCATTGCCTCCCCTTCAGCTTTTGCCTCATTTACATCGACTAAAACAAATTCTTCAGCTACGGCTTGGTTAATCATGCAGTAAGCATAACTACATCCAACTGCTCCTGTTCCTACTAATACAACACGGTTAATACCTTTTTTCATTTCAAAATTCCTCGCAATTTCATTGATTTTATTATGTAAGATAATACGTCTTACTTCTATAGAGTCATATCTAGTTTATTACATTTTATAAAAGATATTCAAGTATTTGAAAATGTATCCGTGCAAATCCGCGAACAAAACATAGGAATTCAGTGAACCGAATATAATTCAGTAAAATCCTTTGTAAAAGGGGAAATGGCATGGGGAACCCATTAGCAATGGAAGAAATGCTTCATATTATTCATGCAGGGCTTGTCAAAAAGAATAACCCAAAACGGATTACGATTGCAGGTGCAGGGATTTCTGGATTAGTTGCAGGTTCTTTATTAAAAGAGGCTGGGCACGAAGTAACGATTATAGAAGCAAATAACAGAATAGGTGGCAGGGTGTATACGATTCGGGAACCATTTAGTGTGGGTTTATATTTTAATGCGGGACCGATGAGAATCCCTGACACCCATAAGTTAACCTTAGCGTATATTCATAAATTTAAACTACCTTTAAACCTTTTTATAAATAAAACTTTTGCAGATATCATTTATACGAATAACATTCAAACGAGATTGAATGTGTTTGAAAATGATCCAAGTGTACTTGAATATCCGGTTTTGGATAAAGAAAGAGGAAAAACGGCAGAAGAGCTAATGATTGAGGTATTAGAACCAATACTAAATTATATTAAGAAGGATCCTGATAAAAACTGGCTTATCGTTGAAAAAAAGTATAAAACGTATTCGCTTGGTTTATTTTTAATGGAGTATTATTCAGATGGTGCAATAGATATGATTGGGGTACTTCTTGATATGGAAGCTTATATGGGAATGTCCTTAATTGAAGTATTACGTGAAATGATTTTCTTTACTTCAACGACGAAATATTATGAAATAACTGGTGGAATGGATAAGTTATCGAATGCATTCTTACCACAATTAAGAGAACATATTTTAATGCCATATAAGGTTGATAAAATTATACAAGAAGATAATAAAGTAATGTTACAAGGAAATCATGAACAAACGTTAGAGCAATTTACAATAACAAGTGATTTTGCTATTATTACAATTCCATTTTCAGCGTTAAGATTTGTAGAAGTTCAGCCATACTATTTATTCTCTTATTTTAAAAAAAGAGCAATTCGTGAATTAAATTATATTGCTGCAACTAAAATTGCAATAGAGTTTAAAAGTAGATTTTGGGAGAAAGCGGGACAGTGTGGCGGTAAATCTATTACTGATTTACCGATACGGTTTACATACTATCCGAGTTATGGCATTCATACTCCAGGACCAGCTATCGTAATAGCAAGTTATACGTGGGCAGATGAGGCGTTAACATGGGATAGTCTCCCGCAAAGAGATCGTATTCGTTACGCATTAAAAAATTTAGCGGAAATATACGGTGACATCGTCTATAGTGAGTTTGTCACTGGAACATCTTTTAGCTGGAGTAAAAATCCGTATTCTTGCGGTGCATTTACAGCTTTCGAACCAGGCCAAGAGCTCGAGTTATTTCCGTATATTACACCACCATCTGGAAAAGTACATTTTGCAGGAGAGCATACGACATTAACACATGGATGGATGCAAGGGGCAATTGAGTCTGGAGTAAGAGTTGCATATGAAGTAAATGAACAGTGAATCTCTTATATTTACAAATGGTCATTCTTTTAATAAAATGATAAATATAAATCGTAATTATTACGCTTTGAATACATTTGAAGTAAAGAAATGGATGGTCGGTTGAATGAATAAAGTGGAGATTCATATATTAGGTGGTTTTTTAGGTAGTGGAAAATCAACATTATTACAAAATTTATTGTTAGCAGAGAAAAAGAAGAATAGAAAAGTTGCAGTATTAATGAATGAAATTGGTGAATACTCGGTAGATACAGATATTATTGGAAAAGAGAATGTTTTAAGAGAACTTCTTAAAGGCTGTATTTGTTGTACGTTAAAAGAAGAGCTTGAAATACAATTACATTCGTTATACCAACAAGAAAGACCAGATGTCATTTATATAGAAACGACAGGTGTTGCGCATCCAATTGAAGTGTTAGACGCGTGTGTCTCGCCAATTTTAGCTCCTTTCCTGGAAGTGAAATCAATTGTAGTCGTTTTAGATGCAGTAAGGTGGTTAAACAAAAGTATATTAAGTGCAAATGTACAACAGCTATTGCATGAGCAACTGAAATTTGGTAGTCACATTCTTGTTAATAAAGCAGATTTACTAACAGATGAAGATAAGAACATAGTACTTGAAGAAGTAAAGACAATAAATGATCATGCGAAAATGTATGAGACAAAGTATTGTAATATATCTTTAAAAGATATAGAAGAAGCAGAATTTCCAAATGATGAGGAACATGAGACACTACACGTTAAACAGCATTTACATATACAAACAATGACGTATCAATTTACGAAACCGATTGATCAAGACAAATTATATGAATGGCTTTCGAATTTACCAGATAGTATTTATCGAGTGAAAGGCTTTGTGAAATTCCATGGAGATAAATACCCTCACCTATTCCAATATTCGTTCGGAGTACCGACTTTACTGGAACAAGATTTCGGTTTCCCAACAAACTTAGTAGTAATTGGAGAAGGAATAGATAAGAAACGATTGGCTGAAGGGTTAGAGAAAGTAGAACTTAACTCTAATTAAGGTGAAAAGACTAACTTAAAAAATAAGTTAGTCTTTTTGTATGGCCATTACTAAAATGAAACAGTATTTTCAATTGGATTGCAGAATATATATTGATTGTATGTCCGTTTCCATTACATAGGAAGGTGATTATATATTTGTGCCGAATGTAGAGGGTACTACAAGAGTTTTCCATTATCTATCGTATTAGTTAGTCATGATTACGGACAGGGGATTTTGGCGTGTTTGATTCTATCAGAAAGTAAAGTATGGGGAGGATCACAATGTCGATGAAAAAACGTAAGTGGCTAAAGACAATGTTTACTGGTTGTGTTTTAGGTTCGTTATTAATAACGGCAGCTTGTTCAGGAAAGAAAACAAGTACAGAAGATGAAAAAACGATTAAGGTAGGAGTCCTTGCTTCTTTAACAGGACCGCTAGAATCGTATGGAAAACAAACAGTGAACGGATTTGAATTAGGGTTAGACTATGCAACTGGTGGGACTGGGAAAGTAGATGGGAAAAAGATTAAGTTTGTTGTAGAAGATACAGAAACGAAAGCGGATGTAGCAGTGAAGAAAGCTACGAAGTTATTAGAAGAAGAGAAAGTTGATTTTTTAGTTGGATCGTCTAGTTCAAGTGATACGTTAGCGGTTTTACCACTGGCAGAAGAATATGAAAAGATTATGGTTGTAGAACCGGCAGTTGCGGATAGTATTACCGGGAAGAACTGGAATAAATATATTTTTAGAACTGGAAGAAGTTCCTCACAAGATGCGATTGCAGGAGCAGCAGCAATTGCGAAAAAAGATGTAAAGATTGCGACATTTGCCCCAGATAACGCTTTTGGTCGTGAAGGGATTGCTGCATTTAAAGCGGGTGCGAAAAAATTAGGTGCGAACATTGTGAATGAGCAATACGCGGATACAAATTCAACAGATTTTACAGCGAATATTCAAAATATCATTAGTTCAAAACCAGATTATTTATTTATCGTTTGGGCAGGGGCAAATTCACCTTGGAAACAGTTGAAAGATATGAATGTGGAAGCGCAAGGTATTAAAATTTCTACAGGTGCGCCAGATATACCAGCATTAAAAACAATGGATGCATTAGTAGGTATGCAAGGTTTTTCTGTATATTATCACACACTTCCAAAAAATAAAGTGAATGATTGGCTAGTTGAAGAGCATAAAAAACGTTTTAATGGTGCAGTGCCAGATTTGTTTACAGCGGGAGGAATGTCAGCAGCAATTTCTATTGTAGAAGCCTTAAAGAAAACAAAAGGTGATACAGATGTAGATACCTTGATTAAGAAAATGGAAGGAATGGAATTTGATACACCAAAAGGAAAGATGAAGTTTAGAGAGAAGGATCACCAAGCGATGCAGACACTGTATTCTATCACATTGAAAAAGCAAGACGGTGTTGATTATCCGGTGCCAGTGTTAGAGCGAGAATTAACGATGAAAGAAACAGAACCACCAGTTCAAAATAAATAGACTGAATTTTCTGTTGTTTTTGTATAAAGAGGGGGGACCCTCTTTATACATATTTCTTTCATACTCACGGCTTTAAAGGGAGGGGATTTCGTGACACATTTGTTAGAGACGAAAAATCTTAGCGTATCTTTTGGTGAAGATCATGTTATTAAAGATGTAAATTTAACTGTCCAAAAAGGAAAACTCATTTCTATTATCGGGCCAAATGGTGCGGGGAAGACAACATTATTTAATTTACTAAGTGGACAGATTTCACCCACAACAGGTGAAGTGTATTTTAAAGGGCAAGATATTACAAAACTATCGATTTCAGATCGAACACGCTTAGGAATCGGTCGCTCTTTTCAGCTTACAAACATATTCCCAGAATTAACGGTACTTGAAAATGTCCGTTTAAGTGTTCAATCATTCGTACAAGATTACTATAGTTTTTTCCCGAGTCCAGCAAAATTAAAGCAACAAGTTGGAGAGGCGAGACGTTTCTTAAAAACAGTATTACTTCACGAGAAAGAGAACGTATTAGCGAAAGATTTGGCACATGGAGAGAAAAGAAAGCTAGAACTTGCGATGTTATTAGCTTTAAAAACGGATGTGTTATTACTTGATGAGCCGACGGCAGGTATTTCGGTTGAGGAAGTCCCTGCTATATTACAAGTGATTGAAAATATTAAGAAACATCCAGAGAGCACAATTGTACTTATCGAACACAAAATGGATATGATACTAGGTTTGTCAGATCATCTTATCGTTTTATTTCATGGAGAGTTATTGGCTGAAGGATTGCCAGAAGAAATTATAAAAGATGAGCGTGTACAAAGTGCTTATTTAGGGGGATTATATAGTGGCACTATTACAAGTGAATAATATAGAAACGTATTTAGATCAGTTTCATATTTTGCAAGGAGTATCTCTTACTGTTGAGAAAGGGACGATTACTGTACTGTTTGGTAGAAACGGGGCAGGGAAAACAACGACATTACGCTCAGTTATGGGGTTTCACCGGATTGCAGATGGTGAAATTTATTATGATAGTGCAAAAGTAAGTGGATTACCTACACATTTAATTTCAAGGAAAGGAATAGGGTATGTACCAGAAAATCAAGGTATTTTTCATGATTTGACAGTAGAAGAAACATTCGCTCTTGCTAGGGGGAAAGGTGAAGAAGTAGAAGGGAAAATAGAGTGGATGCTGGAACTATTTCCGGATTTAAAGCAGTTTTGGAATAAGAAAAGTGGGCTCTTGAGCGGAGGGCAAAAGCAAATGTTGGCTATTTCAAGAGCGTTTATTAATAGTGATGGATTATTACTTATTGATGAACCGAGCAAAGGGCTATCCCCGATAATGGTGGAGAAATTAATGGTAGCTATTTTGAAGATGAAAGAGAAAACAACAGTTTTACTTGTTGAGCAAAATTTTATGATGGCTAGTCAAATTGGCGATTATTTTTACATTATGGATAACGGACGAATTGTTCATAACGGTTTTATGAATGAATTAAAAAAGGATAAGGAAATGTGTCATAAATATTTAGGAATCTCTTAACATGAACCCGAGGTGAAAAGGATGGATGTGTTAATAAATTTATTTGTAAATGGGATTTCAACAGGGATGCTCATTTTTTTGTTAGCATCAGGTCTTTCACTTATTTTCGGTCTAATGAGCGTTTTAAACTTTGCACACGGTGGTTTATTTGCGTGGGGAGCATTTACAGGTGTTTGGTTATTTAATATGACAGGAAGTTATATATTAGCTTTAGTTGGAGCAGTAGCTATGGGAATGTTCCTAGGATTTATTTTAGAAAGGTTTCTTATTAGACCAGTATATGGAAATCATGTTCGACAGCTGCTCGTTACGCTTGGAGGAATGCTCGTTCTTAGTGAGTGTATTAAAATATTTTGGGGGCCAAACCCTATTAGTGCAAAATTACCGTTATGGTTACAAGGAAGTTTTACATCCGGAGGTATTATATTAATTAAATATCGTCTATTCGTTATTTTGATTGGGATAATTATTTACATTGCACTACTATTATTACTCAAAAAGACGAAGATAGGTCTTATGATCCGTGCTGGTGTAATGGATAAAGAAATGGTTCAAGCGCTTGGTATTAATGTAAAAGCGATATTTTCTTTCGTCTTTTTATTAGGAGCAGGGATGGCAGCTTTGGGAGGATTCTTATTAGCACCGTATTCGGGCGTTATTTTCGCCGAGATGGGCATGCAGTATGCAATTTTAGCATTTATAGTAGTAATTATCGGTGGATTAGGAAGCGTACAAGGTTCAGCTATTGCTTCTTTAATTGTCGGATTAGCTGGTGCTTTTACAGCGTATTTTATACCAGATTTATCACTTGCAATTAATATGTTAATGTTACTATTTTTCTTAATAGTGAAGCCAACTGGACTTGTTGGTGAAAAGGGGTGAAATGGTGAACAACACATCGGACCGAATTAAAGTATACTCCGGAGTATGTATGCTCATTTGTTTAAGTGTATTTCCGTTCGTAAATGATTCACGGAGCCTGTTAATTTTGTTCACTCAAATCTTCATCTTTGCTATTTTTGCAATGAGTTTTGATGTATTGCTTGGGTATACAGGAATTGTATCGTTCGGTCATTGTATGTTCTTTGGGATAGGAGCATATGGGGTAGCGCTTTTATTTGATCGACAAGGCGTATCAATAACGAACTTTTTAATTGGAATAGTAGCTGCAATTATCGTTTCAGCAATCGTTAGTTATATAATTGGTTTGCTTTCTTTACGATTGAAAAGTCATTTTTATGCAATGTTAACACTTGCTATTTCACAGTTGTTTTTCGTACTTGCTGAAAAATGGCGTGGGCTTACTCACGGAGGAGATGGTTTTACATTTGGGGTACCAGAAATATTCCGTGATCGTTTTACTTTTTATTATGTATCACTTGTATGTTTATGCTTCATTTTTATTCTATTACGTCTTTTTACAAAGTCTTCTATTGGGAAAGTATTAAAGGCAATTTCACAAAATGAACAACGTGTTGAAGCACTTGGATATAAAGTCCTCCATTATAAAATAATCGCAAGTGTAGTCGCAGGAATAGTAGCTGCAATTAGCGGTGGTTTATTTGTTATTACATTACGCTTTGTCAATACGACTGTATTTTCAATTGAAATGACACTAAATGCACTCTTAATGACAATGATTGGAGGAGTCGGAACATTAATTGGAGCTATTGCTGGGTCTGGGATTATTGAATCACTAAAATATTATTTATCAGAACTAGCGACGGAATATCCGATTTTTGAAAGATGGACGATTATTCTAGGTTTATTGTATATTATCGTGCTACTCGTTTTTCCGAAAGGATTGGTTGGGACGGTTAAGAAATTGAAGAGTTTTAAAAGGAATAAAAAGGAGAAAAGTACAGAAGTGGAGCAAAACGTGTGAAAAATCAATTGTATACAAAATAAAAATCCCTCTTGTATATTCGTTAAAGAGGGATTTTTATTTTGAAAAAAGTTTGTAATCAAAGTCATTTTATTAATCAAATAGTTCATCAGGGATATGCTTGATAAAGGTTTGATTCGTAAAAAAATGAACAGCTAAATTCTCAAGGGGAACATCTTCAATTATTACTAATGTATCATTTTTAATCGGTAAAAAAGCTATTCCTTTTCCATCAGCAATAAACTCTTCCATAAGCGAATAAGAATCCAACTGTTGAAGTTGTCGCTGAGATAGATTGTTTTCTTTTAGAAATTGTATTGTCTTATTCCTAAAAGGGCACTTTTTGTCATTGCTAACGAAGAAAATTTCTTTTGAATAATCAATGGTACATTTTTCTTTCGCTTTTAATAAGCCTACAGAAATTGAGGTTGTGAACACTTTTTTAAACGATGCGTCAGGATAATCCTCATAAGTTATGACCATATCAACTTTTTGTTGCTGCAGTAATTTTTGCAAATGACTACTACTTTCTACATATATTTGATAATTTCTGAAATTTACTTTAATACGCTTACTTAAATAATTTGTCAAAATAGATTGTGACGTCGCTATTATATAAGAAGAACCACTCGTTTTAATTTCATCTTTTACTTCTTCTAATAGAGTTAATATTTTATTCGTGTAATCTAATAAAATGTCACCAGCAGGTAACAAGGAAACACCTTTGTTATCTCTATGTAGTAAAGGCGTTTCTAATTCTTGTTCTAATTTTTTGATTCGCTCAGTTACGTTCGGTTGAACATATCCTAACTCTTTAGCAGCTTTACTAATAGAACCCTCACTGGCCACAGTTTTGAATATAATAAGATCATTTATTTCCATGTATCTCAGCCCCTTATGCACTATCATTATAAATGATACCAAACATAATTTATACCTATTTTACGTTAGCCGCTTATCGATTTATCATAATGTATATAAGATTGAAAGCGAGTGATAAACATGATTGGAATGCAATATAAGGTCATTTTTCCAAAGGATTATGACATGGAAATTATTAAGAAAAGGGTAAAGGATAATGGCTATAAAACTGATGGTTTCCAAGAACTAAATTTTAAAGCTTATTTAATTACGGAAACGGAGAAAGACGGGAATTTTTATAACTGCTATGCACCTTTATATATTTGGAATGGTCATGAAGGGATGAATAAATTTATCTTTGAAGGGTATTACGATAACATTTTACAATCTTTTGGATGGCAACAAATACATATAGGTGTTCCATTAGTGGTTAATCTAAGTGATGGATTTAAGAAAAGTAGATATGTTGTTGAATATGCAGGAAGTATTTCTCAAAGTAAAACGTTGATTGGGACTCAATTAAACACGATAAATGAAAATGTACAAAACAATGAAAAGTGTTTAGGGAATGTAATCGTTTATAATCCGGATAAATGGGGATACAGTAGGTTTGAGTTTTATGAAGAGAAGCCTGAAATGGTAACAAATAAAGGTGTTACAGTATATGAGATTTTGCACATTTCACGATGAAAACTTGTTGAAATTAAATTAAGAAAAAGGAATGAAAATGTATGCCTTTTGTGAACGTTTATTATCATGAAAATATATTAAATAAAGAAGAGCTGAAAAAGATAGGTGAATGTATTCATCTGTCATTAATTGAACATTTTAACATCCCTGAAAATGATTTTTTTCAAATGTTTTTACCTTATCAACAAAATCACTTTTTATATAATCCATATTATTTATTAGAAAGAGGAGAAAAGAGAACGGAGAATATGATTTATGTTTCTATTACATGTGGACCGGAAAGAACGATAAAACAAAAAAGGAATTTATATCAGTCGATATCCTTGAAGGTTTCTAAATGCTCGGGGATAAAAAGTGCAGATATTTTTATTACGCTAAATGAGACATCTGCTGAAAATTGGTCATTTGGTCAAGGATTGGCACAATTGGTAAAAGTGAAGGGTGAGTGAAATGATGAATGAATCAATTGAATATTGTATTCAAGAGAAAATGAGAGAAAAGGCACCTGCATTTGCTCATTATAGTGAAGAGATATTGTTTGAGGAAGTGTGGCGGGATGATACTTTAACATTAAGAGAAAGAAGTTTATGTACAGTGTCGGCATTAATCAGTCTTGGTCATACAGAACAATTATTATTTCATTTGCAGTTGGCCAAACAAAATGGAATTGCAGAAAATGAAATGATTGCATTAATAACGCATATGGCTTTTTATGTTGGCTGGCCCAAAGCAGTAACAGCTTTAAATATAGTAATGAATGAAATGAAAAGTTAAGAATAATGATAAGTAAGAATTNNAATTCTTACTTATCATTATTTATGCAATACTCTATCGCTATATTTATTACATTTTATCTTGCTTTTTTATCACTTGCGTAGTAAATTGATAGTAAGATGAACGCTAGGAAGTGATGAAACATGCGTGATAATACGATAGGATCATTAATATGGTTACGTTTAATACGATTTACGAACCAAAGTAATCAAATGTCAAATGAGTTTTTAAAACGTTTTGATTTAACGACAGCTCAATTTGATGTGCTTTTGCAAATACGTACGTATCAACCACTAACACAAATGGAGTTAGCTGAAAAGGTAACTGTTACACAAGGTGGCATTTCTCGAATGTTAACTCGTCTTGAAAAAGAAGGATATATTGTACGAAAACAAGATTGGAAAACGAAAACAATTAGTCTTACAGAGCAAGGAGAAGCAGCTTTAGAGAGAGCATTGCCAGAGCAACTTGCATTTCAATCTTCGTTTTTTGATGATGTATTAAATGAAGAAGAGCAGAAAATATTATACGAGCTGATGACGAAAGTTCATAAGCATAGCGAAAAAAAAGAATTACCGCAAGAGTAATTTTTTTTACATCATCAATTGACTAATCAAGTGATGAGATAGGTAATACGGAGATATACTTGACTTACCAACGTTTTTAGAAGAGAAACTAATATTACTTCATTAAAGGAGAGAGTAACTATGGAAAAATACCGTATAGATACAAGAAAAGGAATTGAGTTTGGATTATATTCAATTGGTGATCATGTTTTAAATCCACATAATGGGGAGAAAATTACGCCAGAGAAAAGAATTCACGAACTAATTGAAACAGCTAAGTTAGCAGATGAGGCAGGGCTTGATGTGTTTGCTGTAGGTGAAAGTCATCAAACGCATTTTACAACGCAAGCTCATACAGTTATTTTAGGTGCGGTCGCGCAAGCTACGAAAAATATAAAAATTGCAAGTTCCGCAACGATATTAAGTACATCTGACCCAGTTCGAGTATATGAGGATTTCGCTACCATTGACTTGATTTCTAATGGTCGTGCTGAAATCGTAGCTGGTCGTGGATCTCGTATTGGAGGATATAGTTTACTTGGTTATGACGTGAATGATTATGAAGAATTATTTGAAGAGAAGATGGATCTTTTATTAAAAATTAATAACGAGGAACATGTAACATGGAATGGACAGTTCAGAGCACCGCTCGCACATGCATCGGTTATTCCAAGAGCGAAAAATAATAACTTACCAATTTGGCGTGCAGTTGGAGGTCCACCAGCTAGTGCAATTAAAGCAGGACGTGCAGGTGTGCCAATGATGATAACAACACTTGGTGGTCCAGCAATTAACTTTAAAGTGTCAGTAGATGCTTACCGCGAGGCTGCTCAGCAAAGTGGATTTGATCCAGCTAGTTTACCAGTTGCGACAACGAGTTTATTTTATACGGCAAAAAATTCACAAGATGCACTTAGTGAATATTATCCTCACATTAATGCTGGTATGCTTACACTGCGCGGTGGTGGGTATCCGAAACAGCAATTTACAAATGCAATAGATTACCGTGATGCTTTAATGGTTGGTAGCCCACAACAAATCATTGAGAAAATGCTTTACCAATATGAATTGTTTGGCCAACAACGCTTTATGGCACAAATTGATTTTGGCGGTGTACCATTTGATAAAATTGAGAAAAATATTGAATTAATTGCTACTGAAATATTACCAGCCGTTAGAAAACATACAGCAAAATAAATAAAAAAACTGGGAGTCTAATTGACTCTCAGTTTTTTATTTGTTATGGAAAAATGACAAAAAAATGAACTTTTAGTCGAGGGAGAGGGAAGTTGTTTTCTATTTTTGAATAACATTATTTCGAGTTTGAATTTTGAAAATACATTTTTCTCTTGACAAAAAATAAGCATTTATCGAGGGTAGTTTCGAGGACATTTTTTCGGTTGAAAGTCAAGTGTATGAAGAAAAAACGATTGTTTTATAGATATAAAAGTAAGAAGTATATTGAAAAAACACATTTTGCTAATGAAAAAAATCTGATTCAAAAAAATGACAAAAGACATATTTCAGACAAAATGATGTCAATAATACGTCAAAAATAACCTGAATTTACTATGCAGGTATATTATACAATTCGATTAACGAATAAAACACTACAGAAATAGTGAAAAGGTAAAAATTAGCATTGCAATAGTTTGAAAAACTGAAACTTCATATTTTTCGACAATACATACAAAATGTTTTTGTCTTTTCGTATTTCTTAATAATTGAGTTTGATAAGATTGCTCAATTAACTTTTATTATAAAAACTATGAAGGAAGTGATTTTAGTATGGAAACGCTCGAATTGGCACGAATACAGTTCGCATCAACAACGATTTTCCATTACTTTTTTGTTCCGCTGTCAATTGGTTTAGCTTTTATTATTGCGATCATGCAAACGTTGTATGTGGTAAAAGGGCAAGAAGTATATAAGAAGATGGCAAAGTTTTGGACGCAATTATTCCTTATTAACTTTGCAGTAGGTGTAGTAACAGGTATTTTACAAGAATTTCAGTTTGGTATGAACTGGTCAACGTATTCACGTTTTGTAGGTGATGTATTTGGTCCCTCGCTTGCAATTGAAGGATTACTGGCATTTTTCATTGAGTCTACATTCCTAGGTTTATGGGTATTCGGTGAGGATAAATTACCGAAGCGAATTCACTTAATGTGTATTTGGCTCCTTTCAATTGGAACGATGTTATCAGCATTCTGGATTTTAACTGCAAGTGCATTTATGCAGTCACCTGTCGGGTATGAAATGGCAGCTGATGGTCGTGCACAAATGAATGATTTCTTAGCCATTATTCAAAACCCACAACTATGGGTACAATTCCCGCATACAATTACAGCAGCAATTGCAACAGGTGCATTCTTTATTGCGGGTGTAAGTGCATGGAAAATTACAAAAGGACAAGAAACTGTAGTATTTAAAAAATCTTTCCGCATTTCTATCATTGTTGGAACAATTACAACGGCGCTTGTATTATTCTTCGGTCATGCACAAGCGCAACAATTAATTAAGACACATCCAATGAAGATGGCGGCAGCTGAAGCACTATGGAATACAAGTGAGGATCCAGCGCCATTTACAGTATTTTCGAAAATTGATACAGAGAAGAAAGAAAATTCGTTTGAAATTCAAATCCCTTATATGCTAAGTCTATTATCGTATGATAAGTTTAGCGGTCAAGTTGAAGGGATGAATCAAATTCAAAAACAATATGAAGAAAAATATGGACCTGGGGATTATATTCCTCCAGTGCATACAATGTTTTGGAGTTTTAGAGCGATGGTAATGAGTGGAACATTCATGCTTCTTCTAGGAGCTTACGGATGGTTCTTATCAAGAAAAGATCGTTTAGCTGAAAAAACGTGGTATTTAAAATTAATGGTGTATGCAATTTCTCTTCCATTCATCGGTAATACAGTAGGGTGGATTATGACTGAAATGGGTCGTCAACCTTGGGTTGTATTTGGTGTAATGAAAACAGAAGATGCTGTATCACCAAATGTAACATTCGGTGAAGTATTATTCTCACTTATTTCATTCACATCAATGTATTTAATTATGGGTGGAATTTGTGTGTACTTATTTGTTCGTACCATTAAGGGCCACACGAATAAGAAAACGAAAAAGGATTATCAAAGCCATGATCCATTTGATAAGGAGGAAGAGTATGTTATCTCTTAATGAGTTATGGTTTTTAGTTATTGCAATCTTATTTGTTGGATTCTTCGTACTGGAAGGTTTCGACTTTGGGGTAGGAATGGTTTCGAGGTTTTTAGGAAAGAATGATTTTGAAAAACGAGTTTACTTAAATACAATAGGACCGTTCTGGCACGCGAATGAAGTATGGCTTGTTTGTGCTGGTGGAGCCATGTTTGCGGCATTTCCGCACTGGTATGCAACTTTATTTAGTGGTTTTTATATTCCGTTTGTATTTATGCTTCTTGCTTTAATTTTAAGAGGTGTTTCCTTTAAATTTCGTGCGAAAATAGATAATCATAAATGGAAGAGTGCGTGGGATTGGGGGATGTTTATTGGAAGTATGTTACCTCCTATCCTTTGGGGAGTTGCGATTGCAAACTTTATGGTAGGTGTACCTATTGATGAGAGTAAAAATGTTGTAGGTGGATTCCTGCAATTACTTCATCCATTTGCGTTACTTGGGGGAGTAATGTTTCTCCTACTATGTATTGTTCACGGATTACAATTTCTTACGATACGTACAACTGGTAAATTGAGAGAACGTGCACGAATTGCTGCAATAAAAATTGCACCATTTTCATTAATTACACTTCTTGTTTTTGCTGGTGTGGGGTTATGGAAAACCGACATTTTCACTGCTCATGGAACAGAATGGATTATGGTACCAATCGGAGCTTTTGTAGCACTATTAGTGTCCACTTTATTAAATAAAAGAAGAAGAGATGGTTGGGCTTTCTTTATGACGAGTTTAACAATCATTTTACTAAGTGCGAGTGTATTTATCGGTATGTTCCCACGTGTTATGATTAGCTCTTTAGGAGCAATGAATGATTTGACAATTTACAACGCAGCATCAGGAGCTTATGCATTAAAACTTATGACTTACTTTGCGATTGCTATTTTGCCTTTCGTTATCGGAAGTCAAATATGGAGTTATTATGTATTTAGACAACCTGTTAAGTCAGACAACGATTTGGAGTACTAATGAAAAGAAAAAGAGGACTTCCGTCTTATCCCGGTAGCCGTATTTTATATGTAGCGTTAACGATTATTAGTATTTTAGAAGCTTTTAGTATTATTGCGCAAACAATCTTTTTAGCACGAGCTATTACGTTTTTATTTCATGGAGAGACAGTACAAACAATATTAAGTGAAATTGTTTATTTTGGTATCGCGTTTGCAGCGCGTCACATAGTAGTTCGAACATCACAAATATTAGTGGAACGTTTTGCCGAAAAAACAGGGTCGTTACTAAGAAAACAATTGATAGAGGCATATTTCACATTAGGTCCAAGGTATGTTCAAACGGTTGGAACTGGTCATCTGGTTACCTTATCAATTGAGGGGATTGAGAAATTTAAAACATATATTGAATTAACGATTCCTAAAATGATTAGAAGCAGTATCGTTCCAGGTCTAATTGTACTATATGTTTTTACGCTAGATATTGAGTCTGGAATCATTTTAGTTGTAACGATTCCTATCGTGATCATATTTATGATTCTTCTCGGATTAGCAGCGCAAAAAATGGCAGATAGTCAGTATGAGATATATCGTGTACTTTCGAACCATTTTGTAGATACGTTAAAAGGTTTAGAAACATTAAAGTATTTAGGGAAAAGTGAACAGCACGAAGGAAAGATTGAAAAAGTAAGTAAAAGATATAGAAAAGCAACGATGCGTACTTTGCGAGTTGCTTTTCTTTCTTCTTTTGCATTAGATTTCTTTACGAGTTTATCAATCGCGTTTGTGGCAGTTGGATTAGGGATACGCTTAATAGATGGAACGATTATACTATTACCAGCCCTTACAATTTTGATTTTAGCTCCGGAATATTTTCTGCCGATTAAACAAGTGGGAGCAAATTATCATGCGACATTAGATGGACAAATTGCGATGGAGCAAATAGAAGAGATTTTGCAACAACAAAAAGGAATAGAAAAGAAAGATTTAAATGAAGATATAGTATGGAATGCCTCTAGTAGCTTGAAATTACAAGATATCAAAGTTAATAATACTGAATCTGAGAAGGCTATATTAGAAAGGATTAATTTTACTTGGGAAGGTAACGGTGCTATTGGTGTTATTGGTGAAAGTGGTGCGGGGAAATCGACGTTAATCGACGTATTAGCCGGGTTTTTATCTCCTTCGAGTGGAAAGATGTTAGTAAATGGTCTAGAAGTTGATGGATCTACTCGTGAAGATTGGCAAAAAAATATTGCTTACATTCCGCAGCAACCTTATATTTTTCCGCTTTCATTAAAGGATAACATTCGTTTTTATGAAACAAAAGCAACAGATGAAGAAGTTGAAAGAGTTATTAATGAAGTCGGCCTTCGTTCACTCGTTACATCACTTCCAAATGGGATGCACGAAAGAATTGGGGAAGGTGGACGTATGCTAAGTGGCGGACAAGAACAGCGTGTTGCTATGGCGCGTGCACTTTTAAGTAAAAAACCAATCATTTTATTAGATGAGCCTACGGCACATCTTGATATTGAAACCGAATTTGAAATAAAGCAAGCGATGTTACGTCTATTTAATGGAAAGTTAGTATTTTTAGCAACTCACCGTCTACATTGGATGAAACAAATGGACCATATCCTTATTTTAAATAAAGGGGAAATGAAAGAAAGTGGGACGTATGAAGAACTTTTAGAGAGTGAGACATTACATTTTCATAGGGAAGAGAGGGGAGAGAAATGAGTAACTGGGTTAAACCTTATATAAAACAAAATAAAGGTAGAATGACTTTAACTATTTTCCTTGGTCTTCTTGGAGTTAGTTCAGGAGCGATGTTACTTTTTATTTCAGGTTATTTAATCTCAAAATCTGCCCTTAGACCAGAAAATGTAATGGCTGTATATGTTCCTATTGTTGCAACAAGAGCGTTTAGTATAGGGCAAGCTGTGTTTCATTATATAGAGCGCTTAGTCGGACATGATGTCGTACTACGTATATTAGAAAAAATGAGAACGAAGCTATATAGAATAGTAGAACCACAGGCGTTATTTTTCCGTTCTCGATTTCAAACGGGTGATATGTTAGGAGTGTTATCCGAAGATATAGAGCATTTGCAAAACCTATATTTACGTACAATATTTCCTAGTATATTAGCGCTAGTTGTTTATAGTATCTTCGTACTTGTTATCGGTGCATTTGACCTTGTGTTTGCACTTATTGTAGGTTGTATGTTAGCTATTATCGTGTTTCTTCTTCCATTTGTATCATTACTTTTGATGAAGAAACACCATGTTACTTTAAAGCAAGGCAGAAGCCGTTTGTATCAACAACTGACGGATGCTGTTTTTGGATTATCTGATTGGCAGGCAAGTGGTCGTAAAGGTGAATTTATTAATGAGTATGTAAAACAAAATGATCAGTTGTTAAAAATCGAAAAGAGAGTGAAACGCTGGTATCATATTCGGGACAGTATCATTCAATCAGTAGTAGGTATTGTAGTTATTTCGATGATTATATGGACTGGAAATGAAGCGGCAAGTGAGCAAATTGCTCCTACAGTTATCGCAGCTTTCGTATTAATGACTTTATCTGTAACGAATGCGCTTATTCCTATTGCAGATGCCATCGATCGAATCCCGTCGTATGTAGAATCTACCCATCGTCTTAATGGCGTAGAAAGTGATATTGTTTTACATGATAAAATGGATTTGTATGGAGATAATGATTACGTTGAACCAAGACATGTAGATATTGAACTGAATCACGTATCGTATAGTTATCCAGATAGTAATGAGATTGTATTAAAAGACGTATCATTACAAATAAAAGCAGGGAAGAAAATTGCTATTTTAGGCAGAAGTGGGACAGGGAAATCTACTTTACTAAAATTGTTAACAGGGGCGTTAAGCCCAGTAAACGGCCAAGTTGTATTGAATGGTGAACGAGCTCATACGAATCTTTTATCTAAATATATTTCTGTATTAAATCAAAAGCCCCATTTGTTTGATACGACAATTGGAAATAATGTACGAATTGGCAAACCAGAGGCGACGGATGAAGAGATATGGAAAGCTTTAGAGAAAGCACAATTAGCTTCACATATTACTTCTCTTCCGGACGGATTACAAACAAAAATGCATGAAATGGGAAAGCGGTTTTCTGGTGGTGAAAGACAAAGGGTTGCTTTTGCTAGAACTCTTATGCAAGAAACACCCATCATTGTACTTGATGAACCGACTATCGGTTTAGATCCGAAAACAGAATTGTCTTTAATTGAAACAATGTTTTCTGCAACGGAAGAAAAGACGGTTATTTGGATTACGCACCATCTTGTAGGAATAGAACATGTAGACGAAGTTATATTCCTTGATCGTGGCCAAATTGTCATGCAAGGTAGTCATAAACAACTTCTGAAAGAAAATGAAAAGTATCGTAAACTTTATGAGTTAGATAAAGGAATATGATTTGAATAAGCAATAATTGTAAAAATAGCTACGCCTAATGGTGGAGCTATTTTTTTGTTAGATTGCAGGTGTATATGATTGTTACGAATTAAAAATGAATTTCATATTATACATATAATGGAGGGGATGTACATGAAGGAGCAGTATAAAATCATTGTTTTAAGTGATGAATTATCCGGGGAGAGGATTCGAAATACATTAGACAAAAATAAATGTAAAACAATAGTTCATGTTGTAGACGTTTCAGATGTTGTTCGAATAGAAAATTCTTTTCAATATATAGTCATTTGGAGAGTGGAAGCAGAAAAACTTACAAATGACTTGATAAATAGGGGCGTGCAAAGTTCAAAAATTATTAATTTAACAAAATACATGTATGAATGGAAGGATAAATTAATTTCTATCTATCAAATAAATCCAGAGCTTATGTCTTTATACATTTCTATGAAAAAAGCAAAGAGTGATCCGACGTATGAATTGTTTGCTACCGGTTTGTCTTATCCACATTGTGGCATAAGTACGGAGCTCCTCTCAAAAAAGTCAATAAAATTAACACTTCCATCGCAAGATCTATACTATGATTATTTAATAGCGTCACAACTTCTATCAAACACTCATTCATTTCAATATTGTTTAATAGGAATAGCCTATTTTTCATTTTTCTTTGATATGTCGTTATCATCTGAATCATATAGAATTCACAAAGTATATTATCCATTGTTTCAAGATGGTCATCATACTGTAGTTCATTCTCCTCTACCCACTGATGGATTCTCACATCTAAATACTCCGAAACCACTTCTTTCTATTTTTAATTTGCATTTTGAATATATTTTATTAGATGAACTAAAAGATGAATCATTGGTACTGCCTTGGATAAATGCTGAATGGAATACTACTCCTCTTTACATTCCTTTTGAAGAACACGGGAAAATAAGAGCAGCTTCACACGCTAAATTGGCGTATCCTCATACTTTAGTTGAAAATAAAATGATTTTTAAGAAATATTTAGAATTACTATTAAAAAACGATATAAAGCCATTAATTGTTGTATTCCCTGTTACTTCACATTATTTCAATTGTAGTAGTAAGAAATTAAAAGAAGATTTTTATAAAGTTATAAATGAGTTTCAAACTCAATATTCTTTTCAAATCATAGATCTATTTGATTCGCCATTATTTTGTGAGGATGATTTTTATGATAGTGATCATATGAATAAAAAAGGTGCAAATAAAATGTCCGCGTTATTAAATATGTTTATTCAGGAACGAAAAGTATGATATTTTGTTTCATGTTTGCATAAAAGTATATAGGCTCCATACAGTTAAAGTAATGTGATTTTTGTGTCGCGTATATAAATAATATGCGAAGAGGTGAGAGAGTTAAAATGAGAAATCGTATTGAAAGAATTGAAGAGGTCGTAGAGCAACTTCCGTTGGTAAGTGTGTTAATTCCTACGTATAATCGTCCTCGCTACTTTGAAAAGGCGTTATGTAGTGTGTTAGAACAAACGTACCCTAATATAGAAATTATAGTTGGAGATGACAGCACGAATGACGAAACAGAAAAGGTGTTACAAAAATATTTATGTGATCATTTAAATATTATTTATATAAAAAACAGATCAACTCTCGGACAATTTGAAAATGCGCTAATGTTATTTCATGAAGCGAACGGTGAGTATATAAATTTTTTAATGGATGATGATATATTTCATGTGAATAAAATTGAAAAGATGATGAAGTATTTTTTCAATGATCTAGATAATGAAATTAAGCTAGTAACATCTCATCGTCAAGTAATTGATGATAAAGGGAAAGAACTACGACATATTTATTCAACTGTCCGTTTATTTGAAGAGGATACGATTATAGAGGGAATAGAATTAGGAAATAAGGTAATTGTGGATCAAAAAAATTATATTGGAGAACCAACAACAGTTTTATTTCGTAAAAATGAGTTACAAGAACCGTATGGGATTTTTGATAAGAGGCGGTATTTATGTAATGTAGATATAGCTTCATGGTTATCTTTATTAAGTGAAGGAAAAGCAGTATATATAGCAGAGACACTTAGTTACTTTCGATTACATCCAGATCAACAGTTAAATGAATCTAATAAAATGATGGATGGGTTAGAAGATTTTTCACACAGTATTATAGCGGGAGAAAAATATGGTTTCTTATCCAACGAAAAAGATTTAGACAAAGCGATAACTAATTTTCTAGATTATGCAAGAAGGATAGTTCCATCATCGATATTATATACATTAGACTATTACCAAAAAATTAGAGGAAAGAAAATAAATATAGAAAAGAAAAAACAGCATATAAATAATAATTCTTCTTTACCGAAAGTAAGTATACTTATTCCTGCATACAATAGACCTTATTACTTGGAATTAGCGCTCAACAGTGCTCTGAATCAAACATATGAAAATATAGAAATTATTATTTCTGACGACAGTACAAATAATGAAGTCAATGTTATGATTCAACCGTACTTACGTGAATATGAGTGTATTACATATGTTGAAAATGAAACGCCATTAGTTGCTGAAAACTTTAATAAGTGTATAGAACTTGCGAATGGGGATTATATAAACTTTTTATTAGATGATGACTTATTTCATCATGAAAAGATCGAGAGAATGATGAAATACTTTTTGGCATTAGAAAACATTTCATTTGTGACGTCATATCGTGAACTGATTGATGAGAATGGAGAGATATTACCACCTTCAACATTGAATATGAAAATCGCGAAAGAAACAACACTTTTTGAAGGAAAAGAATTAGGGAATTATATGTTAAAAAACTTAAAAAATATAGTTGGTGAGCCGACAACTGTTTTGTTTAATCGGGATTTGTTTGAAGGTAAGTTTGGGTATTTTAAAGGAAAGGCTTATTCTGCTATTAATGATATTGCAACTTGGATAGATATGATGAGAAAAGGAAAAGTAGTTTATATACAAGAACCTCTTAGTTATTTTAGACAACATAGTGGACAAAATCAAAAACAAATGCATTTTATGTTAATGACAATTGAAGAGTGGATTGAATTAATTATAGATGCATATAATAGTGGATTTTTAAGTTCTGAAAGTGAGTATAAAGAGAGTTTATCTTATTGTTTAGAAAATGCGGGATTTATAGTTAAGGATGCAGTAAGAAACGGCGAAATAGATCAAATTTATAATGAAAAGATAAAAAAAGGGTTACACAAATTAGTTGCTCACATGTTTGAGAAAGAATTCTGTTATTGTCAATATTGCAATCAACAATTTGAAAAATTTTCACCTTGGCCAGCACATTATGATTTTCCGAAATATAAATTTGAGATGTGGAATAAAGATACAGGGATATGTCCAGTTTGTAATTCGATGGATCGTGAAAGATTGTATCGTACATACATTGAAACGGAAACAGACTTGTTAAATAGAAACTATACTATGCTTCATATTGCACCTGAAGCGAAGTTAAGAGATTGGTTTAACGAGTATAAAAATATTACGTACGTATGTGGTGACTTAGAACCAAAGGATCCATTAATGAAGGAAATTGATGTTACAAGGATTACATATGATAGTAATACCTTTGATGTAATATTATGTAGCCATGTGTTAGAACACGTTCCTGATGATGACAAAGCAATGCGAGAGTTATATAGAGTGTTAAAGCCAAATGGATGGGGAATTATTCAAGTACCAATCGTAATGAATGTAGATTTTATTGTAGAGAATGAATTAATTGTAACACCACAATTGAGGAAATTAGCTTTTGGTCAAGAAGATCATGTGAGAATTTATAATCAATCGGGATTTATTCAACGATTAATGAATGCAGGATTTAAGGTGGAATTATATAACATAGCGGAAAAACAAGGAATGAAAAGTGCTAGGAGATTTGGATTATCTGAAACGGATATGCTCTATATTGTCCGAAAATGATAGGAAGGAATAGATAGATATGGAGAATATTCCTTTTTTACGTGCTTCAACTGTACCTGTAATTGAGTATTTGGACGAATTGAAGGAAATTGATACATCTCACATATATACGAATTATGGACCTATAAATCAACGTTTTGAGGAAACAATTATGTCGGTATTTTTTCAAAACAGGGGAGCTGTTACAACAGTAGCAAACGCAACGTTAGGGTTAATGGCGGCTATTCAACTAAAGAAAAGAAGAAAGGGAAAGTATGCTCTCATGCCTAGCTTTACATTCCCTGCGACTGCCTTAGCCGCTATTTGGTGTGGATTGGAACCTTACTTTATTGATATTTCAATAGATGATTGGTATATGGATAAAACCGTACTTTTGGATAAGATAGAAGAATTAAAAGAAGAGGTTGCGATTGTTGTCCCGTACGCCACTTTTGGATCATGGATGAACTTAGAAGAATATGAAGAATTAGAGAAGAAGGGGATTCCGGTTGTCGTAGATGCGGCACCGGGATTTGGATTAATGAATAGAGGGATGCATTACGGTCAAGATTTTAGTGGAATGATCGTATATAGCTTTCATGCAACAAAGCCTTTCGGAATTGGTGAAGGAGGGCTCATATATAGTAAAAACGAAGAAGATATACAACGTATTAAAAGAATGGGGAATTTCGGATTTGATAAAAATCGTGAATGCACGATGATGGGGTTTAATTGCAAAATGTCTGAATACGCAGCGGCTATTGGGATTGCGACTATAAAAAAGTGGGATCAAAAATTAAAAGAACGAACCCGTATTTCTAAATGGTATAAACAGTTGTTACAAAGTACTGGGTTAATGAAAAAAGGGTGGGGAGTTCAAAAGACAGAAGCAGTTATTCACCAATTTATGCCTATCATTTGTCCAGAAGAAGTTCACAACATACAAGTAATAGAAGAGCTGAAAAAACAGAAAATAGAAGCTAGATTATACTTTTCACCATCTTGCCACCAACAAGTTCTTTTTAGAAAATATAAGTCTACAGATTTAACAAAAACGAATAAAATAGCAAAACGAATCGTAAGTTTACCTTTATGGGAAGGAATGACGAAAGAACTAGTAGAGCAAATTGTAATCTGTTTAGAGCAGAAGGTGGTGTCGGTAGATGAATAGTTTTTATAGTCAAGAAGAGCTAAAGAAAATTGGGTTTTTATCTGTTGGGAAAAATGTATTGATTAGTAAAAAAGCAAGTATATATAATCCGGGTGCTATATCAATTGGTAATCATGTAAGAATTGATGATTTTTGCATTTTAAGTGGCAAAATCACAATTGGAAGTTATTCGCACATATCAGCGTATACAGCGTTATATGGAGGGGAAGTTGGGATTGAAATGCATGATTTTGCAAACATCTCAGCTAAAACAATTGTATATGCAGTACTTGATGATTTCAGTGGAAATACATTAATGGGGCCAACCGTCCCGAATCAATATAGGGATGTGAAAGCAGAAAAAGTTATTTTAAAAAAACATGTGATTATTGGTGCTAATTCTATTGTTTTTCCAAATGTAACTGTAGGAGAAGGTACGGCAGTCGGCGCGATGAGTATGGTAAAAGAGAGTTTAGATGATTGGTATATTTACGCTGGAGTTCCCGTAAGGAAAGTAAAACCTCGTCAAAAAAAGATGCTAGAGTTAGAAATTGATTTTTTAAAAAGCATTCATTCTTAACAAAAAAGAATGAATGCTTTTTATTTTTATCCCGCTATTTGCCGGTAAAGATTCGACTGGTGAGGGCTAATTAAAGTTTCACTTTATGATAGAGCAGAGTGTATCTTAACTTATTATGTTTTAAATTTTGCTGACCAAGGCAATACTGAGCCATAGTGAATGTAAAGTTGGAGGGCGAGCGTATATGTTTGATGAGGATGGGATTGTATTAATTATGGAACCAGCTGATGAAAGAAACTTGAGGAGATTTATTTTTTCAGTGCCAAAGTCAGTGTATGAAAAGAAGGGGCTTACATTACACTATGGAACAGCTATAGGACAAGGATATATGGATATAATTGAAGATATTATAAGCGTACATATAGAAATAGATGTTGTAACGATAATAGGGCATGTAAGAGGATAAATAGCTATTTGAAAAAGGTTATAAACAATTTAGCTAGAAGTTATGTATAGAGAAAACTACAGACAATTATAAAGACGAAGGGAGTCTAAAATGAAAATAAAATCAATTTTATTAGTATTTATAGTTTCAATTGGTTTAATGGGATGTTCAATAGTGGAGGAAGGAAAGAACTCGATAGATTATGCTCAAAAGGCGACAGACTATGTAAATGAAATAAGTGCATTTGCAAATGATGCACCAGCATTAGCAGAAAAGGCCGTTAATGATAGTGAGGCTCGAAAAGAATTAGAAACGAAGCTTAGTGAAATTAAACAAGATATACCCGCATTCAATGAATTAACGCCACCTGATGTAGCAAAGGATCTTCATCAACAAATCGTCGGATATAACGAAAAGTTAAATACGTTAATTGATACGGCGATGACAAAGATAGAAGAAGGGAAAGTGGATGTAGAGCAATTTAAAAACTCAGAGCTTATGCAGACGGTAGATCAAGTTCGAGATTTGAAAGATAAGGTGCAAAATTTAGGTCAATAGTAAAAAGCTCCGTTTGTGATAAACGGAGCTTTTTACTATTGGATACAATAAACGATTACACCAACGATAATAATCATGTTACCGATGAGTTTACGTTTCGTTATTTTTTCCCCTAGGAAATACCAACCGAAAATTAATATGATGATATAACTTAAGGATTCTAATGCTGATGCTTGTTTTAATTCCATGCCCTTCATGGCGATTACATTTAATCCAGCGTTAAGTACAAATAAAGAGTAGCCGATAATAACATAAGGATTCACATATTCTTTTATTCTAGAATCGTATTGTTGTAAAGTAGCTTTTTTTAATAATATTTGTGAGTAATTAGCTAAAATTATCCCGAAAATAAATAATAACATATAACTATTCATCTTTTGTCACCACCACAATTCCGACGATAATAATAGCTGCACCAAGTAAATGATTCCACTGAATCGTATCTCCAAATAGAAATACTGACCAAAGCATTGACCATAGTATAATAATCCCGCGATGTGAATATGCTTTTGAAATTTCGAAATGTTTAATTACTTGTTGCCATAAAATTGCATATCCGAATAAAAGTACAACTAGTCCGAAATAAGCAATAAAAAATGAGATTGAAGCAATTGGAAATTGAGCTGCCCATTTCATGTAAACCATAATGATAGAATATATCAAAAAAGCTACATGTAAAAATACATAATTTTTAATAGTTGGTTTCATTTATTCACTCTCTTTTGCATATAAATATATATTTATACCTAATTTTTCTAATGATAGATATTGGAACGTATTTTGTTTAATCTTTCACATTCCAAAGTATATAGTATCATGGCTTTTATTGTAAAACAATAGAAGCCATGCATTCATTTTTTCCAAGGTTCTACAATATGTATCGTTTTATTTGTTGCATCTAACTCTACTTGAACACCGATAGGCATGGTAATCATTGGATGTGTATGACAACAATCGAAGTCGGCTAGAAAAGGAATTCTTTGATTTTGAAGTACTTCTAATAGTATTTCAAAAGGTTTTCAATTTGTACCACAATCATCAAATTGCTCATGTTTTCCAAGAATGATACCTGAAATTTTATCGAATACACCGTTAATTTTAAGGAATGAAAAGCTTCTTTCGATAGTAGCTGCATCTTTTGAACTGTCCTCAATAAAGAGAATATCGCCCTCTTGAATATGTGGCATATAGGGGCTACCAAAAATTCCTTGTATCGTGTTTAAATTCCCGCCAATAATACGCCCAGTAGCTTTTCCATCAATTACTGAAATCCAATTGTTTGGTCGAAGTTCTTTCTCCTTCGTCTTTTTTTCCCAATTAATAAATTCATCTGACCAAAATAATGGTTGTTTTATATGATAAGGAAGAGATTGATCATGTAGTAAAGTTTCTGCAAAATATTTGTATGTGCAATTAACAAAAGGTTCAAATTCGCCAAAGGAAGGGACGAGAGCTGGCCCATAAAATGTAGGAATTCCTGTTTTAACATAAATTCCTAGTAATAAAGCAGTTGCATCTGAATATCCAATCATTATTTTAGGGTTATTTAGAAAAGCATCATAATCAATATAAGGTAATAGTGAATTTGAATTCATCCCACCAATTGTTGACATAATACAAGAAATATTAGGATTTCTTATCAAGGCATTTAGTTCCTCAGCGCGCTCTTGTATACTACCAGAACGATAAAAATCATATCGACCTGTTAATGAACCTTCTAATATATGAAACCCTTTCTGTTGTAAGTAAGATTTTGCTCGTTCAAATCTTTTTAGAGAAGTGTAAGTTACTGGTGAAGAAGGGGAATAGATCCCAATTGTGTCTCCGTATTGCAATGATTTTGGAAGTAGCATTTGAATGAATCCCTTCTATTAAATAGTTTATTTACAAGATTTTATTGTTGAATATTCTTATATTTCAGTATTATAAGTGAAACATAAACAAATTAAAATAATAATTACTGTATATGAATAAATATACTTTTTACCTTGACTGTATAAAGGAATTGTTGTTAAGGTTAAATGTGAGTGTATAAAAGGTTTGCTAAAGGAGTTTTGAAATGAATCGGTTAAAATGGGGAAGGATGACAGTCCTATTAGTCATTATTTTAGGGATATGTTGGTTCTTATTCCAAGGAAATCAAAAGAGCGTAGCGAATGTAGAAGGACAACCTTTGCAAGTGGCAGAACTACCTAAAGCAGGATTTACTGAAAAAGTAGTCCCGCCAAAGTACATCCCACCAGAAATTAACGCAAAAGCGGCTATGATTATCGATGCGAGTGATGGAGATATTATTTATCAATATAATGAAAATGAAGCTTTTGCACCGGCTAGTATGTCTAAGATGATGACAGCGTATCTCCTACTAGAGAGTATACATAACGGGAAAGTTCGCTGGGAAGATCCAGTTAAAATGAGTGCGAAGGCGGCACAAACAGAGGGAGCGAGAATCCCAGTACAAGTTAATGACACATTAACTGTTAAAGATTTATATCATGCATTAATGATTGAGTCAGCTAATAATTCAGCTGTGGCTTTAGCAGAACATATGGCAAAATCGGAGAAAGATTTCGTTCAGCTTATGGATGCAAAAGCGAAACAGTTAAAAATGTCGGAACATGCTAAATTTGCAAATGCTTCTGGATTACAAGAGCCAGATGGAAGTGAAACAAAAATGACGGCTGCTGATGTAGCACAATTGGCGTATCATCTTATAAAAGATTATCCGGAAATATTAGAAGTGACTCACTTGCGTCAAAGTCAGCTAGCATTTAATAATATTAATGTTATAAGCACAAACGACATGTTAAACAAAAATAATAAAAGTTTATATATAGAAGGAATGGACGGACTAAAAACAGGATTTACAGATAGTGCAGGATATTGTTTTACTGGGACTGCCAAGCAAGGTGATAACAGAATGATTACAGTAGTCATGGGGACCTCAAGTAAAACAAAACGTTTTACAGAGACGAATAAGTTAATGTCGTATGCATTTGGATTAGTTAATTAAGTAAGTAAAATACCAATCTAGATCGCTACATAAGTAAGGCTGTTTGTTGTTACTAATTTTAGATAACAATAAACAGTCTTTTTATTTTAACTTTAAAAAGGAAAAAGATTCTAAATACAAGTGTTATCATTTGAGTTTATTTGTTGCTGTGATATTATAAAGTTATAAGCTTATTAATAATAAGTTTGAGGGGCGTAATATGATGTATACATATGAAATAGCCTCAATTGAAAATTGGAGGGAATTATGATGGCAAAAGATTTTTACTCAGCAATTGAAGACAGAAGATCTATTTATGCAATTAGTAAAGAGCAAGTAGTTTCTGATGAGAAAATTCAAGAAGTGATTTATCATGCTGTAAAACATACACCTTCAGCTTTTAATTCTCAAAGTGCTCGTGTTGTTGTTTTATTAGGAGAACAACATGATAAATTATGGGATATTACGAAAGAAACGTTAAGAAAAATTGTACCTGAAAATAACTTTGCACCTACTGAAGAAAAAATGAATGCATTTAAAAGTGGTTATGGAACGGTTTTATATTTTGAAGACAGTGAAGTAGTGGAAGGCCTTCAAGCAAACTTTGCATTATATAAAGATAATTTCCCAACTTGGTCTCAGCAATCATCAGGAATGTTACAATTTGCAATTTGGACAGCTTTAGAAATTGAAGGGTTTGGTGCTACGTTACAGCATTACAATCCGCTAATTGATGAAAAAGTGAGAAAAGAGTGGGATATTCCAGAAAATTGGAGACTAACTGCGCAAATGCCATTTGGTAAACCGGTAGTACAGGCTGGTGAAAAAGAATTCCAACCGTTAGAAAACCGTGTGAAAATTTATAAATAATTTGATAAAAGGTGAACAGGAATATAACCTGTTCACCTTTTATAAGTAGTAAGGGTTTTTTTGTTCGGCATTTTTCATCTGATTCTTTAATTCATTTTTACGTGTTTCAATTGCTGATACTTTTTGTAATGTTATCATTGAAACGAATTGAATAAAAGCATAGTATAGCTCTATATTTTTTTGTATTGGATCATCTATTATATTTCTCACAAATATGCCTCCTCTTTTTATTCAAATAAAACTCCGCATTAATGGGCAACCCGAGTGGTGAGGGTTAATAATTAGCGGAGGATGTATAAACCCCTTACTGATTAAAGTTTCATTTTATAAGGGAATGAAACTTTAATCAGTTCGCTAAAATTCTTTTTTATTAAGATATGTATATAATACTATAAACGTCCTGTAAATTCGATTATTGGAAAAAGAGAACAGTTGATATAGTGTGTGTTTTCTTTAAAGGAGAAATGACTTTTGTGAAATAAATCTTACAATTCGTCAAATTATTTCAAAATTGTAGATAGTATAGAAAATTAGTTTTCTAAAAATATTATACTATTGATAAATAGAGTGATTTTTGTCATGATGAAAGTATACTTCATGTAAGGAGCTTTATAAGGAAATACATACTTTAGTTTGTATTAGGTTAATAGAATTTTTTGTAATAGATAGAAAAGGGATATTTTATATTAAAATATTAAATAGAATGTCGAATTTTCATGCGATATATAAGAAATTTGAAAAAACCATTGCAAAAACACTATATTTAATGATAAAGTTCACATGAAGTTCACGCGGATTTCACTTTGTTCATTTAAAATGAACTCTGTGTGAAAAATAAAACTCTTGCTAAAAAATGGAACTGGATGAATATTTTACTTTGATAATATTGTAAAGTATTAAAGTTTTAAGTTTTTTTTAAGAGGATAGTAGGGAAAGGAAGTAAAGACAACTTATGAAAAAAGTAATTGCAGGTTTAGCAGCAGCTTCTGTAGCTGGCGTTGCAGTTCCAGGAATGGATTCTGCTCATGCACAAGTTTCAAATGAAGCGCTAAAAGAAATTAATGGACAAACTCAAACTCAAACTCAAACGACTGTAACTGAAACAAAAACTGTAGAAACAACTTCTGAATTAAAATACACAGTAACTGCTGATGTATTAAATGTTCGTTCAGGTGCTGGTACAGGACATAACGTTATTTCTAAAGTGAAATCAGGTCAAGTGCTACAAGTAGTTGGACAAGAAAATGGTTGGTTCAAAGTAAACGTAAATGGTCAAACAGGTTATGTAAGTGGTGACTTCGTAACGACTGGTGGCAAAACAGGAACGACTGTTCAACAAGGAACAGGTACTTACACAGTAAACGTTTCTTCACTTAACGTACGTACAGGCCCAAGTACATCTCATACAGTATTAGGTTCTGTAAACAAAGGTAAAACAGTACAAGTTGTAGGTGAAGTACAAGATTGGTTTAAAATCAACTTCAATGGTGGAACTGGATACGTAAGCAAAGACTTCGTAACAAAAGGTGGTTCTGCTGTATCTAACGAAACACAACAACCAACTACAAACAACAATACTACAACAGTTCAAACTGGTGGTTCTTATGTTGTTAACACTGGTGCTTTAAAAGTACGTACAGGCCCAGCTACATACAACGCTGTAATCGGTGGAGTAACAAATGGTAAAGTATTAAACGTTACTGGTGCTGAAAATGGCTGGTACAAAATTAACCATAACGGCCGCACGGGTTACGTAAGTGCAGACTTCGTTAAGTTTGTAAAAGGTGGAGTAAACAACGTTACAAATAACGTTCAAAAACCAACAACAGGTGGAGATACATCTTCAATCGTTGGATTCGCTAGATCTTTAGATCATTCAAAATATGTATTCGGTGGTGAAACTCCTGATGGTTTCGATTGCAGTGGATTCATTCACTACGTATTAAATCAAACTGGTCATAAAGGCGCTCGTCAAACAGTTGCTGGATACTGGAGCTCTAAAACAAAAACTAGCAATCCACAACCAGGTGATTTAGTATACTTCTCTAATACTTATAAAAAAGGTCTTTCTCACATGGGTATTTATTTAGGAAATGGTCAGTTCATTAGTGCGGAGAATGACCAAGTTGGTGTAAGAATTAGTTCAATTAATAACTCTTACTGGGCTAAACATCTAACTGGTTACACAAAAGCATATTAAGAAAAAGTAGTTTATATACTTTTCGTATAGAGAAAAGGCTTTCCAAGGAAACTTGGGAAGCCTTTTTATAGTTGAATGAATTGGAAGTTTAATAGTTTTTATTTTAACTTTCCATTTAAAAATCGATCATATAAGTCGTGGAAATAGTTAGGACGAAATAAGTTAGCTGCATGTCCTGCTAAAGGTATTTCCTTGTATAGAACGTTAGGTAAAATAGATTTCAAATCAAATAGACAAGATTTATAGAGATGATCATGCTCTCCCATTACCCATAGTATAGGGTGAGGAAGTGATTTTAATTTAGACTTTAAATCGAATTCTAACCGATGTCGTAATGACTGGGCGATAATGGATGAATGTAATTGTAATCCGAAACGGTAGTAAATATTTCTTGAAATGACTGCAAACGGATTTGATTTTAGTATACCACTTGGAAAAATAGTATTTGCGTATTGAGAGAGCCATTTAGAGTATTCATCTCCTCGTTTCTCCCAAAATTTTTGGAATACGTTATATAAGCGAGAAGGGTTATTGTAATGTCCTCCAATATGACAAATACTTAATACTTTTTCTGGATGCATTTGTGCAAAAATTGTAGAAATGTAACAGCCGTAACTTAGCGCACAAATATGAGCTTTTTTAATACCTTCTTGTTCATATAAGTTTAATAATTGATCTACGAGGCGCTGTAATGAAAAGTCGATTGCTTCTCCTTTATCATCACCGTGACCTAATAAGTCATAAGTTATAATGTTGTAGGAGGCAGAAAATCGTTTTTGCTCCTTTTTGAAGGCGCGACGATTGCCAACTAATCCATGAATAAAAATAATTGTTTCCTTTTCAGAATGTATATTTGTTTGCAAAAAGGATACTCCTTTCACTAACTGGAGATTTATATCGTGTTGTAAATTATTTATAATTTACATAGAATAATATTAAGTACCAGGTAATAATATCAGATGTTTATATCTGTTGTAAAGATGAGTTTTTATGTATATTTTGTAAAAATAGAAAAAGTGTGTTTACATTCAGTTTACATTTGTATCGTATTCTAATTTTAGAAAGAACAGATTTGTTTAACACGAGGAGATGAACAGGAATGGAAGTTAGAAATGAAATGAAGAAAAAAGGGAGTTGGAGGCAGTTTTTACGCCTTATTCAAGATACAAATCCTCCGAAAGGAATTTTAGTTTTTGCATTATTAATGAGTTTGCTTTCTACGGGAGCGAGTTTATTTATTCCCATGCTAACAAAAGGATTAGTAGATAATTTTTCGCTTTCTTCAATTAGTGCAGGACAAATTGTTGGGTTAGTTGCTTTCTTTGTAATGCAAACTATTGCGGCAGGGTTATCTATATATTTACTAAATTACATCGGTCAGAAGATTGTAGCGGGACTAAGAGAACGTTTGTGGAAAAAGGTACTTATCTTGCCGGTATCTTATTACGATCAAAATAGAACAGGTGATACGATTAGCCGTATGACGAATGATACAGGTGTTGTGAAAACGTTAATTTCTGAGCATTTGTCAAACTTATTAACAGGTGGTATTTCAATTGTTGGATCGTTAATTGTATTATTTGTGTTAGATTGGAAAATGACTGCGTTACTTTTAACGGTTATTCCGTTGTCTGTATTAATTTTAGTTCCACTTGGACGAAAAATGTATAAGATTTCAAAAGCGCTTCAAGATGAAACGGCATCTTTTACAAGTGTGTTAACGCAAGTGTTATCAGAAATTCGTTTAGTGAAATCTTCAAATACAGAAAAAAGAGAATATGAAACGGGTAATACAGGTATACAAAAGTTATTACAATTTGGTTTGAAAGAAGGAAAAGTGCAAGCATTAATTTCGCCAGTTATGTCGTTTGTTTTAATGGCACTACTTGTTATTATCGTAGGATATGGCGGGATGAGAGTTTCTAGCGGTGCATTAACAACTGGTGAACTTGTAGCGTTTATTTTATATTTAGTTCAAATTATAATGCCGATGAGTCAATTATCTATGTTCTTTACACAATTTCAAAAGGCAATTGGTGCAACTGAAAGAATTAGTACGATTTTAGAATATGAAGTAGAAGATCATGAAACTGGTGTGAAAGTGACAAATGCTAAGCAGCCGATCGTTCTTGAAAATGTACATTTTGAGTATAACGAAGAAGAGCAAGTTTTGAAAAATATTGATTTCACAATTGAATCTGGAAAAGTGACAGCGATTGTAGGACCAAGTGGTAGTGGGAAAACAACGTTATTCTCATTACTGGAACGTTTTTATGAGCCAACTAGCGGTGCCATTAAATTAGGAAAAGAATCAATTACGAGTTATTCATTACAGTCATGGCGACGTCAAATTGGTTACGTATCACAAGATAGTCCGTTAATCGATGGAACGATTCGTGATAATATTTGTTACGGCGTTGAAGGCGAAGTAACGGATGAAGAAATTGAAAAAGTAGCAGCAATGGCATATGTTGATGCATTTATTCATGACTTACCAAACGGTTATGCAACAGAAGTTGGAGAACGCGGTGTGAAGCTTTCTGGTGGACAAAGACAGCGAATTGCCATTGCCCGGGCGTTACTTCGAAATCCGCAAATTCTTATGCTCGATGAGGCAACTTCAAGCTTAGATAGTAAATCTGAGTCTGTCGTTCAAAAAGCGTTAAATAACTTAATGAAAGGCAGAACAACGTTAGTGATCGCGCATAGACTTTCTACTGTTGTAGATGCAGATAAAATTATCTTTATTGAAAAAGGGAATCTTACAGGTAGTGGTACGCATGATGAATTATTACAGACGCATGATATGTATCGCGAGTTTGCAACGCAACAATTGAAAATTAAAGAGGGTGCATTATAAAATGAATCATCAGTGGGATTTTACTCCACTGATGATTCATTTAAAAAAATATATTAGATGCTAAGTAGAAAGGAAATGGTTCCTTTGATACCTAAAATTTTAATAGTAGACGACGATCCACACATTAGGGAACTCGTTTCTGTATTTTTAGAACGAGAAGGTTTTCAAACATATGAGGCAATCGATGGAGTAGATGCACTTCGGAAAATGGATGACGTAAAAATCGATATGGTTATTCTTGATATCATGATGCCAAATATGGATGGATTTGATGTGTGTTTTGAATTAAGAAAATACTATGATATCCCGGTTCTGATGCTAACTGCCAAAGGGGAAACATCACAAAAAGTAAAAGGATTTCACCTTGGGACAGATGATTATCTTGTAAAGCCATTTGACCCTATAGAACTAGTAGTGAGAGTACAGGCATTATTGAAACGTTACCAAATTACAGTTTCACAATTGATTCAAGTTGGAAATGTATTATTAAATCGTAAAACATTCGAAGTTACATCTGGAGAACAAACGGTTACGTTACCGTTAAAAGAATTTGAGCTGCTCTTTACTTTAGGGTCTAAATCGGGAAGAACTTGTTCGAGAGAGCAATTAATTGAAGAAATATGGGGATATGATTTTGAAGGGAATGAACGTACACTAGACGTTCATATTAATCGGTTACGTGAGAAGTTTCAAGAAGAGCAGTCGAAATTTAGTATTAAAACAATAAGAGGATTAGGGTATCGCTTAGAGGTAAGTAAATGAGAAAAGGAAAACGAATGAGTAAGTTGAAGATGCTGAAAGTATTTGGAGCGGTATTAGCGCTCTTTTCTTTTCTTACTATCATTCGGTCTATCGCATTTTATGTAGCAACTAGTATATTGAATGCTTTTGACGTAAACGTATCGCCGTTTGTTGCCTTTCTAATTAGTGATATGGTCGGTTTTGTATTTATTATTCTTATTTGGACATTAATTGGAATATTAATGAGGCCAAAACGAGAGGCAATGATTTGGACTATTATTGAACCGATACAAAAAATTGCAAAAGGAGATTTCTCCGTAAAAATACGAAATGAAGAAAAGTATGATGGAGAAATTGGCGTGCTCGTAAAAAGTATAAATGATATGACAGATGAACTGAATACGATGGAGAAAATGAGACAAGAATTTGTATCGAATGTTTCTCATGAAATACAGTCACCATTAACTTCTATAAAAGGGTTTGCTAGAGCACTACAAGACGATAATCTTTCTGAGAAAAAAAGAAAGCATTATCTTACCATTATTGAAACTGAAACAACGAGATTAGCTAAACTAAGTCAAAACTTATTAAAGCTAACTCTTTTAGAATCAGAAGAGTATATACCAGAAAGAGTGAGTTATCGATTAGATCAGCAGTTAAAGCAAATTGTGTTAAATAGTGAACCACTCTGGGCTGAAAAAGAAATTGAGTTAGAACTAGATTTAGAAAAAGTACATGTTATTGCTGATCAAGAAAGTATGAGTCAAGTGTGGATTAATTTAATTCATAATAGTATTAAATTTACTCCAAGCGGTGGTACGATTATTATTCAGTTAAAGGAACATGAAACAGTAGTGGAAGTGCGTATCCGTGATTCAGGAATTGGTATATCTGAAGAACAGAAACAACATATTTTTGAGCGTTTTTATAAAGCGGATTCTTCACGAAATCGTGCCTATGGAGGAAGTGGCTTAGGTTTAGCTATTGTAAAGAAAGTACTCGACCTTCATCAAGGAGAGATAAAAGTGGAGAGTGAGGAAGGAAAAGGTACTGAATTTATTGTGCGTATTCCTAATTATGAAGAAAAATAGTGTAGTGATAAAGAACCATTTTTTATTTCATACGCAGACACTCTTTTATGAGGAGGGTGTCTTTATTTTGCATGAATAATGATAAATACGTGCAATGAATGCATAGTAATTTTCTATAGTTACCTAAAAGTAACCTACGCACATGAAAGTGCATCATTGCCTTTTTACATAAACATAGATACAATTTTAATATAATACATAACTGAGATGATTAAGGAGTGTTATACTTGGCAGAATTATTACAAGGCAAAAATGCTTTAATTACAGGAGCAGGTAGAGGGATTGGTCGCGCTGTCGCAATTGCATTAGCGAAAGAAGGCGTAAATGTAGGCCTATTAGCTCGTTCAGAAGAAAACTTAAAAGCTGTAGCGAAAGAAGTAGAAGCAGAAGGCGTAAAAGCTGTTATTGCAACTGCTGATGTTTCTTCATACGAAGAAGTGACTACTGCGATTGAAACGTTAAAAAATGGTTTAGGATTTATCGATATTTTAATTAATAACGCTGGTATTTCTAAGTTTGGTAAGTTTTTAGAACTAGACGTTGCTGATTGGGAAAAAATCATTCAAGTAAACTTAATGGGTGTATACTATGCAACTCGTGCTGCTTTACCGAGCATGATTGAACAACAATCTGGTGATATCATTAACATTTCATCTACAGCAGGACAAAAAGGTGCACCTGTAACAAGTGCATATAGTGCTTCTAAATTTGGTGTTCTTGGTTTAACTGAATCGTTAGCGATGGAAGTTCGTAAGCATAACATTCGTGTAACGGCTTTAACACCAAGTACAGTAGCAACAGATATGGCTGTTGATTTAGGATTAACTGATGGAAACCCTGATAAAGTAATGCAAGCAGAAGATATTGCAGAATTTATCGTAGCGCAGCTAAAATTAAATAAACGTACATTTATTAAATCTGCTGGGCTTTGGTCTACTAATCCATAGGAATTAAATTTAACTTTAAAAGAAGGGATATCTATTCTGTAAGGGGGAGATGTCCCTTCTTTACTTTTTGTATTCGAGACAGAATTTTCGGTATAATTAAAAGTGAATGGTAGAAAGCATTGGGAAATTGAAAGGGATGGTATTTACATGAGTACAATTGAGAAATGGACGGCTGTTGATCAATATATGAGTGATGTATTAATACCGAAAGATTCTACATTAGAAAGGGTCCTTCAAGCGAATGCTGCAGCTAATTTACCGGCACATGATGTATCGCCAACGCAAGGGAAGTTTTTACAACTATTAGTACAAATTCAAGGAGCTCGAAACATTTTGGAAATTGGTACTCCAGGCGGATATAGCACGATATGGATTGCAAGGGGCTTACCATCTGGAGGCCAAGTTGTTACATTGGAAGCAAATGAAAAACATGCAGAAATTGCACGTAGCAATATTGAACGTGCTAATTTGAATGATAAAATTGAAATACGAACAGGATTAGCGTTAGATTCTTTACAACAAATAGAAAACGAGAAGTATGAACCGTTTGATTTTATCCCGTATTAACGGGCAGTAAGACTCCCACCTCAAAGGTCGGCTGGAGCAAAGAAGTTAGGTGGGAGATCAACTGCCCGTAAACGCCCGATTGGTTCAACTAATAATCAGTGGGGATGCCCCCCACTGATTAAAGTTTCACTTTATTTTCATAGATGCTGATAAACAAAATAATCCGACTTATTTTTGAATGGGCACTGAAACTATCACGCCCTGGTACCGTAATTATTGGAGATAATGTAGTACGTGAAGGAGAAGTTATTAATGATACTAGTAACTATCCTCGTGTACAAGGGATACGTCGTTTCTATGAATTAATAGCTGCAGAGCCACGTGTTAGTGCTACAGCGCTTCAAACTGTCGGAAGTAAGGGATACGATGGATTTGTAATGGCAATCGTAAAAGAATGATGTAAGGAGACAGATGGAATGAAAAAGATGTTTGAAAAATTATAACTTGTATCGTGTATAACGAGATTAGCTCGTGGCCCTCCAGTATAGCACTATATTATATATTAAAAAATTGGAGGTTGTGAGTAGATGAGAACTGAAAAAGAAATGCTAGACTTAATTATTAATACAGCAAAAGAGGATGGAAGAATTCGAGCAGTTATCATGAATGGATCGCGTGTAAATCCAAATGTGAAAAGAGATTGTTTTCAAGACTATGATATTATGTATGTTGTAAATGATATACAATCTTTTACGTCTAATCATAATTGGATTCATAGATTTGGAGAAATAATGATAGTACAAATGCCAGAAGAAATGTCGTTAGTTCAACCAGATGAAGATGGGAAGTTTCCGTATTTGATGCAGTTCATGGATGGGAATCGGATTGATTTAACGCTAGTTCCAGTTGAGTTAATAAAAAAGTTCGTTGGACAAGATAGTTTAAGTAAATTACTTCTCAATAAAGATAATTGTATGGAAGGATTCCCGCCAGCAAGCGATAAAGATTACTTAATAAAAAAGCCTACAGAAAAAGAGTTTTTGGATTGCTGTAATGAATTTTGGTGGTGTAGTACGAATGTAGGGAAAGGACTATGGAGAGAAGAACTTTCTTATGCGAAAGGGATGCTTGATGGTCCAGTACGAGATATGTTCATCGTAATGCTAGAATGGCATGTTGGTATGAAAACAGATTTTACAGTTAATGCAGGTAAGTTTGGAAAGCATTTCGAGCAATATATTGAAGAAGATATGTGGGTGCAATTTAAAAGAACATTTTCTAATGCAGAATATGAAAACATATGGGAGTCATTCTTTGTCATGGGTGATTTATTTAGGGAAGTGGCGAATGAAATTGCTAACACATATGGATATCAATATCCGCAAGATGATGATGATGATAAAGTGACGAACTATTTAAAACATGTGAAAGCTTTGCCAAAAGATAGTACATCGATTTATTAATAATATAAAGCAGTAAGACTGTCCTGTTAACGGACAGTCTTATTTTTGCTTATGAATAACAATTTCTCTAACAAAGTGCAGATGAATCACATATGAAAATTTAGGGAGGTTTTTATCATGTATTATTTTTATTCGCCAGAAATGTTCGTTCCATATCAATGGGGACTAGAACGAGATGTTTCGTATGCTTATATGCCATATAACTCATTTTATTATGGAGACTATAAAAGCTCATTACCTTACGTATATACCCCTCAAAATTATGAAGTATCAATGAAAGCATATGAGCGTGGATCATGGACACCATTTTCGTGGGTCGAAAAATATGCGTATGCATTTTCAGGTTCTTACAATAAAGCGGAAGTAGCCCTTACATTTGATGATGGGCCAGATTTAGTCTTTACGCCAAAAATATTAGATAAGTTAAAACAACATAATGTGAAAGCGACTTTCTTCCTGCTTGGTGAAAACGCAGAAAAGTATCCAAACGTAGTAAAGCGTATTGCAAATGAAGGGCATGTAATTGGTAATCATACGTATAGTCATCCAAATTTAGCGAAAGTAAATGAGGATGAGTACCGTAATCAAATTATAAAAACAGAAGAAATATTAAATCGTTTAGCTGGTTATGCACCAAAGTTTATACGTCCGCCATACGGTGAAATACTTGAAAATCAATTGAAGTGGGCGACAGAGCAAAATTTTATGATTGTACAGTGGAGTGTTGATACAGTTGATTGGAAAGGTGTAAGCGCTGATACGATTACAAATAATGTATTAGGGAATTCATTTCCAGGAAGTGTCATCCTTCAGCATTCAACACCAGGTGGGCATCTACAAGGATCTGTAGATGCACTAGACAAAATCATTCCGCAGTTAAAAACGAAAGGGGCACGTTTTGTAACACTTCCGAGTATGTTCCAGACATCAAAAGAAAGAAATTGAAGGTGTTATAAATTGGAAAAAAAGGGGTCGTGTCGTATAATGAGGGTGTAAGTTAGGGGGGGTATAATTGATCTATGCATTAGTAAACGTAGGAATAAGCATATTGATCGGTGTTATATTTATACTTGCTGCAATTATCCTTCAAAAAAATCCACCAACGGATATTAACGCAGCATATGGTTATCGTACGAAACGATCCATGAAAAATAAGGAATTATGGGATGCGGGTAATAGGTATAGTGCAGAAGTGATGAAGCAAAACGGATTCATCATGATGTTAATTGGAAGTATTATTAGTATACTGTTTAGATATCCACATACAACAGCAGTGATTATGGCGGTCATGGTATTGTTAATCATTCACTTATTTAGGCGAGTAGAGAAGAGATTAAAGACAATTGAACAATGATGATAAGGAAAATAGGACTCTCAGTCAACGATAGATAGGAGTCCTATTATATTTACAAACTATTATTTTTTAGTAGTTCTTTTCCTTGTTCAACAACAAATTCATAGTATGCAAGATCATACGGATAAATATCTTCAAATGTTATCGTAATCGGTTTATTGTTTAGGACTGAAATCGTCGTTAAAGATGAAATCTCTCCTTTTAATAGTTGTAGAAAAGGAGTTGTATGTACTTTCATCACATCGTCTACTTCTTCACCTGGTGCGAATGGAAGTGGATTGTTGACATTGTGAAAATACATATGACAAAATTCACGATCAGTAAGATTTGAAATTTCATAATCTATTTTAAAGATGCCTTTGTATATTAAATCAGTAGTTTGAAAGGAAAGCCCCAATTCTTCTTCGATTTCACGAAGGCCACCAATTTGTACATCTTCATCATGCATAATATGTCCAGCTGAAGTAATATCCCATATACATGGAGCTTCTTTTTTATTTTTAGAGCGTAATTGGAAATATAAGAACATATCTTCATTATCTTTTTCTACAAACCAACAATGAAATGTTTCGTGCCAATCACCGTCACGATGCACTTCGTCACGTAATTTCTTCCCAAGTGTATTTCTTTCAGGATCAAATATTGTTAACCACTCTGTCATTTTAATTCCCCTTTCCTCAAATTTTATTATACAATATTGGTATTGAATTTTGGGAAAATAAAGAAAAAGGAGTGGTTATAAGTGGAGATAGAGCGTATGGAAATAAAATCGATTATTTCAACAGAGGAAGAGTTACGGAAAATATTGGGGCAACCAAGTGAGCGAGCATTGAAAAAAGTTATTTCATCATTAGACCACCATTGCATAGATTTTCTTTCTAAATCTCCTTTTCTAGTATTATCTACTGCAAATAAGTTGGGGGAGTGTGACGCCTCGCCGAGAGGAGACGCACCTGGATTTGTTTACATATTAAATAATAGTAAAATTATTATTCCGGAAAGACCAGGAAACCGCCGTATAGACTCCATTTTGAATATTATTTCCAATCCAAGTGTAGGATTAATCTTTTTTATTCCAGGTCTTGGGGAGACACTCAGAATAAATGGCCGAGCGTATATTACAAACGACGAAGAAGTTTTGAAAGAAATGCAGGCGAATGGACGTAATCCATTGCTTGGAATTGTTGTTGAAATAGAAGAGTGTTATATTCATTGTGCAAAAGCTTTTATTCGTTCTAAGATGTGGGATCCAGAATCTTGGTTAAATAAAAAAGAGTTACCTTCAGCAGCAAAAATGTTACTGGAGCATGCGAAAGTGAATACTTCAGAAGAAGATGTTGCACGTTCTTTAGAAGAAAGTTATACAAAAAGATTGTATTAAAAATTTTATTGATATAGTTTTGTGGAGCGGATATGTACGGGTTTTAGAATGGGGAATTTATATACGAACCGTTGATTTACAAACTGGAGAAATAACAAAATAGATAAATTGAGTGGCAGTTGCATAATGCTATTGTGAAATATAATAAAAAAATTTCTTAAAAATAGTTAGTAAAAATAGGCTTGCTTTTTAAAAAGTTGATAACTATAATAAGTTAACAAATAGACATGAACGAAAAAGTAACGATAAGGACATGGAATCATTTTTACGGTTTACAGAGAGGGAAGCCAAGGGTGTGAGCTTCCTAACACGAGAAATGATTTTACCACCTTTGAACTTCAATAGTGAACGAGTAATCTAGTAATTATTGACGGAATCAGCCGTTATCTGAACTTGAGCAATCTAGGGAGAAATACGCCTAGGTTGGAACAAGGGTGGAACCACGAAAACACATTCGTCCCTTTCCTAGGGATGAGTGTGTTTTTTATTACTTTGAAGGGAGGTGCGGTAACATGAAACTATTTATACGTATGGAAATAACCACCACCTGCATAATTAAAAAGCAGAGCAAGGTGATTGATAGAGATAAATAATAAAATTGTAGGAGGAGATTAGAAGATGAATAACGTTATAAATGTTGGGGTATTAGGTTTAGGTACGGTCGGAAGTGGTGTTGTTCATATTTTGAAAGAACATTATAAAAAAATCGCTCTTGATACAGGATACGAAGTGAAAGCGAAAACAGTCGTTGTACGTGATTTAGAAAAAGAACGCGATGTTTGTATTGATGGAATTGCAGTAACAAGCCATGTAGATGAAGTTCTAAATGATTCGAATATTGATATTGTAGTAGAGGTAATGGGTGGAATTGAAGAAGCAAAACAGCATATTGTTAAGGCTTTACGAAATAAGAAACATGTCGTAACAGCAAATAAAGATTTAATGGCTGTATACGGTGCAGAGCTTCTCAAATTAGCGAACGAAAATGATTGTGATCTATGTTATGAAGCAAGTGTAGCGGGTGGTATTCCAGTGTTAAGAGGATTAACTGACGGGCTAGCATCAGATCAAATTGAAAAAATAATGGGAATTGTAAATGGTACAACAAATTATATGTTAACAAAAATGAGTCAAAATGGGTGGTCTTATGAAGAGGCTTTACAGGAAGCGCAAAAATTAGGTTTTGCAGAATCGGATCCGACAGCAGATGTAGATGGACTAGATGCGGCGAGAAAGGTAGCAATTCTTGCAAACTTAGGTTTTTCGATGAATGTTTCATTAGATGATGTGCAAGTAAGAGGGATTCGAAAGGTCGAAAAAGAAGATTTACAAATGGCTGAAAAGTTAGGATTTACTATGAAGTTAATTGGTAAGGCAGAAAAACAAGGACCAGCCATTCATTTAAGTGTAGAACCGACGCTTTTACCGAGACGGCATCCATTATCGAATGTAAATAATGAATTTAATGCAGTATATGTTCATGGTCAAGCGGTAGGAGAAGTAATGTTTTACGGACCTGGAGCTGGAAAGTTGCCAACTGGTTCTGCCGTAGTAAGTGATATTATTTCCATCGTTAAAAATATGAATCAAGTTCCGAAAAATAAAAGTGCATTAAAAGAACCAGTTCCTTATGAATTACAAGGTGATGAAGAAGTAGTTTCGAAATATTTCTTGCGTATTTCATTACGAGATGAGCCTGGGATGTTGCAAAAAATAACAGAATGTTTCGTTAATTACTCTGTAAGTTTAAAAGAAGTTATTCAATTACCTTTAAACCGTGAACTGGCAGAAGTTGTTGTTGTGACACATCGAACTTCCAAGTATCAATTCGAACGAGTTTTAGGAGCGATAGAAGCTGTCGCAAGTGAAATAAACAGTTACTACATTATTGAGGAGGAAAAACAATATGTATAAAGGACTATTAAAACAGTATGCTTCTTATTTACCGGTGAATGAAAAAACACCTGATGTGAGCTTAATGGAAGGAAACACACCTCTTATTCCGTTATTAAATATATCAAAGCAATTAGGGGTTCAGCTATATGGTAAGTACGAAGGAGCGAATCCGACAGGTTCTTTTAAAGATCGTGGTATGGTGATGGCAGTTGCTAAGGCGAAAGAAGAAGGTTCAGAAGCAATCATTTGTGCATCAACAGGTAATACATCAGCATCAGCTGCAGCATATGCGGCACGTCTTGGGATGAAATGTATAATCGTCATACCTGAAGGAAAGATTGCACATGGGAAATTAGCGCAAGCGGTCGCTTATGGAGCTGAAATTATTTCAATAGAAGGGAATTTCGATGATGCACTTAAGGCTGTAAGAAATATTGCTGCAGAAGAGCCGATTACGTTAGTAAACTCAGTAAATCCTTATCGAATTGAGGGGCAAAAAACGGCAGCATTTGAAATTTGTGACCAATTGCGAAATGCACCAGATGTTCTAGCTATCCCTGTTGGGAACGCAGGAAATATTACAGCATATTGGAAAGGTTTCTGTGAATATGAGAAAGAAAAAGGTTATAAGAAGCCAAGAATTCATGGCTTTGAAGCGGAAGGAGCAGCTGCAATTGTAAAAGGGCATGTAATTGAAGAGCCTGAAACAATTGCAACAGCGATTCGAATCGGTAACCCGGCAAGTTGGTCATACGCAGTAGAGGCTGCCGAGCAGTCTTGTGGTGAAATAGATATGGTATCAGATGAAGAAATTTTATATGCGTATAGGTTATTAGCAAAAACTGAAGGAGTTTTCGCTGAACCAGGATCAAATGCTTCATTAGCCGGCGTAATTAAACATGTTCAATCTGGAAAAATAAAAGAGGGAGAAACAGTTGTTGCGGTATTAACTGGAAGTGGTTTGAAGGATCCGGATATTGCTATTTCTTCAAATCAACTAGACATCGCAAGTGTGTCAAATGATATAGAACAAATTAAAAATCATATTAAAGGGGTGATTATGTCGTGATACCATTAAGCGTTCGTGTCCCTGCTAGTACGGCGAATGTTGGTCCTGGATTTGATTCAGTTGGAATAGCTTTGTCATTGTATTTAGATGTGGTGGTTAAAGAAAAAGCTGATAAGTGGCAAGTAATCCATTCCTTTGAAGAATCAATTCCGACAGACGATAAAAATTTAATCGTTAGCACGGCATGTAAAGTATGTCCTTCTATATCACCCCATATAATAGAAGTTACTAGCAATATCCCATTAACGAGAGGGCTAGGAAGTAGTGCATCAGCGATTGTAGCTGGGATAGAGCTTGCGAATCAACTAGGTGATTTGAACTTAACTGCTGATCAAAAAGTTCAAATTGCTACAAATTTTGAAGGACATCCTGATAATGTTGCTGCTTCTATATTAGGTGGAACTGTAATCGGAGCACTTGATGGAAAGGATATTTCCGTCGTAAGAATTGAGAGCAAGGAATTAGGGGTAATTTCTCTTATTCCGAATGAAGAATTAAATACAGATGAAAGTCGATCTGTATTACCAAAGATGTTTCCGTTTCATGAGGCAGTTAAAGCTAGTGCGATAAGTAACGTATTAGTAGCTGCATTATGTCAAAAGCGGTGGGAAGTTGTAGGTGAAATGATGGAGAGAGACCATTTTCACGAGCCATATCGTTTAGAACTCGTACCGTTATTACCATCTATTCGTAAATGCGCAAAAGAATTTGGTGCGTACGGCACAGCACTTAGCGGTGCGGGACCATCTATTTTTATATTAACGCCATATGAGAAACGTCAAGAAATCGCTGAGCAATTAGCGAGAGTATTTACAGATATGAAAGTATGTGAGCTTGAAATCGACCATAAAGGTATTATTGTAAATAAGGAAGAGCATATTGGATTATAAAGAAAGCTGGCATGGCTAGCTTTCTTTACGTTGCAAACCTATTTTAAATTGGGTTTTTTCGGAAAAAAATATAAAACAAATGTTGATTTTGAATAATGTAAGTAAAGAGTGCATTCATTTTGGAGGTGATTAAATGAATAAAGAGTCACCAGAAGAAAAAAGAGAGCGTATGAGACAAAGTGAATTAAAAAGTAATCCTACGGGTTCTTTACATGACGGACTCAATAGAGCGGAAACAGGTAGTTCAGTTGATATAGCAGGTGGTATGAATTGGAAAGGTACAGGGATAATCATTTTAGTACTACTTTTAGGATACATTGTATACACTTATTTTTTCAGTTAAAGAATGCTTGTTAAAATTTTGATTTGTTTAGTTTCATAATTGTTGAGAAAAAATGCAGTTACTGTATTACATATCTTCTAAGCGAATTATAGTTGTTCATATCAACTTTTAATACTCCAAATAGAGCTAGCAAAATGCTAGCTCTATTATTTTTTGCCACATTTCTGTAACAAACCACCTGTATATTCATTGGTGGAGGTGCAGAGGATGAAAAAAATGATAGCGATATGTCTTCTAACAACTATGCCATTTTCGACTTTAGTCGGTTGTGACGTAAAAGGTAGTAATGCTGTACAAGAGTCTAAAATAAAGAAAGCGACGTATAAAGATTTTACTTATGATGTAAATCCAGAAACATTCACAGTAACTGTAGAACATGAGGGTGTAAAGGAACAGGCATCACAACCCCTACCGAAAATGAAGGTATCGAATGTAAAAAAAGAAAAGGATCGTACATCGTGGGAATATCCAGATCAAAAAGTAAAAATAAAATTAGAAAAGAAAAAAGACCACTTAAACATTGAAGTGGAATCGACTGGTGCAGAAAGTTTTACATGGCCGAAAGTAGAAGCTGAAAATTATACACTTCCGTTATGGGAGGGTAAGCAAATTCCGAGCAATGATGAGAATTGGAAGAAGTTTTTAAAGGATGATGCATATTCATTTGCTGAATCATTTTCTATGAAGTTTTTCGCATTAAATGGTTCGAAATATTCAATTGTATATATTGCAAACAATATGTTTAATAATGAATTGAAATTTCATTCGGATCCGAAAATAGGATTTGATTTTACACATGAATTTCCGAGCATAAATAAAAATAAAACATATGGATTTCAATTATATGTGACAAATAATGATGCGGTAAGCATTGCTAAACTGTATAAGGATGATATTGTTCGAAAAGGTGAATTTAAAACATTACAAGAAAAGGCTAGAAAAAATAAAGAAATCGAAAAGTTATATGGAGCGGCGCATTTTTATTTTTGGAATCAAAATGGTTTATCAGAAAGTAATATAAATTGGCCAAAACTAAGAGAGCAAATAAATAGCCCGCTGTTTAGCCATATAAAAGAACTTATTCAAAAGAACAGTTCAGAGCCTGGGGAACTGAATGTATTAGATCAAGTAAGTAAACAAGATTTCATTGATAAGTATCAAAAAAATGTTATTTTACGTTATATAAACGAAGTATTATCTATGAAGGAATTTTATAAAGAGGATATTTTTCAAAACGTTGATCAGGAAGCTAGTGTGCTATTAAAGAAAGGTGTAGGTCACTTAACGAATACAGAATTGTATAGCTTAAATAAGCATTCATTAAAGTCGCTACTTGGTGATGCGGTTGAAGAGGTAAGTAAATGGGGTAATGCAGATGGAACGGATATACTAAAGGAAATGAAAGAGGCAGGAATAGAAAAAGCGTGGATTGGTCTGCCGAACTGGGAACAAGGATTTATGCAACCTAATTTCGTGACAAAAGCTAAGGAAATGGGGTATTTAGTTGGTCCGTATGATTCATATCATTCCATTCACGAAAAAAGTGATAAAAATTGGAACACAGCATCCTTTAATGACCCGTCATTATATGAAGAGGCTACTGTAACGAAGAAAAACGGAGAAAAGGTGCAAGGCTTTTTAGGAAGAGGTCGCAAGTTAAATCCGACTTTATCGCTGCCTAGTGTAAAGGAACGCATGAATGATATATTACAAAATGGTCCTAAATATAATTCATGGTTTATTGATTGTGATGCGACAGGTGAAATTTACGATGACTATTCAGCGAAACATATAACGACGCAAGAGCAAGATTTAAAAGCACGTTTAAAACGAATGGACTACATTGCGCAAGAAAAGGGTATGGTCGTTGGTTCTGAAGGCGGAAATGATTTTGCTAGTAGTACGATTGCATTTGCACATGGAATTGAAACACCTGTTATTAAATGGGACGATGAAGATATGCGGAAAAATAAAACAAGTCCGTATTATGTCGGTGGATATTGGTCACCAAATCAAAATGTGCCTGAAAAATATGCAAAACAAGTACCATTGAAAGAAGAATATAAACAAGTATATTTAAACCCAGTATATTCGGTACCATTATATAAATTAGTATACAATGATTCCGTTATTACAACGCATCATTGGGAATGGGGAAGTTTAAAGGTAAAAGATGAAGTTGGAAATCGAATGCTGTCTGAATTATTGTATAATGTTCCTCCGTTGTACCATTTAGATGAAGTAGAGTGGAATAAGCATAAAAAAGAAATTACAGAGCATCTAAAAGTTTGGAATGAAGTTCATGAAAAAGCAGTAAAAGAAGAGATGACGAATTTTGCGTATTTGTCAGAAGATAAGCTAGTACAATCTGTTTCTTATGGAAAAGATATTAAAATCATTGTGAACTTCTCAAATGAAGACATGGAAGTAGAAAAAACGAAAATAAAAGCAAAGTCGGCTTACATTGATAATCAGGGGAAGAAAAGCGTGTATACGCCGTTTGAGAAATAATAACGTCAAATATACTGTATTCATAGAGATTTTATAATTAGCTGGATTCTTTATTCATATCGTTTGTTAAGAAAAAGACATCCTAATTTAAAATGAAAGAGTTAATAAATTTGTAAATTCATATGTTGCGAAGTGCTAAATTTTTAAAATTGGTAAATAGTGACTTGCCAAAAATAAGTACGAGAGTATAATGTGAAATGGAATACGTATTGGGTTTAAGTAGTAACCTTACAAAATTGTAAGGTTAGTGAAAGGAAATTCAATATGAAGATAAATAGACTTACATTATACTTGGTAAAGAGAAAGAGAGGCGAATGGGTATGAGCTCTGAATTAGAACAAAATACGAGAAGTAATAAAAAGCGTTCTAAAAGAAAGTCAATAAAATGGTTCATATTAATTCCATTTTTCCTACTTATTTTTGGAGGAGTAGGATATGGTTCGTTTATATATAATAAAGCAAAAGCAGTTGTAAATGATGCATATGCAAAAATTGAAAAGTCATCAAAGCGTGATAAAGAAGTTGAACCTTTAAAGGATAATATTTCAATATTAATCATGGGTGTAGATGGAAGTGAAATGAGAAAAAGCCAATATGGCGAAGCAGTTCGAACAGATGCACTTTTATTAGCAACAATTAATAAAGATGATAAGTCTGTTAAGCTAGTAAGTATTCCACGTGATTCACGTGTTTATATTCCAACTAGAAAAAAATTAGATAAAATTACTCATGCTCACGTATTTGGTGGCGTAGAAAGCACACGCGATACGGTGGAAAGATTTTTAAATGTCCCTGTTGATTATTATGTGAAGTTTAACTTTGAATCATTCGTACAAATTGTCGATTCAATTGGTGGTATTGATATTGATGTACCAGTTACTTTCACTGAACAAGATAGTAAAGACCAAGCTGGTATGATCCATTTAGAAAAAGGTTACCAACATTTAAATGGAGAACAAGCACTTGCACTTGCAAGAACGCGTAAAATTGATAGTGACGCAATGCGTGGACAGAGACAGCAAATTGTAATAGAAGCAATTGCCAAAAAAGCGATGTCTGTTCAATCAATTAGCAAAATGGGCTCTTTACTAGATGCGGTTGATAAAAATATGAAAACGAACTTAACATTTGACGATATGCTTGCCATTACAAAAAATATGGCAGGAACTAATTTGGAAATGGAAAAAATGCAAATAGAAGGTACAGATAAACGTATCGGTGGTATTTATTATTACATTCCAAATGAAAAAAATATAAAAGATATTTCAAAAAAATTAAATGATCATTTAGGTGTAACGCCAAAATCAGTTCGAAACGAATAATAAAAAAAGATTGGCTTTTGCCAATCTTTTTTTTGAAGTGGATTAGCAACTTTTTAATAACGTTTTTTTGTTCTAGAAAAATTATACTAAAATCATTTTAATTTATATAAACAAAAGGTGTAATTATACGATATACTAGAGGGGACTATTTGGAAATTAGCTCCTAAAGTTGAAGGAAAGGAAATTCAATTTATCACTATTTATAGAACAATTGAATTGGTGGAAATTGAAACAGGTTAAAGAAAGACTGTTCAAAATGCAATTACATATTCATACACATTGAAGCGATTAAGGTGAAAGATGAAGAGATAGTAATTGCGAAAGATCATTTATCATATATTGACCAGCTATTTTGCCAGATTAATAATTATGTAATAGGTGAAAATATGGTTTAGCTATCGTCAAAAAATGGTGGATCTTCATGGAGATACGTTGAGTCTTATAAGCACATGGAACAATACTTTTGATAAAACTCCCAGTATAATACAAAAAAATCTGTTTACATGGTGAAATAAAAATAAATAGATGTATAATTATATTGGGCGATTTATATATAAGATTAATAGGGAGAGGAATTCGATAGAATGGAAAAAGCTTTAAAAATTAAACAAATAGTAGTCGTTTTAATAGCGATTGCCGCAGTAGCTATTGGGTATTACATGTTCCAATCAATTACTTCACCAGCAAAAGCTGTTGCGAAACAAGAAAATGTAGTGCAGCTTGCAAGTGAACAGCCGAAAGTTGAAATGAATAAAACGGCACCAAGTCGTTTTAATGGAAAAGAAAGAAAAGTTGCTTATCTTACATTTGACGATGGGCCAGGGAAATATACGGCTGAATTATTAAATACGCTAAAACAACATGATGCGAAGGCGACGTTCTTTTTAATTGGAGCGAATGTCAAAGAATTTCCTGATTTAGTGAAACGTGAAAATGCTGAGGGTCATTATGTAGGCATGCATAGTATGACACATAATTTCGCAAAGTTATATAAAAATGGCGAGTATGTAAATGAGATGAAAGAAGATCAAGGTTTAATCGCTAATATTATTGGGAAATCACCTAAATTAACACGTCCTCCATATGGTTCGATGCCTGGATTGAATGAAGGTCTTCGAAATAAAGTGGTAGAAAGCGGATTTAAAGTATGGGATTGGACAATTGATTCATCAGATTGGAAATACAATAAAATGCCAATTGATGCAGCTGCAGCACAAATTGCTCAAAATGTATTAACAAACGCAACAAAACCACAAGAAGTAATTTTAATGCATGATATTCACCCGCAATCAGTTGCTGCTGTGCCAGCAATTTTAAAGGGGCTAAAAGAAAAGGGTTATGAGTTTGAAGCTTATCATGAAGAGAATCACTTCCCAGTGAACCTCTGGCATGATAACCGTATGTAATGGAGGAATGAACGTTGAAGTATGGAAAAGTAGCAGTAGTAGGAGTATTATCAGTAGGACTTTTAACAGGTTGTTTCGGTGAAAAGCCAGAAGAAAATCTATATACAGCTTTTGAAACAGCAGCAACACAAGAAAAATCTTTAGTGGATGAAGCAAAAAAATTAGATCAGTTAGAGAAACAAGGGCAAGAATTATATGCTCAAATTTTGCAAGAAGGTAAAGATCATAATGAAGCAGTTGTGAAGAAAATAGAGCAAGCTACTGCAAATGTAGATGATCGTGAAAAAGTATTGAAAAGTGAAAAAGAAATGTTAGAAAAAGCACAGAAGGAAACAAAATCTGTTCAAAGTAATATAGAGAAGATTGAAGATAAGAAGTTACAAAAACAAGCAAAAGCAGTAGAAGAGTCGTATAAAAACCGTTATGATGCATTCAAAAAGATGAATGAAAATTACACGAAAGTGTTAGCGACTGAAAAAGAACTGTATGAAAAATTAAAAGTAAAAGAAACGAAATTAAAAGAAATCGGTGAAAAAGTTAAAACTGTTAATGAATTAAATGTGGAAGCACAAAAATCGAAAGAGCAGTTTAACAAATTTACAAAAGAGTATAATGACAGTAAATTAGCATTCTACAAAGATGCAGAGATTAAGATTAAAGATCAGAAATAAAGAAGAATCTTAAGCATAATAAAAAGCCGGAGAAACATCGTTACAAATGTTTTTTCGGTTTTTTATGTTGAATGAATAGAAAAGACTGGAATTGATATCATAAAAGAGTTATAGTGAATTATTCCAAGGGAAATATTGTAAAGTAAGGAGAATGGAAATATGTCATATGAATTTTTACTCAAATTAGGTTTAGCACTCTTTTTAGGATTATTCATCGGGATAGATAGGCAGCTAAAGAATAAACCGCTTGGTGTGAAAACAAGTATGGTTATTTCTGTAGCAAGTTGTTTAATTACGATGGTTTCAATTGAAGCCGTACATGTATATTCTGTTCCAGGGCATACAAATATGGATCCAATGCGTCTAGCTGCTCAAATTGTGAGTGGGATTGGTTTTCTTGGGGCAGGTGTTATTTTACGAAGAAGTAATGATGTTATTTCTGGATTAACGACAGCTTCTATGGTGTGGGCTGCTTCAGCTTTAGGTATAGCAATTGGGGCAGGCTTTTATTTACAAGCGACGGTTGCTATGATTTTAATTATTTTAGCAATTAACGTACTTCCACAACTTGTGAAAATTGCAGGTCCGTATTCATTACGACAAAAGGATTTATCTATAAAAATTACTGTAAAAGAGCATCATGAGTTAGATGGTATATTTAAGCAAATTAAAAATTTAGGTATGCATGTGAAACGAGTGAAAATTAAAGATATAGATAGTGGAGCATTTCAGCAATTGGAAATGGTTATTTTAGCTCCAGAAGATTTATATACAACAGAATTATATAGCTCCCTGAAAGAGATTGATCGTGTTGTTTCAGTGGAAGTGGAAAGTAGATAATTATGATAAAAAAGAGTGAAGTGCATTCGCTCTTTTTTTATTTGGATTTTTAAGGAAATAAATTGATATAATGATGAATAACAAGGGGGAGAAATGATGGAAATACATATTAGAAGAGCTATAAAAGATGATATACGAGGTATAGCAAAGGTGCATGTTGATAGCTGGAAAACAACGTATAAAGGTATATTTGCTGACGAATTTTTAGAAAATATAACATATGAGCAACGAGAAAAACAATGGGAAAACATTTTTCAACAAGAAGATACATGCCAATATAGATTTGTAGCAGAGACGTTAAATGGAACGATAGTCGGATTTATTGATGGGGGAGTTGAAAGAAGCGGTGCATATAATTGTGATGGGGAATTATATGCAATCTATCTTTTACAACAGTATCAAGGATTGAAAATAGGCCAAAAGTTATTTCAAGCGTTACTATCAGAATGTGTAAAGAATGATATGCAATCTCTTTTAGTTTGGGTCGTTACGAATAATCCTTCTAAAAAGTTTTATGAAAAATTCAACCCTGAAAAAATTGATACGAAATTTTTAGAGAGAGTAAAGGTAGAAGAAACAGCGTATTGTTGGAGAGATTTGAATTTGTTACAAAAACAAACAGCTATATAGATTGATGCATATAATAGTATTATGTAAACATATCATAAGGAAAGGTATACCTCATTTGGTGTACCTTTTTATTAATCCATCAAAAAATGGATTAATAAAAGTAGGTAATTAGTTTGAAAACAAGAATTTTTCTAGTGTACTTTTAACTAGATTAAAGAAAAGAAAGAAAAAAAGAAAAATTTTATTTGATAAAAAAATTCTGAAATATACTCTTGAATTGAATATCATTATCAATTAGAATCATAATTGATAACGACATTCAATTATCGTTTATTATATAAAATTTCGATAGCTTTAATATAAAGAGGAGGACCAACATGCAGCATGCGAAACAAATCGCAGAACATGCAACATTACAAAGCTTTTTAAACTGTTATTTAAGAGAAACAGGGAGTGGAGAATGGATTACAGAGGATGAAAGAATGAAGAGTATCTTCAGTAATACGTTGAATAGAGATACAGTCCCCACATATTTATGTTGTCGGCTATCGGCACAGAACGTTACTTTGTATGGAGAAGTTATATATAAATCATCAACAGATCGCCATTTGTTTGGAGAAAAATTTTATTATCAAATTGGAGATAGTAATTCTGTTATTAAAGCAGATTACGTTACAGTTATTACATTTTTAATAAAAGAGATGTCTATCAACTACGGAGAAGGAACGAATCCTGCGGAACTTATGCTTCGAGTCATTCGTAGTTGTCAAAATATTGAGGAATTTATAAAAGAGAGAATAGAAGATACATCCGCATTATACGGTTTCCATACAACTTTTATAGAAGCGGAGCAGTCTTTATTATTTGGGCATTTAACTCATCCTACACCAAAGAGTAGACAGGGGATATTGGATTGGAAAAGTGAAATGTATTCTCCAGAATTAAAAGGAGAATGTCAGCTTCATTATTTTCGGGCACATAAAAGTATAGTAAATGAAAAATCATTATTATCAGCTTCTACAACAACGATTATAAAAGAAGAATTAAGTAATGATGAGATGGTTAGTAAGGAATTTATAGCGAAGTACTGTAAGGAAGATCAATATGCATTAATTCCAATTCATCCGCTTCAGGCAGAATGGCTCTTGCATCAAGCTTACGTACAGGATTGGATATTTCAAGAATTGCTTGAGTATATTGGACCTGTAGGTAAGTATTTTATGGCAACATCATCACTAAGGACGCTGTATCATCCCGATTCGAAGTATATGCTTAAGTTTTCATTTCCGGTGAAAGTAACGAATTCAATGCGTATTAATAAACTGAAAGAACTTGAGAGTGGTCTTGAAGGGAAGGAAATGTTAAATACGGCTATTGGTGAAGTACGAGAAAGATTTCCAGGCTTTGATTTTATTTGTGATCCAGCCTATATTACATTAAATTATGGAACACAAGAATCTGGATTTGAAGTGATTATTCGCGAGAACCCTTTTTATAGTGAACATGCAAACGACGCAACATTAATTGCTGGGCTAGTTCAAGATGCTATACCTGGAGAGCGTACGCGGTTATCGAATATTATTCATCGCCTAGCAGATTTAGAAAGTAAAAGCTGTGAAGAAGTAAGCTTAGAGTGGTTTAGAAGATATATGAATATTTCTTTAAAGCCAATGGTATGGATGTATTTACAGTATGGTGTTGCATTAGAAGCTCATCAGCAAAATAGCGTTGTTCAGCTAAAAGATGGTTATCCGGTCAAATATTATTTCCGTGATAATCAAGGATTTTATTTCTGTAATTCAATGAAAGAGATGCTTAATAATGAATTAGCTGGTATTGGAGAACGTACTGGAAATTTATATGACGACTATATTGTGGATGAGAGATTTCGTTACTACTTAATTTTCAATCATATGTTTGGCCTCATTAATGGTTTTGGCACAGCAGGATTAATTAAGGAGGAAATTCTTCTCTCGGAATTAAGGTCTGTACTTGAATCATTCCTTCCGTATAACCGGGAACCTTCAACATTTTTAAGAGAATTATTGGACGAAGATAAGTTAGCGTGTAAAGCAAATTTACTAACGAGATTTTTCGATGTCGATGAGTTAAGTAATCCATTAGAGCAAGCAATTTATGTGCAAGTACATAATCCGCTCGTTAGAGAAGTGGCTGTTCGTTCATAAATAGCGTTAAAATTTCACGTAATACAAATAATGGTATTTTGTCATAAGGTGGAGGGTTTTATGAGAGTGGACATGTATCATACGAAAGTATTGAAGGCGCTCGAATCAGAAGATTACATTTCAGTACGAAGAAGAGTGCTACGTCAATTAGTAGAATCGTTAATTTATGAGGGGATTATTACACCGGTTCGCATAGAAAAAGAAGAACAAATTCTTTTTATAATACAAGGACTTGATGAAGAAGACAAAAGTGTCACGTACAAATGCTATGGCAGGGAACGGATGACATTTGGACGTATTTCTTTAGACTCATTAATAGTAAGAGTCCAAGATGAACAGCAAGAAATACAATCTGTCTCGCAATTTCTAGAAGAAGTTTTTCGAGTTGCTAGTGTAGAACAAGCCAAATTAGATTCTTTTATGCACGAATTAGAACAAACAATATTTAAAGACACGATTGCACAATATGAAAGAAATAATAAGAAAGAATACAATCAAAAATCTTACGATGAGTTTGAAAGCCATTTAATAGACGGCCATCCATATCACCCTAGTTATAAAGCTCGTATTGGATTTCAATATCGTGACAATTTTCAATATGGATATGAATTTATGCAGCCAATAAAACTCATATGGATTGCAGCGCATAAAAAATACTCCAGTGAAGGGTATGAGAATGAAGTAATTTATGACGAAATTTTAATAGAGGAGATTGGTGAGCGTAAATTAGAAGAGTTTATGGAGCGAATTTGTAATCGGGGATGTAATCCAAAACAGTACGTGTTTATACCTGTTCATCCTTGGCAGTGGGAGAATTTCATCATTTCAAATTATGCGGATCATATACAGGGTAAATTTATTATTTATTTAGGAACATCAGAGGATGAGTATTGCGCACAACAGTCAATGAGAACGGTAAGAAATATTACGAATCCAAAGAAACCGTACGTTAAATTATCGATGAATTTACTCAACACTTCAACACTCCGTACGTTGAAACCGTATTCTGTTGTGAGTGCACCAGCAATATCAAATTGGTTAAGTGATGTTGTAAGTAATGACGCCTATTTAAGCGATGAAGCACGTTTAATCTTGTTAAAGGAGTTTTCCAGTGTAACGTATGACACAAATAAGAAAGCTATATATGGTTCATTAGGATGTATTTGGCGCGAAAGCGTTCACAAGTATTTAGATGCACAAGAGGACGCAATTCCTTTTAATGGTTTATACGCTAAAGAGAAAGATGGTACACCAATTATTGATGCATGGTTGAACAAATATGGAATGAAGGATTGGCTACAATTACTTATTCAAAAAGCGATAATACCAGTTATACATCTTGTTGTAGAGCATGGCATCGCACTGGAATCACATGGACAAAATATGATTCTAGTCCATAAAGAAGGGGTGCCTGTTCGTATTGCGTTAAAGGATTTTCATGAAGGGCTTGAGTTTTATCGTCCATATTTGAAAGAAGTTGATAAATGTCCCGACTTTACTAAAATGCATAGAACATATGCGAATGGAAAAATGAATGATTTCTTTGAAATGGATCGCATCGAATGTTTGCAAGAGATGGTATTAGATGCACTTTTCCTGTTTAATTTAGGAGAATTAGCGTTCGTACTTGCGGATGAATATGGATTGAAAGAAGAACGTTTTTGGATAATGGTTGTTGAAGAAATTGAAAATCATTTAAGAATATATCCACATTTGAAAGGTAGATTTGAAAATATTCAATTATATGCACCTACATTCTATGCTGAACAATTAACGAAACGTCGATTATATATGGATGTGGAATCGCTTGTTCATGAAGTTCCAAATCCATTGTATAGAGTAAGACAACTTATGAAACAAAAATCAGTTGTTACAGGGGGAAATTATGCTAATCGTTAATAAACAAGAGTATAGCAAAAGTGATTTTGAATTGAGATTACAAGTTTATGCAGAAATGGAACAATTTCAAAAAGCAGAAGGAAATAGATTTGCACTTTGTCTGAAAGATCCATTCGATATTATTACGCTTGTGTTTTTCTTAAAAGAAAAGAAATCATCAGTATTACTTATACATGAAGATACGCCAAAAGAAACAGCTATTGAAATGGCAAAGCGTGCAAATTGTGTAGGAATTTTATATGGAGAATATGGGGATTTTACAAAATTAGAAGTAGGGAACTTTTTACTAGAAGAGCCTTCTTTATTGCAATATAGTTCTGGAACTACAGGGGAACCGAAATTGATTCGTAGAGCATGGACAGAAGTTGATACGGAAATTACCGCTTATAATGAAGCTTTAAACTGTGGAGTAGATGAAGTGCCAATCGTTATGGCTCCTGTTTCACATTCATACGGACTAATATGTGGTACGTTATCAGCAATTAAGAGGGGGAGCAAGCCTGTAATCATTACGAACAAAAATCCTAAATTCGCATTAAATATAGTTCGTAATACAGAAAAACATATCATATATGCAGTGCCACTTATGTTACACATTATGGGGAGTTTTCCATTAGGAACGTTTCGGTTTCATAAAATTATGACATCCGGATCGCCTTTGCCAGAAGCACTATTTTATAAACTAAAAGAAATGACAACATTTATGATGCAGCAATATGGTTGTTCTGAAGCAGGTTGTATTAGTATATGTCATGATATGACAAGCCATTTAGATTTAGGGAACCCTCTACCTCATGCGAGTATAAGCATAGGTTCAGATGAAAATGCACCGGAAGAAATCGTCGTGAAAATGAACGATAAGGAAATTTTCACGAAAGATTTAGGGTATAAATCTGAGCGCGGCCTTCATTTTATGGGGCGTATGGATGATGTAATTAACGTTTCAGGATTAAAAGTCTTTCCTATAGAGGTAGAAGAAACAATGCTTCGATTGGAAGGTGTTCAAGAGGCAATTGTATATCGAGGGAAACATCCTGTGATGGGCGAAATAGTTAAAGCGAAAGTGATCTCTCATCTTGATCCAGTGCAAATAAGAGGATGGTGTATTCAGCACTTACCTTCTTATAAAGTTCCGCATGAAATTGAAAGTGTAAATGAAATTCCTAAAAATAAAACGGGAAAAGTAAGTAGAAAGTTACTAGAGATGGGAGAGGTTACAACATGAGACGGGAAGCGTTAAAGAATGCCGTGTTAAAAATTATGATAGAAAAAATGGAACTGAAAAATGTAACGCATTTAGAAGAAACGATGCGCTTAAATCAAGATTTATATATAGATTCGGTAATGATGTTACAGCTTATTGTATACATAGAAATGGATTTAAAGCTATGCGTTCCAGAGGATGAGGTAGATCCAAAAGCATTTCTTACTGTAGGATCTTTGCTTGATTTTATGGAGGAGTTACAGCCGTTACAGGAAGTAAATGTGAATAACTAACCTTTAGGAAAGTGGATGAGAGTATGACTTCAATTAAAGTGCACTGTTTAGTGAGTTGTTTTTGTGAAATTATAAAAAGGCGTAGCGACATTGATTTTCGTCCATTTTATTTTGGACTATGGGATGGAGATTTTGATATAACAGAAGGCGGAATTATTTCATATCACTCTGAAAACATTAACCATGATCATTATTTACTTTGGTTTGAAAAATTGTACGGTATTAAAGTAAACGAATGGTATGATCATGCAAAAGATAAAGATAGCAATGTAGAAATGTTTTTAGAATTAGTAGAAAACAAGCCGGAAAATCGTTATATCATTGTAATGGTTGATATGTCTTTATTGCCAGAGAGGGAAAATAAATTTCATCAAAAACCGTTTCCGCATTATTTAATGATATCAAAAACAGAGAAAGAAGAAGAGTGGTTCATGCTAGATCCTGATTTTCGTTGGGAAGGGAGTATGGAAAGAGAAAAAGTACTTCACTCTGTTCAAGATAACCCATTTGGTGGAGGGTATTTCATTGATATAGAAAGAATTGGGGAGCCAACGCAAGAAACAGTAGCTAGTTATTTCACAGAAACATTCAAAAAGAACGACAATGAACTGACTATGGAACTAAAAAATGTAATTGTAAAAATGGCAAATGAGGAAGAAGGGTATACGCTTTCTGGACTTGTAGCAGCAGTAAAACAAATACCAGTACTTGCAATTCGTAAATATAGTTATGAGCATGCCTTTGCATACTTCCGTGAAACGTTGCAATATTCGGAGCAAGAATTTGATTATTGGTGTGATCGGGTAGAGGATATTGTACAAGGATTTACAAATGTACAGTATCGTGCAATTAAAATGGCAATGACGAATAATAAAGGTATGCTAGTATCGATTATTGAAAAACTGGATGAAATGAATGCAATTGAACTGCAAATTAAGAAGGAATTAGAGAGACAGTTTCTATCATGGAAAGGTATGAAAACAAATCAGTCTGTCGTAACTCTTTAATAAGCTAACTGAATTTAAGATAGGGGAGTTTAATGCTATGAAATATTCGCTATGTACCATTTCATTTCGTCATCAATTAATTTCATTTACTGATATTGTTCAATTTGCATATGAAAACGGTTTTGAAGGAATTGAATTATGGGGGACGCATGCACAAAATTTGTACATGCAAGAACGTGAAACGACAGAACGAGAATTGAATTTTCTAAAGGATAAAAACTTAGAAATTACGATGATAAGTGATTACTTAGATATATCATTATCAGCAGATTTTGAAAAAACGATAGAGAAAAGTGAACAACTTGTAGTACTAGCTAATTGGTTTAATACGAATAAAATTCGCACGTTTGCTGGGCAAAAAGGGAGCGAGGACTTCTCGGAACAAGAGAGAAAAGAGTATGTGAAGCGAATACATAAGATTTGTGATGTGTTTGCTCAGCACAATATGTATGTGCTGTTAGAAACACATCCCAATACACTAACGGACACATTGCCTGCTACTATAGAACTATTAGAAGAAGTAAATCATCCGAATTTAAAAATAAATCTTGATTTTCTTCATATATGGGAGTCTGGCGCAGATCCAATAGACAGTTTCCATCAATTAAAGCCGTGGACATTACATTACCATTTTAAGAATATATCTTCAGCGAATTATTTGCATGTGTTTGAACCTAATAATGTATATGCTGCAGCAGGAAGTCGTATTGGTATGGTTCCGTTATTTGAAGGTATTGTAAATTATGATGAGATTATTCAGGAAGTGAGGGATACGAATCTTTTTGCTTCTTTAGAATGGTTTGGACATAACTCAAAGGAGATATTAAAAGAAGAAATGAAAGTATTAATAAATAGAAATTTAGAAGTAGTAACTTCATAATGTGAAATGATGTGAGAGTCTCGTTTAGAGGCTCTTTTTTTATCGTGAAATAATAACCAAAAATTTCCATGTATTTTAATTTGAATTTTACACAATTTATATATAAATAAGGAGGTGATTGGTAATGGCTAGAAATCGTAATTCTAATCAATTAGCATCACATGGAGCACAAGCGGCTTTAGATCAAATGAAGTATGAAATTGCACAAGAGTTCGGTGTACAACTGGGAGCTGATACTTCTTCACGTGCAAACGGTTCTGTAGGCGGTGAAATCACAAAACGCCTAGTAGCGATGGCAGAACAACAGCTTGGTGGCGGATATACTCGCTAAATGTAGAAGGTTATAGGAGAAAGGAAGGATTCTTCCTTTCTTTTTTTTTCAATTAATTGGTATGGATATATAGCGAACAGAGTTCAAAGAATAGAAGTAATACTATATTTTACCCAATTTCTTTTGTTGTGAATGGGAAGTATTAAAGATGTAATAGCCCTGGTGGAATGAAAATTATGTTCCAGCAGGGCTATTATATGGTAAGAAATATATGATGAAAGGTTCCGAAATCAACATGTTAAAAAAAGAAAACTGTTGTTTAATTGCGCTTGCATCAGTTCCACTTGTCATGACATTAGGGAATTCAATGCTTATTCCAATCTTGCCGACAATTGAAAAGAAATTACATATTTCATCGTTTCAAGTATCCATGATTATTACAATTTACTCTATCGTAGCCATTTTACTTATACCGATTGCTGGTTATTTATCAGATAGATGGGGACGAAAGATGGTAATGGTTCCGAGTTTGCTGATTGCGGCTATAGGAGGAGCGATAACTGGCTGGGTATCTTGGAAAGTTGATAATCCCTACATTTGGATACTAATGGGTAGAGCGATTCAAGGTATTGGTGCTGCTGGTGCAATGCCGGTTGTTATACCGTGTGTTGGTGATTTATACAAAGATGAAAAACAAGTTAGTACAGGTTTGGGAATCATTGAGACATCCAATACATTTGGAAAAGTGCTGAGCCCTATTTTAGGATCTGCTCTTGCTGCCATTGTATGGTTCTTACCATTTTGGGCGATTCCAGTTTTATGTGTCGTATCAATTGTTTTATTGCTGGTATTAGTAAAGGCAAAAAAACAAGAAGGGGAAGTACCACCACTAAAAGAGTTTATTCAATCTATTATCTCTACGTTTCGAGAAAAGGGAAGATGGTTAATTGCCATTTTTGCATTAGGTGCAATTATTATGCTTATTTTATTCGGAATTCTCTTTTATTTGTCGACTATACTGGAATCAAAGTATGACATTCATGGTATATGGAAAGGGTGTGTGCTTGCTATCCCGTTACTTGTACTGTCACTTAGTTCATATATGGCCGGTAAAAAAATTGGAGATAATCAAAATGTTATGAAGAAGTGTATTTATATTGGTTTTTTAATGGCAGCTGCATCAGTCATCATTCCTTTATTTATAAAAGGGATTTATTTACTACTTCTTTGTCTTGTTATTATGGGGATAGGAATTGGTATGGCACTCCCATGTTTAGATGCCCTCATTACACAAGGAATTGAAAAGGAGCAAAGGGGAACGGTTACGTCATTTTATAGTTCAATGCGATTTATCGGTGTAGCAGCTGGACCACCTTTATATTCTTTTTTTATGAAAGGGGCGGACCATGAAGTGTTTTATTTGACAAGTATTTTTGCTGCCATTGGTGCTGTTATAGCAATCATTTGGATTAAACCAGCAAAAGATGAAAAGACGGTAAAACAGAAACCGGAACCTACTTCATAATTTATAAGAGAATTGCATGATGTTTTCAGTAACATGCAATTCTCTTACGTTCATTAAGAATAAATAACTTGTTTTAACATATAAAGCGCGACACCCCATATGATGAGACCAGAAAATTTATTTAATAATAAGATTGCCTTTCCGGTTGAGTCTAGTCTTTTTAGAAATTTCCCCGCTAAAGCTAAGCTTATAAACCAAATCCAAGAAACGATAATAGTTGCAAGTGTGAAAGCCCATTTTTCACTTCCTATGTATTGAATAGAATTTGTTCCAATTACACCGATTGTGTCTAAAATTGCATGTGGATTTAATAATGAGACTGATGCTGCGAAAAGGATTTGCTTTTTTAAGGGCATACTTTTTTCTTGTTTTACATCGTTGGAAGGGTTACTTCTCCAAATAACAAAGCCCATATATAGGAGAAAGAAAAATCCAATTATATATAACGAGTTAGTTAGCCAAGAAAAAGTAAGGAGTACAAGGGAGACACCTTGCACCGCAATCAATATGAGTAACGTATCACATATAGAGGCAGTTAATACTACAGGGGCTGCCCTCCAAATGTTTGGTTGGCTCGCACCTTGGTTAAAGACAAAAACATTTTGTACACCTAATGGAATGATAAGTCCAAATGCAAGAATGATACCATGAATAATTGCTTCACTCATCATATTACCTCCTATTTTAATTCATTATGATAGTGTATATTGTATAGAAGAAATGAAAATTTGTATCCATCCATATGGTTGGGGAGGTTACCAACCAAAAAGAATATAAGGTGATATGATGGAAAGATTCGTTTGGAAACCGAATATGTCTCTAGCGACGCCGCTGTATAAACAAATAGAAACGTATATAAAAGAAAGGATCGTTAATGGAGAATGGACCGTTGGAACAAAATTACCTTCACAAAGAGATTTGGCCCATACATTTGGTGTGAATCGAAGCACAATTGTAATGGCTTTCGATGAACTAGTTGCGAAGGGATATATTGAAGGGAATGGCAGGAAAGGAACAATTGTTGTAAATAATAATGAGAATGCTTCAACTTACGCACCCCCGCCTAATTGGCAGTCTTATGTAGAAACAGGAGTTCATTATCCGAATCTCCCAGCTATTCAAGAGATTAATCAAGCTGAATTTTATCCACATGTAATTCGGTTAGGAACAGGTGAGCTCGCGCCGAGTCTCTTACCTGAGACAAAGATGAAAGAAATTATGAATAAGCTTTTAAAGTCAAATGTGACGCTTGGGTATGAAGAGCCGAAAGGAAATCTTTATTTAAGGGAAAAGATTTCCGAATACTTAAAGGGGCATGGTGTATATGTATCTCCTGACTCTATATTAATTGTTTCGGGAGCAATTCAAGCGCTGCAACTTATTTCTATGGGGCTTCTTTCGAAAGGGGCATCAATCTTATTAGAGAAACCATCCTATTTATATTCACTTAATGTTTTTCAATCAGCAGGAATACGTTTAATTGGAATCCCAATGGATGAGAGTGGCTTACATCCATCATTTATTGAGAAATATAAGAAGCAATTTAATGCCTCTATTTTATATACAATTCCGTCTTTTCATAATCCGACGAATTTTAGTATGGATACTAAGAGGCGAAAAGAAATAATGGAAGTATGTAATGAAATTGGATTACCTATTATAGAGGACGCAGTGTATCAAGACTTATGGTTTGATGCACCTTGTTCAAAACCTTTAAAAGCCTATGATAAAAATGGAATCGTATTACATATTGGAAGCATGTCCAAAGTAATTAGTCCAGGTTTAAGAATTGGATGGATTGTTGGACCCGAGCCAGTAATTCAAAGATTGTCAGACATAAAAATGCAAACAGATTATGGTTCAAGCTCTATATCCCAGCAAATTGCAGCAGAGTGGTTTACAAATGGTCTATATGATGAGCATTTACGATTTGTAAGAAGTGAATTGAAAAAACGAAGAGATTTTATGTTACTAATGTTAGATAAATATCTTCGTGAAATAGCAACTTGGCATGAATCAACAGGTGGGTTTTATATATGGGTACATATAAAAGTACCCATTTCATATCGTAGTTTATTTGATAAAGCTCTGCGAGAAAAGGTTTTATTAAACCCAGGTACTTTGTATGATAGAAGTGCAAATCAATTTTTGCGCCTATCATATTCATATGCAACGTTAGAAGAAATTGAAATAGGTATAAAAAAACTTGCACAACTAATGAAAAAGTAAGAGGAGAAAGTCATGAAACAATATGTAATTTGCCAAATGATTGGTGGACATAAATACTTAGCTGCTTATGCGGAGACGAAGCAAGAGGCGATTGAAAAAGCAGAACTGTTAGGATTAAGAACGGGAAATCGTTACATAGTTATTACTGCAGAAGAAGCCGAAGGGTTAACGTATCCTTAAACAATGTACGAGATTATATAGGAAGTAAATAAGCCTAGTAATATAAGAAATTACTAGGCTTATTTACTATTAGGTTGTTAAACGTTCTCGTATTTATATGCAAAGTAATAATATTATGAGTCAAGTTGACGGAAGAATCGATTTGTCTTTCGGTCTTGATTCCCTTTTCTATATTCATCAATATATTGCCTAAAGTTCCAAGCTTGTAAAAATTTATTAGCAGAGTTATAGCCAGAATTGTAAAGCCATTCTTTTTCTTCCTTTGTCAGTTCAAAATTAGTACTTGTAATCGTTCCTGTTGGAATTGTAATGGTTCTTGCTTTTGATTCCTTATCTAAATGACGTAAATCATGGGCTTGCATCATTGTTTTAAATAGTCCTTTGAACATGGAAATAGGCTCGTTATAGCGAGCAGGGTCAGCTTGAATTTCATCCTTTACAAAATGAAATCCGAAAGTCGGCCAGCGAGGAGCGGTAGGTGAATCGAAGATCCAAATTGGATAATTACTTAGAATTCCTCCATCAACCATATAACAAGGCTGCTTCCATTTTGGAGTTCTCCATTTTACGGGTTCAAAGAAGAAGGGGATTGTACTACTCATTCTTACCGCTTTAGCAATAGAGAAGCGATAATTTAAAAATCCGTAGTTTGGTAAGTCGTCAGGAAAGACAACCATTTTACCATTACTAATATCAGAGGCGATGATTTTGAGTTTGTTTAGATCTGGTAAATCAGTAAATAAATGAACACCTTTTTTTCGAAGTAATTCTTCAATCCATTCTTCTATAAATACATTAGAGTATATACCTAGAGTAGTCCATGCACTTAGTCCCTTACCGATAAAAGGAATTCTATCAATAAAAGTTCTTTTCATAAATTTATTATAATCAATATCAGTTATAATCGTTTTTAACTCTGAACAAGAATATCCTGCCGCTAGGAGCGCTGCAATAATCGAACCAGCCGATGTACCAGCTACACGTTCCCATTCATAACCTTTTTCGGCTAACGCGCAAATTGCCCCAACATGCGCAATACCGCGCACACCGCCTCCTTCAAAAACACCATCAATCTTCATTAAACATACTTCCTTTCGAATAAAAGATTTGGAAATGGCAAAAAAGCACGTATTGTACGTGCTTTTTTGCAATAGTTTTTAAGTTTACTAGCAGCCTACAAAGCCGCCCCAACAACTAGCTCCGATGATGATTAGAAGGATAAATAAAACGATTAATAAAGCGAAACCTCCGTAACCACAACCGCCGCCACCACCGTATCCGTAACCACAGCAACTATATCCGTAACCCATGTGGAATTCCTCCTTATATTTAAAAATGAACGAGGGGAAAATGTACTGGAAGAACTAAAGAATTATCGTGTTTGTAGGAACAATGTATAGTATGCTTATTTAAACTTGTTCGCGTACGAAGGATAAGCCCGTTTTTTGGAGGCTTGTTGATTTTGTAAAGAATGAAGTATAATCTTTGTACTAAGATACAAATAAGTATGTAAATGTAAGGAGAATTTATGAATAAAAAAATTGAAGTATTAATTGATAAATATGAACTAACACACTTGAAAGAGGAACTTATTAATACTATATTTCCTTGTATAAAAGTTGTGCCAAAGCAGCAGGAAACTGTTGCGATAGGTAGTTCGAAAATGGGGGGATTTCCAGATTTACCAGCTTTATTTGAATATCCAAAGCATAAAGGAAATCCACTACAATTTATCGCGCAATTTAACTTAAGTGATTTACAAAATGTTGGTATGGATCACAATCTTCCTAAAACGGGGATGCTGTATTTCTTTTGCATTGAAAATTATTTTGAAGAAAATGTGAACCTAACAGAAGCTGGGCATGTACTTTATTATGATATTCCTGTAGAGCAATTACGAAGAGAAAATCAAATACAAGCGAAATATAACCAGTGTGCAATTACTTTTGAACTGACATACAAATTACCAGAACTTTTCATTGAAGATGAGGCTGATTCAGATCATTTCTTGCAATTACTTGAAGAGCTAATTCCGGATAACTACGATAACCATCAAATGTTTGGTGAGCCATTCTCTGTACAAGAAGAAGTGTTATATGAGACAGGAGAATATATGGGAGTAGACCCGCAGCAAATGACTCTTTTATTCCAAATTGATTCAGATCATAAAAATTGTAATATGGTTTGGGGAGAACTAGGAATGCTATATTTCTGCATTAGTAATGAAGATTTGAAAAATCGACGTTTTGAAAATACATGCTGCGTATTACAAACTTGCTAATTCACATAAAAAGGTTGTTCTTTTTAAAAGAACAACCTTTTTATGTGAATTAGTTAATATGCATAATCTCATATGACCTATACGAAAAAGTATTGTATACTCTGAAACTATACGATACTTTTTCGTATAGTTATAGAATATAAGGAGTGACAAGATGGGAAAGACAAGTAAGTATGTGACAGCTGCCGCACTTTGTTCAACTATAGTAATGGGAGGCTTACAAGCGTCATCTGTATCTTATGCAGCTACAAATCCGACTACAGTGACAGCACAATCAGATGTAAAGTTATTAGATGATTTCAGAAAAGAATTAAAAAAACAGATTGATAATCGAGAAGAAAATATTACAATCACATATAAAACAAAAGATAGAAATGCTAGAAATATTATGGATCAATTGTATGGTGAGTTTAATAAAATTGTAGATGCTGATGAGTATGTAAAATATAATGTAGCGTCTACTAGATATTCTATTAAAGGAATGCCAGGGGACTATACGTTTACACTGCAAGTAAAATACCGTGAATCAAAAGAACAAACTCAATATGTAAAAGCTCAGACGAAAGCAATTGTTGGATCAATTGTAAAACCAGGGATGGATGAGCATGAGAAAGTAAAAGCTATTCACGATTACGTTGTTAAGCATGTGTCTTATGATACGTCTTATCAAGCGTATACGGCATATGAAGCATTAGCGAATCGTTCTGCCGTTTGCCAAGGATATACACTATTAACGTATGAGTTGTTAAAAGAGGCAGGTATTCAAAATCATATTGTAACAGGCACAGGAAACGGACAAGCTCACGCGTGGAATTTAGTAAACATTGAAAACAAATGGTATCACCTAGATACTACATTTGATGATCCAGTACCAGATAAAGCAGGGCGTGTAACTTACTCATATTTTAATATGTCTGACGAACAGTTAAGTAAAGATCACGACTGGGATCGTAGTAAATATCCAGCAGCAACTACAAGTTATTTTGGTGAATTAACAAATAAAATAAAAGCTGGTAGCTCAAAAACTGTCGTATATGAGCAAATGTTAAAAGAAACAAATTTACAATACTTATCTGCGGAATACGGAGCAGAAAATTATAATGAATTTAAGAAAAAGTTACAGCAACAGTTTGCAGCCAAACCAGAAAAAGTAGAAGTACGATATAAGCAGTCCATGGATGGAGCGATGCAAGATATAAAGAAAGTATTAAATGAAATAAATTGGCCAAAAGGTGCAAAGCGTGTGTCTTATCAAGTAGCACCATATAGTGCAATGGCCGGTTATTCATTAGCGACAATTACATTTACGTATTAAGTAATGAGAAAGAGCATCTGTAAAAGATGCTCTTTTTATATTTGTTGTTTAATTTAAAAAATTGTTAATTATGTGATAAAATAAAAAGGAGAAGATGTGAATGCTGAATGAACTTGTTCGAAAGTAATATATTTACATTGATATATACTTGTTTAGTAATCAGACTTATCGTTTTGTTTTTCATATCATTTACTTTGTTTATTAGAAGAGTATTACAAAGCAGCGCTGCAAAGAAACACTATGTAATTAATATGAACCAGAAGCTAGATCGAATTATTGAGTTGCTTGAAAAAGATAAGAAATAGTGATAGAAGTATGAAAAGGGGAAAGAGAATGGCCAACTATATAAAAGAATTACGTGAAAAAGTAGGGCATGATTATGTTTTCTTAAATTTTGCCGGTGGTTGTGTATTTAATAAAGAGGGAGAAGTATTATTGCAAAAAAGAGGAGACTTTAACGCTTGGGGATTTCCAGGTGGCGCAATGGAGATAGGAGAATCGGCTGCGGAAACTGCGATTCGAGAAATAAAAGAAGAAACCGGGTATGATGTAGAAATAAATGAGCTTATTGGAGTGTATACAAAATATTTTCAATCATATCCAAATGGAGATAAGGCACAGTCAATTGTGATGTGTTTTTCATGCTCAATAGTTGGAGGCGACAAAAAAGTAGATGGTGATGAAACGTTAGATTTGAAGTTTTTCCCGTTAGACGACATGCCACCGTTATTTTGTAAACAACATGAAGATTGCTTGCAAGATTTATTGGAGAAAAGAGTAGGGGTATATCGCTAACATAAAAAAAGAAGCTAAAAGATTAGCTTCTTTTTTTATGTTCTATTTCCACCAATCATCAAACATTGACGCTGGTACTTGTCTTTTATGCTCACTTACTGTGTAACGTTTTTCAATTTTCTCTGCAACGTCAGCTGGAACTGCTTTACCTTCTAAATAATCATCTAATTGATCATAAGTAATACCTAACTCTGTTTCATCAGCTTGACCCGGTTTTTCATCTAATAAATCAGCTGTTGGCATTTTTAAGTACAGTCGCTCGTCTGCACCTAACTCTTGTAATAATGCACGTCCCTGGCGCTTCGTTAATCCCGTTAATGGTAATAAATCTGCACCACCATCTCCGAATTTTGTAAAGAACCCTGTTACAGCTTCTGCAGCGTGATCTGTTCCGATAACAAGTAGCCCTTTTTGTCCACCAATTGCATATTGTGTAACCATACGGATACGAGCTTTCACGTTACCTTTATTGAAATCAGTTAATGATTCACCTAATAAGTTCTCGTATTGATTTGAAAAAGCATCAACGGTTGAAGCGATATCAAATGCAGTTGATTGATCAGCTTGAATAAATTGTAACGCTAATTGTGCGTCATCTTCATCCTTTTGTACTTTATAAGGAAGACGTACAGCGATAAACGTTGCGTTACCACCTTCGTTACGAATTTCTTCAACTGCAAGTTGTGCTAAGCGTCCTGCTAATGTAGAGTCTTGGCCGCCGCTAATCCCAAGTACAAATCCTTTTGCACCTGTTTTTTTTACATAATCTTTTAAGAAATCAACTCGTTTACGAATTTCAACTTTTGGATCAATTACAGGCTGAACATGTAATGCTTTCATAATCTGTTCTTGTAATGTCATTATATTTTCCTCCTATTCATATTAAAGCGGTAAAAAAAATTATGTATTATATTGGTACATACTTCTATCCTTTATTATTTCGCAAAACTAACGAATATACAATAGGATGTGTGTATGAATATGAATGTAGTCATTATAAATAAAGTACTACGCATAATCAATTTTTTTAAACCTTTCAAAAATGTAAGGTTTTTGTCATTTGAATCGATGGAAGGTATTTCCGTACTTTACTAATATAAAAACATAGTTAGTAGAAAGAAGGGCGGAGAAGTAATATGAACATTAGAGAACTCGCATATCGGAATGTAACGCGAAATAGACGGACATACTCAGCCTATTTTTTAAGTAGTGCATTTGCAATTATGGCCTTTTTTGTGTATTCATTTTTTGCGTTTCATCCGGCATTAAGTGCAGGAGAATTGGGGCAGTACGTATTCGTAAGTATGTCTTTTGCACAGTCTATTATTTACTTATTTACATTCTTCTTTATTTTATATTCGATGGGAATGTTTTTAAAAACGAGAAAGCGTGAGCTAGGAATTTTAATGATGCTAGGTATGACGAAATATCAATTAAAGCGTCTTATCTTTTTTGAAAATATTATGATTGGAATAGGGGCAATTATTTTTGGTATTCTTTCAGGTATGTTATTTTCAGGGGTATTACTATTTGTCGCCCCGATGATATTAAAACTAGATATCTCCTTATCCTATTACATACCGATGAAAGCAATTGTTGTAACGAGTATTATGTTTTTCATATTATTTATGATCATATCATTGTTTAGTGCAGGAATGATTCGTAAAAATAAAATTATGAAGTTGTTTAGAGGATCAGCAGAGGCAAAACCGGAACCGAAAGCATCAATCATTTCTTCAATATTAGCAGTAGTGTTGCTTAGTGCTGGCTATATAGGAGCTCTTCTATCGCATGGCGCAATGGTATTTATTATGATGATTCCTGTTACAACGGTAGTTACTATTGGGACGTATTTGTTGTACAAGCAGCTGAGTGTCTTTATTATTCGATTATGTAAAAAAAGTAAACGTTTCTATTGGACACAGACTAATATTATTACGTTATCAGATTTAGCGTATCGCATGAGAGATAACGCAAGAATGTTCTTTATTGTAACCATTATTTCTACTGTAGCATTTTCAGCAATAGGGACATTAGTTGGCTTCGCATCCATGACGAAAGGGATAATGGAGAGACCAATTGCGTTTCATTACCATTCTAAGCAAGGGAATAGTAACGAATCACAACATATACAAATGATTGACAAAGGATTAAAGAAACATAATATAGCAGCTTCAAAAACTAATATTTCGACAAAGAAAACGGAGGAACAGTCGTTAAGAAGCGCCACTTTTATAAAAGAATCAGACTATAAGGAATATGCAAAGTTAACAGGAGAACCATTTAATACTGTAGCAAATAAAGAGGTTGTATTTTTGTCAGCTAATATACCAGGGCCGGCGATGAAAGAAAGAAAAGAAATTACTTTACCCAATATGAATGAACATTTAAAGGTGAAAAAAGTTACTTCATCTTCATTGGGGAAAATATTAAGAGGAAATGTTTATGTAATCTCTAATAATCAATATGATTCATTACAAGATGGATTTATAGAGACAAAAGATTATATGTATAAAACTGAAAGAATGAAAGATGAGATTGAAATTGGTAAAGAGCTTACGCATCAAATTAAACCGCATCAAGAACATTCAACGTTTAGTGCGGAAGAGTACGAACAAAACCAAAGTTTACAAATTGCAGGACCGATTTTATTTGTAGGTTTCTTTATTGGTATAGTATTTTTCGTTTGCGCAGGAAGTTTCCTTTACTTCCGTTTATTCTCCGATTTGGAGGATGATGTTCGCTTGTTCGAAATGATTCGAAAAGTTGGATTGACGAGTGGGGAATTATCGAAGGTAGTTACAATTCGATTGGCGCTTTTATTCTTCGTTCCAATTGGTGTTGCAACATTACATGGGGCAGTAGCCTTAACGGCGTTAGGGCAAATGTTTGAGTACTCATTGTTTAAAGAAAATACAGTTGTATTAAGTATTTTCATAGGTATTCAAGTTGTATACTTCTTACTTATAAGATCCCGTTATGTAAAACAATTGAAAGAGAGATTACGTATGCATTAAATGTGTTTTTTTAACTCGAGTACAAAATTTTCTAAAAAGAGGCAAGTATTGTCAAAAAGTGATAAAATGGAAAAAGCGAGGTGGAAAAATTAATAGAGAGTAAGGGGGGAGAACTATGAAAGCAACAGGAGTTATTCGAAAAGTAGACGAATTAGGACGAATTGTTATCCCTAAAGAATTACGCGATGTATTGGGAATACAAATCAAATCACCGCTTGAAATTTTTGTAGAAGCAGATAAAATCATTTTGCAAAAATATCAACCTTACAATGCTTGCCAAATCACAGGTGATGTTTCAGAACAGAACATATCATTAGCAAATGGAAATATTACTGTTGGGATAGAGGGAGCGGAATATTTAGTAAAAGAAATAGAAAAGTTTTTAAACAAGAGTGAGGTTTAGTCTTAATTTATATTATTTTTCAAATTACATATCATTTTTTTAAAAGACTGTAAGAGGACCATTAATTGGTCCTCTTATTTTGGTTATTAGTTGAACGACACGGGCTGTTACTTCCTACAAATCATAGGGGAAATAAAAAAGTAGTATAGAGTTAGTTAATGATGTTGAGAAATATTTGAAAAGAAGGAAAACAAAAAGAATAAAACGAATGTTACATTTACAAGTATTCAAAAGTGGTCTGAAATGAAAATAATACATTTTCAGGAGGGATTACGATGAGTAGTACAGTGAATAAGCAAAAAGGTATACAATTGATTCCGTTTACCGTAAATAAGGTGGTAGAGCAAGTAAATGAAATTCCACCAGGTGTACAACTGATTCACGCTCCACAAGTATGGGAAAAGAGTGTGAAGGGGCAAGATGTAGTCGTTGCCGTATTAGATACAGGGTGTGATACCAATCATATAGATTTAAAGGATCGTATTATCGGCGGAAGAAATTTCACAAAAGATTATGAAGCTGATCCAAATGTGTATCTTGATAATAACGGACATGGTACTCATGTAGCGGGCACGATTGCTGCGACTGAAAATGGTGTCGGTGTATTGGGAGTTGCACCACTTGCTAAAATGTTAGTATTAAAAGTTTTAGCGGGAGATGGTTCTGGAAGTTATGAGCAAATTATTGAGGCAATTCATTATGCTGTAAATTGGAGAGGGCCGAATCAAGAGAAAGTGAGAATTATTTCAATGTCACTTGGTGGTCCGCAAGATGTTCCAGAATTACATGAAGCAATTCAAAATGCGGTAAATCAGGATGTTCTCGTTGTATGTGCTGCTGGAAATAATGGAGATTGCGATGATGAAACAGAGGAATTAGATTTCCCAGGTGCTTATTCTGAGGTAATTGAAGTTGGTGCTGTTAATTTAGAGCGGAAGATTACATGTTTTAGTAATTCAAATCAAGAAATTGATCTAGTAGCGCCAGGTGATGAAATATTATCTACGTATCCAGATGGGAAATATGCTGTGTTAAGTGGAACTTCCATGGCGACGCCGCATGTTGCTGGAGCGCTCGCCTTGCTCATTAAACAGTGTGAGAAAGAATATGGTCGAAAGTTATCGGAGCCGGAAATATATGCACAACTCATTAAAAGAACTGTACCTTTAGGGTACGAACGTACATCTGAAGGAAATGGATTAATAGATTTATTAAAAGAATAGCCATATTAAAAAACATCTCATATTCATATGAGATGTTTTTTAATATGGCTCTGTCGCATGTAATACAACTTGTAACAAACCTGGGAATCTAGCATTTAAATCTTCTTCACGAATTGAAATGAAACGTTGTGTTCCTTCAAGGCGCGTGTACATAACACCTGACTCACGTAAAACTTTGAAATGGTGAGATAAAGTTGATTTCGCAATAGGAATGTTTAAAGCTCCACAAGATTGTTCGTTTTTCTCTAGTAACATATTTACAATTTGTAAACGAATTTGATCGCTAAGTGCATATAAGACAGAAGAAAATTGAATTTCTTCTCGATTTGGATGATAGAGTGTACGCATATTTCACCTGCTTGTATAAGTTGAGATATTTGCACTATAACATATAAAGTGGTATATTTCTATTGTTCGAATATATTAGAACAATAGAAATATAGGGGGAGAAGAAATGAAGTATACAAAATTGCAAAAGGCAGGATTAAATATTTCAAAGTTGGGTTTAGGTACAAATGCAGTAGGGGGACATAATTTATATGCTGATGTGAATGAAGAAGAAGGAAAGCAATTAGTAGAAGAAGCTATTCAGCAAGGGATTACATTTTTTGATACAGCAGATTCATATGGTGTCGGTAGATCTGAGGAAATGGTAGGAGAAGTATTAAAGGGAAAACGCCATAAGCTTATACTTGCTACAAAAGGTGGAATTCAACCGTTATTAAATGGAGAAACTTATATTAACAATGAACCAAGTTATTTAAGAAATGCTGTGGAGAATAGCTTAAGAAGGTTACAGACTGATTATATTGATTTATATTATTTGCATTTTACAAATTCTGAAACAAGTTACATAGATTCAATCGGAGAGCTTACTCGTTTAAAAGAAGAAGGGAAAATTCGTTCAATTGGAATATCGAACGTAAACATAGAACAATTAAAAGAAGCGAACCAACATGGTCATATAGATGTTGTACAATCTCCGTACAATATGTTAGAACGTACGGCTGAGGAAGAACTGTTGCCGTATTGTATAGAAGCGGGTATTTCATTTATTCCATATGGGCCTCTTGCTTTTGGAATATTAGGCGGAAAATATACAGAAGATTTTAAATTGAACAAAGTCGATTGGCGCCAAAATGTAAATCTATTTGAAGAAAATACATATAAGAGTAATTTTAAGAAAGTGGAAAAGTTAAAAGGGCTAGCTAAAGAAAATCATATTGAAGTGTCTCATTTAGCGTTAGCATGGTTATTAAATAAAGAAGGAATTGATACAGTTATACCTGGTGGAAAGCGGGCAGAGCAAATAAGAGAAAGTGTGAAAGCGGTAGACGTTTCATTGAATAAAAGAGTCATGAAAGAAATCCAATCTATTTTAGAAGATTAGTGAAACAGAGGGATAGTACCCTCTGTTTATATAAGGAGAAGGTCTAAATGAATAGAGTACTAGCTGTATTTTTCACGATAATGTTTATGATCGGTACAGATACTTTCTTAATTTCACCACTGTTGCCGACATTACAACAGGTGTATCATGTTTCAACCGAGTTGTCAGGATGGATGGTGAGTTCGTATGCTTTAGGGTATGCTGGATTTGCGCTTATTGCTGGTCCTATATCAGATGGATTAAACAGAAAAAAAGTGATGGTACTAGGTATGAGTTTTTTTGCAATAAGTACGTTTTTGTGTGGAATTGCACCGAGTTTTTTATGGATGCTAACATTTAGATTTTTAGCAGGTGTAAGTGCAGCTTTTGTATCTCCACAAGTGTGGGCATCCATTCCGCTCCTTATAGAGAAAAAGCAAATTGTGAAAGCAATTGGGGTTGCAACAGCAGGGTTATCAATCTCTCAAATTTTAGGGCTGCCAATGGGAGCTTATTTAGCAACGATACATTATACGATGCCATTCTACTTCATTGGTATATTATCAGCACTACTTGTCATTCTTATTTATGTTGTATTACCAGAAATACAACCGGTTTATATAAGTGGAAATAAAAAATCTATCTTAAAGCGTTATAAACAATTACTTACAGATTCAAAGGTTTCACTTTCCTATTTTGCCTACTTTATTTTTCAAACCGGAAATTTTGCTGCATTTTCATTCTTTGGTGTATGGCTTTTCGTTCAATTTGGGTTACAGGTTCATGAAGTAGGTACGGCTATGCTTGTACTAGGATTAGGAAATTTAGCTGGTAATATTTTGGGCCCTAGACTCGTAAATAAAATTGGTTACAATTTTTCTTTCTATGGTGGAATTGTATTTACAGCAGTGTTATATGTAATACTCCCTTATTTAAAGAGTATTATATTTGTTGAATTATTTTTCTTTGTTTTATTTTTTGTGACAGGAATTTTGTTTGTATTAATGATGGGACACTTACAAAACATGTCTACTATAGCAAGAGGAACAGGTGCTGCTCTTGCAAATGCCTCGATGTACATTGGCCAAATGATTGGTGCGGCAATAGCAGGAATGTTATTTGCAACATCTCATAATTTTATATTAGTAGGTAGCTTTACTGCGTTATTATATGTTTTAGCTTTATTTCTGTTTAGAAAAAGTGAAAACATTAATAAAGATAATGAAAAAGGAATTGCATCATAAAGTTTTAGTAAATCAAAAAGCACTTTTTGGGTTAAGTCTAAAAGGTACTTTTCTTTTTGATTGCATAGTTGCTGCATTTTCATTATGTATACCTGCATCTTTAATAATTCGTTGTTCAGCTATATTATTGAAAAAGAATTGTAATAAAATTATGGGAAAATAAAAAATCCCTATGGTGATAGGGATTTATATATCGGCATATAGCTCCTCGGAAAAGGATATACCTAGTTTAACATATAGAAGTACTTATATTTGTGAAATAGATGTGAAAGTAATGTGAAAAATATTGTAACAAAAAGCACTGTTTTAGCTAATGTAACTAAAACAGTGCTTTTCTTTTTGATTGAACAGTTGCTGCATTTTCATCATGTATACCTGCATCTTTAATAATTCGTTGTTTTGCTTTATTTAATAGATGGTTCACTGCTTCACCAAAATAGTTAGCTTCGCTTTTTGTGCGGGCTTCTCGTAAACATTTATAGTTTTCTAGCAGTTCCTCTTTTTCGGAGTTTGTTAAGAAATCTTCTATTTTCTTTTTTGTCATACGAAACACCCTTTCTCCTGACAAACGACGCAATAGAAAATATTTATTTCTCATTATAACAATAATTTTAAAAGAAAGTATACACTAACGTCGCAATAATTTGTCAATTTCTTGAATCTTCTCATCAGCTTTCCCAATTTGCGTATTTTTAGCCTGTTCGCCACCAAGAGCTTGATGTAGTAAGAAAGTTTGACCGGAAATAGCAGTTACAATGGATACTTTTATAATTTCTTTTATTGCGGTGACATCGAATAAAACGAGTCCGAGAAGTGCGGCTAGGCTACCGGTAAAAATATCAGTTAAAAATCCAAAATGAAAAAATGTTTTCAAACGGCGTGGAAGCAATAACTTACCTTGGTTATTGATTAGATGGGAAACGAAGCCAGTAATGCCACCAACGAGAACAGCGGTTAGCCATTGATACATTTCCATCGAATCCACTCCTTTTAGTGAATAAGATTCGATTATTTTATATTGATTCCTTTTAATATTTCATATAAGCATATTGAGAAAGTTTGTTTGGGTATATTTTGTATTCAATTTAATTATAACAGAAAATTCCGATAGATTTCAGTCTATTATATGAATCATTTTTACAATAATATGAATGCAGAAAGGGGTGCGTGATATGAATATAGATTATCGAATAAGAAGTGTAGATGGTTATACAAAAAAAATAGGGGAATTAGTAAGCATGCTTGAGCATACGAGAGCTGTAACATTAGGCGAAGTAAGAAATTTATCAGTTGAGCAATTAGATTTAATTATGCAGAGTAGCGGGAATTCAATTGGTGCCTTATTAAAACATATAGCAGCTATTGAAAAAGTTCATCAGCTTATTTCATTTCAAGATCGTGACTTTACAAAAGAAGAATTAGAAATATGGGAAGATGCACTGTATTTAGGGGAAGCGGGTAGAGCAATCCGTGGTCATGAAATACAGTATTATGTACAACTTCTACAAAGTGTTCGAGAAGAATCTCTGAAGTATTTAAGTGAACAAGGTGATGAGTGGCTCATGTCAGAAAGAAAGTGGCCTAACGGTGTAGTATATAACCAGCACTATCTTTGGTTTCATGTGCTAGAAGATGAAATTAGTCACTGAGGACAAATTAGAATGCTCAAAAACAAGTTATTTGAAAATTACGTTAAATGATGTAGCTTTTTATAGGAGAATTCCATATAATGAGAGTAATTAAAATAAGAACGGGGTGATGTGTTATGGCGAAAATAACTTATATGAATAATAAACCAAATACAAAGGTGGATGGAAAGGGCGAAACGATATAAGTGAGCGCACTATCCTTCCACTTAGCTAAAACTAGGGAGGATATCAATTTGAATCAAAATATTTTAGAATCGTATGGCTGGGATTCTTTTTTTGAGGAACAAGCTGTAGAGAAATTTGAAGTAGGTCGTATTTTACTTGAGCATAAGCATATATATCGCATTATTTGTAACGATGGTGAATATATGGCAGAACTGTCTGGGAAGTTTCGGCATGAAGCAGTAACGAAGGGAGATTATCCAGCTGTTGGTGATTGGGTGTATATAAAGAAAATAGAGAATGAAAAGAAAGCTATCATTCATAGTATTTTTCCGAGAAGAAGCTCTTTTTCTAGACAAGAGGCTGGTACTCGAACGGAAGAACAAGTAATAGCAGCGAATGTAGATTATCTATTTTTAGTGAATGCACTTAACCATGATTTTAATGTAAGAAGAATGGAACGTTATTTACTTTTAGCGTATGAAAGCGGTGCAATGCCTGTAATTGTTTTAACAAAGAGTAGTTTATGTGAGGACATGGAACAGAAAATTGTTGAAACGGAAGCTGTGGCAATTGGTGTTCCAATCTTCGTCGTTGATAGTTTAGAGCATACTGGTATTGAATCGTTGCAGCAATTTGTTTCTTCAGGGAAAACAATTGCTTTAGTCGGATCATCCGGTGTTGGGAAATCCACTTTGTTAAATGCACTTATAGGAATTGAAGTAGCAAAAACGGGAGATATTCGTGAGGAAGATAGTAAAGGAAGACATACGACAACTCATCGTGAATTGTTCCGATTACCGAGTGGTAGTTTAGTTATTGATACTCCCGGCATGAGGGAATTGCAACTTTGGGAAGGAAGCGAAGCGATTCAAACAACATTCTCTGATATTGAAAAACTCGCGACAACATGCCGTTTTCGTGATTGTAAGCATGAGAATGAACCAGGATGCGCGGTGCATAGTGCAATTGATAACGGACTTATTACGATAGATCGTTTGAAAAGCTATAAAAAATTACAAAGAGAACTGGCGTATTTTATGAGAAGACAAGATGCAATCCTTGCCAGAGCAGAGCGTGATAAGTGGAAAAAGCTTTCTAAACAACATAAAAAAATGTAAAAACCAAAGGGTGCCCTTTGGTTTTTTCTATTTGTAAATTTTATAATAATATTATTTATATATATAGACAAAGAGAAATTAATTGTTTAAACTTTACAAAGTATTCATCATAATAGGTTATGAAAATAATAATTAGGGATTGGGAAATATTAATAATTAACTCAATTTAACTTTTAAATTTGAAAATTAGGAGGTTCATAATGGGTAAACTATTAAATTTGTTTCGTGATATGAAAGTAGCAAAAAAGCTATTAATTTCATTCTTTGTAATTTTAATTGCGGCTGTGTCTATTATCGGAGGCATGTCTTATCAAACAGCCAAAAAGAATTTTGAATCACAAATTAAGAGTAGTGCCAACGACAATATAAAAATACTGGATAATTTAATCAATCAAATGATTGATGCAAAATTTAATGATGTGAATAATTTTGCACGGGTGATTCAGGGGAATATGTATCAAGGAGATAATCAGGATGAATTAAGAAAAATATTATCTCAATATATAAATTTAAATAAAGATGTTGAACAAGTATATGTTGCCGGAAATGATAAAAAATTTGTGCAAGAACCAAATATACAAATGGCAGCAGATTATGATCCAACAGCACGACCTTGGTATAAAGATGCAGTGGCAAAACAAGGTGGTATTGTTGTTACTGAGCCGTATAAGGCAAAAGGAAATGGACATATTGTCGTAACAATCGCAAAACAAACAGAAGATAAAAATGGGGTTGTTGCGCTAGATTTAAGTTTAGATAATTTATTAAAAACATCAAAGTTAATTAATATTGGTAAAAAAGGATATGCCTTCATTTTAGATGGAAAGCAAAAAATAATTGCTCATCCACAAGAAAAATCAGGAGAAAAAGCGGCTGATTCTTGGGCAAAGAAAATTTATGAAGATAATCACGGTGCTTTTTCATATTCTTATGGTGGTAGTGAAAAGAATATGGTATTTGCTACAAATGTAAAAACAGGTTGGAAAATTGGTGGGACTATGTACTCAAGTGAAGTAATTGAAGCTGCTCAACCTGTATTTTATAATATGTTAATTGTTATGCTTATCTCATTAGTAATAGGTGGAGCACTTATTTATTTTGTAACACTTTCAATTACGAAGCCTTTAAAGAGATTAGTTGTTACCTCTAAAGAAATAAGTGAAGGGGATTTAACGCAAACAATTGAAATTCATTCTAATGATGAAATCGGCCAACTTGCTAAAGGCTTTAATGAGATGACGAATTCGTTACGGACGTTAATCGGAAGAATTAACGATTCAGCTGGGCATGTTGCAGCGGCATCAGAAGAGCTAACTGCAAGTGTAAGGCAAGCAAGTGAAGCGACTGAGCAAATTACAATCGCAATGGATGAAATATCAAGTGGGGCAACGACGCAAACAACAAGCGTAGAAAATGGTGCTATGTTGCTATTTGATGTAACGGAAGGAATTCAGCATGTAGCAAATAGTTCATCATCTATTAATACGGCTTCCGCACATACTCGTGAAAAAGCAGAAGATGGTGGGAAACTAGTAGGAAGAACAGTAAACCAGATGCAGTCTATTGCAGAATCTGTGTCACAATCAGATGCAGTTATACAATTACTAAATAATAAATCAAAACAAATTGGTGATATTTTAGAAGTAATTCAAAATATTGCAGATCAAACAAACCTTCTAGCTCTAAATGCGGCGATTGAAGCTGCAAGAGCCGGTGAGCATGGAAGAGGTTTTGCGATTGTTGCAGATGAAGTACGTAAATTGGCAGAGCAGTCTAGCGTATCTTCTAGTGAAATTAGTAAATTAATATGTGAAATACAAGATGATATGGGTAAGACAGTCAAATCTATGAATCATGTAAATGAGGAAGTTCAATCTGGACTTGTTATCGCAAATGAAACGAAGCAAAACTTTGCTGAAATTTTACAATCTACAAATGAAATAGCTAATCAAATTAAGACGATGGTTGAAACGGCTAATGGAATGTCAAAAGGGGCAAATGAAGTATCTATTTCGGTAGGACAAATTGCAATGACAGCACAAAATAATGCAACAAGCACACAAAATGTTGCGGCTTCAGCTGAAGAACAGCTAGCTTCGATGGAGGAAATTGGATCCGCAGCGGGCACGTTATCTCAAATGGCTGAAGAGTTACAAGGACTAATTGACAGATTTAAAGTTTAACAGAGAACAGGCTGTCCCTAAAATAGAAGTATGTATTGGGAGAGTCTGTTTTATTATGTAAATTTAAATGTGGGATGTAGAGTCCTCTTATGACGTTTAAAATGGTATTTTGCATAATATTTGTCGAAAAATAGAGGTATTTGTTAGCTTTGTGTATAATTGTTAACCTATAGAATACAAATAAAAGGAGAGTATTATGGGAGTGTACTGGGGGACAAAAAGACATTCTTGGCTTAGTTACGTTTCATTTTGGCTAAGTATTTCATTTTTTATTGTTTTTCTAATTGAAGTGTTTATATTAAAAACACTTTCGAATAGCTCGGTGCAAATTGTTAAATATTTTTATTTTATACTTGTGCCAGTAAATATTTTTCTTAGTTTAAAGTTACTATTTAAGAAGAATGAAAAGAAAGCGTTACCTATTTTTAGTTTCATTGTCTCATTATTATTCGCAATTTTAATAATCGTATTAGTTTTAGCAGCTATAGGGAAGTTCTTTTAAGGGGAGTGGTATAAGTCACTCTCCTTTTTTATTTGTGTTAGTCTTACTATATGTAAAAGTGTGAATGCTGTAAGCTAATAAAAGCGGACAGTAGAGAATATTTGCATTGATTAAAGTCTGATGTTATTTGAACTTGTAAGAGAGTATGGAGTAATGAGGTAATATACATAATAATGGAGATAGAATTAGTTGTTTTATAAGTATGTATGAAGCAAATGAATACGGTAAGAACGGTGATATATGGTACAATAGCTATGGATAGTGATAGAGATAAAGGGTATATAAAATACTCATCGTTTTTAGTAAGAGAGGGGTTATCTTATGCTATACGAGGATTTGGAGACATTATTTCAAACAGCTCCGAAAGAAGATAGAGGCGGATGGAAATATATAATCCAAGAACAAAATGATACATATAAAATTGTTGATGAAATTCTGAAAAATCAAATGAGTGTCGAATTGTATTTTAATGAATACGATGAGGTGAAAATCACTTTATATAAAGATGGAATTCCCATTACGACTATGCAAAGAATTGCGATTTCAAAAGTTGAATTAGACGAAGATGAAGAGGGTATTCACTTTGTTTTAGAGCGCATGCCTAGTCGAATGATTCGGTTGCAATTAAAGCCATATTTAGCATTAGAAATGGGGCCGTACTGGGAAGTATGTGATGATTGTGAATGAACATAAAAAAGCATCCAATAACATGGATGCTTTTTTATGTTTTTTGAAGTTGTTTAAATGCAATGATTGGAAGTATAACAATACTTACCCATCCGATGATAGGATATAGAATGTGAAGTAAGTCACTGTAACCGATGTAACTAAAGCAATAACTAATTAGTAAAATAAAGAAAATAATATTGTTATTTTTCCACCCAGTAATAGATTGCATCTGTTTTGTCATTCCGAACACATTACCAACTAAAGTTGTGAAAACTTCACCGAAAATAATGAGAACGAAGAAGAAGTGAAAAGTTGCATTAAATCTTCTTATGACTTCAGCCATTGGGATGTTATATTGATAAAATTGATCGACTGATAAGATTGCTAAATGGCTGCATAATAAAATTAAAGAAAGTCCAGCACCCCCTAAAATCCCACCCCAAAAAATGGCTTTTCGATCCTTAACTTCACTGGCTAATGGGACGAGAACACTTTGGGCGAGAGAAAGATTTAAGGCGACATATGTAATAGGGCTAGTAATCCATTTCATATTCCAACTCTCTGCAGGAATAGTGTTATTAATGGAAGGTGTACCGTGAAAAAAGGTTGTAATAGCAAGTCCGATAATAAAAATCATCATAATAGGTACGACAAGTGTATTTACTTCAAAAACACCTTGTAATCCGCGGCTACTTATAATGAGACAAGCGATAACTGTAATGAGAATACCGAGTTGTCTTGGTAAGCGAAGTTGCTCTTCAAATACTGCACCAGCCCCTGATAACATAACGCTCGTTACGCCGAATAAAACGAGTAATAATAATGTGTTTACAACATTCCCAAATACATCCCCAAATAAATATTTGTTAAATTCTTGCGCTGAAAATGCCCCAATTTGCGATGAAAGTAACATCATCTTTGTGCCGAGCCAAATAAAAAAAAATCCACTTACACATATGCCAATTGTCCCATATAATCCATTCACTGTGAAAAATTCAACAATTTCTCGTCCAGTAGCAAATCCAGCTCCAACGACAGTTCCGATATAAGTAGCAGCTACTTTCTTTGCTACTTGCCATTGTTGATTGTCCATGTTATCCCTCTTTCTACTATGATGAGCTTGATGTACTATTATGCATATGTATGAGCTTGGACAATTAGACGTATGAAGTGTTTGAAAAAATACATGAATTAAATGATATTAGGGAAGTATTAAAGGTGTTAAAACTTTGTTACATATAAGCCGATTGTTCGAAAGGAAAGGGAATGTATGGTAAAATGTAATTAGGTTATTAAAAGATAAACATTACAAAATGATAAGAGGAGTGGGTTGTATGAGTACGAAAACAAATGTTGTTGAAGTATTAAACAAGCAGGTAGCAAACTGGAATGTGTTATATGTGAAACTACATAATTATCACTGGTATGTGACAGGGCCACACTTCTTTACATTACATGAGAAATTTGAAGAGTTTTATAATGAAGCTGGAACGTATATTGATGAGTTAGCAGAACGTATTTTAGCTTTAGAAGGTAAACCATTAGCGACAATGAAAGAATATCTCGCAACATCTAGTGTCAGCGAAGGGACAAGCAAAGAATCTGCAGAAGAAATGGTGCAAACATTAGTGAATGATTATTCTGCACTTATTCAAGAATTAAAAGAAGGTATGGAAGTTGCGGGCGAAGCTGGCGATGAAACATCAGCTGACATGTTGTTAGCAATTCATACAACATTAGAACAACATGTATGGATGCTAAGTGCATTCTTAAAATAACGATAAATATATAGAAACCCATTGAAAAATTATTTCAATGGGTTTTTTTATGATTTTTCAGTTTTCTTTTATGCTATAATATAGTAAAAAGGAGGCGATGCGATGTTTCGCTTTTTCAGAACTGGAAAAGAAGAGCGGGAAATTACGAAAGATGAATTAGAACAAGCGATGGCTCAGTTTTTAGAAACGAATGCTAATATTGTTTATACAGTATTAGTAAATGACGATTATACAGTGAATTATGATTTGTTAAAACCGTATTTACCTGCATTTCCAACAAATGATTTTCTCATAACGAAGGAAACGCTTGAGGTATTTGAACATACAGCAGAAAATTTAAACCTAGTGAAAGAAATTGATGTCGTACAAAAAGCAGTAGATCAATACGTAACAGAAAAAGAAATGTTCCCAATTGTTGAAGGTAGCGAAGATCGCCTCATATGCGGAATGAAACTAGGACCTTACTTAAATCGTAGCTTAAAAAGAGACTTATATATTTCAGAAAAACATTATTTAGTTTCAAGTAAACCAGATAGAAAAAAACAAAAGAGCGGGTAGATGTAATGAAAACAACAATACATATATTGTTGTCTTTTTTTGTTTGTTAAAATATTGATTTTTCAGTCTATTTTCATTTATACTAAATGTATTGGACAGGGAAGAGTAACAATTAAGCATCATTCTGAGAATAAGATATTGTTAGCGTAGGTTATACAAAGTGGTATAAAGATTCGCAAAAAAATATTATAAAAGGTTTCGGGGGAATTGGTACATGAAAAATAGTATGACTTACATTCAATTATTAAATGAAACGTTACGTTGTTATGCAAATAAAGGAAGTTTTGAAGCGTACAATTATATAATGGAAAATGCTACAGGTGTAATAGGGAATGAGGCGCAAATATATAATTTTAAGTATGCGCTCGCAAGTGCATCGGGACTTGAAAAAGAAGCATTACATTTAATGAGAGAGGCCATTATAGAAAAGGGATTCTGGTATGGAAATGAGTATTTAATTTCGGACGATGATTTAAAATCACTACATAAATTTGAAGAATTTCATACAATGGTTCAATTATGTAAAGAAAGAGAAGGATTAGCACATAAAACGGAAAGACCAGACGTGAAATATATATACAGCAAGAAAGAGGGAAATCTACTACTTACATTACATGGTGACCAAGAAAATATTCAAATAGTAGAGCCATATTGGAAATCAGTTTTGACACAAGATTACACGTTAGCTTTACCACAGTCTTCACAAATTCAGTTTTCAGATGGATTTGTTTGGGATGATCTAGAGAGAGGGAAAGGGGAATTAAAAGAGCATTACAATAAGTTTATAGAAAATCATACAGTAGAAAATGTAATAATTGGTGGTTTTTCTGCAGGGGCAAGAGTAGCTTTATATACGATTTTACAAAAAGATATAGATGTAGATGGTTTTGTTTTTATGGCACCCTGGCTTCCCAAGATTGAAGAATGGGATGAGTTGTTGAGTGTGCTGCAGGATAAACATATAAAAGGATATATAGTATGCGGGGATCAAGATGAAGATTGTTTCGAATCCGTGCAGCAATTTGTGCAACTATTAAGAGATAAGAATATAGAACATAAGTATAAAGTTGTGCCTGACTTAGATCATAATTATCCTATTAACTTTGATGAGCTATTAAAAGAAGCTATTGAATATATAGGAAATGAAAACAATAAGTAGTAAGAAAAAGAGATGCATCATATGTGATGCATCTCTTTTTAGAATTATAAATTAAAAGCATTTGCTAGTAAGCGATAAGACTTTAATTTATGTTCGAATTGATGAGTAATCGTGACAATCATAAATTCGTCAGTATTGTATGCTTTGCTTAAGTTTATTATTTTTTCTTTTACAGAAGACGGATCACCAACAATCATACGTTGACGATTTTCTTTTATACGGAATAAATCATAAGCGCTGTATGAATAATTTTGAGCAGTTTCAATAGAAGGTGTACCAGTAGTTCGTTTTCCTTGCTCTAATAATAAGATTGATAAATCTAAACTAGAAGCAATTTTTTCTGCTTCTTCATTTGTTTCTCCGCAAATAACAAAAATAGCAACGATTGACTTTGGTTTATCTCCTAAAAATGAGGGCTGATATTGTTCTTGGTAAGCCCTCATAACTTCAGGGCCTCCAAAGCCATTAATAAATTGTGCAAATGCGAAAGAAGCTCCGTTGTTTGCAGCAATTTTAGCGCTCTCTCCACTAGAACCGAGCATCCACATTTCAGGAGATGTTGGGATAACTGGAGTGGCTTTTAAGTTTGCATAGTGATGGTTTTCTGGTACTTGATCATGTATGTACATTGCAACGTCTGCAATTTGTTCTGGATATTGATCAAGTGAGACCATTTTCCCTTCTTGAAGTGCGCGAGTTGCTATTGGCATACCACCAGGGGCTCTACCAACACCGAGATCGATACGATTTGGATACAGTGCTTCTAAAACACGGAAATTCTCAGCGACTTTATATGGGCTATAATGCGGTAACATAACACCACCTGAACCGACTCTAATATGGTCCGTTTTTGCGGCAATATGAGAAATAAGTATTTCTGGACTTGAACCAGCTAAGCCTACGGAATTATGATGTTCGGATACCCAAAAACGTGTGAATCCGAGTTTTTCAACTTCTTGTGCAAGCGTAACTGTATGTGAAAAAGCTTGGGCTGCTGTGCTACCATCTGAAATAGGTGATTGGTCTAATACACTTAACTTGATCATAGAATATACCTCTCAATCTTAATGTACATCCTATTATATATTTACTTATGAAAAATGCGTAGTGAAATGCTCAAAATGAAAAGCGGATAATCTTATTTCCGCTTTTAATGAGAAAATCCGCGTTCATAATGATTCATTTCGACTAGATTTAAAATATATTCATAGTTGTCAATTTCACGTTTTAGCTGTTCACGTTCTTTTGCAGATAGTGTCATATTGCTAAGTTTTTTACATAAGTTTTGTTTCTTTAATTCTAAATGTTTTTTTGTAGCATGGTAGTCATAAGTATGTTTCATTTTTAACCACTCCTTCTTTGCAGTTGCTATATTATACGAAGCATAAAGAAATATGAAATCTGTCTCTTATGTATTTTTAGTGAATATTCAAATTGCAATGGTGTTATGTTTATGGAGATCTATGAATAAAATGCACTAAACCACTAACGTCCATTTGATGAAATAAGGGGTGGAATTGTGCAGAAAGATATAATGTATAACACTGAAATGGATGAAGCGTTAAAAGTTATAGATAAAGGATTGAAGAAGACGATAAGTCCAAAACAAATTATTGTAGTGGGAGCTGGTATGGCTGGATTAGTTTCAGCATCTTTATTAAAGGCTGCAGGACATGATGTGAAAATTTTTGAAGCAAACAACCGGGTAGGTGGCCGTATAGAGACAGTTAGAATGGAAGATACCGGATTATATTTAGATGTGGGAGCAATGAGAATTCCGTATACACATAGGTTAACGATGGCATATATAAGAAAATTTGGGCTACAGGTGAGTCCTTTTATTAATAGGAATGAGACGGATATTATTTATGTAAATGGACGGAAAACGACGTTGAAACAATATGAAAAGGATCCGAGTATTTTAAGGTATCCTGTGGAAATGAACGAAGTGGGAAAAACGTCTGAAGAACTATTGTTATTAGCAGTACAGCCGATAATAAATTTTATTAAAAGAAATCCAGAGAAAAATTGGGATGTTGTAGTGAAGGATTTTGGGAGATATTCCACAGGACAATTTTTAAAGTATCATCCTTATCAGTATAATACTTACTTTTCGCCAGTAACAATTGAGATGATCGGTGTTCTATTAGATTTAGAAGGTTTTTTAGAGCGGTCGTTTGTAGAGACTTTACGATTTCTATACATTATGCAAGAGGAGAGCGGATTTTGTGAAATTATGGGCGGGAATGATAGATTACCAAAGTCATTTTTACCGCAATTAGAAGAAAATATTATATATAATCAAAAATTAATGAAGTTACATCAACACGATAATGGTGTGACAGCTTTCTATCGGAACGAGGAAACTTTTGAATATAGTAGTATTACAGGAGATTTAGTTATTGTTACTATCCCGTTTTCGACAATGCGTTTTGTAGAAGTAGATCCGTTTGATTCTATATCTCATGAAAAATGGAAAGCAATTCGTGAATTGCATTACATGCCTGCGACGAAAATAGGAATTCAATTTAAAAGCAGATTTTGGGAAGAACAAGGGCAATTAGGTGGCAGAATTATAACAGATTTGCCAATTCGTTATGCCTATTATCCAAGTCATGGAATTGGAGAAAAAGGACCTGCTATGATGTTAGGTAGCTATACATGGTCTTACGATGCATTGTTATGGGATGGTTTATCAAAAGGCGATCGTATTTATTACGCCTTACACAACTTAGCAACAATATTAGGTGGTCAAGTGTATGATGAGTTCATATCTGGAATATCAAAAAGCTGGACATTGGATCCGTATGCGCTTGGAGGATTTGCGCTTTTTCAAGCAGGTCAAGAATCTGAGCTACAACCAGCGATTGTCAAACCAGAGGGGAGAATATTCTTCGCTGGAGATCATACAACGCTATATCACGGATGGATTCAAGGTGCGATTGAATCTGGAATTTTTGTAGCGATGGAAGTGAATGAGTAAAATGTTTTTAATTCAGAAAATTCTTTACTATATAAATTGAGATGGATATTATTATATATAAAAGAATTATAGGGAGTGTTTACAGTGAATCCGTTATTATTCGATTTTCCTTCTGAATTTTATACTGACAGGCTTTTTATTCGAATGCCGAAACCAGGAGATGGTAAAGTTGTATATGATGCAATTCAAGCTTCAATACAAGAACTAAAACCTTGGATGGCTTTTGCACAAAAAGAGCAAACAGAGGAAGAAATAGAAGAGAGTATTAGAAAATCGCATATTCAATTTTTGCAACGTGAGGATTTAAGATTACTAGTATTTTCGAAAGAAACAGGTGAATTTATTGCTTCTGCCGGATTACATCGTATTAATTGGGATATACCTCAATTTGAAATCGGATATTGGATTGATACAAGGTTTAGCGGAAAAGGCTATATGGTAGAGGCTGCGAAAGGTATAACGGATTATGCTTTTTCTGAATTGAAAGCAAACCGTGTAGAAATTCGTTGTGATTCTCTAAATAAAAAGAGTAGAGCGATACCTGAGAAATTGGGCTTTAAATTAGAGGGGATTTTAGAAAGTGCGAGTATTGCAGTAGATGGAAATGGATTAAGGGATATGTGTGTATTTGCAATGACGAGAAATACATATAAAAAAGAAGAGCTGTAAAGAAACAGCTCTTCTTTTTGTGTATTATGGTACAGGATGTCCATTAGAGCTTTCGAAAATTGTAAACCATTGTTGACGATCTAATTTAACGTTTGTAGCAAGAGCGGCCGTTTTTACACGATCTAATTTACCAGATCCAACGATTGGCATCATGTTAGCTGGATGCGCAAGTAACCAAGCATACATAACCGTATCGATACTAGTAACACCTAGCTCAGTAGCAACTTTTTGCACAGTTTCACGTACACGTACGGCGCGTTCTGATTGACCAGTAAAGATTTCCCCACCAGCAAGAGGTGACCAAATCATTGGATTGATTCGTTTTTCTTGGCATAAATCAATTGTCCCTTTTTCAAAGTGCTCAAGCTGCAATGCAGAAACTTCAATTTGGTTCGTAATAAGCGGGAAATCTAAGTAAGAACTTAACATATTAAATTGTGAAGGTAAGAAGTTAGATACACCGAAGTGACGAACTTTTCCTTCTTGTTTTAATTGTGAAAATGCCTTTGCCACTTCATTTGGATCCATAAAAGGGTCGGGACGATGAATAAGTAATACGTCAATATAATTTGTATGTAAATTTTTTAGTGATGCTTCTGCACTTTGAATAATGTGCTCTGCACTAGTATTGTAGTGAGCAACATATCGCTCTGGAAATTTTGGTGATGGGGGAGCGATTCCACACTTTGTAATAATTTGCATGTTTTCTCGTAAGGAAGGCTTTAATTGTAAAGCTTCGCCAAATAACCCTTCACACGTATATCCGCCGTAAATGTCAGCGTGATCAAAAGTAGTAATTCCCATATCCATACAATCTTCAATGAAAGAAAGTAATTCTTGTTTCGTCATATTCCATTCTGCTAAACGCCAAAATCCTTGAATAATACGAGAGAATTCGAGCGTTTCATTCATTTGAACTCGTTCCATTATAAGTACCCCCTTGATGAATGATTATTATTTTGAAAAGGCTTTCTTACTACGTATTATTATATAGTTTGGGGGGCGTACATACAATAAATATGTTTTGCTAAAAAAATGATTTTCTCTATATGCTATAATGTAGAAACATATAGCTATAAGGAGATGTAAGGAATGATTCCAGTAACAATATTAACTGGTTTTCTTGGATCAGGGAAAACGACTTTATTAAATCGTATTTTATCAGAAAATCACGGTAAGAAATTAGCGGTGATTGTAAATGAAATAGGGCAAATTGGCATTGATAATCAGTTGATTATGAATGTAGAAGAAGAAATTATGGAAATGACAAATGGCTGTTTATGCTGTACTGTACGTGAAGATTTACTTGTTGCTTTAAAACAGTTACTGGACGTAAAAGCAGAAGGGAAAATGGATTTTGATGGTTTAGTAATTGAAACGACTGGACTTGCAAATCCAGGGCCGATTATTCAAACATTCTTTTTAGATCCAGTCATTCAATCTGCATACCAAATTAACGGTGTTGTAACGGTGGTAGATAGTTATCATATACATAAACATTTTGAAAAAGGATTAGAGGCAAAAGAGCAAATTGCGTTTGCGGATGTCGTTTTAGTAAATAAATTAGATTTAATTGAAGAGAGTGAGAAAGAAAATCTCTTGCATGAAATTCAAGGAATTAACCCGACTGCAAAGTTAATTGAGGCGACTAACTGTGAGGTAGATATACCATCTTTATTACAAATCCAAACGTTTAAAACGAAAGATACGTTGCAAATTTACCCTCATAAAGAACATAATCACTTAGAAGGTGTGAAATCATTTGTATTACGTGAAGAACGTCCGCTGGATTTACAAAAGCTTAATGAGTGGATGTCAGCTGTCGTTCAAGAGCTAGGGGAATATTTATATCGTTACAAAGGAATTTTATCGATAGATGGAGTAGATAAACGTATCGTTTTCCAAGGTGTACATACTTTATTTGCCGCTTCGTACGATAGAGAGTGGCAAGAGGGTGAAGAGCGAGTAAGTGAAGTAGTTTTCATCGGAAGAGATATTAATAAAGAGTGGTTCCAAGAACATTTTCAGGAGTGTGTGAAATAAGTCTGCGTAAATTGCAGGCTTATTTTTTATGAACATTCTATTAGATTGCAAAACAGAATTAAATAAGGGAAAGAAATTAAAAATTGATAAATGTATAATAAAAAGCCTGTTTTCACAGGCTTGTATTTTCGTCTATTAGTAACTCCATTACGACACCTACAACTGGACCTTCATCATCAATATCACCATTTAAGCGGAAACCAAATGATTCATACAGTCCCATTGCAAGTTTGTTGTCTGGATGTAAACTTAAGTAAATTATTTTGCATTCAAATTTTTCTTGTAAGAATTGAATGAGTAAGCGAAGGAAACGTTTTGCGTATCCTTTTCCTTGATATTGTTGGTCAATCATAAAGCGATCGAGCCATACACTTTTATGTTTTACTGAATACCATCCATACATTGCATAACCTACAAGTGTTTCTCCATCATATAAACCTACTGACGTTCCGTTTCCTTCATATAATGATTCTGCTAAAGAAAACGCGTTACTTTCAATAAATTGTTGCTGATCTTTTGTGACGTTTAAAGCAACTACTGAACGCCAATTTTTTGCTGTTACTTCACAAATGTGAAGATTCATAATTCCAACTCACCTTCTAAATTAATATAGCTTTAAAGCTAATATGGATAATTTTACTTGTTATTTTGGTCAAGTCAAGGATAAATACATAAAAAGGCAGCTGAATACCAGATTCAGCTGCCTAGAAAATATAATGGATTAGTTTGTTGCTTCTTTCAATGTGTTTACGTTTTCTTCCATTAAAGTGAAGTAATCTTTATTATTTTTCGCATCATCTTCAGAAATAGTAGCTAAGTGATTTAAGCGTAAAACTTTTGTACCAGTTTCTTTTTGAATTACGGATGCTACTTTTGGAGTAGAGAACGTTTCGAATAAAATATATTTTAGACTATGTTCTTTTACTGTTTTTGTAATGTCAGCAAGCTGCTTTTGAGATGGTTCATCAGAAGCTGAAATTCCAGCGATAGGAATTTGTTTTAGGCCGTATCGTTGTTCCCAGTAACCATAGGCAGCATGAGAAACTAAAATTTCTTTCGTTTTTGCGTTCGCTACAGCTGCCTTAAATTGATCGTCTAAATCAGTAAATTTAGTTTGAAGTGCGGCGAAGTTTTTTTCGAATTCTTGTTTATGTTCAGGTTGTAATTCTACAAGTGCATTTTTAATTTTTTCCGCCTGTTTCATTGCTAGAGTAGGATCTAACCAAACATGCGGGTCTTTATCGTGATGATGTTCATCTTCTTTATGGCCATCTCCATGATCATGATGCTCTTCTTCAGTAGAAGCACGAAGCTCAATACCTTTAGATGCATTTACAATTTTAACATTTTCTTTTTGTAATGTTTTTTCCATTTTTTCAGCAAATGGTTCTAATTCAGCGCCGTTATAAACGAATAAATTAGCTTTTGCAACTTGTACTGTTTGTTTTTGACTTGGTTCAAATGTATGTGAATCTGCACCAGGTGGGTAAATTGCTTCAACATTTACATAGTCGCCACCGATTTTCTTTGCGAAATCAGCAAGTGGGAAAATCGTTGTATAAACTGTTAGCTTTCCATCTTTCTTGGCATTACTTTCTTTTTTATTTGAGCAGCCAGCGAAAATTAAGGTAAAAATAAGTAAGAATGAAAATATAGTCAATCTTTTAGGCATGAAGTTCTCCTCTTTTCTTTTTTACGGATATATTTTCCCCAATTATAGAAGAAAAATATCATTTTAATACAAAACGGAATAATTACGTTTTAGTTTGCGAACTTAGTATAATACATCTTTAATAAAGTTGCAATAAATAATAATCATTCCGATTTGTTTTTGTTATAAAGTTGTCAAATATAAGTGTATTATTTTTGCAAATGCATGCATATGTGACAACGCTGTTTTCATATATTGAAAAGGAGGTTAAAGAGGGGGGTGAGCGTTTGGGTTACTTAATGGAAGCTATTTTATTAATATTAGCGGTAGTATTGCCATTATCTTTTGTATTAATTTTTTTAAGAAGATTAATAAGTAATTTAGGGGACGCTACAACAATAACGAAATTACAAGAGAGAGATGAGAAAAAAGAGTAAGTAAAACACTATGCGTACNNGTACGCATAGTGTTTTACTTGTGGTAAAATAAGATCAGGAAACTCCTAAAGGTTGTATTTTACTGAAGGAGAGAAAAGTAAAATAAGAGGTATATGCATATATGAATAAGCGAACAGCGTTAATACTTGGTGCAAGTGGTTTAGTTGGACAAGAGATAACGCGTCTATTACTTGAATCAGATTACTATGATTCGGTTACTATTTTTGTAAGAGATCCAATGCAATGGCAACATGAAAAGTTACAGCAGAAACAAGTTGATTTTTCGGTATTAGAGGAATATAAAGAGTTCTTTGCTGTGGATGATGTTTTTAGTTGCTTAGGAACAACAATAAAAAAAGCAAAAACAAAAGCAAATTTTAAAAAAGTAGATTATGAATATACGTTACGAGCTGCTTGTTTAGCTGAAAAACAAGGGGTACAAAATTTCCTTGTTGTGTCTTCTATGGGAGCGAATCCTAAATCATTTTTCTTTTATTCACAAGTGAAAGGAAAAATGGAAGAAGAATTGCAAAAGTTAGTGATCGGTGGTATTCACATTTTTAGACCATCATTATTAGTAGGAAATCGACAAGAATTTCGTTTCGGTGAACGAATGGCTGAAAAGTTATCTCGTATTATTCCTTTTATCTTTAAAGGAGCTTTCAAAAAGTATAAACCAATTTCAGCTAAAGATGTGGCGAAAGGGATGTATATAACCGCGCTGCGAGAAGAATCGGGTATCCATACTTATAATTCAAATGAAATTACAACGATAGAATAAATAAAGCCGAGAAGAATGACTTCTCGGTTTTATTTATTCGTATGAATTTTTCCTGGTGCTCGCTTATATTGGTGAGGTTCTTGCAATTCAAAGCCAAGTTCATTGGCTGCTATTCTCGGGAAGTACGGGTTGCGAAGTAACTCACGTCCGATGAAAATTAAATCTGCTTCGTTATCATTTAAAATTTGCTCTGCTTGAGATCCAGTCGTAATCAATCCAACTGCACCAGTTGCAATCTTAGTATACTCTTTAATATGTTTGGCGTATTGTACTTGGTAACCAGGATACACATCAATATGTGCTGGTACAACTGCACCAGAACTACAATCGATTAAATCTATTCCCTGTTCTTTCATCCACTTTGTATACTGAACATAATCTTGAACTGTTAGTCCGTCAGGGTGATAATCATTTGCTGAAATACGAACGAATATTGGTCCGTCCCAAACTTTATTTACAGAGTCGATGATTTCGCGTAAGAAGCGATAGCGGTTTTCAGGTGAGCCGCCGTATTCATCCGTTCGTTTATTAGTAAGTGGTGATAGGAATTCATTGATAAGGTAACCGTGAGCGCCATGTAGTTCGATAACATCAAATCCGGCTTGTTTTGAACGTAACGCGGCCCTCTGAAAAGCTAATATAGTCTCTTTGATTTGCTGTATATTCATTTCTACTGGTATTTTCATCGTATCACTAAAAGGAATTGCAGAAGGAGCGAAAGCATTCGTACCTAATTCAGCTTTTCTTCCGGCGTGAGCGAGTTGGATGGCAGCTTTTGCACCGTTATCATGTATAAAAGTAGTCGTTTTATGTAAGCCTTCAATTAGGTTGTCATCCCAAATGCCTAAGTCTTTGTTAGAAATTCGTCCTTCAGCTAAAACGGCAGTTGCTTCAACCATAACTAAACCTACTTGGCCAGCAGCGCGAGTTCCATAATGAATGAGATGGAAATTCGTAACGCGGCCATCTTCATTCCCCGATGAATACATACACATAGGCGACATAACGATACGATTTTTTAGTGTAACGTTCTTAATTGTATAAGGTGAAAAAAGCTTGGAATTCATCAAATAGCCTCCTTGATTGAATTTTCTTATATTTTACCATTCTCTTTTTTGTTTCTCTAATAAAACGCTTATACGAAAAATTTTGTTTATTCGTGTTACAATGACTAATATGAACTGAATTGGAGGATGACATATGTACCAGGCTTATTATGAAAGCGAAGTAGGTTTGCTAGAAATTACAGCAAATCAAGAAGGCATTACGTCTGTTATATTTGTTGATGAACGACAAGAAGAGAATAAAAATGAAATGATAGAACAATGTATAAATGAGTTAGATGAATATTTTAAAGGGAAAAGAAAAGAGTTTACGGTCCCGCTGTCTGCGGAGGGAACCGCATTTCAAAAAAATGTATGGGATGCTCTTTATACTATTCCGTACGGCGTAAGTGCTTCATATTTAGATATTGCAGAGAAGGTTGGAAATACAAAAGCTGTACGGGCAATAGGAGGGGCAAATAGTCGGAATCCAATTTCAATAATCGTTCCATGTCACCGTGTAATAGGAAAGAGTGGAAAGCTTGTTGGATATGCGGGTGGTTTATGGAGGAAAGAGTGGTTATTAAAACACGAAGGTATTTTGAAATGACGTATGTATGGGAAGAGGGATTGTTTTGAAATGTATAAATTGTGGGCAACCTTGCGAGGAGGAACAGTTAAATTGTGCAAGTTGTCAGCGAAACTTGGATAATGAACAAGATGAAGGCAGCTCGTTAATAGATAAAGAACTAGAAGTATATGTAGGGAGACAATATCCGTATTACAAAAGGAAATGGGAGCTTGAGAATAAGCGGATTGCTAGGTGGAGCTGGAATGGTTGGGCTGCTATTTTCAATATAGGCTGGCTAGGATATCGTAAGTATTATGTACCAGCTGCTTTATTTATGTTGTTATTAGTAGCGTGTGATGCATTTTCGTATTATATGGGATTTAATGTAGCGTTGCCAATCATTAATATGGTACCTCTTACGTTTTTATTACTCATTTTTATTCTGTTTGGAATGGGGATTTTTGCAAATGGATTATACTATCAATTTGCGGAAAGACGTATATACCGAATAAAAGCAAGAGAAATAAAAGATAAATCAGTTGAAAACTATCTAATCAATGATAGCGGCGGAACGAGCAAAATGGGAGCGACAATTGTTACTATTTTAGCAGTTGCTAGCATATTTTTTAGTCATTTCTTTTTTCCGACTGATCGAGACGTTATTCAAAAGGTTCGTACAAGCTCGCTTTATGAATATCCTTTCTTTTCAATAGGTGAATCTTTCGAAAATTATTTTCAAAATTCAGGTTGGATATATTATCGTGGAACGGAAGGGTTAGAATTAGTAGAATTCCAAGGATATAACGCCGGAACGCCAAGACAAAAGGTGAAGATTCAATTTGTTGTCGATTATAAATTAGGTGAAGTGGAACCATACTCACTTATGGTTAATGGTGAATCTAAAACTGAAGAAGAGTTTTTGAAGCTGATGGAAGAAATATTTAAAGTTCAAAATCCATTTGATATAGAGGATGGATTACAAGTAAATGCTATTCAAGGAAGCGACTGGAAAGAAATTTCCGATCGCTTTTTTCTATGTTTGTTAAAATAAATATTTAAAATAATCAGAATCTTTTGTATAATAAAATATATTATATAGGATTTAACTTATACATATAGATTGGGGGAAGGAAGAATGAAGAGAAAGACAACAACAATTGCTGCACTTGCGTTAACGACGAGTGTATTGGTTGCAGGATGTGGGAATGGTGAGAAGGCTTCGACAACGAAGAAAGAATCGAATAAGGGAATGGCTGATAAACAAGTTTTAAATTTGCTAGAAACAGCTGAAATTCCTTCAATGGATACATCTAAATCAACGGATTCTGTATCTTTCCGTGTATTTGTAAATGCAATGGAAGGTTTATATCGTCTAGATAAAGATAATAAACCAACACCAGGTATGGCAAAAGATGTGAAGATTAGTGAAGATAAAAAGACATATACATTTGAATTACGTGATGCGAAATGGTCAAATGGTGATCCAGTTCGAGCACAAGATTTTGTATATGCATGGCAACGTACATTAGATAAAGCAATAGCGGCAGAATATGCATTCATTTTATTTGATGTGAAAAATGCACAGAAAGTAAATAAAGGTGAATTACCAGCAGATCAATTGGGTGTTAAAGCGAAGGATGATAAAACGTTGGTAGTAGAATTAGAGCAACCAGCACCTTATTTTCTTGAGCTTACGTCGTTCCCTACATTTTTCCCATTAAATGAAAAATATGTGAAAGAGCAAGGAGATAAATATGGATTAGAAGCAGATAAATTATTATATAATGGACCATTTACAATGAGTCAATGGAAACATGAACAAAATTATCAGTTAAAGAAAAATCCTAATTATTGGGATAAAGATACTGTAAAGTTAGACGAAATTAATGTAAGTATTGTGAAGGAAACAAGCACGGGAGTAAATTTATATGATAGTGATCAAGCAGATCGAGTTATTTTAACTTCTGAATTTGTTGATAAATATAAAAAGAATAAACCAGATGAATTTAAAACGAAGTTAGATCCACGCATATATTTCTTGCGTTTTAACCAAAAAAATGCAACATTTAAAAACCAAAAAGTACGTGAAGCAATTGATTTGGCATATGATAAAAAAGGAATTGCTGATGTCATTTTAAATGACGGTTCATTGCCAGCATATTTCTTAGTACCTGAAAAATTCACGACAGGTCCGGATGGAAAAGACTTCCGCTCTGTAAATAAAAACTTCCGTGATAGTAAAGATAATGCAGAGAAAGCAAAAAAATTATGGGAAGAAGCGAAGAAAGAGCTTGGTCAAGATACAATTACGGTTGAATTACTAAACGATGATAACGGTAGCCGTAAAAAAGTAGGCGACTTTATTAAAGAAGAACTAGAGAAAAACTTGCCTGGTATTAAAGTGAATTTGAAACAGCAACCATACAAGCAGAAGCTAGATTTAGAAAAGAAATTCCAATATGAATTCTCATTATCTGCATGGAGCCCTGATTATCCGGATCCAATGACTTATATTGATATGTTTGTTACTGGAAGCTCATTTAATGAAATGGATTATTCTAATCCGAAGTATGATGATTTAGTAGCGAAATCAAAAGGAGAGCTATTAAAAGATGATAAAGCACGCTGGAATGCACTTGCGGAAGCTGAAAAAATCTTAATTGGTCAAGACGCAGCAATTTCTCCTACGTACCAACAAAGTACAGCTTATTTAGAGAAGCCGTTTGTAAAAGGCATTGCTAACCATACGTTTGGCGGGGACTTCAGTTATAAATGGGCATATGTTACAAAAAAATAGTACAATAAAAGGTGAGTGAATTTTCGCTCATCTTTTATTTGTATAAGGAGGAATTATAGTTGTTAAGGGGAATCAATCATATTTGTTTTTCGGTATCTAATTTAGAAAACTCTATTATGTTTTATGAAAAAGTATTAGAAGGAGAATTATTAGTTAAAGGGAGGAAATTGGCGTATTTTAACATATGTGGAGTATGGATAGCGCTTAATGAAGAGACACATATTCCGAGAAATGAGATTCATCAATCTTATACGCACATTGCATTTTCTGTTGAACAAGAAGACTTTGAATATCTAATACAGCGATTAGAAGAAAATGATGTTCATATTTTAAAAGGAAGAGAACGTGATGTCAGAGATTGCGAATCTATATACTTTGTTGATCCTGACGGTCATAAATTTGAGTTTCACTCAGGGACACTGCAAGATCGTTTAAATTATTATAGAGATGAGAAACCTCATATGACATTTTATTAGGGAGGGATAGCATTTGCATGCACTTGTAATTGGTGGAACAGGAATGCTAAAGAGAGTTTCTATGTGGCTTTGTGAGCAAGGGTTTCATGTTTCTATTATCGGGCGAGATGAAGTGAAATTAGAAAATGTTAAGCGGATGAGTTCTACACTAGAAAATATTACATGCCTTTCGTTAGATTATCATAATGATGAAGATGTAAAGCTAGCTATTAAAAGTACAGTTGAGAAAAATGGCCCGATCACATTAGCTGTTGCATGGGTACACTCAAGTGCAAAGCATGCACTATCAAATATTTGTAAAGAACTAGATTTATCGTCTAAAACATATAGTTTATTTCATATTTTAGGTAGTAAAGCATCACGTATGACTGCACAAAAAATAGGGAGTACGCGATGTAGTTATCATAGAATTATTTTAGGTTTTATTTTAGAAGATACATATGGAAGATGGCTTACTCATGAAGAGATAGCTGATGGAGTTATAAAAGGGATTGAAAGTAAACGAGCGGAGTGGATTGTAGGGAGAGTTGAACCGTGGGAATTACGACCAACATGGTGAGGGGGAGTAAGAAATGAAAACAACTATATATGTAACAAGGCATGGTGAAACAGTGTGGAATGTAGTGAAGCGAATGCAAGGACGGAAAAATTCTGCTTTAACTGAAAATGGTATAGTTCAGGCGAAACAATTAGGGAATCGAATGAAAGATTTACCAATCCATGCGATCTATAGTAGTCCGAGCGAAAGAACACTTCATACGGCAGAGTTAATAAAGGGGGAACGTGATATACCCATTATAGCGGATGAGCATTTCTATGAAATCAACATGGGTATATGGGAAGGACAAACAATCGCGGATATAGAAAAGCAATTTCCAGAAGAAGTACATCTGTTTTGGAATGAGCCACATCTTTTTCAGTCAACATCAGGCGAAAATTTTGAGGCCGTTTATGAAAGAGTAATTGAAGGGATGCAGCTTCTTTTAGAGAAGCATAAGGGACAAAGCATATTGATTGTTTCTCATGCGGCAGCAGCAAAATTACTTGTAGGGCATTTCGCGGGAATTGAAATAGAAAATGTGTGGGATGATCCATTTATGCATAGTGCTAGTTTGAGCATAATAGAATTTGAAGAGGGTATTGGTAAAGTGAAACAATTTGCAGATATAAGTCACTTTCAATAAATGTAAAAAAGGCCGCAAAACGGCCTTTTTTTGGTGGTATAAAAACTAGCAGTTACGTTTTTTATACCAGAAGTGATCAAATTTCTTATTTTTGCAAGATGGGAATTTATGTCCGCCTTTGCAATCATTCCATTTGTGCCCATCATCGTGACAGTCTTTACCATGATCACATGAATCATCGCAAGAGCCGCCGTGTCCGTGAGGGAAGAATTCGCATTTTTTACAGTAACATCGTTTAGTCCAGTAAAATTTCTTTTCAAAACGTACACATTTTGTAACGAAAGTACAATGTTTTCTACGCGTACGTTTTGTAACTAAAACGCATTCTTTTCTACGTGTTACTTTCGTAACGAACGTCCATTTTTGAACGCGTACACGAGTACATTTCGTAACAAATGTCCACTTTTTAACGTGAGTACATTTTGTAACAAATGTACAATGTTTCACACGAGTACATCTTGTTCTTGGGCATTTACAATCGTCGCTACACTCAATTTTTGAAGAGCAATCGTCATCACATTCGAATGTGCTTGGATCTTGGTGTAAGAAATCCTCCATCCCAGCACTTTTGATTTCTTCAACAGCTTTTCTAATATCACGTTTCATAGAAATCCTCCTTATCATGTATTAAGTTGAAAAGGTATTCTTTTTCCTTAACATGATATGAGAGATGACGTCTTTCTGAACAGGACAAGAGTGTAATTTTCTATAAATAGATGATAGCGGATGTATGGACAAGACAAGGCGCATACATTGAATGAAGAGAACTGAGAAGGGATGAGAAAATATGTTACCTTCATATGATTTTTTTGTTCATCCAATGTACTTAGTGGAATTGAAAAAAGACATTTGGTCAGATAGTCCAGTGCCAGCAAAATTAACTTATGGAAAAAAGAAATATGACATTGATATCGTATACCGAGGAGCTCATATTCGTGAGTTTGAGAAAAAATCTTATCATGTTATGTTTTATAAACCAAAAAAATTTCAAGGTGCGAAAGAGTTTCATTTGAATTCTGAGTTTATGGATCCGTCTCTCATACGAAATAAACTATCGCTAGACTTTTTTCATAACATTGGTGTACTTTCGCCAAAATCACAACATGTATTTATAAAAATTAATGGTCAAATTCAAGGTGTGTATTTACAGTTAGAATCGGTTGATGAAAACTTTTTGAAAAATAGAGGATTACCGAGTGGTTCTATTTATTATGCGATAGATGATGATGCGAATTTTTCATTAATGAGTGAACGAGATAAAGATGTTAAGACGGAGCTCTTTGCGGGTTATGAATTTAAATATTCGAATGAAAATAGTGAAGAACAACTGAGTGAATTTGTATTTCAAGCGAATACTTTGACGAGGGAAGCCTATGAAAAAGAGATTGGGAAGTTTCTACATGTAGATAAATATTTACGATGGTTAGCAGGAGTTATTTTTACGCAAAACTTTGATGGTTTTGTCCATAACTATGCACTATATCATAACGATGAAACAAATTTATTTGAAGTTATACCGTGGGATTATGATGCGACTTGGGGGCGAGATGTACAAGGGAGACCGCTTAATCATGAATATATCCGCATTCAAGGGTATAACACGCTAAGTGCAAGATTGTTAGACATACCTGTGTTTAGAAAGCAGTATCGAAGTATTTTAGAAGAAATATTAGAAGACCAATTTACAGTTTCGTTTATGAGGCCGAAAGTAGAAGGATTGTGTGAATTGATTCGTCCATATTTACTACAAGATCCATATATGAAAGAAAAATTAGAAACATTTGATCAAGAGGCTGATATGATTTATGAATATATAAATAAAAGAAGAAAATATATACAAGACCACTTATATGAATTGGATTAATTTTGAAAGAGATTGAAACGTTATCAATCTCTTTTTTTTGTATAATAAAGATGTATCAATAAAAGTGAAGTAATATATTTGAAAGAGAATGGGGATGCGGATATATGACGATTAAATGGATTGATTGGGTAAAACAAATACAATCTATAACCCAAGCAGGTTTAACGTATTCTAAGGATGTGTACGATATAGAACGCTTCCAACAATTACGAGACATTTCGATTTCGATGATGTCACATTACACAAAAACTGATTGGGAAGTTGTAGAGAAATTATTTGCAAGTGAGACAGGCTATCAAACACCTAAAGTTGATATAAGAGCAGTTGTTTTTCAAAATGAAAAGTTATTATTTGTGAAAGAAAAAAGCGATGGGAAATGGGCATTGCCAGGTGGATGGGCTGATGTCGGTTATACGCCAACCGAAGTTGCAGCAAAAGAGGTTGTCGAAGAGACGGGTTATGAGGTAGATCATTTTAAGTTACTAGCTATATTTGATAAAGAAAAACATCAACCATCTCCATCGGCGACGCATGTATATAAGATTTTCATTGGATGCGAGATTATTGGTGGAGAAAAGAAAACTAGCATTGAAACAGAAGAGGTGGAGTTTTTTGGTGAAAATGAATTGCCTAATTTATCAATTGCTAGAAATACAGAAGACCAAATTAAAGAGATGTTTGCCTACATGAAAGACCCGCAGAAAGAGAAATTAATAGATTAATCCTGCTTGAATTGTACATATTGTTAAAATGAAGATATTGGCAGATTGCAGCCTTTATGTAATAATGGGATGGTATGTGAAGAAAAAAGGAGATAAAAAAGAACATGTTAGCAAACATAATAGATCAGTTATTGCAATTTTTTGCAAGCTTAGGTTACTTTGGAGTAGCTCTTGCTTTAATGATTGAAGTAATCCCAAGTGAAATTGTACTTTCGTATGCTGGCTTTTTAGTAGCGGATGGTAAAATTAGTTTTGTGGGTGCAGTTATCGCCGGAACGATTGGTGGTACTTTAGCCCAAATCTTTTTATACTGGCTTGGATACTACGGAGGGCGTCCGGTTGTAGAGAAATATGGGAAATATCTGCTTATTAATAAACACCATTTAGACATAGCGGAAGGTTGGTTTAAGCGTTATGGAGCTGGCGTAATATTTTCTGCGCGCTTTATCCCAGTAGTACGTCATGCAATCTCTATTCCAGCAGGACTAGCTAAGATGCCATTAAAACTATTTACGCTTTATACGGTTGTAGCGATCATTCCATGGTCAATTCTATTTATATACTTAGGTGAAAAACTTGGTGGGAATTGGCGACAAATTAAAGAGTATGCATCTGATTACACACATTACATAATTATAGGAGCTGTTCTTTTTATTGCTCTATACTTCGGTTTAAAATATTTGAAAAAGAAAAAAACAACACGCTAAAGTCAATGATAATTCATTGGCTTTTTTTATTTGTTTCGGTTCGGTTCTAAAAAAAAAGAGTTGTCCATAATGTATAATAATAAAGCGTAGCGGAGGAATGTGATGAAAGGGTCACCGTTTATACGTGGAACGATATTTTTAACGATGGCAACGATGATATCAAAAATGTTAGGGTTTATATATGTTATACCATTTACAGCAATGGTCGGTACGAGTGGGTATGTTTTATATACGTATGCATATCGCCCCTATACAATTATGCTCAGCATTGCGACAATGGGATTACCACTTGCAGTTTCAAAAATGGTATCAAAATATGATCAACTGAATGATTATCATACGGTTAAGAGAGTGTTGAAAAGTGGAATCGTGTTTATGTTTATAATGGGAGTCATTTCGTGTTTTACGTTATATATGCTAGCTCCGCATTTAGCTAAGCTTGTCATCGATGGAAATGATCAAACGGGGAATAGTGTAGGAGCGGTTACTACTAATATTCGAATTGTAAGTTTTGCGTTAATACTTGTGCCAGTAATGAGTTTATTAAGGGGCTTCTTTCAAGGATTCCAATCGATGGGGCCTTCTGCATTAAGTGTAGTTGTAGAGCAATTTTTTCGGGTTTTAACCATTTTAATAGGAAGCTTTGTCGTTTTATATGTTTTAAAAGCGTCTGTTTCATTAGCGGTTGGTATTTCAACGTTCGGTGCATTTATGGGAGCTGTAGGTGGATTAACTGTTTTAAGTGCATATTATATAAGAAGGAGAAGGCACTTAAAGAAAAAAGAGATGGCAAGTATACCACAAACAACAAAATCCTTTTTCTCATTGTATAAGGAGCTCTTTACATATTCTATTCCTTTTGTTGTGGTGGGCTTAGCAATTCCGTTGTATCAGACTATTGATACATTTACAATTAATAAACTACTTATACAAATAGGGTATATGCAAGGAGAAGCGGAAAAAATTAATGCGATAATTGGTCTTGTTCAAATGGTTGTGCTCATCCCGGTATCCGTTGCGACAGCTTTTAGTATGTCTCTCGTACCAGAGATGACGAAAGCTTACACAGCAGGAAATACGAAGCTATTGTACAAACATTTTACGAGAACAAATGTATTAGTAGTAGCGATTACGGTGCCGGCTGCAATTGGAATGATTGTGTTAGCCAAGCCTGTATATACTCTTTTATTCGGTGCTGGAAATGATCCAGAGATGGGGAGAATCATTTTACAGTATTATGCTCCTGCTTGCATACTATTTTCTCTTTTTACAGTAACGGCTGCTATGCTACAAGGAATCAATCAACAGCAGAAGACGGTGCTAGGACTAGTGATTGGAATTATTGTGAAAATAGTTTTAAATATTGTATTGCTTCCGTATTTCGATTATGTAAGTTTTATTATTTCAACATACGCGGGCTATACGATTTCAGTTGGGTTTAACTTGTGGATGCTTTCTAAATATGTTATAAAGGCAACATAAGCTTTTAAGGCAGAGAGCACTCTGTCTTTTTCTATGTTTATAATATTTTTCTTATAAAAACGTTTTCAAAATAATTTTTCTATTGAAATTTAAACGTATGTTTCATATGCTGAGAATGGCGGTTTAAAAACTGTGATTTAAGAGAGGTAGATTCCTACATGTAAAAAGAATCGGGGTGATAGTATGTTAAATATATATTTAACAGACCGAAACGGAAAACTACAAGAGATTGAGGAAATGCAAAAGGGGTGCTGGATTAATGTACTTCATCCAACAGAAGAAGAAATTCAATATCTAGTACAAACTTTAAATGTAGACTTAGATTTCATTAAAGACCCTTTGGATGATGAAGAACGCTCTCGTATTGAAAAGGAAGACAATAATACTTTAATTATCGTGGATATTCCGACAGTTAGACATGACGAAGAAGGAAATTCGATTTATGACACGATTCCAATAGGTATGATTGTGATGCCAGATTGCTTTGTGACAATTTGTTTAGAAGAAAACCCAATTTTTGAACGTTTTATTAATCAACGTATTAAAGAATTTTATACGTTTAAGAAGACGCGCTTTGCACTTCAGCTCTTATATACGATTTCTACTTATTATTTAAGATACTTAAAGCAAATAAATCGAAAAACAATTGATTTAGAGCATCAATTAAATCAGTCAATGAAAAATAAAGAGATTTTCACATTATTAGGCCTTGAGAAAAGTTTAGTATACTTTACAACGTCATTAAAGGCTAATAAAATTGTGATTCAAAAGTTAATGCGTAATAGTACATTTTTAAAAATGTATGAAGACGATCAAGATTTATTAGAAGATGTATTAATTGAAAATAAACAGGCTATTGAAATGGCGGAAATATATAGTCACATTTTAAGTGGAATGATGAATACTTTTAGCTCCGTTATATCAAATAATTTAAATAGTGTTATGAAACTGTTAACGTCAATTACGATCATTTTATCTTTACCGACGATGGTTTCTAGTTTCTTTGGAATGAACGTAAAGGTTCCGTTTGAAGGGGAAGCCCACGGTTTTGTAATTGTACTCATCATATGTGTAACACTATCTTTCACGTTAGCTTTTGTTTTTTGGAAGAAACGTTACTTTTAACGATAAAAAAGCTGCTCTAGCATAGTTATATAACTACGCTAGAGCAGCTTTTTTGCTATGAAATCTCAAATTTTGAATAGAATATAACTTGTACAATGTAATGTATATAAAGGGTATGTATTCCATATAAACCTTGTCCAATTAATGAAATGGGGTTAAAATTACATATTGTTAATGAAAAGTTGGAGGAAATACATCATGGAATTGTTTCAATTACCGAAAGCATTCCTGCAAATGAATACAATTTTTATCTCCATATTGATCGAAGCACTTCCTTTCGTGCTCATTGGTGTATTTATTTCAGGATTCATTCAAATGTTCGTGACAGAAGATATGGTAGCAAAATGGATGCCGAAAAACCGATTTCTGTCTGTTTTAGTAGCTACTTTTTTAGGGATGTTGTTTCCAGGTTGTGAATGTGGAATTGTTCCGATTGTAAGACGATTAATCGGAAAAGGGGTTCCGCCATATGCGGGGATTGCATTTATGTTAACTGGGCCAATTATTAATCCAGTTGTTTTATTTGCAACATACGTTGCCTTTGGAAGTAGTATGCACATGGTATGGTATCGTTCTATTGTAGCGATTATCGTAGCAATTATCGTTGGAATTATATTATCATTTATGTTTAGAGAACATCAATTAAGAGATGATCACTTCCCAGAAGTGAATCATAAGCGTCCATTACGTAAAAAAATGTGGGATGTATGTACGCATGCTGTTGAGGAATTTTTCTCGATGGGAAAATATTTAGTATTAGGTGCGTTAATTGCAGCTGCAGTTCAAACGTTCGTACAAACTTCAACACTTCTTGCTATAGGACAAGGGCCGTTCTCTTCACCAGCTGTTATGATGGGACTTGCTTACATATTATCACTTTGTTCAGAAGCGGATGCGTTTATTGCTTCATCATTCCAAAGTACATTTTCAACAGCATCACTTGTCGCGTTCCTTGTTTACGGACCGATGGTGGATATTAAAAATATGTTTATGATGCTTGCGACATTTAAAACGAAATTTGTAATTGTCGTTACAGTTACAGTTACACTTGTTGTTTATGCAAGCTCACTACTCATTTATGCGATGGGGTGGTAGGTTATGTTTCGAGCGTATATATTATTAGGTTTTACAATATTAATTGCGCAGCTTCATATTTCGGGTAACATTACGAAGTATATCAATATGAAGTATGCTTATTTATCAACAACAGCAGCAATTATTTTAGGTTTCTTAACGATTGTACAAATTATCGTCGTTTTCCAAAAAGAGCACCAAAAGGAAAAAGAGAAAAATGATTGCAGTTGTGACCATAGCCATTGCGGGCATGATCATTCAAAAGATGAGAATACATGGTGGAAAAAAGCATTTTCGTACTCATTGTTTTGTTTTCCGATTATCTCAGGCTTATTTTTCCCGATTGCAACGTTAGATTCAGATATTGTTAAGGCGAAAGGATTTCATTTTCCTGTTGCACAAGCAGAAAGTAAGGATCCATTTATGACAAGACAATTTCTAAGACCTGATACGAGCATTTATTACGGGAAAGAAGGATACCGCGGTGTAATGGAAAAAGGGAAGAAAGAGTTTGTTACGAAAGACAATATTAATTTGAAAGATGAAGACTTCCTAAAGGGTATGGAAACAATTTACAATTATCCTGGCGAGTTTACTGGGAAAAAATTATCTTTTAAAGGGTTTGTTTTTAGAGATGATTCTTCTAAAAAAGAACAATACTTCTTATTCCGTTTCGGTATTATACATTGTGTAGCAGATTCTGGTGTGTATGGTATGTTAGTGAAAAAACCAGAAGGTGTAGAATGGAAAAATGATGATTGGATTCAAATAGAGGGAGAAATTTCTACTGAATTTTATCAGCCGTTTCATGCGAATATTCCTGTATTAGAAGTAACGAAATGGAATAAAGTTGAACAGCCGAAAGAACAATATGTATTTAGAGGGGCCGATTGATAGGATCGGTTCTTTTTTGTGGACTAAAAGTTCTGAATGTTGTTAATATTAAACGTGTAGTTCATTTCGTATAGTGATTATTGAAATATTAGGGATAAATCATTAAAGGGGTGATAACAATGACAGAAGTAAAGGGGAAAACAGCCAATGAGTCAAGGGTGTTCAAAACGAGCCGAGTATTCCCAACAGATTTAAATGATCATAACACGCTATTTGGTGGGAAGATATTAGCGGAGATGGATATGGTTGCTTCTATTTCAGCATCCAGACATTCGAGAAAGGAATGTGTCACAGCATCTATGGACTGGGTCGATTTCTTACATCCTGTTCGTTCTTCAGATTGTGTTAGTTATGAATCTTTCGTAATTTGGACGGGAAGAACTTCAATGGAAGTGTTTGTGAAGGTAGTGGCTGAAGATTTAATCTCAGGTGAGAAGCGTATAGCGGCAACGTCATTCGTTACTTTTGTGGCACTTAGTAAGGAAAATAATCCAGTTCCTGTACCGCGTGTTATCCCTGAAACAGAAGAAGAGAAAGAATTACATCGTATTGCTGTGTTACGTGCAGAACAGCGTCATATACGTAAGGCAGAGAGTAAGAAAGTAGCCACATTGTTAACCTTTTGAGATGAATATTTAGCCATTTAATTTACTATAGTAGGCGGAAATGGTTTTAAAATGAAAAGCGGACACCTAAAAATAGGTGTCCGCTTTTATAGTTTTTTCATCCACATATCATATGACAGTAGCTACTTAGCAGAAGCAAGCAGCACCGACGATGATTAAGAGGATAAATAATACGACTAGTAGCGCAAATCCATTACCATGTGCGAAGCCCATTGTTATTTCCTCCTTTTATTTTAAGATACAACATACAATATGCAAATGAGCTATTGTTTGATATGGACATATATCATGCAATGACATATTTTCTTGAATGATAATGTAATAAAAAAGGGAAGATATAGAAATAACAGTAAGTGGAGAAAGGAATTTATCCATGAAGCACTTTTTCGCTATAATTCTTTGTTTAATAGGTGTATTCATTTGGATGAACATCGATGTGGAAATGGGGAAGGAAATGGCTAGTGAATATGAATTAGGACAAGTTCGATTAGGTGAATTTCAACTATATACGAACGGTGAAGAGTTATATAGAAAATTATTTGACGATATAAATGATGCAGAAAAGTATATATATATCCATTTTTATATTGTAGGAAAAGATGAAATAAGCCAAGAGTTTTTACAGTTATTAGAGAAAAAAGCATCTAGCGGAGTAGAAGTGAAATTGTCAGTCGATCGGATAGGCGGATATAAGTTGAAGAAAAAGGTAATTAGCCGATTAAAGGAAAACGGTGTGAAGTTTACATTTAGTAAAAAACTGAAACTGAAAAATGTGTTCTATTCTTTGCATCAACGGAATCATAGACGCATTGTTACCATAGATGGAAAGATATCATACGTCGGTGGCTTTAATATCGGAAAGGAGTACCTTGGACAAGATCCGAAGTTTGGGCCATGGCGTGATTATCACGTGCGCATCCATGGTGATGGTGCAGCGGATATGGAAAGAAAGTTCGCCGAAGATTGGAAAGAAGATACAGGAGAAAAAATGCCTATACATGAAAGTATACCTACATTAGGGAATGTGAAATATCAATATTTATTTTCAAATGGAAAAGGCTTATGGGAAAAGTATGGGACACTTTTAAAAAAGGCTAAAAAGTCTTTAATTATCGCTACACCATATTTTGTACCAAGTAAAGAAATGGTGAAAGAGTTAAAAGCTGCATTAAATCGTGGTGTTAATGTAAAAATTCTCGTGCCATTTAAAAGTGATGCCATATTGTTAAAACAAGCTGCCTATCCATATTTGAAAGATATGTTACATGCTGGAGCGGAGATTTATCAATATCGAAATGGATTCTTTCATGGGAAAGTAACAATCATTGATGGAGAAATTGTTGATATTGGGACAGCGAATTTTGATAATAGAAGTTTTTATTTAAATTGCGAGTCTAACTGTATCATATATGATAAAACAGTTGTTGATGAAGTATGGAGTCGATTACAGGTAGACTTTCATAAATCAAAACGATTTTCTGAAGAAGATTTTGAGAAAATTAGTGGATGGGATTGGTTTTTAGCAAGAATAGCGAATGTTTTAGCATCATATTTATAGCATATGGACAAAAGAGAAGGGAGGCGCTTTAATGGACTGTATGAAAGAATTAATGAGATATAGTTATATGCTAATATACAAGGTTGGAGAGTATGCTGGAAAGGTCAGAGACGAAGAATTAAAAAATCTATTACAGCACCATTTACCATATATGTTACAAGCATATAATGAACAAGTAAATTTTCAAGAAGGAGAGAATGTGCAGCATATAACCTGTGAAACAACGGAGTTTGATTTGCATGAAATGGAAAAGGAGACAGTTAGTAAATATACAGGGGATATTCATATTGCAACCTGTTATATTGCGCACTTGAAACGATTAGCTTTAAAGTTTGCTCAAGTTGCAGTGGAGGTTGCTAATCCGGAGTTTCGCTCATTTTTGGAAAATTGTTTCTTGAAAATGAACCGTTACGCTTATAGTGTGTGGCAATATGTTATGAAGAAGGAATATAAGATTACACATCTATATGAAAATGAAAAGTTTGCATGAGAAACTAAGGCGGAATGGTATGCGCCTTAGTTTTTTTACGTCCATTGAGAGGGAAAAACTAGTTTTATTGTGTATCAATTGGAAATGAAATATATAAATTTAAATTAGGTTTTGTTATCAGAAAATTTACAAAAATTTACCGTATATTTACTGTTTTTCAATCTCTTCTTTAAAAATAGAGAGTAATATGAGGTTGTACATATTCTATCACAAGGGGGAAACGCAAATGAATAAATGGGTTAAATCATTAACTGCTATGGCACTTGCAAGTTCTTTATTAATGGTAGGTTGTAGTAAAGGTGAGGACAAGAAGAAAGAAGACGAAACAACTACACAACAAGAGGACAAAAAGGATAAAGAAACAAGCGGAACTGAGAAGTCTACGGATTCTAAAGAAAAGAAATAATGTAATAATAGAGCTTCCTCTTTTATATGAGGAAGCTTTTTTGTTGTAAATTGATTGAGATTATTGAAAAATAGAAAGAGAATGAAAGAGGGGGAAAACAAATGAAAGTATGTATATTGGGAGCAACAGGACGAGTAGGTTCAAATATAATTAATTTAGCATTAAAGGATTCAGCTGAAGTGACTGCATTAGCGCGTGATTTAAATAGAATAGAAATACAACATGAAAGGTTACGAGTTATAGAAGGTAATGTATTGAACGAAAAGGATATAAAGAAAGCGATAGAAGGAAGTGATATAGTAATTAGTGCACTTGGAACGGATCAAAATAGAACATTAGCGAAGAGTATGCCACAAATTATAAAGCAAATGGAAGAAGCAGGGGTTCATAAAATTATTACAGTAGGAACAGCCGGTATTTTACAAGCAAGAACAAATCCAAATTTATATCGTTTCCAATCGACGGAATCCAAAAGGAAAACGACAACAGCAGCAGAAGATCATTTGGCTGCATATAAGGTACTAAGTAATAGTAATAATTTATGTTGGACAGTTGTTTGTCCGACACATTTAATAGATGGTGAGGCGACAGAGGTATATCGAACTGAAAAAGATATATTGCCAGAAGGTGGATCAAAAATTACAGTGGGTGATACGGCACACTTTGCATGGGATCTATGTAAGAAAAACATATATGAAAATAGCCGAGTAGGTATTGCATATTAAAAAACCATCCCGAAGTCGGGATGGTTAAAAGATGATATAACATACGAAGATGATAATCATAATGATTTGGAGAATTGCTTTCGCTACTGTACTGCTTAAAAAACCAACTACAGTAGCGACTCCAACTAGAAAGGCATCTTTTGGCGCTTTTTTATGCACTAGTTCTGTTATAAATACTGATAAGAACGGTATGATAATAAGTCCGAATGGTGGGAAGAAAAACGATCCAACAATGATAGAAATCATTCCGACACGTTCGCCCCATTTAGAACTACCGTATTTTTTTAAGAAATATCCATTTGCAATAAAATCAGCAACGAAAATGAAAAGAGTGAAAATGACTTGAATAATCCAAAAAGAAGTTGTTAATTCTCCTCCATTTATACCGAAATGGTAAATCAAATATCCAGCCCAGACAGCTAGTATGCCAGGGATAATGGGATAAATAAAGGCGAGAAATGAAACAATGAAACAGGCAATGATACAAATTGTTAATAAAACAGTCACTTTATAGCTCCTTTTTAATATCTAGTTTATGTACAGCAACTTTTTTGACTTGATGTCCATCAAGTTCTAATACTTTAAATTGAAAACCAGCATATTCAATGGAATAGCCAGCTTCAATATTTAAGTCAACTGCTTGAGAGAGAATCCACCCTCCGATTGTATCTAAATCACTATCATCAATATGTAGGCCAAACATATCATTTACTTCAGAAATAAGTACCTTTCCATCTACAACAGTAAGCTTAGGTGTACGTTTTTCAATCATAGGTGGTTCATCCGCATCGAATTCATCTTGAATTTCTCCAATGATTTCTTCAAGAATATCTTCCATCGTTAAAAGTCCGGCAGTGCCACCATATTCATCCATAACGATTGCCATCTGAACGCGATTTTTTTGAAGGTGGACTAACGTTTTACGAATTGGAACTGTTTCAAATACAGTTAGAACAGGATGTATATAAGATTCAAGTGGTTTATAAATACCTTTCGTTTGATCATGGAATACTTCTTTCGTATTGATCATCCCAATGATATCATCTTTATCTTTTTCAATGATTGGATAGCGTGTATATTTCTCAGTAGCGACGATATCCATATTTTCTTCTAACGTATTTTCAGTAGATAAGCAAATCATTTCGGTACGAGGAACCATAATTTCTTTCGCAACTCGATCATCAAATTCAAAAATGTTATTTACATATTTATATTCGGTTTGGTTTATTTCACCGCTTTTAAAACTTTCACCTAAAATGAGTCGCAATTCCTCTTCAGAATGAGCAAGTTCATTTTCTTTCGCAGGTTCTAATCCGAGTAGTTTTGTGAAAAATATAGCTGCACTATTTAGTAGCCAAATGAATGGATACATAATTTTATCAAATAAAATAAGTGGTCTTGCAAATTTGAGTGTGATTGCTTCTGCTTTTTGAATTGCGAAAGACTTTGGAACTAACTCACCTAATACAACGTGGAAAAATGTAATAACACTAAAAGCAATAACAAAAGATAAAGTGTTAGCCATTGTTCCAGTAATATTAATTTTTTCAAAGAGCGGTCGTAGTATATGCTCCACAGTCGGTTCACCAAGCCAACCAAGCCCTAAAGAAGTGATCGTAATGCCGAGTTGACAAGCTGATAAATAAACATCTAAATTAGATAGGACACTTCTTGCAGCTAAAGCTTGTTTATTACCTTCATTTGCAAGTTGGTCAATTCGACTTTTACGTACTTTTACAACAGCGAATTCTGATGCGACGAAAAAGCCAGAAATAAGAATAAGTACAAATATGAGAAAAATATTTAATATGTCCAAGTGTGTTCTCTATTCCAAGGTTTGGAATAAAGATGTCACCTCCTGCAATTATGTTATACTTTTATAATAAATCCAAATGAAAAGAATAGTCAAAGGAAAAGGGTAAATATTGGTATGTTTCTGTAATAGTTTTTGAATTTGCTGTTATTTTGTCCGCTATACAAAAGGAATAACCCCTTACTTTTAGATTATAGAGGGTAATTTCAAATTAAGGTTTTGGAACACTTCTTGTTAAAGTATATGACTGTTGCTTGGAGTAGTTTGTGGTCCATAGTGTTTGAAGAAAAGAAAGTATGCTATATGGGATATAGAGTAGTAATAAGCCTATTGTAACAATTATGGGTGAATTTCCGCCAAATTGAACGATAAATTGTAACAGTCCACTTGTATGAAAAACGCATTCCATAAAAACGAATGAAAGAATAATGGAACCTAAAATTGATTTATGATTCGAAGTAAGCGCCAAAAACAATGTATCCACAAGAAAAGAATCATGTTTTATTTCATATTCATTTGTGTTTTTCAAGAAAGGAATCCATTTTTTTATTGCTTGCATAACGATAATCATGGAAGTACTACATACGATGATAAAAGATGAGTAGTAAGGAAGGTTTATAAATTGTGCGACGTATAGAAGTAGTAATAAGACTGAACATTGTAATACTACAGTGCAAAAAGAGTAAGGTATCCAATTCAATACAGTAGTAAACTTTTTAAACGAGTTAGGTACTTTGAAAAATAAATGGCCGATACCCAAACTTATGAAAAATCCGATCGCAAGGGTAAAAGTAAAACGAACAATCGATATAAAATATATTTCCCATATGTAAGGGAATAATGGTGTTGAATGATTAGAAGTATGTATCATTTGATTTGCTGAGAAAAAGATAGATTCATGCATCCAATCAACCTTTGGAATTGATATAGAAGAAAGCTGTGCGAAGTTTTGAAAAATGCTAATAAATCCATTTTGATAAGAGTAATTGTGTGTAATAAAAAGAGCTGGAATTGGACTTATGGCAAAAATAACAATAACACCAATTATTAATTTGTATATATGTGAGCGTAATAAGGACATATAACCACCTACTCTTGGAATATTCAGAAAATTCTTATTCTTATTTTAGCCGTTTTTGGAGCAAGTTACAATATATTTTTCTTTAAGTATCGGTAGATGGATAGTTTTAAATTCTTTTTAGAAATCTATTTTATGTATGAAATATAAAGCAGAAACGGGTATGTAACAGTACGAATACAAAAAGCGTGAACAGTTTTGCATTTTCACACTTTTTGTATGGAATGAAGAGAAATGTAGGGAAGTGTCGAAAGGATTAAATAGATTTTTTTAATTTGAAAGTGATACCATGTAATTAAACGGTGTTTAAATCTTTGTTTAACTAATAAATTCTAGAGGGGGGATATAAATTGGAGGGAAATGAAAACGTATCAACGAAAGAAAAGATTTTAAATACAACATTGGAATTAATTAAAAAAGAAGGTTTTGAAAGGGTAACGATAAGAAAAATTGCAGCATTGTCAGATGTAAATATCGCGCTTGTAAATTACCATTTTGGTTCAAAAGAAAAGTTGATTAGTGAGACGATTAGAGTCTTATTAATTAGCTTTCAAGGCACTTTTTCTATTTTAGATAATATTACAGTGCCAGCAAAAGAAAGATTAAAAATATTTTTATTGGATTATGTACTAGTAATTCGGCAATATCCGAAGTTAGTTAGGAAGATTATTGCAATGGGAACTACGGCATTTACATCTCAATACGAATATGGGGATTTTTTGAAGAGGCTAGGTTTTAGTAAAGTGAAGAATATTTTGAGCGAAATAACGAATGAAACGGATCAGGAAATTTTAATGATGATGACAGTACAAATATTTGGATCTATTTTTCTTCCCACATTAATGATGCCAATTCTCGAATCAGGGGCAGATATAAAAGTACCATCTGTAGAAAAACAGATTGATTTCCTAATTGAACGCTATTTTTATAAAAATTGAGATAGTGGGTGATAGAGATGGCTAGTTTCTTTAGAAAGCATTGGTGTGATATAGGATTAGTGGTCGCTATTGTTGTCGTAGTTTGTTTAGTCGCGAATTTGGGAGAAATGAGTGAAATGAAAGTACTGTTATGGTTAAGTTTTGTGGCCATTTTAGTGCATCAATTTGAAGAGTATCGTTGGCCAGGTTATTTTGCTGGTCTATTTAATGTAGTTATATTTAAAAGTGATATACCAGATCGCTATCCATTAAATACGCAATCTGCTATGGTAATAAATATTTTGATTACGTATGTTTTTTATTTACTCCCGGTTTTCTTTCAAAATATAATATGGCTTGGGTTGGCACCTATTTTAATGGGATTTTTTCAATTCATATGGCATGGTATTTTTGCGAATATAAAAGCTAAAACAATATATAATCCGGGATTAGGTGCGGTTGTATTACTACATGTTCCAATTGGTTATGTATATATGAGATATATTCTTTTACACAATCTGGCTACAAATTTGGATTGGTTATTTGGGGTGATCTACTTTCTAATAGCTACCTATTTTTTAATTATAAAAGGAAATATATTAATGAAAAGTAAGGAGACAAATCATTACTTTTCTAAAAAGCAACTAGGTCCGTACAAATGATACATTGAAGTGATTCAGAATTCAGAGGAAGGGTTTTAGATGCTGAAGAAAGTGCAAGTGAAGGATTCATGAATAAATTATGACAAGAAAATGGAAAATTTTCAGAAAAATAAAATAAATTATTTATTTTTTTCTGAAAATATAATATAGTTATGGCACAGAAAGTATTTTAACATAAGGAGGCTTTTTATGAGGATTAAAGGGAATTACGTGCCGAAAAGGGAAGTTTTACTGTGCTCAAGTTCGATTACGATAGGGGAAGCGTTAGAGCATTTAAATAAAACGGGGTATCGTTGTGTACCAGTTTTAGATGAAAAAAAAGAGAAATTTTTAGGGAATATATATAAAGTAGATATTTTAGAATATAAAGGATCGCTTGATGAGAGTGTAATACAATTATTAAACGATAAAGAAGGATTTGTGAGAGAAGATTCATCTTTCTTTAAAGTATTTTTTACAATAAAAAAATTGCCATATTTATCAGTAGTTGACGAAAAAGGGATTTTCCTTGGAATTTTAACGCATAAAAAAGTTTTTGAGTTATTAGAGGATGCATGGGGCGTTCACTCTAGTAAATACTCTGTCATGATTGGAACGCAAGACTATAATGGAGCAATTCAAAAGTTATCGACAGTTTTAAAGAAATACACTGGTATTCAAAGTTTGATGACTTTTGATAATGATGCCTTATTAGTTCGTAGAATTATGTTTACATTAGGAGAAGAGTTTAACGACGGTGAATTAGAGACATTATTGAAAGATTTAGAAGATCACGGATTTAGAGTTGTGTATGTGGAAGAGATGAAAAATCCACGTGAAGTTGAAACGATAGAGTAACATACAAAAGCCATCTAATTATCTTGGATGGCTTTTGTTATGTTACGTGTGTAAAGTTATTTGAAAATAACGATAGGATAATAGGAGAGATTGTAACAATATTTGTGTAAGAGAATAAAAATTGTAGATAATTTCGATTTTCAAAAAAATCAATTTGAAAATATGTTTTTATTTTGCAACTAAATATGTTACTATATGTGTGATAAAAACAAAGAGGTCTGACAACTATACTCCACGTAATAACACTCTAATGATTTAAAAATTCAAAAAAATCAAAATTCGAAAATAACAATTGTATTAATGATTAGAGTAAAAATAAGGGGAATGGAGAAATTATGGAGAAAGACACTGCTTTGTAAGGGGCATATTTTATCATCTTGAGCAGAGAGGAGGATGCATAGCATATTGTAAAATATAGAGATAAACAATGGAAAAGTGCTATGCAAATGAAGAGCATGAAGGGACGTTTAAGGCCAGGTGATACGGTAGCAATTGGTTTAATGCTATTTGCATTATTTTTAGGAGCAGGAAATTTAATTTTTCCGCCAGTTTTAGGTCAACAAGCAGGAGAGAATGTTTGGATTGCTACAATAGGATTCCTTGTAACGGGAGTCGGATTACCCCTACTAGCTGTAACAGCTGTCGCGTTTGTAGAGGGGGACTTGAAAGCGCTGTCTTCTAGAGTCCACCCTATATTTGCGTTTATTTTCCCATTGATTAGTTATTTAGCAATTGGACCATTTTTCGCAATCCCGCGTACTGGAGCTGTTTCGTTTGAAATGGGTATGAAGCCGTTTTTATCAGAGGCAATGGTTTCAGAGTGGTACATGCTATTTCTTTTCACGATAGTTTTCTTCGGAATAACGTGGTATTTATCATTAAATCCATCTAAGTTAGTGGATTGGTTCGGAAAGTTTCTTACGCCACTATTGGTATTAATTGTCGCTGTTATTGTCGGAAAGGCAATTATTGATCCAATTGGAGAGCCAGCTGCGCCGTTAGCTGCTTACAAAGAAAATGCTTTCTTTGGTGGATTTATTCAAGGATATTTAACGATGGATGCAATTAGTGCTCTCGTATTTGGAATTGTCGTTGTACAAGTTATTCGCTCTAAAGGGATAAAAGAGAGTAGTCAAATTGCAAAAATAACAGTCGTATCAGGTATTATTGCTGTACTTGGTTTAACGTTAATTTATTTATCACTTGCTTATCTTGGTTCAACAAGTACATCACTTGGTGTCTCAGAAAACGGTGGTCTTATTTTAACGAATGTTGTAAATGAGCTATATGGGACGAGTGGTAAAATTTTATTGGGGCTTGTTATTATACTCGCTTGTTTAACAACTTCTGTTGGGTTAACATCTGCGTGTGCGGGTTTCTTTACAAACTTATTCCCAAAACTTTCACATAAAACGATTGTAACAATGGTATGTGTATTTAGTTTAATTGTATCTAACCTAGGTTTAACACAATTAATCGCCGTAACATTACCTGTGTTAATGATCATTTATCCAGTTGCAATTGTATTAATCGTACTTTCGTATTTCCATAAGTGGATTGGGAAGCGTAATACAATTTATATTGGAGCTATTTTAGGTGCATTGTTAATTAGTTTCTTTAACGGTTTAGAAAGTGCGAACATTAAAATTGACGTGATTTCTAATGTACTACAAATGTTACCGTTATATAACGAAGGAATCGGATGGTTAATTCCATCATGTATTGGCGGGATTCTCGGTTTCTTCCTCTATAAATCAAATGAATCAAGTAAATTACAAAAGAAAGGTGCTTAGGCACCTTTCTTTTTTTGAAGGGGATTTTTATATTTTGTCTAAGTAATAATTGGGAGGAATGATAAAATGGCTAATTTTGAAGATTTTTTAAATTTGGATTTGCGAATTGGAACTGTAATACATGCAGAGGAATTTAAAGAAGCGAGAGTTCCAGCGATTAAACTAGAAATTGATTTTGGAGAAATTGGGATAAAGCAGTCAAGTGCTCAAATTACGAAAAGGTATAGCCCAGAAGGTTTAGTCGGTCAACAAATTGTTGCTGTTGTAAATTTCCCGCCAAAGCGTGTAGCTGGATTTAAATCGGAAGTGCTTGTGCTTGGCGGCGTTCCTGAAGCTGATGATGTTGTGTTGCTTCAGCCTAATATGGAATTGCCAAATGGAACAAAAATTAGCTAGGGTGAAGGCAGGGGCTAATATGGGTATCGGACGAGAATATTTACAATGTGCGATTTCGAACTTTAAAGCAACAAAGAAGCAAGGGGAACGGGCACTTTCTCAATTATCATACGAACAAATACAATGGTCTTCTCATGAAGAAACAAATAGTATAGCGATTATTATAAAGCATCTGCATGGTAATATGCGTTCTAGATGGACGGATTTTTTAACATCTGATGGTGAAAAAGTTGATCGTGACCGAGATGGTGAATTTGAAGGAGGCTATTCTTCAAAGAAGGAAGCCCTTGCAGCGTGGCAAGAAGGATGGGAATACGTTTTTAATACGATGAATACGATATTGCCGGAACATCTATTGAAGACGGTATACATTCGTGGTGAAGCTCATACGGTCCTGCAAGCAATTGAAAGGCAAATTTCTCATTATGCATTGCATATTGGACAGATTATTTACATCGGTAAAATGTTAAAAGAAAATGAGTGGCTATGTTTAAGCATTCCTAAAGGACAGTCAACTCGTTATGTAGAGAAAAAACGTTCAACATAATAATAAGAAAGAAACCGATAAAAAATGGGGAAAAAGAAAGTCAGCCAAATAATAGATGGTTCTGTAATCATAAGAATACTGCCAAAAATAAGTCCATATACAATAAGAAAGAAATTGAAAAGTGTATTCACAGGGAGAAACCGTGAGATGAACACTTGCTGTCGTTTAAAACAATCACTGTGAAATAAATAAAAGCGGAAGCACCATGTGGCTGTAATAAGATCTTTCTTTCTTACAATTCTTTTTTTGCATGTATGACAGATAAATGGTGGTTGCATTTCATTACGCTCCATTTTTTATTTTCATAATAATGTGAGACAAAAGTAGGTACAAAGTGTAAGTTCCTATATACGCTCCTGCAATAAGGAAAAATGGATTCAGTAAAATTCCATGAATGCTTGTCATGAAAACTAAATCTTGTATTAAAACATCGTATATATTAATGGAAATAATTGTACCGAGTACATACAGTGCCAAGTACGCAGAAATATGTAGCACAATAGAGACTTTTGGATGCTTAGCGGACAAATAAAAAATGAATGATAGAGCGATTGGTAATATTCCTATTAATAGCTTCAATTCATTTCACCTCATTAACAATATAGCCGAAATTTTAACGGTCTATTCTCTAGGGCTTGTACATAACTTGAAATAGAGAGGTGATAGTATGAATCGGGGCTTTTTTTTTATGAAGTTTACAAGCATGCGTAAGTTAGTTTTATTTGTTATTACTACAGTGCTAGCGACTTTTTTTCTTATTAGTATGATGGTAACCTCTATGAAAGAGACGAAGTCAATGTATTTATATAATTGGTTAAATGAGTTATCGATGAATGGTTACATGTATGTACTTGGAAAAGAGAATCATTATTTTACACAGGAGTATCGAAATTTGAATCAAGATTTTTCAATTTCTTCTTTTCTCTTTTCTATGGCTACAAATATTCGCTTTAATGATGTACGCAGTTTTGTCGGGAAAGAGCTCCCTGGGTTTGGTAAGTACGATACAGAAATTGTTATTGCGGGTGAGGGTACAAATTATTCTAACTTACCGATAGAGTCGAGTGTCCCTCTTGAAGAAGTAGTGAAGGAACGGACTAGTGGAACTGGACAAGCACCTAAACAAGATACGAGTAAAGAGAAAAAACAGCCGTCCCAAACGACCGGGAAAAGACAAGTTGCGTTTATTTATCATACACATAGCTGGGAATCCTATTTACCTTTACTTAACTTAACGAATGACCCGAATCCGAATAAAGCAACGAGTTCTGTATCGAATATTTCTATATTAGGAGACCGTTTCCGTGAACAACTAGAAGGTGAAGGAATTGGCGCCACTAACGATAAGAGTGATGTTGGTCAAAAGTTAATAAGTAAAGGTTTAAACAGTAATAGTTCGTATAAGATGTCACGAGAAATTGTGCAGCAAGCTATGGCTGGAAATAAAGATCTTCAATACTTTTTTGATTTGCATCGTGATAGTGCCCGAAAGAATGTAACGACAAAAACAATTGGAGATAAATCATATGCAAAGCTTGCATTTGTAGTAGGGAAAGGAAATAAAAACTATGAAAAAAACTTACAATTAGCGACAGCTTTACATGAGGCGATTAATAAGAAATATCCAGGAGTGAGTCGTGGGGTCATTCAAAAAGGGTTCCAGACAGGAAATGGAATCTATAATCAAGACCTATCAGGACAAGCGATATTAATAGAAGTTGGCGGTGTAGATAATACAGAGGAAGAATTGAATCGATCAATTGATGCACTTGCTAAAGCATTTGGTGAATATTTTTGGCAGGCAGAAAAAGTGAATGGATAAAGTGAAATTTAAATTGGTGAGAGACCTCACCTGATGAAGATGAGTTCACAGTATTTTTGAAAAAACGTAAGTGTAATGCTTGCGTTTTTTCTTTGTAATGATGAGACGTCACAGAATAGACATAATTTGTCGTTGTTATAGTAATATCGAAATTTGTCAATTTATAGTAGGAGATTTACAAAGGGATTTTCGGGAAAGTAGAGAAAATCTTTTTATAAGGAAAACTTTTTATTATGAAACTGGTAGGGTGATTGAAGTGATTAGGGAAATCGAAATAGAAGATGCAGCATCATTTTTGCAATTAAGTAAGCAATTAGATGAAGAAACGAAGTTTATGTTATATGAACCAGGAGAAAGAAAAACTACAGCTGAGCAACAAGAAAAAATGATCCATCGCTTTATAGAAAATGAATATGCAACAATATTTGTAGCAGTTGAAGATGAGAGGATAGTAGGTTTTATATTAGTGAATGGAAATAACATTCAAAGAAAGAGGCATGTAGCAACCATTGTAATTGGTATTTTGCAAGAGTATAACGGGCGAGGTATTGGGACGAGATTGTTTAAAGAGGTTGAGAAGTGGGAAAAATTACATGATGTATGGCGTTTAGAATTAACAGTAATGGCCCACAATACAAGAGCTCAGGCACTATATAAAAAAGCTGGATTTGAGAAAGAAGGTGTCAAAAAAGCTGCTCTTATTATCGATGGAAAGGGCATCGATGAGTATGAAATGGCCAAATTATTAAAATAAGAGGTCGTTATATGAAAAAAAGATGGGCACTACTTGGTATCATAGCTGCAATAATTATTGTTGGAGTAGCAGGAATCAATTATAAAATGTATAAGGATAAGCAGGCGCGGGAAGTAAGTGTAAATAGCATATTTCCGAAAGCAAAAGAAACGATTGCTAATATGGATGGGGATATTGCGGTAATTAATAATCCGAATTCAATGCTTGTACTTGTGAATAAAAGTAGGCGTTTACCAGATGGGTATAGACCGCCAGATTTAGTTATTCCGAAAGTGCGCTACTCTAGTGAAGGTGATCAAGAAAAGAAAAAGATGAGAAAAGAGGCAGCGAGGGCGCTTGAGGATATGTTTCAGCAGGCTGACAACGAGCGTATTTTCCTGTTTGCAGTTTCTGGATTTAGATCTTTTGATCGACAAAAAGCATTAAATACGATGTATAAAAAACAAGATGGAGAAGCAAAAACAGCAATGTCTAGCGCGGTTCCTGGTACAAGTGAGCATCAAACTGGACTAGCTATGGATATTACGTCTCAATCTGCTAAATTTCAGTTAGAGACGGTTTTTGGGGAAACGAAAGAAGGTCAGTGGCTTTCTGAAAATGCCCATAAATTTGGTTTTGTGATTCGATACACAAAAGCGAAAGAGACGATTACGGGCTATCGGTATGAACCATGGCACGTAAGGTATGTGGGAAATCCACAAGCTACATATTTGTATGATAATCAACTGACGCTTGAAGAAGTAACAGAGTGAACAATTGAGGGGAGAGGCGTACAATGACGATGTTATATAAGAAAAAAGTACATGCATATATTACAAGAGAAAAAGAGGGGGTTATGCAATTACTTGTTTTTAAACATCGTGATATACATGAAGCTGGTATTCAAGTGCCAGGGGGAACGGTTGATGAAGGTGAAACGTTAGAAGCGGCTATATTGCGTGAAGTACAGGAAGAATCCGGATTGCGTCATTTATGCATAGAGCGTTTTTTAGCAGATTACATTATACATATGAAAGAAAAACAGGAATATGAAAAACGCCACTTTTTCCATGTAACTTTACTAACAGATGTAAAGGATACTTGGGAACATATTGTAAGTGCTGGTGAGGAAGATAAAGGATTAGTATTTTGCTACGAATGGATTAATATTGCAAAATGCCCTGAATTAGCTGGGAAACAAGGTGAGTTTTTACATTTGTTAGATGAAGTATACGCACAGTAATGTAAGAGTCTGAAGCGAAGGTTAATCCGTTTCAGACTTTTTTTATTTTTCGGGAAATTAAAGGTGTTTAAATAAGGAAATTGAATTTCTTTAAAGGGATATTAATTTAGGATGTGTTGAGGTGAAAAAATGAAAAAGTAAGGGGTATACGCTAAAAAAGTTCATATAAGGGAGAATATAAATGGAAATTCAGTTTAATCCAATCTTAAAAACGGAACTAACAATTCAAGATATTCAAAATGAAATGGAATCTGGAAAGTTAACTTCAAAAGAGCTAGTGATGTATTATCTCTATAGAATCGCAAAGTATGATCAAGACGGACCGAAAATCAATTCAATTTTAGAAATCAATCCAGATGCTATTTTTATTGCAGAAGCGTTAGATCATGAAAGAAAGACAAAGGGTGTAAGGGGTCCGCTACATGGTATACCTGTTTTGGTTAAGGATAATATTGAAACGAATGACTCCATGCATACAAGTGCAGGTACGATTGCTCTAGAACAAAATATAAGTAGTGAAGATGCATTTCTCGTTACTAAACTGCGAGAAGCAGGGGCCGTGATAATAGGAAAAACGAATATGACAGAATTAGCAAATGCAATGTCTTTTAAAATGTGGGCTGGATATAGTGCAAGAGGTGGTCAAACAATTAATCCATACGGAACGGGTAAGGATGGTATGTTTGTTGGGGGCTCAAGTACAGGCTCTGCGATAGCAGTTGCCGCTAACTTTACAGTAGTATCTATTGGGACAGAAACCGATGCTTCTATTTTGAGCCCCGCTGTTCAAAACTCTGTAGTTGGCATTAAACCGACTGTCGGTCTAATTAGTCGTAGAGGAATTATTCCATTCACTTATTCGCAAGATACAGCTGGACCATTTGCTAGAACAGTAACAGATGCCGCTATTTTACTAGGGAGCTTAACTGGAGTGGATGAGAAAGATGTAGCAACTCGTAAAAGTGAAGGTAGGGCATATCAGGATTATACATCTTACCTTGATGCTAATGGTTTAAATGGAGCGAAAATTGGTGTGTTTAACGACGCACCAAAAGATTATTACGAAAATGGTGAGTATGATGAAAAATTGTTTAAAGAAACGATCCAAGTATTACGTAATGAGGGAGCGGCAGTAGTAGAGAATATTGATATTCATTCTTTTCATAGAGAATGGAGTTGGGGAGTTCCGCTTTATGAACTGAAGCATAGTTTAGATAACTATCTTTCTAAATTACGTTCTATTATTCCGGTACATTCTATTTCGGAGTTAATGGAGTTTAATAAAAACATGGCAGAAAGAGCTTTAAAATATGGACAAACTAAGTTAGAGGGAAGAAAAGATTTTCCTAATACGTTACGAAATCCAGAATATTTAAATGCGAGATTAGAAGATATATATTTTTCTCAAGAACAAGGCATTGATTTTGCATTGGAAAAATATAATCTTGATGCGATACTGTTTCCTTCCTATATAGGTTCTACTATATGTGCGAAAGCGGGTTATCCGTCTATAGCAATACCAGCAGGGTATATGGAAAGCGGGAGACCTTTTGGAATTACGATTGCAAGTACTGCCTTTAGTGAAGGGATATTAATTAAGCTAGCTTACGCTTTTGAACAGGCGACAAAACATAGAAAAATCCCGAACTTGTCATGAACAGAATAAACAAAAAGGACAGGGAATTCCTGTCCTTTTTGCTGTGTTGACTACAGTGATAGATTATTCTAATCTGGTTTATAATATTTTAATAAACTGAAAGATAAACAAGCGGAACATAAAATAAGAATAGAAGCGATTATATAAATTGTACGGACACCGAACATATCAGTAATAATGCCAACGCTAAGCATAGAAAGACCAGAAGTTGTTGAAAGAAGGGCGCCATGTACCGTATACATTTTTTATAATAAAGAAGGGGCGACACTTGATTGTAAAACTGTCGTTTGAGAAATATCTCTAATTTGATAACATGGTCCCATTAGAACACATAGAAAAAGCGCAATAAATCCGCTGCTCGTCATACCATATAAAAATGTAAGAATGCTAAACATAAGAGAGCCAATCGACATGGATCGTATTAAATTGTTTTGAATATAGGAACTCATTTTCCATGCTAATAGACCACCGATTAACGTACCAACATAATAACTTGTATTAATATATCCCCACCATTCTTCGCTTTTATGAAGAATAGACGTAACATATGCCATTGTAATAGCACCAATCCATATTGTCCCTGCGAAAGTTTCAATTAAGTCCATATATGTAACGGTACGGAGAGAAGGATTTTGAAATAAGAGTTTCCAACCTTCCGATAAAGCAGTACTTTTTGAAGAGGGAGGGTCTGCTATTCGTTCAGTATGTATGGTATGTAATGAAAAGTGTAATGCAATGCATCCAAAAATCATCAACATGTTATTAATCATGAGTGTAGATGTAGCGCCAATGAGAAGAACGATAACACTCGTAAATGAATAAGCGGCGGCTTGCGCAATTTGTGTTGAAAAGGAAAAGATACTATTTACTTTTACTAATTTTTCTTTTGGTGTAAGGCGCGGAAGAATGCTGTATAGTAATGGAGCACTCCATCCACTACATAATGAAATGAAAAAAATAAAAGTTAATAGAGCTATAATATTTGTGGATAAGACCGGAAATAAAATCATTAATAATAGTAAAAAGACTGTTTTTAGCCATTGTAGCGTATATAACAACGTATAAGGTGGAAAACGATTTACTATAAGAGGTGCAGAGATGTTAGCAATTAGATTTGTGATAACTTGTAATAGTGGAAAAAGAGCAGTAATAGTAGCTGATTTAGTTGCTATATAAATATGAGTTGTAATAATCATTACATATACGATGTCAGCAAGAGTAATGCATATTTTGGAACCTAAGTAGTAAGTTAGTGACTGGTTTTTCAATAAGAATACCACCTCTAAAAAATAGTATTTAGTAATTAGAATAATTGTAGTTTAAAAATTAAAATTTTTAAAGAATTTCATTTTTTGTCACTTTTTGAAAGGAATTTTCATGTATAATGAAGAATATATTGATATAGTATTATATTAATAATCATTGTAACAGTGAGTATGTACAATAGCTTGTAGCAAACGCCCAAGTGTAAGAAAGGGCGGATAAACCATTCTTTTCTTCATATACATATAGAAAATGAGAAAGAAAGTGAGGGTTGCATATGGCTGCTTGGGTAATTTGGTTTATAATAGCTGGTATTTTATTTATCGCAGAAATGTTGTCGATTACATTTTACATGCTTTGGCTTGGAATTGGGGCTGTTGTCGGAGGTCTTATTGCTTTGTTTGCTCCTGATGCACTACTGTTACAAGTTACTGTTGGTGCAATTGTAAGTTTAACTTTGACATTCTTTACGAAAAGAATTTCAAAAAACTTTCGAGAAGCAAAAGGTTTTACTGATACAGTAGATATGCTTGTTGGTAAAAAAGGGATTGTTATGCAAGCGATTACAAATGAAGCGAATGGTATTGTAAAGGTGGATGGAGATACTTGGACAGCTATTGCAGATTCTTCAATTGATGCTGGAGAAAAAGTCGTTGTTATAAAGAGGCATAGTACTATATTACAAGTGAAAAAGGAGAGTGAATAAATATGGTAGCATTAACGTTAACGATTATATTCGCACTAATTGTAGTTACATTTATCGCATTAACAATTAAAATTATTCCTCAGCAAAAAGTTGGGGTTGTTGAAAGATTTGGTAAGTTTCAACGTATCATGCACCCTGGGTTAAATATTTTAATACCAATTGTAGATCGTGTCCGTGTATATCATGACTTACGTATTCAACAAACGAATGTACCACCGCAAAAGGTAATTACGAAAGATAATGTTCAAGTAGAAATTGATACAATTATTTTCTATCAAATTGTTGAACCAGAACTTGCGACATATGGTATTTCAAACTATGAATATGGTGTTCGTAATATTACTTCAGCAACGATGCGTCAAATCATCGGTAAAATGGAACTAGATGAAACGTTATCTGGTCGTGAAAAAATTTCAACAGAAATCCGCTTAGCGCTTGATGAAGCAACAGAAAAATGGGGCGTACGTATTGAACGTGTCGAAGTTGTTGATATTAACCCGCCAAAAGATGTGCAAGCATCAATGGAAAAACAAATGAAGGCTGAGCGTAATAAACGTGCGATTATTTTAGAAGCTGAAGCAGCAAAACAAGATAAAGTTCTTCGCGCTGAAGGGGAAAAGCAAAGTAAAATCTTGATGGCTGAAGGGGATAAAGAAGCGCGTATTCGCGAAGCTGAAGGTTTAAAAGAAGCGAAAGAATTAGAAGCGCAAGGGGAAGCAAGAGCAATTGAAGAAATCGCAAAAGCAGAACAAAACCGTATTGAATTGCTTCGTGAAGCGAATATAGATGAACGTATACTTGCTTATAAATCATTTGAATCATTAGAAGAAGTTGCAAAAGGACCAGCAAATAAAGTCTTTATTCCGTCTAATGCAATTGAAACACTTGGTACTCTTGGGGCAATTGGAGAAATATTTAAAGAAAAACAAGCGAAGAAACTACCTTCAAATGATACAGGAAAAGAACAATAAAAGTGAGGAAGAGAAATGGGATACCATTTCTCTTTTTTTGTGCGTATATTCCGAAAAGCTTGTACATATCCATGTATAAAGAAGGTGATGCAGTGAAAAAGTATGCAACTCGAATACGTGGGAAGAAACTAATTTCGTTACTCCTTTTATATGCGCTAATAGTAATTATGATAGCGTCGATTCTGACGTCACTTTTACATACAATGAAATCGAATTATGCAAATCAATGGTTTGGAAAAGTATCGATGCAAGGTTTTGTTCAAATGATAGAAAGTGAGAATCGCTATTATGGATTTGATTATTTTAAGCAGAATAAACGAGAGTCAGTTGGGAATTTAATGTTCTCTATTGCGACAGATTTGAAGATTAAAGATTTAAGAACATTTGTCGGTAAAGAAGTACCTGGTATGTCAAAGTATTATTCTAACATTATCGTAGCTGGGGAAGGGACAAACTTGACGAATATCCCAAATGAATCTAGTGTACCGATTGAAGAAGTAACGAAAGAGCGGAAAGTAGCAAAAGATAAAGTTACAGAAGCGGAAAAGAATAATCCGGTTCAGAAAAAGAACGGAGCGAAAAAAGGTGAGAGTGCAGTATATATTTATCATACACATAGCTGGGAATCCTTCTTTCCATTATTACCAGGGGCAACTGATCCATCTAGCCCAGATGTAAATGTGTCCTTACTAGGAAAACGTATGAAGGAACAACTTGAGGGGCAAGGAATTCCAGTAATTCACGATAAAACGAATATGGGTGATTTATTAGCGAGTAAAAAGTGGGTATGGTATCAGTCATATAAAGCGTCTCATGAATATGTAAAAGAAGCATTAGCACAAAATAATAAAATTGCGTTTCCGATTGATATACATCGTGATGACCAGCGTAAGAAAGTAACAACAAAAGTAATTAACGGGAAATCGTATGCAAGATTATATTTTATAATTGGGATGGAAAATGAAAGGCGTGCTGAAAATGAAAAAATTGCAAGAGCAATCAATAGTTATTTAGATGAAAACTACTACGGATTAAGTAGAGGGATTTTTCCAAAGTATAAAAAAGATGGAAATGGCGTTTATAACCAAGATTTATCGAAAAATGCGATGTTAATTGAAGTTGGTGGTGTTGATAATACGTTAGATGAATTATATAACACAATTGATGTGTTAACAGAAGCGTTTAGTAAATATTATTGGAATGATGCGGAAAAAGTGAATGGATGAGGGACGGGAGACCGTTCCTTTTTTATTTTGAAATCTTAAAATGTGATATAATGGAATTTTATGAATGTTAAATAAAGGGAGAGAGAAACATGCAAATACTACTAATACGCCACGGAGAATCAGAAGCTGATATTTTACATGTGCATGAAGGACGAGCTGATTTTGAGTTAACTGAAAAAGGGAGACAACAAGTACAAAAACTTGTACAGAAAGTGAAAAAAGATTTTGCACCAGATTTCATTTGGGCAAGCACATTAAAACGTGCTCGTGAAACGGGTGAAACATTAGCAGAAGTAATTGGTTGTCCAATTCAATTAGAAGAGGAATTAATGGAGTTTAATAATGGAATACAAGCTGGCTTATCATTTGAAGAAGCAAAGAAATATCCAGAACCAAAGTTTCTTCATGACCGTTTTGAAAACGGAGAGTCATTTATTGAGTTTCGAATGAGAATAGAAGGGATTTTTTCTAAAATTGTGACAGAGAATACATATGATCGAATTGCGATTGTTGCCCATGGAGGCGTAATTAATAGTCTATTACGTGCATTTTTCAATATGCCAATTTCAATGGACTACTATTTCAAAATGGGAGATACGGGAATAAGTTTAATTGAAATTGAGGGTGAACAAAAAACGGTGCATTTCATTAATGATACGAATCATTTGGACGGGATGTAAAGACTTATGTACAAAGTTGCATTTTTTGATGTTGACGGTACGCTTTTAAGCGAGATTGATAGAAGTATGCACGAAAGTACAAAAGAAGCGGTACAAAGATTAATAGATAAGGGGATTCACGTAGTTGTTACAACAGGGAGACCATATAGTTTATGCTCACAATTTAAGGGGTTAGGCATAAATACGTATATTTCTGCAAATGGTGCACATATAAAATGTGGGGAAGAAGTTATACATAAATCAGTACTTTCAAGCGAAATCGTTCATGATATTTCAAATTTTGCTGAATTACATGGTCACAGTGTTTCTTACTTTACAGAAGAATTTGCAATGAATGATATTGCCTCCAAAGATGAACGTGTCATACAAGCGTTAAATGAAACTTTAAATTTAGAGCGGTATCCTGACAAAGTTAAAAACTTGTCAGATGAGATGTATTGCATATGTCTGTATGCCGATGAAGCAGAAGCTCAAAAATTCATTGAAAGATATCCAGCACTTACGTTTGACCGTTTTCATGGTTACGTTATAAATGTATTGGAAGATAGTAAAGTATCGAAGCTAACTGCAATTCAAAAAGTATTGGAACATTTAAATATTAGTAAATCAGAAGCCATTGCTTTTGGTGATGGTGGAAATGATATTGAGATGTTGCAGTATGTAGGATTAGGAGTTGCGATGGGAAATGGTGGAGAGGAGTTGAAGAGAAGGGCTGATTTCGTTACAACGAAGGCGAGTGAAGGCGGAATTTCTTATGCCTTAAAGAAGTTACGCATTATTTAAAACTGATAGCTAGTCAGTGTGAAAAATCCTGTTTTAATAATAGGATTTTTTTGTTCAACAATGTGCTTGCGATAAAAGGAAAAATATGAGTATAATGAGAAAGTAATTAGGTAAGCTAATTATTTAACGAGAAAGGAGAGTGAAGATGAATGGATTCAAGAAAAGATTCTCTTCCTTTAGGGATTGAGCCGTACGCAGAGTTAATCAAAAAGACAGCATCAGCGGAAACGGATCCAATCGCAGCAAAACTTGGTTTGTTAATGTTATGGACGTCTGATAATGTTCTTGATGCTGTTGACGTAGATTTAGCTCCACTTGGTATTTCAGAGAGTAAATTAGATTTTTTACTATTGTTTATTTTGCGTGAAATGGAAGCGAATGGGGAAGAAGTGAACATGAGTCCTTCGGATATTGCGAGTCGATTAGGGATTACACGTGCTTCTGTCACTGGCTTATTAGATTGGATGGAGAAACGAGAGTTAATCGTAAGATTCCACCATTCTAAAGATCGAAGAAGATTAAAGGTGAAAATTACTCCGAAAGGAAAAGAACTAGTTACACATTCTTTACCAACTTTTTGGTTATCTTGCGCTTCGTTAGTTGATGGCTTTAATCAAGAAGAGCGTCAAGTTTTAGAAAAGCTATTAAATAAAATGCAAGCAACTATGCAGGTGAAATTAGGAGAAGGTAGGTAAATAAGTTGATTATGAAGATCAACTTATTTATTTGGACATATAATTAGCTTGTCTTATTATATGTTTAACTAACTTTTTGTACGGTGATAATTTTTGCTATGTAATTAAAATAAATAAGAGTTAAAGGAATGCTATTTTAGTGATCTAGAGGTTTTAAACTAATAAAAATAAATGGTAATAAGGGAGAGAGTTTATGATGGAAATAGGAAAGGAAGTAAATAGTGAAAAGAATTATACAATAATGACAGCTGTATTATGTTGGTCGGGTATGGTAGTTATGTCTAGCCTATATGTAACAATACCTTTAATCTCTCTATTTTCAAACATTTTTAATACGTCATTAACACACTCGGCAGCTACAGGAAGTATATTTTCTGTTGGCTTTGCTATAGGGTGTTTGTTATTTGGGGCAATCTCTGATAAATATGGACGAAAAAAAGTGATTTTTATTGGATTGCTTGCACTGTCGATAGTTTCTTTTTGCTTAGGGTTTGTAGATAGTTTATTTTGGCTTGTTATTTTTAGAGGTATACAGGGGATAGCCGCAGCTACATTTTCTCCAGTAGCGTTAGCCTACGTTGTAGAAATGTTCCCAGTAGAAAAAAGGGTTACAACAATAGGGTTTGTTAGTACCGGTTTTTTAGTAGCTGGAATTGTAGGGCAGGTAATAAGTACTGCTGTTAGTCAGCATTTTGGATGGCATATGGTTTTCTTTCTTCTTAGCATTGTCTATATAAGTACTGCTATATGGGTTTATTATTCTCTTCCGAAAGGAGAGACGTCTCAATCCTATACTGATATTTTGGGACCAATTAAACAGATGGGTAAAGTTTTTACAAATAAAAGCTTAGTATTAAGCTATATAATTGCATTCGTTTTATTAATGGCTTTTGTTAATATGTATACTGTTTTAGGGAATTATTTGAGCTCTCCTACTTACAATTTAACTGCGGAACAAATCCTTTATTTTCGCTTAGCAGGGCTGTTTGGTATGTTGCTGTCACCACTTGCAGGTCGTTTAACAAAGAGGTTTGAAATAAGGAAAGTTCTTCAAGGAGGATTGTTGATTGCTATTTTTAGTCTAAGTTCAATGGGCTTTGTTTCGTATCTATTTCTACTTGTAATGATGAGTGTCTGTTTTGTAATAGGTATTGCTATATCCGTTCCGTCTTTAGTTTCTCTTGTAGGTCAATTAGGAGGGAAAGCAAGGGGAATAGCGGTATCTATTTATACTTTTATTTTATTTTTAGGTACTAGTATAGGGCCTATCATTTCTATTTATCTTATGAAAATAGGAGGTTATGCTCAAACATTTATTTTATTAGGAATGATACTTTTTATTGGTTTTGTAGCTTCTCTATTTATAATTAATGAATGAGTGGAAAATCACTCAAATAAAGGAATGCGAGGATCTTTCATATGCTCGCATAATAAAATATGAATTTGTCCACGATGATGATAAAAGTGTGCAACGATTTCAAGTAACCATTCAAAGCGCGAATAAGAAATCCCCCAATAGGCAGTCATAACTTCTGCTAATTCTATTTGGGGGTAGGAAAGAAATGTTTTAGAGAGAAGGTTGTATCCTTCAATCATCGTTTGTTGCATGTGAGCAACTGTTACGGGCGTATGTTCTATATAAAAGGTATGTAATTCTTTTTCTGAAATACCATTTAAAATGAGTAAATCAGCATGACAAATAAGAGAAAGATGTGCATACATTTCAAATAATGATCGTTTTGAGTGAATCGGTTGTATTTTTAAATCGTTTTCACTATATTGGTTAAGCATATCAATAGAAGTATCAATAGCAACTTTTAGTTGATGTAATGCAGATTGAACAAACATTGTAATTCTCCTCGTCTCCGTATATAATAGTTTCTTGAGGATATTATATCATACTCAAAATTCCGAAAATTCTAGTAGTTTGACTAGCATAATGAAAAGTATTATATTGTAAAAGGTCATATGAAACGTGAAATAGAATGGAATGCAATTATTGAGTTAGGAGTTAGACCAATGAGTTTGAAATATGGAAGAGATACAATTGTAGAAATTGACTTAAATGCTGTAAAACATAATGTAAACGAATTTAAAAAACATGTAAATGATGAAAAAATTAAGATGATGGCTGCTGTAAAAGCGAATGGGTATGGCCATGGGGCAGTTGAAGTTGCCAAAGCTGCAATTGAAGCAGGAATAAATCAACTTGCAGTTGCATTTGTAGATGAAGCGATAGAATTAAGAGAAGCAGGAATTACTGTGCCGATTTTAATTTTAGGATACACACCAGTTGCGGCTGTAGAAGATGTAATTCAATATGACGTTATGATGACTGTTTATAGAGTAGAAGATTTACATGGTATAAATGAAATTGCAAACCGTCTTCAAAAGAAAGTACAAATTCAAGTGAAAATTGATACAGGAATGAGTCGTATCGGTTTACAAGAAGAAGAGGTTAAACCATTTTTAGAAGAATTAAACCGTATGGAGTATGTAGAGGTAGTAGGGATATTTACGCATTACTCTACGGCAGATGAAATCGATAAATCATATACGAATATGCAAACAAGTTTATTTGAAAAAGCTGTTAATACAGCGAGAGAATTAGGAATTCAAATACCATATATTCATAGTTCAAATAGTGCAGGATCAATGGAATTAAGTAACACATTTCAAAATATGGTACGCGTTGGAATAGGAGTATACGGTATGTATCCGTCAAAAGAAGTGGATCATACAATCGTTTCTTTACAGCCTGCGTTGTCGTTAAAATCAAAAGTAGCTCATATTAAACATGCGAAGAAGAATCGCGGTGTAAGTTATGGGAATACGTATGTAACAACTGGTGAAGAATGGATTGCGACTGTACCAATTGGTTATGCTGATGGTTATAATCGTCAATTATCTAATAAAGGCTATGCGTTAATTAACGGGATTCGAGTACCTGTTATCGGCCGTGTTTGTATGGATCAGTTAATGCTGGATGTTTCAAAAGCGATGCCAGTACAAGTAGGAGACGAAGTAGTATTCTACGGTAAACAAGGTGAAGAAAATATCGCAGTAGAAGAAATAGCGGATATGTTAGGTACAATAAACTATGAAGTTACATGTATGCTAGATAGAAGAATTCCGCGTGTCTATAAAGAAAATGACGAAACAACTGCAGTTGTAAATATATTAAGAAAAAACTGAATCATTTCGATTCAGTTTTTTTATTTTTGGCAAGTGAAAAATGCTCTATTTGTACCGTGGAATTGAATGTTCTTAAAACCTACAGATTCCAATGAAGAAATTATTTCTTCATTGGAATAACAAGCTTCTTCAAAAGAAAAGTCACTTCTTGTCCAATTATTATCTATGTCATGGTGAAATAGTATAAAGTTCATTTCTGCTTTTTTATTTTCATTATTATATGTAGAATCAATCGTACAAACATATTCTTTCTCTGAAATATGAAACGAAGCAATCCAGTTTTTAAGAAATCCTTTTTCCATATTCATATCAAATGCGAATATACCCTCGTTATGTAATACGGAGTAAACTTTCTGAAACACACTTTTTAGTTCATCTAAATTCATAATATGGTTTAAACTATCACCGGCAGAGATGACGTAGTGGAATTGCTCATTTATATTGAAATAGCGAGCGTCATCGACGATAAAGGTTGCATCTGGCGCATTTTTACGTGCATACTCAATCATTTGAGTAGAACCATCTATACCAGTTACTACAAAATTATGATCAAGTAGTTTCCTAGTAAGATGACCAGTCCCGCAACAAAGATCTAAAATATGAGAACGTGGTTGTGCATATTGTAAAACGAGTTGTTCAAAAGCTGGATAGGAGTGTTCAGAAAAATGTCCCCAATGTTTATTATAAATAGATGCGAAAATATCATAATTAGAATAAATAAGTTTTTTAGACATAAATATTCTCCTTGCTATTCATTAAATTATAATAATCATGCTTCATCATAATTTCAAAACCGCATTGTGTATAAAGCTTCAAAGCATTGTTATTCTTTGTTTCAACTTGTAATTCAATTGTTGTAGCACCATTTGTGAAGAGCTTATGTGTCATATAGTTTAAAATAGCTTTACCGTAGCCTTTACCTTGATAGGAAGGGTGGACAGCGAATCCTGATAATATAGTAGAATGATCTTGCTCAGTAACTGTAATCGTTCCTATCATTTTTTTATCGACAAGAGCACTGTAAACTTTATGAGAAGGTGAAGTCATCATTTTTTGTAACCATGTAGCCGTATTTTCTACTGAATCACCAAAAGCTTTACTAGAAATTTCAATAAGATCAAGAAGTGATTCTGAAGTTGCAAGAGTAAGCTGTATATTATTATCTGTTGTTTTTTGAAGTTCGTTTGTCTTGAACTCCATACTATATTCACTATATAAATATGGTAACTTCATATGTTTTACAAATTCATTCCCAGAAATAGAATCCCCATTGATAATAAGAAGAGCTTCATCTGTCTCTCTATTTTGTATTTCTTTCATTGCAGTTTGTAAAAGGATAGTTCCGAAACGTTGTTTTCTAAAATGAGGATGTACAAAGCCTATTAGTTCAAGCTTTGTTGGTCTTTCAAAATCATACATATTTAAAGCGCCAATTAATTGAGTGCCGTTATAAAGAAGAAAATCGTTTATATAATCTTCATTTCGATTTTTTAAAAAGTTGATATGTAAATCTGAAGAGTAATCAAGGTTGTCTTGTTGCCCGCAAATATAAGCCAAATCCTTCATTTGCTGTATTTCACTTTCTGTTACAGAACGCTTTTTCCGAATATCCATTGTATAATCCCTCTCATTCGTATTTAAAAATAGGATGGGTGACTTAACCATTTCTTTAATTCCACATTACCTTGCACAGATAACAGTCGGTATAAATAACGATAAGGCTGTCTATATTCTTCTAAGTGAGGAATAGACATAATTGTTTCGTAACCACTTTGAAAGGCATGTGCTTCTTTTTCGGTAAGTACATATTCTAGTCCGATAAAATCAAGCTCTCGCGGAGCAACAGCGTAAGCTTCAGTATCTACTAAACCCGTAATAGTTGTACCGTCAGATAAAAATTGAGTAGGATCCATATCAATTAAGACGAGTGTAGATTCCTTTGGTACGGACAGGGAAGAAAGTTGTGATTCAAAGGTAGGGAATGTATTTTGTATGCTTTCATCATCAGAATAAAACATATTCACAAGCTCTTTACTTACGTTTAAAATATGTGATTGGAATTCATCTAGTGGAACTTGGAACGTGCCTGACGGATTTCCTATGAAATCGGCTTTAAATTTATGTATTTCTGCAAGTCCTTTTCCTAGGCTGAATAAAATAGAATCTGGTTGCTCGATAAAAGATTGAACTGTGTTACCTACTAACTTTTCAACCACCACAAATTCACGGCCATTTAAAACATGTTCTTCTAATATTGTTGGGATAGGAAGATTCGTATGTTCTTGCAGCAATGTATGTACCGTTTCTAAATGATGGACGTTCCTTGGATCAATTCCAAATAAATTTTTACATCCCCACCAAAAATCATTATTTGGTTCTTCATTCATTTTAGAAGCACGAACGATAACTTCTGTATCTTCTGTTTGAACGAGAAAAACATCACTTGCATGATCTTCATAACCTGGGTGCAAGGCTTGAACGGATAGAATAGGTGAATTGAATAGTTGTTGTAACATGAAAAGACCTCTTTTTCTGTAAATTCTATAAATTTATTATATAACAGGTGATGTGTTATGGGGATAAAGATAAAAAATTGAAATCATAGTTACATTTATAGTGAGAACTTATTAAAAATATTATATTTCTCCATTTTTGTGTGAATTGTCAAAAAAACAGAGTGATAGTATTTGAATGTAAAGCTCGTATCTTTAAAGCTATGAAGAGTAAAAGTAGAATTAAGCATTCGTTTATAAGATTGTGAATCATAATAATGTAGACTATTGAAAATATTTCTCAATAATAAAATGAAGAGAAAAGCATGAAGAAGTAGAATGCATTCATTTATAATAGATTTAAATTAATTAATATAATTAATTGTTAATTTTATTATATTAAATGGATAGGAGAGAATATTATGGCAAATGTACTCGTAATAAATTTCCCTGGGGAAGGTCATATTAATCCGACTTTAGCTATTGTAAGTGAGTTAATTCAGCGAGGGGAAACAGTTGTTTCTTATTGTATTGAAGATTATAGAAAGAAGGTTGAAGCAACAGGTGCGGAATTCCGAGTGTTTGAGAATTTTCTCTCTCAAATTAATATTATGGAACGAGTAAATGAAGGTGGGAGCCCTTTGACGATGCTATCTCATATGATTGAAGCATCAGAGCGTATTGTTACTCAAATTGTAGAGGAAACAAAAGAGGAAAAATACGATTATTTAATATATGATAATCATTTTCCAGTAGGACGTATTATAGCGAATATTTTACAATTACCAAGCGTTTCATCTTGTACAACGTTTGCTGTTAATCAGTACATTAATTTTCATGATGGGCAAGAATCGAGACAAGTAGATGAAATGAATCCATTATATCAATCTTGTTTAGCGGGAATGGAAAGATGGAATAAGCAGTATGGAATGAAATGTAATAGTATGTATGATATTATGAACCATCCTGGTGATATTACGATTGTATATACTTCAAAAGAATATCAGCCGCGTTCAGATGTATTTGATGAATCGTATAAATTTGTAGGTCCATCAATTGCTACTCGAAAAGAAGTGGGGAGTTTTCCTACTGAAGATTTAAAAAATGAAAAAGTAATTTTCATTTCTATGGGAACAGTTTTTAATGAGCAACCTGCTCTGTATGAAAAGTGTTTTGAAGCGTTTAAAGATGTAGATGCGACAGTCGTATTAGTCGTTGGTAAGAAGATAAATATAAGTCAATTTGAAAATATCCCGAAAAACTTTAAGTTGTATAATTATGTCCCGCAATTAGAAGTTTTACAGCATGCTGATGTATTCGTGACACATGGTGGTATGAATAGTTCGAGTGAAGCGTTATATTACGGTGTTCCATTAGTTGTAATTCCGGTAACAGGAGATCAGCCATTCGTTGCAAAACGATTGACTGAAGTAGGGGCAGGCATAAGACTTAATCGTAACGAGTTAACTTCTGAATTGTTATGTGAGACTGTAAAGAAAGTAATGGATGATGTGACGTTTAAGGAAAATAGTCGTAAAGTGGGAGAGTCGCTTAGAAATGCTGGTGGATATCAAAGGGCAGTTGAGGAAATACTTGAATTAAAAATGAAGCCGTACGTAAAGATTAAATAGATGTTAAAAACACACTTACTTTTAATTGGTAAGTGTGTTTCTAGTATTACGCGCTAAATGTGTTACATAAAAATAGCGATAAAGGTGAAACTTTTGTGTATATAAACTGATATCTTTGTCTTAGCAGAAAAATTACGTTAAAATAATACTAAGAAAATATATAAGCTTTGGGGGTAATGAATGAAGAAAGTATTTGAATACGTATTATTAACAATTGGCTCAATTATAGTAGCAGGTTCATTAGAGCTTATTTTAGCACCTAATGGATTAGTAGATGGCGGGGTAACGGCTATTGCTATTATGGCAAATAAAGTTGCAGGATTGCCGCTTTATGGCGTTTTCTTAGGAATTAATATCCCAATTTTATTATTTACTGCAAAAGTAATGGGAAAGAAATTTTTTATCCGTACATCTTATGCGAATGTAGTTACAACACTCGGATTAATTTATTTAAAACCATTTCCAGCAATTACGACTTCTGAGTTATTAATTGTACTTTATGGTGGAGTGCTGTTCGGAATTGGTGTTGGGATTGTTGTTAAAATGGGTGGAGCAATTGACGGTTCGGAAATGTTAGCAGTTTGGATGAATAAACACTTTAATGTACCAATTAGTACATTTTTACTTGCAGTAAATGCAGTTATTTTCATCTTTGTTGCAATTTTATTTTCAATCGAACAAGCGATGTTCTCATTAGCAATTTTCTATATTGTTACGAAGATGATTGATTTTATATTAGATGGTATTAATCAAGGTAAGAGCGTTATGATTATTTCTGGTAAGAATAAAGAAATAGGCGATTTACTTATGAAAGAATTGCAACTATCTGTTACGTATCTACATGGAGAAGGTGGTTTTTTAGGGGAGCATAAGAGAATCATTTATTGCATTACAAACCGATTCATTTATCCGAAAATGAAAGATCTCGTTCTCTCTGTAGATCCAACCGCTATAATTGAAGCTTCCTATTCAACAGAAACGACTGGTGTGAAACGTCCGGGAAGGAAAGCTAGGTCAGGTGAGTAACTAGAAGAAGGCTGTCCAAAAAGTTATTTTGGAACAACCTTCTTTTTTATTTTGTTGAATTGTTAGTATGTTACAAGTTAAACCCACTGTTAACAAGTTTCCTTGCAACTAGGGAACCAAGCGTCTTTCAATAATGTAGCCAACGTCTCAATTTTATTTTCCGGAATACTACCAAAACCGAGTAATACATATGATTCCTTGCGTAAATCATTCATGAAATCATATGGAGAAAGTGGGTATAATTTAACGCTTTGTTTTTTAGCGGATTCAATCAGTTCATTTTCATTCATACTGTTATGTACACATAAAACAATATGAAGTCCGGACTGTTCGCCAAGAATTTGAACATTAGCCCCCATTTCTTTCATAATGGATTTTACTAACGCATGATGTTTTCTTTTATATAGTGTACGACTCCGATTAAGGTGACGTTCCCAATTCCCGCTTTGTATAAAGTTAGCAAAAGCAAGTTGTTGTATTGTAGCCACTGTTTGTTTAAAAATTCCATGCAGTTCTTGATATATTTTTAAAAGATGTGGTGGTAAAACAACATATCCCATTCGTAAAGAAGGTAAAAAAGATTTTGAGAAAGTCCCCATATAAATAACGCGTTCATTTGAATCAAGACTTTGTAAAGAAGGAATCGGCTTACCAGCGTAGCGAAACTCTCCATCATAGTCATCTTCAATAATGTATCCATTGCAATCATTAGCCCACTTTAACAATTCTAATCTTCTAGGTAAAGGCATAATAATCCCAAGTGGAAATTGGTGTGATGGTGTAACGTATGCGACATTGGCATTTGTATTGTATAAGCTAGAAATATTAATCCCTTTTTCATCCAATGGTATGGGATGGATTTGTCTATCACAGCTTTTAATGATTGCGTGTATACGGTGAAATCCAGGGTTTTCAATGCCGTATTTTTTTGTAGGGCCAAGCAGTTGAAGTAGTAACCAGAGAAGTGGCTGCGTTCCGGCACCGATCACAATTTGATCAGGTGAAGAATGTACACCGCGAGAATGATATAAATATGTTGATATATGCTCTCGAAGAGCGAATTCACCTTGAGGGTCTTCTTTGGCAAATAGTGCATTTTCGTATGTAAGTATGGATTCTTGTAATGCCCGTTTCCAATTTGTAATCGGAAATTTATTTTGATCAATAAGCCCTTGGCTACAATCGTATTCGAATTTTTCGTCTATCAAATTGCTCGTCTTCTTTGCTGCATTTCGTTTTTTATTTGGGATAACGTCAATATCGAAATTTGCTACAAAAATACCACGTTTCGGTTTACTTTCTACATAACCTTCAGCTAATAATTGTTGATAAGCTGATTCAACAGTAATGCGGCTAATATTAAGTTGTGATGCTAAATTTCTGTGTGAGGGTAGACGTGTGCCAACAGAAATAGTCCCTTGTATAATTTCAGCTTTTATATATTCGTAAATTTGCAAGTAAATAGGTGTGTTACTTTGTAATTGCAATGGGATAGTAAAATCCATATAAAACTCTCCTTTAAAACTGACCTTATAAAAAATACTGAAACTGCCACTTAAGTAAAGGGCAGTCACTTTCTATAATAATGATATAACATTTAGAAAATTAAATAAATAGTTAAGGGAGAGTTAAAAATGAATGTTAAAGAAGTAGTAACAGAAGAGCAATTACATGAAGTATTACCTGTTTTACAGCAATTACGAACACAACTTTCAAAAGAGGAAACAGGCACTTTATTTCGAAATATGAAAGAAGAAAATTATAAACTATTCTCGCTGCGTAATGAAGATGATGAAGTTGTTAGCCTTGCAGGTGTAGCGATTTGTACGAACTTTTATAATAAGAAGCACGTTTTCGTATATGACCTTGTAACGGCAGACGCACATCGTTCAAAAGGACATGGAAATGTATTACTTTCGTATATAGAGAACTGGGGAAAGGAAAACGGATGTGAGTCTATCACCCTCACGTCAGCATTTTCAAGAATTGATGCTCATCGTTTTTATGAAAGAGAAGGGTATGATAAGGTGAGTTATTCTTTTCATAAAGAATTATAAATAATAAGAAGAAGCTGTCTCGAAAAGTTGGGAACAGCTTCTTCTTCTTATTATTATTATTATTTCTCAAGTTATTATTGAACCGTAAATAGGTTGTAAGTTATGGTATATGTATTTGAAAAGGTTATATAGTGTTATTGTATCGAATTGTTTTAAGTAATAATAAAGAGAATGATTGGAGCGCTTATACTTGAAAAAAATAAAGAAACTATCAATCCCTAATGATGCTAGAGTTATTGTCATATCGGATATTCATGGAGAATTAAATCTTTTAAAAGAAGCACTACATAAAGTTAACTTTAAAGATGAAGATTATTTAATTATTAATGGAGATCTTTGCGAGAAAGGACGAGATAGCGTAGGTGTAGTAAACTACGTTATGAATCTTGTAAAGAACAATTCAAAGGTTCACGTTGTTGAAGGGAATTGTGAAGTTTTAGTTGATGCTCTTCTAAATGAAAATCCTCGTCTTATTAATTATTTATGTACGAGGAAGCATTCAATTTTTAATGAATGGCTAGAGCAATTGGATTTTTCAGTTCATGAAGGTACTTCAATTCGTGAAGTGAAAGAAGCATTGCTAAGTGAATTTTCACAAGAACTATATTGGCTAACGGAGTTGCCAACAGCGATTGAAACAGAAGATTATATTTTTGTGCATGCAGGGCTAGAAGATAGAGTAGATTGGAAAGAAACAGAGCGCAAAAATGCGATAGCAATGCCGGAGTTTTTTTATAAATCACATAAAGCAAATAAGTATGTAATAGTTGGTCATTGGCCAGTCGTGAACTATTCTGAAGAAGCACCGTCTAACAATCCAGTTATTGATGAGGAGAAAAAAATTATTGCAATTGATGGAGGAAATGCAATTAAAGAAGCAGGACAATTAAATGCATTTATTATTCAGAGGAAACAAACGGGCGATACATTTTCTTATACATATGTAGACTATTTCCCACAGTATGAAGTAATAGCGGATTTTAATGCGAATTCAGAAATGCAGGGCGGAGTGACATATCCGTATTATTACATAGAGCCTATCGAGAAGATGCAAGATTACACCGTATGTAAGCAAAAGGAAACGAATAATTTGCTCACTGTAAAAAATGAATATATGAAACAACTTGAGTCAGGTGAATATACAGTGAAAACCGATATTTCTTGTGCGCAAATAAGCGTTAGGAAGGGAGATATCGTTTCTCTCATTGATGATAGCTGTTCAGGATATGATTTAATTAAAAAAGATGGCGTAGAGGGTTGGATAGAGAAAGGGATTTTGCTTGAGGTGAATAAAAAGGGAAATAATATATTGAGCTGAAATAGGAGGGGATAACCTCCTATTTTTTATTACCTATTTTACAATCACATATTTCAATTAACCTTTTAAATTAGTGGACTGCTTGCTGTCTTTAATAAGTAAATAAATCGTAGTCGGCAGAATGATAAGCGTCATTCCTAAAAGAATTGCTAGTATGCCATAACCTCTATAGGGAGCAGAAACGATAAAAGGAAGTATCGCTAAAAAAATCCCTGCTATCATCATTGAAATACTACTAATATTTGAAGCTCTTTTTTCAAGGTGCTTATCATTCCATTCTAATGAAACGGTTGATTTAGTCGTATCAATTTTGGAACTGAAATAACCTATTAATATAAATAAAAGCCCTAATGCTAAAAATATGAAATGATCAAGAGGGAGTGAAAAGCCAAGAGCAATGAGGGCGATGACAATATCGACAAAAAATAAGAATAGTAATATTGTGTTGCCGATCCAATGGAGAAATTTCTGGTTACTCGCTGCTTTAGATAAAGCTAAAAATATAAAGAATAAGAAGGAACATATAATTATATTTACGATTACAAAAGTGCTTTTATCCATTGTTGATGTAGGCGTTCCATTGAAGTCCCATTTCGTAACAATATTTGATGGTAAGAAGAAATATAGAATAATATTTGTGGTAACAATAGTGAGAAATAAAGCAATACTAAATCGATTATTCACTGAATCACCAGCTTTCTAAATCAATAATTGGTATCTAATAACAAAATTATACAATATAATATATGATATTAGTTTTGATTTTTCTGAAAAAACATTATAATTATATATGAAATAAAGAGGAATGCAGGAGGGAATTATGCAAAACGTTGTATTAAAGGGGAAGAAAGTTACAATTCGTACAATAGAAGAATCGGATATAAAAACATTATGGAATATCATATTTAAAGAAGAAAGCCCAGAATGGAAGAAATGGGATGCGCCATATTTCCCGTTCTCAATGCAAGAATACTCTTCCTATAAAGAGAAGATGCAAAATCGTTTGAAAGAAGAACCACTGTCAAATTTAATTATAGAAAATAACGGTCAAATCATTGGGACAGTCGGGTTTTATTGGGAATATAAAATGACGCGTTGGTTAGAGATGGGAGTTGTGATTTATGAGCCAACATACTGGAATGGTGGATATGGTACAGAAGCATTAAAATTATATAGAGATTTGCTATTTGAAAAAATGGAGATTGGTAGAGTAGGAATCACGACTTGGTCTGGCAATGAACGAATGATGAAAGTAGCAGAGAAAATAGGAATGAGCTTAGAAGGTAGAATGCGAAAGTGTCGTTATTATAACGGAACATACTATGATTCTATTCGAATGGGCATAATTCGTGAAGAATGGGAAGCGCTATGTGTAACGAAGGGGTGAGAAAGATTGTACGCTATCATTGCTACATTTAATCGTGTGTTTACTAATAAAATTACAGAATTACAAAATAAATTAACAAATGTAATTGGAACAAATCAATTAGCTGGAGTAGAACCTCATATAACGATTGCGGATTATAATGAGTTGGATGTTAATTTGTATATTGAAAAATTAAAGGAATTTGTAGCTATTCAAGAAAACATGTCTGCAGTCACTTTTCCTTCTGTTGGAACTTTTCCTACTAACGGTACGGTTTTTCTAGCGCCGACTGTTACCGATGATTTATTGAGACTTCATCATTTTTATCATGATCATTTCAAAACTTTTCATGATAATTCAAATTCATATTATGTACCAGGAAAATGGGTTCCGCATTGTACGATTGCGAATCATTTGAATTCAACTCATTTTTTAAGTGTGATGGAGTATATATATGAGAATTTTGATGTTACAACAGCTTCGATTGAAAAGTTAAAATTAATTAAGGTCAATTATGAAAATGGTTCTGCCGTTTCTTCTAGTATATTAGCAGAATATAATTTAAAGAGAATGGAGACATCGAGATGACATATATAATTAGAGAAATGAAGCAAGAAGATATTCAGGCTGTACAATCAGTAGCGAAAATAGCTTGGCATGATACATATGAAGGCATTATTCCGAGAGAGATTCAAGATAGTTTTTTAGACGAGGCATATTCTGATGAAAAAATGAAATATCGCCTTAAAAATACACATTTATTCGTTGCGGAAGAAGAGGGAGAAGTAATAGGATTTGCGAACTTTTCACCTGTTAGACTACAAAACGAAGCAGAATTAGGGGCAATTTATTTGTTACCAGATCAGCAAGGAAAAGGGATCGGAAGTGCTTTATTACAAAGAGGGATTAAGGCATTAAATGGGATACGGAAATTGTACATACATGTAGAAGCTGCAAATGAAAAAGGAAAACGCTTTTATGAAGCGAAAGGTTTTGCTGAATTAGAGCAATTTGAAGAAGACTTTGAAGGACATATGATGCAGACAGTAAGGATGGTTTTATACGTATAAGGAGGACTAGTAATGAAAACTTTTGATTTTAGTGAAAAAGTAGGAAAGCACTTATCAGTATTTCAATCTAATTTCATCATGTCGAAAATAGTAAACCATCAAGGAAATGTACATATCGGTGCTATGCATTTACAAGCCAATGGAATAATCGGATGTCATGAAGCAGTTGTATCTCAACTGCTTCTTATTGTGGACGGAGTAGGATATGTGTGTGGGGCAAATAAGGAAAAGGTAAAGATAGAAGCGGGACAAGCTGTGTTTTGGGAGAAGGGAGAGCTTCATGAAACAAGTACAGAACAAGGATTAACGGCAATTGTTATGGAAGCGGAGAATCTTGAACAAGGGATAGTAATGCCTATTATTCAAGGGGAGTTGTGAAAAATGATAATTAAGGCGAATCAAGAAGATACCAATGAAATATTAAAATATGCGGCTCAATCGCTTTTTGAAGGGACGAGAGGGAATTGTCAATTAAGTATCGAGAAAGCGATTGAAATTACAAAGCCGATTGTAGAAAAAGGAGCATACTATTTAATCATTAAAGAAGAAAATAAAGTAATGGGATGGATATTAATAGGGGAAAATACAGACTATTTTTCTCGTGAAAAACTTGGATTTATATATGAATTGTACGTTTTCCCAGAATATCGCGGGAGAGGATTATCGCGAGAACTGATGGAAGGTGGTATTAAGGAATTAAAGGAGAAGTATTCAGAAATTAGGTTGAATGTATTTGCTGGGAATTTTGCAAAAGAGATGTACGAAGAGTTTGGGTTTGTTGAAAGGCAGGTAATTATGACTTTGAAGTGAGTATTATAGTCGGAATGGGAGAAGAGAAAATAATGATTTAGTGGCTACTTTATCGCTGGAATTTAAAGCCAATAAGTCCTTATAAATATATAAAATAGATGGTTTGCCTTTATTTTATAGTAGATTGATAGTGTATGCTTAAAAATAAATAAATTACTATTATACAATATATCGTTATTATAGTAAAAGAGAAATTTTGGAAAAATATCATTTTTTTGTTTAGAAATTTTTAAATTATTGATATAATCAATTTGTAGAATTGATTATTGGTTAATTTTACTATTTTTAAATTTTAAGGGGGATTTAATAATGGCAGGACAAATTCGTATGTCACCAGAGGAACTTAAATCGAAAGCTACTCGATATGGACAAGGTGCAAATCAAATTGAGGACATTTTACGTCAACTACAAAACTTACAAAATGAATTAAGAGGAGAATGGGAAGGTCGTGCTTTCGAAGGTTTTGACCAACAGTTCAATCAATTAAAGCCAAAAGTACAAAACTTCGCACAGTTATTACAAGAAATTAATATGCAGCTTAATAAAACTGCAGAAGCTGTTGCTAGACATGACGAAGATCTTTCTCGTAATTTCGGTCTACAATAAGACAGATAAAAAGAAATATATAATTTAGCCATGCAACCATACGTTGTATGGCTAAATTACTTTAAAACTAGAGTAAGATACGAAGTCTTTCATTAGATAGACTCGCAGTCGCAGGAGTGATAAGTTGTGAAAAAGTTCAAATGGAGCATCTTGTTGTTTATTATTTTAGCTCTTGTACTATCAACAGGGGTCTCCTATTTAGCATTAAATCAAAATGTTAAGAAAGCTAATGAGAATACTACACCAAAAATGACAGTTGCGTTGGTAAATGAAGATCAGGGCACTGTTTTTGAGGGCAATAAAATAGCGTTTGGGGATCAATTTGTTAAAAATGTAAATAAAAATACGAAACAAGAATGGTACGTAGTTAGTCGCGGGGTAGCAGAAAATGGATTGAAAAATAATAATTACAATATGATGATTGTTATTCCAAATGATTTTTCTAGGAAAGCAGTTGCGATTGATTCAGAGATTCCGGAGAAATTAACGTTAAACTACAAAGTAAATGCAACTGGGAATAAGGATTTGAAAGCTGAGGCAGAAAATACAGCTTCTGTTATTTTAGAAGATTTCAATAAGCAAATAATCGACGTTTATTTTGCGAGTATTATCGGTAAGCTACAAGGTGCACAAGATAATATAGGTAAAATAATTGAAAAAGGAAACGTTCAAACAACTATGTATAAAAAAGATATACATAGTCCGTTAGCAAATTACACAAATCAATTTAAAACAGTACAAGATTATACAGGTGTTTCTGTTAATAGTTTCAAAGGATTTCAGGATGTTTTAAAAGGTTTCGGTCAAGCGTTAGATGAAGGGAATAAATCTAACAGTACGTACTTAGATGGTTTTAATAACTTTCAAAAAATGCAAACTGATAACAATTTGTTAGCGAATAATTTCACAAATCAATTCAATCAATATATGAATGATATGAATACAGGCGATGCTTTAAAGCAATTAAGTGCATTGGAATCAGCTAATAAAAGTATTTCAAATCAATTTACGTTTTCAGAGAAAGAACCAAATATTTTAACTGATGCTTCAGCAGTTCAAAAATATTTAGCAGATGTAAAAAAACAAGTATCTGAATATGATACAGAACTTGCTGGAAAGTTAGAAAGTGATATTCAAGAGACGGTAATTAAGAAGTTAAAGCAATCTATGTCGAATGATGGAAAGCAAGAAATCTTTATAAATACATTAATGAAACAACCAGATGCTCGAATAAAGAAACAAATCGAGAATTTAATTGCGAAATTACCTAGTTTAAACATGGAAGAAATCGGTCAAAGTGATTTACCAGATGCAACGAAATTACAACTGCAAAATGTAATTCAATTTACAAAAAAATATAATAAAGAAAATAATTTTTATTATGATCCTGTAAATAAAATATCTTTAGGAAACGCAATTAAAGAAGTGAAGGATAGACTTTATACAGAGAGAATTACATTTAGTGATACTGCGAAAGTAATTAAAATGGAATCGCCGCAAATTTTGAAGATAAAGATTCCAGAAGAATTTAAATTAGATGGAAGTACAGAAGCTTTATATATTGATGATGTGGATCGTACAAGTGACTTTCTACAAAGCGAAGCAGGAGAAATTACAATAGCTCCTCGTAATGAAGGGGATATAAAGATTGATCTGCATGTGAAGTTAAAAGATCCAAACATCAATATAGATGTTTTCTCTCCTGTAATGTGGCAATGGGAATTGAGTGGGACTCATACAAAAGAAACTAGTCCTGAGAAAGAAGAACCTAATAAAGAAGATAAAGGAACACAAACGGAAAATAGCAAGGTGGAAAATGTGGTTCATAAATCACAGTATGGCATAATGCCGTTAGTACACAATGCTAAAACGCCTATTATTCAAAAAACAGAACAGAGTAATAATGGTGACAGTGTAAAGCCTGATACAGGAGGAAATCCAGACACGGGAGGAAAACCTGATACAGGAGAGAAACCTGACACAGGAGAAAAACCTGATACAGGAGAGAAGCCAGACACTGGGACAGATAACGGTAGCAATTCAAAAATTATTGAAAGTACAACGAATCAAGTTATACATCAAAAAACAGAAAAAATACCAGATATTACTTCTAGTGTATTAATAAAAGAAGCAGTAGATACAGTCGAAAGTTATCAAGGTTTAATGAGCCTTTACGAAATGTATTATGGGATTGATTTAAGAACGAAAGATGTAGGTCCTAAGTTAGAAGAGGGAAGTTTAGATGCAATTGCGACGGATCAATCTTTGTACTACGTATTAAATAAACAAAGCTTAATCGATTTAATTTCAAATCTTGTTTCATCAAGTATTACTACAGAAATAAAGCAAGATATGTCAGGTTTAAAACAAAAAATAAACTCTTATCAACAATCTATTACTAGTGCGGATCAAAATTCTATGCTACTAGCGGAGAAATTAAATGGAACGACGCAACAAGCAACTAGTATGAATGAAAATTTAGGAGAGTATGTAAAAGGTTTAGCGAAATGGCGTGAGAATAGCTTAAAGCTAGTTGAAGAGCAGCAAGTAGTAACAACAAATCATGCTGGTGAGCAAACGGCTGTTTTATCGTTAGATTCTGGTATTAAATCATTAATGATGCAAAGTCAGTCATTGGTCGAAAGTTCGAAGCATAGTTTAGCAACTTCAGACGATGTATATAAAACATTTGATCAAATTAATGGACAAGCAAAAGAAATTCAAGACAGCGGAACGACAATTGTTTCAAAAGCTGATTTATTATTAAATGACTTTACAAAGAAAATGGAAGATGATAAATCATTCTCCAAAAACTTTACGAAAATTTTAGCGAATAGTCGTATTGGAGATCGTCAAAATGAAATGCTATATGACTTTTTAGCTAGTCCAGTTCAAAAGCAAAATGATGGAGTAATTGTAGCAGGTAATGCTTTTACACCGTACTTAATTGTATTAACTTGTTTCATTGTTGCATTATTTACAGCATACGCAATTGCGAATCAAGAAAAGAAACGAATGCAATCGGATCATTTTGAAGAGAAATTCTCATTAATTGATATGAATGTACCAACTACAGTAGTAGCTTTCGGTATATCAATTGTGGAAGGAATTAGTATAGGTATCATTTCTGGGCGTCTTTTAAAGTTCGGTCAGGATCAAAGTTTACTATGGATTGCGTTCATCACATTTATTATGATGGCGTTTGTATTGGTCTCAACCTACTTATTACGACAAATAAAAATGGTAGGAATGTTTATACTATTAGTATTTTTAAGCATGTACCTATTTTTAACTGAGGCAGTTGGAAGTAAAGTAGATCAAATGTCTTCTGTCGGAAAGATACGTCAATTCTCACCGCTTCAGTATATAGAAAGTTTTCTAAATGATTTTATTAGTGGTAAAGATACTGGGAAAGTTATTTTTGTCGTATTGTTTGTAATTGCCATTATTGGATTGGTTAGTAATCTATTTGTATGGCATAAGAAATGGGAGGAAAAAGAAGTAAATGATCAAACAATGGAGCATAGTGGCTAAGTTATCATTTCTCTCTATCCTTTTACTGTTTGTCGCGCTACCGATAAGGAGCGCGGCTGACAGTTATCTTGGTGATGATGGGAAGATTAAGTTTAAAGTGGATCGACTTGAAGAAAGCGACCAAGAAAAAAATAAAAAGGAACATAAGGAAACAGAATTAGATAAAGCATCAATTGAGTTATTTAACCAAGATATAGAAGAAGAAATTGAGAAAAAGAAAAAGAAAGAACAAAAAGATATGGAAGCTCTGCGAGATTCTCTTTTTATAAAACAAAAAGAGAATAATAGTGTTAAAGATACGAAAAATAGTTTGTTTAGCAGTGAATACATTGTCAGAAAAAGTGCAGATGAAGTAGCGAGTAATGAAACAATGAATGAAGAGCCAATTAGTATAACAATAATATTATTATTTGGCGGCGGCATTCTACTTATTTGCATCGGTATTTATACGGTTCTTCGTAAAAGTTGGAGGTAAAGCGATGGCAATACAAACACATATTAATGTCACAGTAGATTTTAATAAATGGAATGGAAATACATACGATTTGCGTATTCCGAATCACCAATCTATTAAATATTTATTGAAAAACTTATTAGATACGCTAAAGATTGATAATCATGAAGGTTCACATTTTGTAATTAAAGTGAAAAATAAGTCAATTGTTTTAACAGATAATGATCGTTTAATTGATCACCAAATAACAGATGGAGATATTTTGCAAGTTTTATAAAGAATATTTTTTACTTTTAGTTATTTGAAAATAAGTTATTACGGGTTATAAAGAAAAGGAGAAGAGGATAAACATGACGGAAAAAATAATTCAAATTGATGCAATGAACTATCAATTTCAAATAGAAAAAGAAAATTGGAAATTGGAGATGACCAAATCTCAAACACGTATAAAAGACTTCCGTCAATTCGATATAATTACGGGCGTATCATCTGAATTTGTACCATTAACAATAGAAGAAGCGGATGATATGTTTACGTTTCTATATCAAGTAGATAAAAAATTATATAAGTGGGACAATCTTAGCCGTTTTGGAAGAAATGAGAAATTAAGACTACTTCGGAATGTTGCGCAGTTTCGTAAATATTTGAATAAACGAATCACGTTCTTTTTACATCCAGACAATATAGTTTTTAATGCTAATTTAATACCAAGTATTATACATAGAGGAATTCGAGATATTGTTCCACCAACCCCGTTATCAGAAGAACAATTTTTAACACAATATAAGTGTCTAATTATTGCTTTATTCTCCCAAAAACATAACTTTGATGATTTGTATGCTGGGTTACTAAAAGATGCAAAAGAAACAACATTTGAACAGACCGTTGCTCAAATGGAAAGCTTAGATGCATTACTGCAGTTTCTTGATGACAGCTTTGAGAAGGAACAAACAAAAACAGAGAAAAATATGCAGTTAGTACCTAAAAAAAGCTATAAATCGTTTAAATACTTAGCTTTTTCCTTCATAGCGGCGACAGTTATTTTAGCTGCTCCTTTAATATATTTCACTTTTATAAAATTTCCTTATCAAAATAAATTGTTAGAAGCAAATGCAAGTTTCATAGCAACTGATTATGACAAAGTCATTACGCAATTAAATGAAGAGGAATTTGAATCATTACCGATTGCATCTAAATATGAGTTAGCATTTGCATACATTACAGCTGAAAAACTAGGTGAAGCTCAAAAGAAATCGATTATGAAAAACATTAGTTTGAAAAGTGATGAAAAGTATTTGCTGTATTGGATGTATAACGGAAAAGGTAATTTTGATAAATCATTAGATTTAGCTAAGACACTTGATGATCCTCAGCTTATTATGTACGGCCTTGTTAAACAAATTGAATCACTGAAAAATAATCCGGATTTATCAGGAGAAGAACGTGATCAAAAGTTAAAAACATATGAGCAACAATTAGATGAATATAAAAAGAAATATGGCAATTCATCAAGCGATAAAAATTTGGCGGACACAGAGAAAAAAGAGTAAGCACTTGATGAGACAGTTGAAAAGGAGCAGTGAACACGGATGGAGCAACTATTAGTATTGACTTATGGAGACAAAATATATAAGTGCACATTACATCCAAATGAGCAATCAATAGTGTCGATTGGAAAAGAGTGGACAAATGATATTACGAATCCAAGTTTAGAACAAGAAATAGAGTTAAAGTGGAATAATGAAGTAAATGCTTGGATGGTACAGGATCAATTAATAGAATTCAATAAGGAAGTTGAGATTGGAAAAACAAGAGATGTGAGCTTGAAAATCTTTATATCTATTATTGGCACAACTAAAGTGTTTGATATCGGAACGAAACTTTCTCTTACAGTGAGTCGAAACGATTACGATGATATTTCTATTACCGGGACTAGTGTAGATTTAATGCTATCTCGCGAAACGTTGTACGATTCTTTTAAAGTGAACGTGTATGGCGGGGATGTATTTCATAATTATACGAAGTTAAAAGATAGCGTTATGTTGGAATCAGGAGACGTATTATATTTTGATGGTATTTTATTGGAGATTGGTAGTGAAGACATTCAAGTACTTTCTTCAGAAGATAAAGTGAAATCTGCGTTACCTATTTTAGTAGAATCAGAAACGAATTATCAAAGTGGTTATCCAGACTATCATCGTTCACCACGTATTATTTACCGTGAACCAGAAGAGAAAATGACAATTGCAAAGCCTTCAAGTATGCCATCAAAACCAACGGAGCATTTAGCAAGAATCATTGCACCTTCACTTGTCATGATTGTCGTAACTGTATTACTTGCTATTTTCATGAAATATGGAATGTTTATTATCGCATCGATTGCGATGACATTAGTAACAATCATTGTTTCTGTCACATCGTATATTAAAAATTTGAAGCAATATAAAGTCGACATTGTTGAACGAGATAAAAGCTATAGAGAGTATATAAAACAAAAAACGAAAGATTTACATGCAGAAAGTGAAAAACAGCGTCACGCATTACATTATCACAATCCAAATGTAGAAGTAATACGTAATATGGCAGTTCAAGTAAATCCTCGAATTTATGAAAAAACAATGTTACATCATGATTTCTTAACATTTAGCGTTGGAACAGGACAAGCTAATACGAGTTTTGAAATTCAATTTAATGAAGAAGAATTTAGTCAAACGAAAGATGAATTAATTGATATAGCACGTGAACTAAGACAGCGTTATCTATCATTGGAAGATGTACCAGTTGTAACAGATTTAATGAATGGACCAGTCGGTTATATTGGTCAACGCTCTTTAGTGTTAGAGCAATTACAATTATTAGTTGCACAAACGGCTTTATTCCATAGTTATTATGACTTGCAGTTTATTACTATTTTTCCGGAAGAAGAAAAAGAAAAATGGGATTGGATGCGCTGGTTACCTCATGGAAGTGTTCGCGATATAAATGTACGTGGATTTGTATACCATGATCGTAGCCGTGATCAAGTGTTAAATAGTTTGTATCAAATATTGAAAGAACGAAAATTAAAACTAGATGAAAAAAGTTCTACTAATGAAAAAATGTACTTTGCACCGCACTATGTCGTTCTCATTACAGATGAAAAACTAATATTAGACCATGTTGTTATGGAATTCTTTAATGATGATCCGAGTCAATTAGGTGTATCACTTGTATTTGTACAAGATGTTATGCAAAGTTTACCGGAGCATGTGAAAACGGTAATAGATATAAGAGATGCAAAACAAGGGAACATCATCTTAGAGCAAGGAGAGCTTGTTAACCGTCAATTTAAACTAAATCATGTGCCAAAAGGGTTCAATTTAGAAGATATTTCAAGGGCATTAGCACCATTAAATCATTTGCAAAACTTAAAAAATAGTATTCCAGAAAGCGTAACATTTTTAGAAATGTACGGCGTTGAAAAAGTAAAAGAACTGAATATTACAAGTCGCTGGGAGAAAAATGCAGCGCATAAATCTTTAGCTGTACCACTTGGATTACGTGGGAAAGAAGATATCGTAAACTTAAACTTACACGAAAAAGCACACGGACCACACGGGTTAATAGCAGGTACAACAGGTTCAGGTAAATCAGAAATTATACAATCGTACATTTTATCTCTAGCAGTTAATTTCCATCCGTACGAAGTAGCCTTTTTACTAATTGACTATAAAGGCGGCGGTATGGCGAATTTATTCAAAAACTTACCGCATTTATTAGGAACAATTACGAACTTAGATGGAGCACAAAGTATGAGAGCGCTCGCATCAATTAAAGCTGAATTACAAAAAAGACAACGATTATTTGGGGAAAATGATGTAAACCATATTAATCAGTATCAAAAACTGTATAAAGAAGGCTTAGTAAGTGAACCGATGCCACATCTATTTTTAATTAGTGATGAATTCGCGGAACTGAAGTCAGAACAACCAGAATTTATGAAAGAGTTAGTTTCAACAGCGCGTATCGGTCGTTCACTCGGAATCCATTTAATATTAGCTACGCAAAAACCGAGTGGTGTTGTAGATGATCAAATTTGGAGTAACTCGAAATTCAAACTAGCACTAAAAGTTCAAAATACGTCAGATAGTAATGAAATTTTAAAAACACCGGATGCTGCTGAAATTACATTACCAGGACGTGCTTACTTACAAGTTGGGAATAATGAAATTTATGAATTATTCCAATCAGCTTGGAGCGGAGCAGACTATGTAGAAAACAAAGAGGATAAAGAACATTTAGACGCAACAATCTATGCAATAAATGATCTAGGACAATATGAAATATTAAGTGAAGATTTAAGTGGACTTGGTAGCAGTAAAGAAGTAATAAGCGTACCATCTGAACTGGATGCTGTTATTGACTACATTCACGATTACGCAGAAATAAATGAAATTGAAGCATTAGCAAGACCGTGGTTACCACCACTTCCAGAAAGCGTATATTTACAAGACTTACATGCTATTCAGTTCAAAGAAGCATGGACGAAAGAAAAGAAACCATTACAAGCAACAGTTGGTCTACTAGATCAGCCTGAATTACAATCACAAACACCATTAACACTAGATATTAGTAAAGACGGACACGTAGCGGTCTTCTCAAGTCCAGGCTACGGAAAATCAACATTCTTACAATCAGTCATTATGGATGTAGCTCGTCAACATAGTCCGGAGCATTTGCATGTGTATTTAGTGGACCTTGGAACAAATGGTCTTCTACCTTTGAAAGGATTACCTCATGTAGCGGATACGATTACGATTGATGAATCTGAAAAATGTTTAAAGTTTGTTGAAAGATTAACTCAAGAAATGAAAAATCGTAAACGATTATTAAGTGAATATGACGTTGCAAATATTGAAATGTATGAAAAGGCAAGTGGGAAAGAAATACCACATATTATTATTGCGATCGACAATTATGATGCAGTAAAAGAAGCGAAGTTCTATGAAAGCTTTGAAATGCTAATTATGCAAATTGTCCGAGATGGTGCAAGTTTAGGAATTCATACCTTAATTAGTGCAGGGCGACAAAATGCACTTAGAATTCAATTGTACAATAATATTAAAATTCAAACTTGCCTATATATGATTGATCAAAGTGAAGTAGCTAGTATTGTAGGGAGATCTGATATAAAAGTGGAAGAAACAGCAGGAAGAGCGTTAATAAAACTAGAATCTCCTACATTATTCCAGATTGCATTACCTACGAAAGCAGAAGATGAATTACAGCAAATTCAATTATTACAACAAGAAGCAAATGATATGGATCGAGAATGGGATGGAGAACGTCCGAAGGCAATTCCAATGATGCCAGAAGTGATTGATATTGCTACTTATCGTAAAAATAAAGACGTTACAAAAGCTCTACAAGCAGCAAGAATTCCAATGGGGCTTGATTTTACAAACGTAGAAGTTGTAGCTCATGATATTGCAGTGAATGATCATTTAATGATTTATAGTGTAGATGATAGTATGAGAAAACAAATTGTATCTAGCATCCTATCTCAATTGAATAAAGATTATTTTGAAAGTGTAACGTTGGTGGATACAGCAGAGTATAGTTTCGTTCAATATAAAGACGATGTGACGCACTACATTGTAGACGAAAATGAAATAAATATGCATGCAAAGTATTGGATGGAAGTAATTCGTGAACGAGCTCTTGAATTAGCACAAGCAAGACAAGAAGGTAGAGAAATTCCTGCATTCACAAAACAACTCATTATCATGACAAATGTTGAAGAGTTTAGTAAATTTGTTTATTTAGAAATGGAAGATGCAGCAACTTTAATTGATCTATCTCGTACAGTAGGCATTTACTTTGTATTAGCAGGTCACCACGACTACATGGACCGAAATCGTGAAGCTCTACCTATGAAAATGAGAAGTAAGCTAACAGCAGCAATTATCGCAATGCCATTAAATGATCAAAGTATCTTCAACATAAAATATATAAGCAACGAAGCGCCATTAGGTAAAGATGAAGTGTATTACTATCAAAAAGGGAACATAATGAAACTAAAAATGCCTAGAGTAACTAACGAGGTGACAGTATGAAATTAAAGAAGAAAGCTAAGGTGATGATAGTCGTGTCAATAGTGGCAAGTTTATTAAGTGGATGTGGTTTTGGGGAAAAGCAAATAGATTATAAGCCATTTGTCAAAGCTTTGGATGAAGGTGACATGAGAAAGGTTATGTCTGCGAGTGATGATGGGTATGCGTATGTGAAGGAACGGGTTATTGATTTTACGACAGAAAAAAATGGTGATGACAGAATTCATAATACACTATATCAAACTACTGAAGGTATATATAATTTGAAAGAAAAATTGTTATATGGAATAACGTCTCAAAAAATAACAAGTAAAACAAAAGATATAAAGGATAGGCATAAGGATATTAATTATAAAGAAGAAGAAAAATATAATACCAACTTTATGTATAAAAACGGAAAACTTCAAGGTTCGGATTCAAATTTAGATATTTCTCCTGTGAAATTGATATTTAATAGATTACAAGGTGTAGGGAATTTAAAACTGAAAGCAGATGGTAATAGAAAAAAATTTAATGAACCAAATTCAGTTGGATTTACTTTAACAGAAGCACAATTTCAAGAAATAATTAATGATAAATTAAAATTGCAATATAATAAATTTGAAAATGCATCAATTGTACTTAACTTTAACGATTCAATAGACAATGAAAAACACCCAATGCAAATAACAGAATTAACAATTTCAATTGACTATGAGAAGAAAAATGATGAAGGTAAAATGTTAACGCATAGTCAACAAATATATGTTTATTTTAGTAGTAAAAAAGATAACAATCAGGAAGCTAAGAAAGAGTTTGTAAATTATGAAAAACAATATAAAAATAAGTAATTAAATGGGAAGGTGAAGTGGTTTGACGAAAGGTGTGGAAAAGACAGAAAATTATAGATTGACTTCGGATTGGGGGAAATTGAAACTAGCAGGAGAAGATATATATAGTTTCAATAACAGCGAAGAGCCATATAATAAAACAGGAGAAAACGGCAGGGAATTAAACATAAATACTTTAGAAGAAAAATTTGGTGCAACACTTATAGAGGTTGAAGTGGATAAAGATACAGGATTTGCAGCTTATGCCTTTAAGGATAATAAAACAGGAGAAGTTGTTATTTCGTATGTTGGAACGGAAGCTGGAAAAGACAATAATAGTGATGTAGTAGTGGATGCGGAGATAGGTGGTCATAATTTAACCAATGCAAATAAATTAGTGTTTAATGATTGGGAACATGAGTTAGAAGTAAAACAATATGATCAAGGAGAGGCATTTTACGAAAAAGTGAAACAATATGCTGATGGTAAAACCATTAGTATAACAGGACATTCTTTGGGCGGAGGTATTGCAAATACAGTAGCATTAAGGCATCAAGAAGACGATATTGATGTTTTGGCGCTAAATCCAGCACCAGTTTTAAATCGAGATGTAGATAAGTTTGGTAATGGCTTTGATATGAAAAATGTTCGGAATATCATTAATCAGAATGATCCACTACATATTGGGATAAAGGCAGCAGACTTCACACTTCCAGGAAGAATGTATAAAATCCCAAATCAAGCAGGACACTCATATGCTTTTACAGCGAAGGATTATGATGAAAGTGGGCACCTAATATGGCTTGATAAACTAGCAAGTGATAATGATACAGGGTGGGATATTATTCCGGGGATTCTGGAGCTTTCCCAATCTACTGGTGCAATATATACAGGAACTATAAATGACGTATTTCATAGAAAAGTTTCTATCCAGGAAGAAAAAATAGCTGGAAATGCAATTAATTTGATACTAAGCGTAACGCCAATTTCTACTATTTTAGGTGGGATATTATGGTACTCGGACGTTATGCAAGGTAGCAAGGAGCTTGAAAAGCTAAAAGATATAGTTCAAGAAGGTTTTTCAAGATTAAATACAAAGTATGAAGGGCTAAAATCCCAAATTACAGCAGAAGCAATTCAATTTAGCCTAATGGCTACAATTGAAATTAAAGGCACAGTAGATACAGCTGTAGAGTGGATTGAAACAACTTTAGCGAAATGTAAGGAAAAAGTTTTAGAAGTATTAGAGTCTGTATTTAATACTGCTATAAATTTTTTGGCTGGAAGTGTTGTAGTATATTTAGCTACAAGTGAAATTTTAGAAATTGCAAAAGAAGTAGCAGCTTCTTACGTGCAAGATTTACTAGATTTGTTTAAAGGAGATTTTGTGGTAGATACAAATGTAGCTGCAATTGTATCTGAACATATATTAAGTCATCGTCACTCATTATTAAATCTTTTTATGAATGACAACAGCAGGGGGATAAACCGTTCTTTATTAGGTGAAATTGCTAAAGATGTAAAGGAGTTATCAAAAGATTTAAAGCAATTAAACAACGATGTTTCAGAGGCAGTATTTTCTATGTTTGCAAAAGATGAAGAATTAGGGGCAGTTTCATATTATTAAAACTCCAAGTTTATAAATTTAAAAGAGAGGGGTATGAAGGTGGATTTACATACGATAATGTCAAGAGTTCATAGTACATTTCCAGCTAGTGGTGGACGAGAACAAATTATAAACGTTGTAGTGCAATTGGAAAAAGCAGCTGCATCTTTAACTGGGGATATTAGAAGGTTAGAGAGTAGTATTGATAGTACATTACAAGGGAAAACACGTGAGGCATTTATTGATCGTATCCGTCAATTAGAGAAAAAAAGACAAAAAATAGAAGAGAAAATTAGCGTACTAAAAGGGACAGTGAATTAATATGAAAGATTATATGGATAGAGTATTACCTTTAGGCAGTGTTGTGAGATTGGCTCTTAAAGAAGGGGAAAATGTAGAGTATGTAATCACTACGAGAGGTTTATTACTTGATGAAAACACATTCTATGATTATGGCGGAGTATTGCATCCAGTGGGTTTAACCGAAGAGACATATAAATTATTTAACCACGCGGATATTGCAGAGGTTAAATTTGAAGGGTATCGAAATAAAATTGAAGGTCAATTCGCAGCTAAGTTTAAAATGTGGCGGAATGAGTTTGTTGAAAAAGTAATTGAAAAAAATAAAAAGAAACAACGAGAACAAGGGTTAGAAATAAAGGGAAAAAAATAAATTAAAAAGGAAATAAGCTTTCCTCTTCCAAAATGGAGAGAGGGAAGCTTATTTTGATTGATTAAGGGTGTCAGTATGAAGTTAAAGAAGAAAGTTAAGATGATGATAGTTATGTCAATAGTAGCAAGTTTATTAAGTGGATGTGGTTTTGGGGAGACAAAGATAGAGTATGAGAGATTAGTAAAGGCGTTGGATGAAGGGGACATGAAGACTGTTATGTCTGCTAGTGATGATGGGTATGCGTATGTGAAAGAAAGAAGCATATATGGGACTTTTGAGGAAAAAGAAGACGGTACTCATAGTAAAACAATCTATCAAACAACAGAGGGGATTTATAATACCGATGAGAAAAAATTATTTGGAGAAACAACGGAGGAAATAGCTACGAATATTAAAAATGAAAAAGAAAAGGCGGATAATAGTAATTACAAAGAAGAAGAAATTTATCATACTAATATAATGTATGAAGGTGGGGAAGTGAAGACTGTAAAAAAGGTATTTGATGTGTCCTCTGTTAAATTAATTATGGATTGCTTACAGGGAATAAAAGATTTGAAAGCGTCAGAAGATACAAAGGGATTCGATGAACCGAATATTGTTAGTTATAGTCTAACAGAATCTCAGTTTCAACAAGTACTAAACGATAAATTAAAGTTAGAATATGATGAATTTATTGGTAGCTCAATTGGATTGCACTTTAATGCTATAAAAGATTCAAAGAAAGGATCTATGGGACTATTAGAAATAAGAATAGCTGTAAGTGTAAAGAAAGAAAATGTTTTAAAACAACAGCAAATATTTGTAAGCTTTAATGATAAAAAAAGTAATAATAAAATAAAAGAAGACTATTTGAACTATCAAAGACATTTTAATTATGTAGGTGATTAATGTGACCAAAAGATTAATTAATAAAATAATTATTATGATGGTAGTAATGATTCTATTAGGTACGTGTAGTTTTGGTGAAAAAAAGATAGATTATGAGCCGTTTGTCAAAGCTTTGGATGAAGGAGATATGAGAAAGGTTATGTCTGCGAGTGCTGAGGGATATGCGTATGTGAAAGAACGAGTTGTTGATTTTACTATAGAAACAAATGGTGATGAAAACCATTATAATACGCTATATCAAACTACTGAAGGTATATATAATTTGAAAGAAAAACTGTTATATGGAATAACGTCTCAAACAATAACAAGTAAAACAAAAGATGGAGAGGATAGACATAAGGATATTAATTATAAAGAAGAAAAATATAATACAAACTTTATGTATCAAAACGGAAAAGGTCAAGAATCTGATTCGAATTTGGATGTTTCTCCTGTGAAATTGATATTTAATAGATTACAAGGTGTAGGGAATTTAAAATTGAAAGCAGGTGGTAATAGAAAAAATTTAATGAACCAAATTCAGTTGGATTTACTATAACAGAAGCAAAATTTCAAGAAATAATTAACGATAAATTAAAATTGCAATATGATAAATTTGAAAATGCATCAATTGTACTTAACTTTAATGATTCAATAGATAATGAAAAACACCCAATACAAATAACAGAATTAACAATTTCAATTGACTATAAGAAGCAAAATGATGAAGGTAAAATATTAACACATAGTCAGCAAATATATGTGTATTTTAGTAGTAAAAAAGATAACAATCAAGACGCTAAGAAAGAGTATGTAAATTATAAAAAGTAATATGAAAATAATAAATGATTAAATAAGTGATTGAAAGGCCGAAAGTTGAGGAGGATTTAGGCGATAACAATTACTTCTGGTTGTATTATGATGGAATATTTAGAGAGAATAGTATGGTGAATGTTTCATAATTATTTCTAGTTGTAGTGGAAATAATTTGAGAATAAACGCCCCAATTGCTGGAGTAGATGCAACAATTGGGGCGTTTATCCCGCTTTAATGGGCAGTAAGACCCCCACCTCAAAATTCAGCGAAAGCAAAGAAGTTAGGTGGGGGATCAACTGCCCATAAAAGTCCGATTGGTTCAACTAATAATCAGTGGGGGATGGAGAAAACCCCCACTGATTAAAGTTTCACTTTATCTGTCTAAATTTAGTTTGAATGCATACCATTTTTTAGTTAGAGTCCTCGCTCCTCAAGTAGTTTCTTCATAATAACGGTGTGAAGTTTTTGTGTAATCGGCTTTTATTGCTAAGTTACAACTATTTCCTCTTATAGAGTACTTCTTATTATCGATACATCGTCCACATTCCAATGTCTTTAAATCCTAGTCGTTTATAAATTCGTCTAGCAGCTGGATTGTTATAAAATAAACAAAGTGTTCGGCCTTCTTTCGTAAAGTCTTGGATCATTTTTTGTAATATGAGTGAAGCGTAGCCATTTCCGCGATAATTCGGGTGTGTACATACACCAACTACCATAGCGGATAATGAATTTTCAGCGGAAGTAGAGGCGGATGCGATGATCACGCCATCTTTTTCAATATAGTATGTGCGTCCTGTATTTGTTTCGATAGTCTGACTTAATATTTTCTCTGATTCATTGGTAGTCGGAAATTCAGCGATGTCACTTCGTAATTTCATAATTCGTTCTATATCATCGAGTGAGGCAAGTTTAATTGTTTCATGAATTGGTGTGCTAGGTAAGTTGTTGTCATTTAGACATTCGCAAAAATACATTTCATTTTTAGTACCTAGTTGTATATTTGAAGCAGTTTCAAATTGTTCTACGATAGTCGACTTACCAGAGAGTTTAAGTGGCTTATATGCGGAAAGAAGTGCCTCATAATCAGTGGTAATAAATTCTTCTTTACTATAGGGTATAAATGAATCGTGGAATCGGAGTAGAATTGATTTTAATGTTCCATTCTCTTTAAATACTCCCCATAATTCTTGAAAATCTGTGTCATAACCGAAAGCTTCAATATCTCCAATAATAAACAAGTTAAGGGCTGCTTCTTCTTTTAGATAAGCGAATACTTGTTCATGATCTTTCTTTGTTAATTTTCGCATCATAACGAATCGACCTCTTTTTTATTTTTCTAAATATTACAACTTAAGTTTTTTGAAATCAATATAAAATTTTATGTTTAGTTCACAAACTTTCGGAAAAACTAGGAAAGATATGACAAAGGAGGTTATGAACGGTGGATCATCCAATTCAAGGGTTAATGAAAGCAGCAATGGAAAATTTAAAAGAAATGGTTGATGTAAATACGATTGTTGGAGAGCCTGTTCAAACGGCTGACGGTGGTGTGGTGTTAACGGTTTCTAAAGTAGCGTTCGGTTTTGGAGCAGGAGGTTCTGATTTCCCAACGAATGATGGACAAAGAGCGAACGGTAACGCTGCATTTGGTGGCGGTAGCGCGGGTGGTGTTTCGATTACACCAGTAGCATTTCTTGTGGTGAATAAAGATGGAGTAAATATTCTTCATTTACAAAATGCGACACATTTAGCAGAAAAAATGATTGAATTAGCTCCGCAAACAATTGATAAAATTCAATCGATGTTCCAAAAAGAAGAAAAGAAAGAGGGAAATCATCATCCTCAAAACCCTGATGAAATCCTTTAAAAACGCCTGCTTATGAGCAGGCGTTTTTTCTTGTAATCACTATGTAATAAAACACATGAAATTGTAAATAGTTTTTGAAGTTTTTTCTATGTTTCTAAAATTTTTCATGTTAAAATATGCTATAGAATTGAAACATATAAAACGAAGGTGGCTAGGTGCTTTGTCTGGAGGATCTGACCAAGTAAAGAATATGATATATATTAATGGTAATCGTCGAGGTCATTGTTTTATTACATCAGGAATTACGTTTAAAGAGTTTGCGAGTAACATCCCTTCACCGCTTCATCAAGTGTTGCTTTTGAAGCACAACTTTGAATGGACGGATTTTCATTATCATACTTTATTTGAATATGTTGAGGAAGAAAATATACATAAGTTAATTCAAGCAGAGATTGATGAATTTGATGAATTTTGTTGGGTAGATTTTGATGATGCAAGCGATTTAGATGAATTAGAGCCGAAAGAAATTGCAGAATTATTATATTTGGCTCACAAAAAAGAACCACTTGCAAGAACATTCTTTCCGCTGTTGAAAAATCGATTTGTTTATTTTTCACATGATGACGGATGGTACAACAAAGTGTATTATCGTAGAATTGCTGATTTTGTAGGAATGTTAAGTAAAGTCATTCCGTATAAACTCGGTGCTTTCGGTAAGAAACGTTTTTCTTTCTTCCAAAAATCAAAAATTTTCCCAGCAATTTCAAAAGAATTGATCATGGGGCTGATTCCACTAATGGAAGATGGTCTTTACATAGATCTAGCAGGGAAGATTGAGTCAAGAAGAGGTCTTGAAATTCCGGTATATGTAGTTGGTTCGTATGAAAGTACGGATGAGGTGTTAGATAATATCGATGAATTGAAAGAGGAAGCAACAGAAACAGGTTGGCTCATTTTTGATAAGAAAGAACAAGAGTGGCAATGGGTTGTTGACTAAGAAAACTTGGCGTATGAAGTCAAGTTTTCTTGTCATTTGAAAGGAGTACAAATGAAGAAATATTATACAATTGTGGGTATTATAAGTATTATTCTCGTGGCAATATTACTTATAACTTGTCCGAAAGAATCAGATTTTAAAGTGTATGTAGAGGATAAGTATGCGTTGAATTGTAATGAGAGTAGTTTTGAATGCACGCAAAATGTAGATGGTAAAAAAGAAAAACTACAATTTGAAAGTACAGATGCACGAAATGGTGTATTCTTTATGACTGTAAAGCAAACATTTAAAACAGAAGCTGGTGTTTCAAAAGAATATAGCGGAGTAGGAATGTTTGGTACATTTCTTTTTGTTTCAGAGAAGACTTTCTAGTAATAGAAGGTCTTTTTTTTATGCTTATGTTCATATAGATGAAGTAAGACAAGCATAGGAGGGATAGCGATGAAGAACACATGTATCGTTTGCGGTGGTGAGGAGTTTTTTTCCTCAACGTTATATGCACGTACGAAACAAGATTGGGCATATGCACCAAACATGTATCGATTTGAAAAAGTATTTATTGAGCATCGAGATGAAGAAAATTATCCAGTGTTTCAAGAAATTACAGCGAAACATTGTTGTGGATGCGGTCATATTATGTTGTATCATGAATGAACACACCAAGTATAACTTGGTGTGTTTTTTTAAAACGCTGACAAAGCAAGCGGATAAAGTAAAGTAAATAAAACAGAAAAACTACCAAAGCCAATTGCTGTATATCCAAGTGTTCTTGCTCCGAAATTGACAGCTAATAGGCCAACTAAAATTGCTAGGGAGCCGAGCGTAACGGGATAAAAAGCAATGGAGAATAACGAAAGAAATAAGGCGACATAGCCTACCATTGCGCCGGTATTTGTACCTTCTATCTCATTTGCAATTTCTTTACGCTTATGTCTAATTGGAATGCCAGCTGGTGATATTTCAGCAGCATACTCTTCGTTTTTTTCACCACTTTTAAAATGATGATTTCTCTTTCTTCGCATGTACATCCCTCTCTTTCAATTGGGTGTATCTATAGTATCTTTCAAAATGAGAAGAGCATGAGTATGAGTTAAACCCAAGTAAAGCAAAAATTGGAGAATACGCATTCCATCGTTAACATATCCATCTCCTATTGAAGATAAAGTGTGGAATTTTTTCCACTAGGACTGATTATCAGCCAGCGACAATTGGATTTTTATGAGCAATTCTCTCCCATTAACTGGTCCGCATCCATTGAATTTTGGGGTAGGTGTCTTACTGCAAGCGGGATAAAACAGGAATTTTGGAAAATGATGTAGAATGAAATGAATGATAATACGTGAAGGTAGGGGAATGTATGACAACATTTAATTGGCATGAATCAGCAGAGAAGAAATGGGATAGTAGTGCGGAGTTTTGGAATCAAAATAGTCAGGAAATGTGGGATAGCGGGAGTAGGAGCACAATTATTCCGTTTTTTGAACAATACGTGAAGAAAGAAGCACAAGTGCTCGATGTTGGTTGTGGTGATGGGTACGGTACATATAAATTAAGTCGCGCAGGCTATAAAGCAGTGGGAGTAGATTTATCGGAAGTGATGATTCAAAAAGGTAAGGAGCGCGGAGAAGGACCAAATTTATCTTTTATAAAAGGAGATCTTTCTGCATTACCATTTGAAAATGAGCAATTTGAATCAATTATGGCAATTAATTCTTTAGAATGGACGGAAGAGCCATTACGAGCGTTAAATGAAATAAAGCGTGTGTTAAAGAAAGATGGATATGCATGTATTGCAATTTTAGGACCGACAGCAAAGCCACGAGAGAACAGTTATCCTCGCTTGTATGGAAAAGACGTTGTTTGTAATACGATGATGCCTTGGGAATTTGAACAGTTAGCGAAAGAACAAGGTTTTGAAGTTGTAGATGGCATCGGCGTATATAAGCGCGGAGTAAATGAGAAGATGCTAGGTCAACTACCTACAGAGTTACAACAATCGTTAACATTCTTATGGGTATTTATGTTAAAAAACGTATAAAGAAATGAAAGAATTTTTAGGAGGTAAATAAGTGCAGAAAATACAAAAAACTGATACAATATCATCAGAACCAATTAAAGGGGGACTAGGGTATATGACAACTACTACAACAGTGAAATCCGATATTGAAATCGCACAAGAAGCGAGTATGAAGAAGATTCAAGAAATTGCAGCTGATTTAAATATTTTAGAAGATGAATTAGAGCCATACGGGCATTATAAAGGTAAGTTATCTCTTGATATTTTTAAGCGCTTACAAGATGAGAAAGACGGTAAAGTTGTTTTAGTAACAGCGATTAACCCAACTCCAGCTGGAGAAGGTAAATCAACAGTAACAGTTGGTTTAGGTCAAGCTTTTAATAAAATTGGTAAGAAAACAGTAATTGCACTTCGTGAACCATCTCTTGGACCAACGATGGGATTAAAAGGTGGAGCAGCAGGTGGCGGTTTTTCACAAGTCGTACCAATGGAAGACATTAACCTTCACTTTACTGGAGATATCCATGCGATCACAACTGCCAATAACGCATTAGCAGCGTTTATTGATAATCATATCCAACAAGGAAACACACTTGGAATTGATACGCGTAAAATCGTTTGGAAACGCTGTGTTGACTTAAATGATCGTGCCCTTCGTAATGTAGTAATTGGTCTTGGTGGACCTGTACAAGGTGTACCACGTGAAGACGGTTTTGACATTACAGTAGCATCTGAAATTATGGCCGTGTTCTGCCTTGCAACAGATATTCAAGACTTAAAAGCACGTCTATCTCGCATCGTAGTTGCTTATAACTTTGCAAATCAACCTGTGACGGTTAAAGATTTAGGTGTAGAAGGTGCGTTAACGCTATTATTAAAAGACGCATTAAAGCCAAACTTAGTACAAACGTTAGAAAATACACCAGCTATTATTCATGGTGGACCATTTGCGAATATTGCTCACGGTTGTAACAGTGTTATCGCTACGACAATGGCAGCAAAATTAGGTGATTATGTTATTACAGAAGCTGGATTCGGTGCTGATTTAGGCGCTGAAAAGTTTTTAGATATTAAAGCCCGTGCAGCTGGTATTAAACCAGAAGCAGTTGTTATTGTTGCGACTATTCGTGCGCTTAAAATGCATGGCGGCGTTGCAAAAGATCAATTAAAAGAAGAAAATGTAGATGCATTAGCAAAAGGTATGGAAAACTTACAGAAGCATGTTGAAACAATTCAAAGCTTCGGTGTGCCTTTCGTAATTGCAATTAATAAATTCATTACAGATACAGATGCAGAAGTTACATACTTACAAGAGTGGTGTAATGAGCGTGGCTATGCAGTATCCTTAACAGAAGTTTGGGAGAAAGGTGGCCAAGGCGGAGTTGATCTTGCTGAAAAAGTACTAAAAGAAATCGAAAAAGGTGAAAACAACTACGCACCACTTTATGAATTAGAATTACCCTTAGAAGAAAAAATTCGTACAATTGCTCAAAAAGTATATGGCGCAAAAGATATTGAATTTGCTCCGAAAGCACGTAAGCAATTAGCTCAATATGAAGGAGAAGGTTGGAGTAACCTACCAGTTTGTATGGCGAAAACTCAATACTCTCTTTCTGACGATGCAACAAAATTAGGTCGTCCATCTGACTTTATCGTTACAATTCGTGAGTTAAAACCATCTATCGGTGCAGGCTTTATCGTTGCGTTAACAGGTACAATGTTAACAATGCCAGGTCTTCCAAAACAACCAGCAGCACTTCAAATGGATGTAAATGAAGATGGAAAAGCAGTAGGTTTATTCTAAAAGGTTGTAATTCATCTCGTTTATCTGTAAACTATATATACATCAAGTGGCGCCTTTCCATCGAAAGGCGCCTGTTTTTTGGAGGAAATTATGTTTGATCCAACTGCTTTTGACAATTTAAAAGTAATCGTAGAAGGTGCTGTGTATGATTTTGATCTACATGGAGATATTCTTGTAACAGATCGAAAAGATATGATGGACCTTGCTTCATTAAGTCGTATATATCATATCTCATTTCAATTAACAGAACCGTTTGAACCATTAGTAGAAGCAACATTTTCATTATCTGTGGATGCAAAGAACTTGTCTGGTGAAATACTAGAAGTGCCTCAGTTTACACCAGGTTGTGAAATGAAGCTAGCATTTTCATTCCCGTTAGAACAACCAGAAGTAGGATGCGAAGAAATTGAAACTTTAATGCGTTCTATATGGGGAAAAGAAAGAATGATTATGCAGAAAGTTTCATACGAATATAATAAGCAAGCGATTTCATATCATAATAAGGTAGAGGTTCTATTTCAAAAAGCGATTACAGAAGACCATGTTGATGATTTAATAGCTGTTATTTCACACATGATAGAAACGGTGCGAACAATACAGCATTTTCTTCAAAAATAGAGATAAAGGAGAAAAACAAATGATAAAAGATATGCAACCATTTTTACAAGAAGCTTGGGAGAAGGCTGGTTTTAAAGAATTAACTGAAATTCAAAAACAAGCGATTCCAACTATTTTAGAAGGACAAGACGTTATAGCTGAATCTCCAACTGGAACAGGAAAAACATTAGCGTACTTATTACCCCTTTTACATAAAATTAATCCTGAAGTAAAACAGCCACAAGTTGTTGTTTTAGCACCAACACGTGAACTTGTCATGCAAATTCATGAAGAGGTTCAAAAGTTTACAGCAGGAACTGAAATTTCAGGGGCATCTTTAATTGGTGGTGCAGATATTAAGCGCCAAGTTGAAAAATTAAAGAAACACCCGAGAGTAATTGTCGGTTCACCAGGACGTATTTTAGAATTAATTCGAATGAAAAAGTTAAAGATGCATGAAGTAAAAACGATTGTATTTGATGAGTTTGATCAAATTGTAAAACAAAAGATGATGGGCGCAGTACAAGATGTAATTAAATCTACAATGCGAGATCGTCAATTAGTATTCTTCTCGGCGACAATTACAAAAGCGGCAGAAGATGCTGCACGCGATTTAGCAGTTGAACCACAATTAGTGCGTATAACACGTGCAGAGTCAAAAAGCTTAGTTGAACATACGTATATCATTTGTGAGCGACGCGAAAAAAATGATTACGTAAGAAGAATTATGCATATGGGCGATGTAAAAGCAGTTGCTTTCTTAAATGACCCATTCCGTTTAGATGAAATTACTCAGAAATTGCAATTCCGTAAAATGAAAGCAGCAGCTCTTCATGCAGAAGCAAGTAAGCAAGAGCGTGAAGCGACGATGCGTGCATTCCGTGGTGGGAAACTAGAGATTCTCCTTGCTACTGATATTGCAGCACGCGGTATCGATATTGATGATTTAACACATGTAATTCACTTAGAGTTACCAGACACAGTAGACCAATACATTCACCGCTCAGGACGTACTGGACGTATGGGTAAAGAAGGAACAGTAGTTTCTCTTGTAACAGAACAAGAAGAACGTAAATTACTGCAATTTGCGAAAAAACTAGGCATCGTATTTACGAAGCAAGAAATGTTCAACGGATCATTCGTAGAAACGAAACCGAAAGCACCAAAGAAAAAGAAACCAGCATTTACTGGGAAGAAAAAGCCTAGATAAATAATGGGGAAGGCGTAACTATTTGTAGTTACGTCTTTTTTTATTTGCAATTGAATAATACAAGGAGGTTTATTAATGGTTATTAAAATGTATCTATCATCATTTTTTAAATCAACATATGTAAAAGGAAGTAATATAAAAAAAGTCGAATATTAAATTGATGCGAAATAATAAAAAGAAGGTACATATATGGATAGGAAATTAGGAATGTTTTTGAATACGAAACATATTGAAGTAAACGAAGGAATACAAAAAGCAAGGGAATGGGATTTAGAATATATTCAATTATATGCTATGAATAAAAACTTCAACTTAGCTAATATTCCAGTGGTAGAATGGACTGCTTTAAAGAAAAGCTTATCTTTTAATGGAATAAAGATTCCATCATTAGCAATTAGTTTTGGAGAAAATGGAATTACAGGAACAGAAGTTGACAGTGCAATAGATCAGATTAAATATATTACTGACAGAGGTTTGGAGCTGGGAGCAAAGATAATAACAGCTCATATTGGGAAAGTTCCAGATGATGAAAAAAGTGAGTACTATGATAAAATGATACGGGTTTGTTATGAGATAGGGGAATTAGCATTCAAACTTGGGGGAGTCTTTGCTATTGAGACGGGATCTGAAAAAACAATAGTATTAAAACAATTTTTAGAAACTGTAAACTCGAAAGGACTAGCTGTTAACTTTGACCCAGCAAATTTAATAAGTGATGTAAATGAAAATCCGGAAGAAAGTTTATTACTATTAAAAGATTATATAGTACAAACTCATATTAAAGATTGTAAAGAAGTGAAAAGCAATCGTTCAAGTAAGTATATAGAAGTAGCAGTAGGAAATGGTGAAGTGGATTTCGATATATTTTTCAAAGTATTAGATGAAATTGGATTCGACGGATATAACATGATTGAAAGAAATGATTATTTTGACGAACTGGATGGGATGAGTCAGTCGATAAATTTTGCAAAGAAGTACATACCAACTCAAAAGGAATAACGATAGCACCTGTGGAAACCTACATAGAATATAAAAAACCATTAGGGGGAAATGAAATGATCCATAAAGTTGGACAAATTATGCTGTATGTAAATAATCAAGATGAGGCAGTAAATTTTTGGACGGAAAAGGTAGGGTTTCATGTAGTAGCAGAGGAAGATAACAAGCAAGGAATGAGATGGATTGAAATCGCTCCGACTAATGGTGCTGAAACGAGCATTATACTACATAATAAAGAAGTTATTTCGAAAATGAGCCCAGAATTAAATCTTGGTACACCGTCCTTAATGTTCTTCTCAGAAAATCTGGATCAATTATATGCAGATTTAAAAAATAAAAATGTTACTGTTGGAGAAATGGTAACTATGCCTTCTGGTAAAGTATTTAACTTTGCTGATAGCGAAGGGAATTATTTTGCGGTTATGGAAAAGAACAAATAGTAATATTACTATGTGAAAATCCCCCTCAAATATATTGAGGGGGATTACATGTTTGAAGTGGATTTTTCATTAGAGAATTGATTAATATAAAATACGCCTTTTTCAATGGCTGTCTCAATATAACCAACGATTTGGTCAAACGTAAACACTTGTAAGTCTTCATGCAAATGTTGCTCCGGATACAACATATCTTCAAAAAGATACTTTCGAAAAGAAAAAACGTTTTCTTTAGAAACTTCTTCAATATCCATGATGTGAGCCTCTTGGTTGAGAAGAGAGAAGAGTTGCTGTTCTGTATCGTAATGATGAAGCAACTTTGCATTTAATAATTTAAAATCGTTATAGTACAGGGGTGCGATCGTTTCGTCATTTTCGATTCTATTTTTTAGCCAAGGTAGAAAAAAGCCGCTTAGCCAATTGTCATCGGCAATGAGATGGGTGTAATAGCCTAAGAGAAAAGGGGAATCCATATGAGCTTTATATTTTTGAAAAAAAGAATTGAAATCTATCCTTCTCGTATAGTTTTTCGTTGTACCAGCGTAAAAGTGTGAAGTTCCTTTTTCTTCTGCTGAATGAACCGCATCAGGGGCTACACCTCCAAGTATGAAAGAAGTTTTATCTTGGATATATAGTTTTTCGGCAATCTTGATAGCGATAATAGCATGCATAATTCGTGATCCCATGAATGACACCTCGGTTTCAAGTATTCATTTCAGGAAGAGGACTGAACAGTTAGTATTACTTTCCCTGTACTTTTTCTACTTTCGACCCATTCATGTGCTTTCCCTGCATCTTGAAGCGGAAAAGATTTCGTTGCTTTTACTTTTAGACTGCCATCACGTAAATAACGGAAAACTTCATTTGCAGTTTCTTGGAGTAGTTCAGGACGTTTTTTTCGTGTAGTGCCAAAGCTAAAACCGAGTATAGAGCGACAACTTGCGTGTAAATCTTTCGTTTGGAAATTACCAATTTCACCGCTAGCATTACCGAAATGAATGAGGCGACCATAATAAGCGAGACAATTTAAACTTTTTTCTGAAACCGTTCCAGAAATAGAGTCTAAAATTACATCAACCCCTTCACCGTTTGTCAGTTCGTTGACTTTCTTTACAAAATCCTCATCTTGGTGACAAATAACATAATCAGCTCCAGCATTTAAAGCTATTTTTCTTTTTACTTCACTTCCGACAGTACCAATAACGGTTCCAGCCCCTAATCGTTTTGCAAGTTGAATAGCTGTTGTACCAATTCCGCCAGCCGCAGCATGAATGAGTACAGACTCGCCTTGTTGAAGCCTTGCAACATTTGCGAGTAAATTATAGCTTGTAAAAGATACAATCGGACAAGCAGCTGCAGTTTGAAAATCGACTTCATCAGGTAAAACGAAAGTAAGGTTTTCGTTTGCGACAACGTATTCTGCGTAAGATCCATTTTGAGGAAAAGCAATGACACGTTGTCCAGGATGAATATTTTTCACTTGAGAACCGACACGTTCTACAATACCAGCGGCATCTATCCCTGGTATAAAAGGTAGTGCTTTATTTCCTTTTTTACCATAACGGGATTTAATATCGGCGAAATTCACACTAGTAGCAACAACACGAATTAAAACTTGATCTTCTGAAATAGCGGGTATATCCACATCTGTATATTTCATCACTTCAGGACCACCGAACGACGTTACAACGATAGCTTTCATTATATGTCCTCCTAAATTTGACTATATAAAACATTTTAAATGTTCATTAGAAATTGGGAAATTATATAATAGTTATGCGACTTTATAAGTGAAGCTTATGTACATATTGAATCATTATATTAATCTATATAAAAAAATTTAAAAAATCGAACGAAATAGTAATTACTTGCCAATATATAGTGTAGGACAAAGGAGGGATGGTATGTGAAGGATGAAACAGTGTATACAAATTTAATCCAATTGACTTTATCAGGAAATAAAGAAGCGTATAGCGAATTGTATGATAAAACGATTCAAGAAGTATATAAAACAGCACATTTTTTAATTGAAGATAAAACAGATGTAGATGATGTCGTTCAAGAAATATACATACAACTATATGAATCGCTTCGTAAGTATGATAGTGAGAAGCCATTTCGTCCTTGGCTAATTGGACTTGCGATTAAACAAATTCACTCTTATAGAAGAAAGAGGTGGATGCGACTACGCATTATAAAAAAAGCAGAAGAGCAAAGAAAACCAGTACAAATTGATTTTTCTAACGATGTTGTAAGTAAAATATCAAACAAAAAACTAATTGAACTCATTCATAAATTACCGTATAAATTGAAACAAGTTATTATCTTAAGATACTTACACGATTATTCACAAGAAGAAGTAGCACAAATATTACATATTCCAATTGGTACTGTGAAATCTAGAATTCATTCGGCATTAAAGAAACTACGTCAAAAAGAGCAAGTAGAAGAAATCTTTTTAGGAGAGGTAGGGAATGTGAAATGAGTTTAGATTGTAGAGTTAGAGAATCTATACGAGAAGAAGCGAAGGGGATTGTTGCCCCGCCGGAGTTAAAAGAAAAAGTAATCGTTCAAATTAAAATGAATCAAGGAGGGCGTAAGAGAAAGAAACATCTTATTGCAGGAGTGCTTGCAGCAGCTCTTTTAATCCCGACGACTGGTTTTGCGTATCAATCTATTATGGCGGATGGTATATACGGATCTTTTGAGAATTTAAAAAAACATGCCGGAGCAATGACATTAGAAACGTATATGCGTTTTAATGCAAAATTATCAGAAGCGAAAGATGAAATGGGTACGAAGGAATATGAAGAGTTTACAAAAGAAATGAAAAAATTAACTAGTGCAAAGCTTGCGTACGGAGATTCGAACGGTAATATAGATTACGATCAATTATCACCAGCTAAAAAAGAGGAATTGAAAAAGGTAGTAATGGAGCTTCATCCGTATTTTGATAAATTAAATGGCCATAAATCTAGTAAAGAAGTACTAACTCCTGAAGAGTATGAACAATATATGGAGGCATTAATGTCATATCAAACTGTGTTAGTAAAAACGAAATCGAGTGGCGGGATAACAGTAGAAGAAGTACCTGAGGCGTACAAAGAAAGATTTATTAAAGCGGAGCAGTTTATGGAGTATGTAGATGAAAAGGTGAGATAAGTAAAAAAGCTCAAAGCTTTCTTTCGTTTAACTATTACATATTGAATATGTAAACAATAAAAAATGAGTATACAATCTACGTGATTGTATACTCATTTTATTATTACTTAAATTTCCTTACCGCATGAATAGCGACTCTTACAAGTAATATCGCACTTATAAATAAACCACCGTAACCAACGACACTTAAAAATTGATCATTTGGCTCTGTCGCACTGTTTGCTAAATGCAATACGCCTACCGAAATCCCACCAAATGCAGTTCCAATAAATGCAATGAGGAATTGTGAGATAAATGTAGTAATAAACGATGCATTTGTTTCGTCAGAGAAAAAGCCAACCTTAACGGATAGTTCTCCGTTTTCTAGTTTTGAACTTAAATCATCTAGTTTTCTAGGAATGCGTCGCATGGCAGGTAACATAGCGAGTAATTCGTTTGTTGCAGCTTCTTTTAAACTAGAATAATTGTTAACTGACATGAAACTAGCTGCATGATCTTTCGCAAAGCGTTTCGCTTCGTCCATTAAATTGAATTCGGGATTTAGTTGCAGCATCGTTCCTTCTAGCGTAATTAGAGAACGGAAAGCCCCTGCAACCATTGGATAAAATGCTAATTCAAACTCAGCGATTATTTGAAATAGCCCCTGAATGAATTCTTCAGAACCATTTGTAGAACCATACGTACTTTGGATTAATAATTGACTGATAGATTGTTCTAATGCCTCTTTATCAACATTTGGCTTCTTTTCAACTAATTGAAGCAGTCCATCAAGCAAGACATAAGAATTTTTGCGCTCAAAGCCGATAAGTAGTCGCTTGAATGCATCTTGTTGTAGTGTTCCTAATCGCCCGACGGAACCGAAATCAAGTAATGCAGGTGTGCCATCACGAAGAATATACACATTACCTGGATGAGGGTCTGCATGGAAAATACCTTTAAAGAAAATTTGCTCTAAAATACAATCAAAGAGTTGTCGTTGTACTTTTTTCGTATCAATTTGTAATTCATTCAATAATGCTGACCCACTTTTAACACTTACTCCATCTAAAAATTCAAGCACAAGTATTTTTGAATTACTGTATTCTTTATATACTTTCGGTATTTTTACTTTCGTTTCGCTATTTTTTAGTGAATCAGACACTTGTTCGAAGTTACGAGCCTCAATTTTGAAATCAATTTCTTCTTTCATTGCGATGGAGAAGCCATGTGCTAAATCAAGAAATCCGATATTTTTAGCCCAAGTTGATTTGTTGGAAATCCATAAAGAAAAATGAATTAAAATATCTAAGTCACGTTTAATTGTCTCAGAAATATTAGGACGTAGTAGTTTAACGACGACATCCTGGTCGTTTTCTTTCAACTTCGCTTTATGTACTTGGCCAATAGAGGCGGCAGCTAACGGTTCCATTTCAAAGGAGCTGAAAATTTCATCTTTTGGTATATGTAGTTCCTTTTTTAATATTTCTTCAACTTGTTTTTGTGATAAACGCGTTACATTTTCCTGAAGGTTTGATAACTCGTGAATAAAAGCAGGTGGTAATAAATCAGAGCGAGTTGATAAAACTTGTCCGAATTTAATAAATACACCGCCGCATTCTTCTAGTGTATTTCGAAGTGAAGTGGCGAGCTTACGATCTGCTTCTGGCGAGCGCTTTAAAGCTAAATATTTACCCATTCCGTGTTTTATTGCAATAGAAGAGACACGCATATATCTTTTTTGTCTACCAACCTTTGCGAAGAATTTTGAAATAGGGTTTCGGCTTTCCGTTACTACGTCATCCATTTCGCCTCGTCTAATAGGATCAAATAATTCAAAAACTAGGTAACAAAGCATGGATACAATTAATGAGCTTCCTAGCCAAAAATATCTATCAACACCGACAACCGATTCATCTTGATAGCGTAAATATAAAAACCAATACAGAGCTGACGTAAGTGAAACACCTAAAGTTGCTGCACTTGCTTGTTTGAAAAGATTTAGTTTTGTACCAATTAGTCGACCACTAATAAAAGACATAATGATTGCTAGTAGAAAAAATTGAAAAAACATTGTATCATTCCTCCGAATTTTATTCGATAACTGTATTATACAGGAATATAATTATTCTAAAAACAAGCCAAGGAGGTACAATCCTTGACTTGCACGATTAAATAGAGCATTCAATTATATTTTTTCATCGTTGCATTGTCCTTTTGTATAAAACAATCTAATAGTGAATAACCAGCTATTAAACTAATTATCGTAACAAAAGTTGTATTTATAAGAATAACATTAGCTAAATAAGGTAGGTATTCGCCAAGTGGTGAGAAAAGTAGTGCTGGAGAAAAGGAAATTAATATTGTAGGCACTGTAATAGCGATAAACTTATCCGGTTGAAAACGCCAGTTTTGTTTACTTGTTTCGTGATTAATGGATTGAAGGAATCGTAATAAAATGCCGACCAAAAGAGGAAAGAGTGTAAAGTAGAATAATCTTGGATAAACGTTAAAGTTCACTTGCGCGTCTGTATCTAAATAAAATTGAATCTTCACTCCAACAAATAATAATAAGACGATAAATAATGTGAAGCAGAGGTATAGCATTACTCTTTGCATTATATTCCACCATCCTTTACTCAAAATATATTCAAAAAAAGAAGAGATATACAATAACTACTGTTGTATATCTCTTCTTTTACTGTTAGTTAATAGTGGAGTTTGCTTTTTCTTGCTTCGTGAAATAATCAATAATGCCCATCGCACTAATTTCTATATCTAGATGTAAAATGTTATAAACGGAATGATCTGCTGGAACGTTTAACTTTGTAAGATGAGAAGAGATTTTATCCATTAATAAAGTTTGTAAAGCTTTAGTCGCTTCATCGAAATCATTATACTGTTCAAAGACTTCCTTACCAGTATGAACGAAAATAGGTAGCCAATGTTCCAGTTGATTATATATTTCTGTAACATGAGAGGATGCGCCGTAATGACCGAAATAAATAGTATCTACATTCATGCTTTGAATGTGATTTTTAGAAGCAATCATCGCATCTGGTTGGAATTGTGAAGGGGACGTTGATGGTAGATATAACTCTACATCAACGTCTGCGAGTTCTCTATAATAAATTCCAATTGTATCGCCAGTAAAAATCCCGTTTGTTAATGAATCGTGAATGCTAATATGGTGCTTCGCATGCCCTGGTGTATCATAAAATGTAAGGATGCGGTCTTCTGCAATTTTTAACGTATCACCATGTTGTACAATATGAACACGTTCTTCTTCAATTGGAAGAATTGGATCAAAGAGTTTATCAAAATCTTCTTTGTACACAGCTTTTGCACCTAAAATAAGTTTTGTTGGATCAATCATATGACGAGCACCACGAGAATGCACATATAACGTAGCATTTGGGCATTTTTCCATTATTAAACCAGCAGCACCGGCGTGATCTAAATGAACATGTGTAACGATAATGTTTTTAACTTCGTTTAAATCAATATGTAATTGTTGTAAGCCGTCTAAAATATACGGAAGAGAAGGGGCTGCACAAGTTTCAATTAAAGTAATATCGTCACCTAATAAAACGTACGTACCTGTTCGTTCATTATGCTGTAAATCGAAATCATCAATAAGATATAGGTGAGAAGATAATTGCTCTACTTTTTTCATATTTACCACTCCTTATATATTACATGTTTCTATTATACGCTAAAATAGAAAAAAGGCAGAAAACGAAAGCTCGTCTTCTGCCTTTTGTAATACTATTATTTCGTTTGTTGTTTATTAATAGACATAATGAACAGTCCAACAATCCCACCAACTAATGGAAGCATAATTTCTCCTGCTAAATTAAAGTAGGAGCTTAAGAATAAACCATTTACATCGATTACCCAGCCAGTAACATACAATAACATCATATATAGTACGAAATAAAACTCGCGATTTGAAATCGTTTCATGTTGTGCAGTTTTCATAATGAACACCATCCTTTTCTTTTATAATGGAATATAAACTGTCACATTTTGTTCACATTTCGATTGTAAAACTTTCCATCATAAAAGTCTAGTAGTTTGTGCCGAATTTTCGAACGGAAATAAAGCGCTATCATTATAGCGTATAAGTACGTAATAAGAGCTGTATATTCACGAATGTAGTATAGTATAAACATAGAATGATAGTGAAGAGAGGGGCAAAGACAATGACAGTTTATGATTTTTCAGCTAAAACAATTACAGGTGAAGAAAAATCGTTAAAAGATTACGAAGGAAAAGCACTTCTTATTGTAAATGTAGCTAGTAAATGTGGTTTCACACCGCAATATAAAGGATTACAAGAGGTGTATGATAAATATAAAGACCAAGGACTCGAAATACTCGGGTTTCCTTGTAACCAATTCGGGGGACAAGAACCAGGTACAGAAGCGGACATTACTAGTTTTTGTGAATTAAACTACGGTGTAAACTTCCCAATGTTTGCAAAGGTTGATGTGAAAGGTGATAAGGCTCATCCTTTATACACATACATGACAGAACAAGCACCAGGTTTACTCGGTATGAAAGCAGTGAAATGGAATTTTACGAAGTTTTTAATCGGAAAAGACGGGAAAGTAGTAGGGCGTTTTGCGCCGCAGACGAAGCCGGTAGATTTAGAGGTTGAGATTGAGAAGGTACTTGGAGAATAATTAGGAGTTTCACTTTATTAAAAAACGTCTCAAAGAACAATGTAGTTCTTTGAGACGTTTTCTTTAAACTCACATTTTCAAGATTAAATAACTGTATCAAAGCCATCTGATTTAGGTAGAGAACCTGCTTTTTTCATAAGCACTTCCCATAAGTGTACGGATGTCTTCCATTCTGCTGCAGCCTGCCCCTGTTGATATATAGCGTTCTCATAACTGGCAGTAAGTTGTTGCATATCGGCCGATTTGTAAAGTGTATCGATATGGAGAGCGTATTCTCGGAATGTTTGACTTTCACCCCGTGGTATGCCAATTCTCGCAAATTGTTTTAAAAGTGCACCGTAAGCTTTTTGATAAACAGCATCATCTTTTCGGTATCTATAGAAATGAATAATAAGAAATGTCATCCATTTCATTCTAGTGATAAAGAGAATGTATCCCATAATACTAATTAGTATCGTAGAGAGGAATACGTACCACCAAGAAAAACTAGTTTTAGAATTTGTGACCTTTTTAGTAGAAGCTTCTTCTGTATGTTCTATTAAACTTTTAAGTTTTGCTTCATTATTTCGTTGGTGTATTTGCTCGTTATTAGAATTATTTGCTTCGCTATTTTGTGAAATAGGAGCAGGCGTATTATTTATAAAATTATAGGGATTGGTAAATCCTTTTGTTGGTTCGAATGGAATCCATCCGTATCCTGGGAAATATACTTCGACCCAAGAGTGTGCGTTATCGTTCGTGATTGTATAAACATCCGCACCTTCTGCAGAGGCAAGTGTATTGTCAAGAGTTCCTTCTGTATAGCCTTTTACCCAGCGAGCAGGAATCCCGGCAGAACGAAGTAGTACAATCATAGACGTCGAAAAATTATTACAGTAGCCGCTTTTTGTATCGAAAAGGAATTGATCTACATAATCTTGGCTTTTGGCAGGAAATAAGACATTCGTTGATTCGTATGTAAAAGAGTTGTCTGTGAAGTAATTTTCAATAGCTAATACTTTATCATATCGGTTGTCTTTATCATTTGTAAGATTGGCAGCCAAGTCTTTTACGCGCTGTGGTAATGACTCGGGAAGTTGTGTGTACTTTGTCATAAAATAAGGATTTGTTTCTTGACCTTCATTTGTTTTTACAGCTTTCAAGTTTTCTATGGAAAACTCAGGGATCTCATATGTTACTTTATACGAATGTAAAGTAGTAGAAGAGTCTCCATTCATTGTATAAATTTTTTCTGAAAACGAGTTAACACTGTATGATACATCAGAAGAAGCCTCAACTGATACTAATCCTGCTGGATAGGTAAGGTGAGGATAACTTTTTAGCATGGTAATTGTTGCCTCAGTCGTTTCCGTTTTTGTATTTTGTTCGTACCAGCTTACGACGTCGTTTTTATTTTTAAAAGAAACCTTTTTCGGATTTTCAGAAATTTCCCAGCCTTTTCCTGTATAAAAATCTTTTGTTTCTACTCGCCAATATTGTTTGTTTTGCGTTCGTGCTGTGAAAATAATTGTAGGATCCGCCTTAAAAGGACCACCTAATCGCGAGTCATCTAAACCATACCCAATTGTAGAAAATTTTTGTTCTTTACTTGCTTCAGATGTGTTGAATTTTAAAAAATCCATTGGGTTTGGCCATTGAGGGCCAAATTTTGGAGCAAAGTATGCGATGGTTGCTAATAATACAATAAATATTGTAAGTGGTCTAAGTAATTTTGAGATTTCCCTAGCATAATTTTGTAAGTGTTCGCGCTCTTTTATTCGTTCTACTTGAAGAAGACTAAGCATAAAAAAGCCGATGACAACAGTACGAATAATAGCGTAGTTTGCATTGTATAAATGTAAGTTATGAAAAGTTGCGATATAAATAATAGTCAATACAAGAAATAAAAACCCACGTTTTTTATGAATAATCCAAAATGAAGTGAAAGAACTCAAAAACCAAAATGAGAGAAAAAATAAAACCGTCGGAAAAACTGGAGAAATATCTAGTAAATTCCCTTGGAAAAATAGGGAGGAATTTCGAGACATATCAGAAAAGAGTGTTGTTAGCCAAGATGGATTTATAAAAGCATTTTTATAATATAGGGAATGAATGATAAATAGGACTGTGACAATTTTTATTGGAATCTGCCACCTCGTTTGAAAAAAAGAGAGAGCGAAGCAAATTCCTATAAATGTTACGAAAATATCTAATCTACCTACATTTGTAATACCTATAAGAGGTCTTATCCATTCTAGTAAAAGAAGAAATACACATGCATGCATGAAGAATTTGTTCGTATCCCACTTGTATTTTGCTTGTAATGTTATCATTTGCTCACCTCAAAAAACACGTTTGTATACCGGTTTTCATAAACCGTGTTTACAAATATTTGTCGTTTTTTTAGAGTTTCTAATATACTGAGTTCTCGGTGTGAAAGTTGATTCGCTTTTTCTTTCACGACAAAAATCATACATTTTCTATTTCTTATAGCAGCACAATCAGCCGCCTTTTGAATATCGGGAGAAAGATTACTTGTCACGAGTATAACCGTGACGGGCTCATAAATTTTTCTTAGTTCTATTTCTACACTCTGGGAGAGCGGGAATACACTGTCTGCTTGTACTTTTGCTAAATGACAAAGGATTTGTTGTAACTGCGTATCTCCATTATCTAAAGGGAAAATAGTTTGTTCTTTTCCGATAGACACGAATGATGCTGGTGAATTTTGTTTCAAGACAGCCCTTACGATAGAGGCAGTAAATGTGACGACTGATTCGAATAGAGGAGACTCGGTTCTGTCTATGAATATCATGATATTATGGCTGCGCTGTTGTTCAAACTCTTTTGTCATAATATTGTTTGTTCGTGCAGTTGCTTTCCAATCAATCCATGAAAAGCGATCTCCAGGTTTATAGTCTCTGACACCGACAGAGATTGTAGAGTCTTTTGCAGAATTTATATTTGCTGAAAGCGCTCCTTGTTCGAAATGATTTTCCAATTGTCGATACGCTATATCTACATACTGGGGATAGACTAAAAATGTATCTGGAACTGAAAAAGTTACTTCTTTCTCCATCATGCCGAATAAATCGCCAGTTTTGACACGAACGCTTGAAAAAGTGTGCTCGCCTCTAGGGATTGTGTCAATAACATATTGAAACGAAATATTTCGTTTCAATCCTGGGAAGAGTACTACCTTATTCATCTTTGTTTGTTTACAACTTATAAATTGTGGTGGCAGTTCATCTTCTATAACTAAATAAAGTAAGGGAAAAGGAAATTTTCTTTTTATTGTAATCGTGCTTACAAATTGTTCTCCTACTACATATCCATTTTGGTTTGTTGTTCGTTTTACTTCAGCGTCCCGTAAAGCGTAGAAGGGGAGTAGTAGTGAATAAAGAGCAATGGGAATTGTGCTGTAAAATAAAAACCAACTTACAAACCCTCCTTGAAACATAGCGTACACAAATGTTAAGACTAGGCATAAAGGGAGTAGCAATAACTTCATAACGTGATATAGCGCTCGCAGCATTTGTTTCATCAAGGGTTCATCGTCCTTTGAGTCGGCACGGTAGTTCGTGCAACGATTTTTGCGATAACTTGTTCTCCTGTTATCCCTTCAAATTTTGCTTCCATTTTTAGCATGAGCCTATGCGCTAAAACGTAAGGAGCTAAAAATTTAACATCGTCTGGAATAACATAATTTCTGCCATGGATAAATGCATAAGCTTGTGAAGCTTTCATTAAAGCAATTGAGCCACGTGGACTTGCTCCTAGCTGTATAGAGCTATACGTACGAGTCTGATTAACAAGCTTTACAATGTAATGCTTAATTGCTTTGTCCATACTTACTACCCGTACGCTTTGTTGTAAATAAAGTAATTCTTCTATTGTAGTAATGGCCTGTAATTGAGAGAGTGGATTTGTTTTTTCCATCCGGTTTAAAATTTCAAATTCTTCTTCTGGTGTAGGATATCCCATTTTTAGTTTCAATAAGAAACGATCGAGCTGAGCTTCTGGTAGAGAATATGTTCCTTCATATTCGACCGGATTTTGTGTAGCCATGACAAAGAACGGCTTTGGTAAAGGCCTTGTAATGCCATCTATTGTAATATTGCCTTCTTCCATACATTCAAGTAAAGCAGATTGTGTCTTAGGAGATGTACGATTAATTTCATCAGCAAGTACAAAATTCCCCATAATTGGTCCAGGCTTGAACTCAAATTGGAGCTCTTTCGGATTATAAATAGAAACTCCTGTTACATCTGATGGCAGTAAATCAGGTGTAAATTGAATTCGCTTGTAATCCGCATCAATGGATTTAGAAAGAGCACGTACTAGCATTGTTTTGCCGACACCAGGAACATCTTCTAATAGCACATGACCTTCAGCTAAGAGAGCTGTCAAAGCTAAGATTGTTTCTTTTCGTTTTCCGACCATTATTTTTTCAATATTATTGATTATTTTTTCTACAGTGGGATGTAATGAATCAAGCTGGGGCATCGTAATCCTCCTAATTTTATTATCGTTTTCTAATCTATTTAGTGGACAAATTTATAATTATATTTGCAGGTAGTAAAAATTTTGTCATTAATTCTAAGAATATTCAGAATATTTATTTCGATTACATCTAGTATAATTGTTTCCGTAACTAAGGGCAATACAGTAAATAATGATTTGTAGTTTTATGTAAAATATGTCTGGATATAAAATAGTATTGTTAAAGAAAAAATTCCTTATATACAATTTCTAAACTCTTTCTTATGGCAGTTTTGAAATAATATCAAAACTCTTTTTTATATATTTATAAAGAAAAACGTAGGAATTTCTCCTGCGTTTTTCTTTTGCAAAATAGTCGATACCTCAAAATACCATTCTCCTAATAATCACGATTAATCATAACCCTTCAAAACGGAATAAAAGATTTTCTCACAAACTTATTTTCTACTGAATTTTTGACAATCTCTTGAACTGTGCGAAATGTCACATCTGTATTTTACAACCTCTCTTATAGTAAGGGTATGTAAGAGAGACGTATTAAAGGAGTGAACAGTATGAAGAAGAAACCTTCAGCACTAATGAGACGTTTAAAATATTTTTCACCAATAGATCGTTATAACGATAATCATACTCAAGAAACATATGAAGATCGTGAATGGGAGAATGTGTACAGAAAGCGTTGGCAGCATGATAAAGTAATTCGTTCTACACATGGTGTGAACTGTACTGGTTCATGTAGCTGGAATATATATGTGAAAGATGGAATCGTAACTTGGGAAGGACAGGAGCTTAACTATCCAACTACAGGTCCAGATATGCCTGATTTTGAACCACGAGGATGTCCGCGTGGAGCGAGTTTTTCTTGGTATATTTATAGTCCACTTCGTGTGAAATATCCGTATGTACGTGGTGTTCTTTGGAGTATGTGGCAAGAGGAATTACAAAATAACAAGTCACCACTAGATGCTTGGAAAAGCATTGTGGAAAACCCTGAAAAAGCACGCAAGTATAAGCAGGCACGTGGTAAAGGGGGATTCATTCGTGCGAATTGGGATGAAGTGTTACAACTTGTTTCTGCTTCATTACTCTACACAGTAATGAAATACGGTCCAGACCGAAATGTTGGTTTTTCACCAATTCCAGCTATGTCGATGTTAAGTCATGCTGCTGGTAGTCGTTTTATGCAACTTATGGGCGGGCCAATGCTTAGTTTCTATGATTGGTACGCAGATTTACCACCAGCTTCTCCTCAAATTTGGGGCGATCAAACAGATGTACCAGAAAGTAGTGACTGGTATAACTCTGGTTACATTATGACATGGGGTTCAAATGTACCGATGACGAGAACACCAGATGCTCACTTTTTAGCAGAGGTTCGATATAAAGGAACGAAAGTCGTTTCTGTCAGTCCTGACTTCGCTGAATCTACAAAGTTTGCCGATGATTGGATTAGTGTAAAACAAGGTACAGATGGTGCACTTGCGATGGCAATGGGGCATGTGATCTTACAAGAGTTTTACGTAGATAATCAAGTGGAATATTTCACAAAGTATGCGAAGCAATATACTGATTTTCCTTTCTTTGTCACATTGAAACAAAAAGGAGATCAATTCGTTGCTGATCGTTTCTTAAACGCTTCTGATATTGGACGCGAAACGAAGTTAGGAGAATGGAAGCCTGTTCTTTGGAACGAGAATACGAATGATTTTGCAACACCTCAAGGCACAATGGGCTCACGTTGGGATAACGAAAAGAAATGGAACTTGCGTTTAGAAGATGAAGAAACAGGTGAAAAGATTGACCCACGTCTTTCTTTACTTGGAATGGAAGAATCGATTGGAACTGTACAAATTCCGTACTTCTCTGATGATGGAAACAAAGTATTAGAACGTACAATTCCAGTGAAAAAGGTTATGACAGAAGAAGGCGAAGTGTTCGTTACAACTGTATACGACTTAACGTTAGCAAATTACGGCGTGAACCGAGGGCTTGGCGGACAAGAGCCGAAAGACTTCAATGATGATGTACCGTTTACACCTGCATGGCAAGAGAAAATGACAGGAGTGAAACGAGAACTAATTATTCAAATCGCTCGTGAGTTCGCACAAAATGCCGTTGATACAAATGGTCGCTCGATGATTATTGTTGGAGCTGGTATTAACCATTGGTTTAATTCTGATACGATTTATCGCGCAGTTTTAAATCTTGTTCTTCTAGTTGGAGCACAAGGAGTAAACGGCGGGGGATGGGCGCATTATGTTGGGCAAGAAAAATTACGACCAGCAGAAGGATGGCAAACAATCGCGATGGCAAAAGATTGGCAAGGGCCACCGAAATTACAAAATGGTACATCTTTCTTCTATTTCGTAACAGATCAATGGCGCTATGAAGATACACCGGTTGGACATCTAGCATCACCAGTAGAAGGCAACTCTCGTTATCAACATCACGGTGATTACAACGTATTAGCGGCACGACTTGGCTGGCTACCTTCGTATCCGACATTCGAGAAAAATGGGATTGAATTATATAAAGAAGCTGTTGCTGCTGGTGCAACAACGCAAGAAGAAATCGGAAAATATGTTGCACAAAGATTAAAAGAAAAAGGACTAAAATTTGCGATTGAAGATCCAGATAACAAAAACAACTTCCCGCGCAACTTATTCGTATGGCGTGCGAACTTAATTTCAAGTTCTGGTAAAGGACACGAATATTTCTTAAAACATTTATTAGGTACAACAAACGGGTTAATGAATGACGATAGTGATTCATTACGACCAGAAGAAATTAAATGGCATGAGGAAGCACCAGAAGGGAAGTTAGATTTACTCATTAACTTAGATTTCCGTATGGCTGGAACAGCGCTTTATTCTGATATCGTCTTACCTGCTTCAACTTGGTACGAAAAACATGATTTAAGTAGTACAGATATGCATCCATTTGTGCATCCATTTAATCCAGCAATCGGTTCACCGTGGGAAGCACGCTCTGACTGGGATATTTTCACTTCACTTTCTAAAGCTGTGTCAGATTTAGCGAAGAAAATTGATCTTGAACCAATGAAAGAAGTTGTTGCAACGCCACTTCTTCACGATACACCGCAAGAATTAGCGCAACCACTTGGCAAGATTAAAGATTGGAGCAAAGGTGAGTGTGAGCCAATACCAGGTAAAACAATGCCACAAATTCATGTTGTTGAAAGAGATTATAAAACAATTTATGACAAAATGACTTCGCTAGGACCAAATGCGGGAAAACAACCGATTGGTACGAAAGGGATTTCTTGGTCCGCAGAAAAAGAGTATGAGCAATTAAAGAGCCGATTAGGAGTTGTTCGAACGGATTCTATTGCAAAAGGTTGCCCAGACATAAAAGAAGCAATCAATGCTGCTGAAGCGGTATTAACACTTTCTTCTACAACAAATGGTCATATGGCTGTAAAAGCATGGGAAGCACTTGAAAAACAAACGGATTTAAAATTACGTGATTTAGCAGAAGAACGTGAAGAAGAATGCTTCACATTTGAACAAATTACAGCGCAGCCAAAAACAGTAATTACTTCTCCGGCCTTTACAGGTTCTGAAAAAGGTGGACGTCGTTACTCACCGTTTACAACAAATGTGGAACGCCTCATCCCTTGGAGAACAATCACTGGACGACAATCTTTCTACTTAGATCATGACATGATGAAAGAATTTGGTGAAACGATGGCAACGTTTAAACCGATTCTGCAACATAAACCGTTCCGTAAATCACGACCTGAAGTAGAAGGAAAAGAGATTACGTTAAATTATTTAACGCCGCATAATAAGTGGTCCATTCATAGTATGTATTTCGATTCATTACCGATGTTAACGCTGTTTAGAGGTGGTCCAACTGTTTGGATGAATAAAGAGGATGCTGAAGAAGCTGGTGTAGCAGATAATGATTGGATTGAGTGCTTTAATCGTAACGGTGTTGTTGTAGCCCGTGCTGTTGTAACGCATCGTATACCGAGAGGAATGGCGTTTATGCACCATGCACAAGATCGTCACATTAACGTACCTGGTACGAAATTAACAAGTAACCGCGGGGGAACGCATAATAGTCCAACTCGAATTCACGTAAAACCGACACATATGATTGGTGGATATGGTCAATTAAGTTATGGATTTAACTATTACGGTCCGACTGGGAACCAGCGTGACTTAAACGTTGTAATTCGCAAACTGAAGGAGGTAGATTGGCTTGAAGATTAAAGCACAAGTCGGAATGATAATGAATCTAGATAAATGCATCGGCTGCCATACTTGTAGCGTAACGTGCAAAAACACCTGGACAAATCGTCCAGGTGCTGAATATATGTACTTCAATAACGTAGAAACGAAGCCTGGAATTGGTTATCCGAAACAATGGGAAGATCAGGAGAAATATAAAGGCGGTTGGGAATTGAAAAATGGTGAAATTCAGCTGAAATCTGGTTCGAAAATGAAACGTCTTATGAACATTTTCCACAATCCAGATCAACCAACAATTGATGATTATTTTGAACCTTGGAATTATGATTATGAAACGTTAACAAATAGTCCGCAACGTAAGCATCAACCAGTTGCTCGTCCGAAATCAGCAATTACAGGCGAATTTATCGACAAAATTGAATGGGGTCCAAACTGGGAAGATGATTTAGCAGGCGGACATATAACAGGATTGCAAGATCCGAACGTAAAGAAAATGGAAGAAGAAATTAAAACAGATTTTGAAAACGTCTTTATGATGTATTTACCACGCATATGCGAACATTGTATGAATCCCTCGTGCGTATCATCTTGTCCATCTGGTGCGATGTATAAACGTGAAGAAGATGGGATTGTTCTTGTCGATCAAAATGCATGTCGCGCATGGAGATTCTGCGTATCATCTTGTCCATATAAAAAAGTGTATTTTAACTGGCAAACGAATAAAGCTGAAAAATGTACAATGTGTTTCCCACGTATTGAAGCGGGTATGCCAACGATTTGTTCGGAAACATGTGTAGGACGTATTCGGTATATTGGGGTAATGCTATATGACGCTGACAAAGTAAAAGAAGCAGCTTCTGTTGAAGACGAAAAAGATTTATATGAATCTCAGCTTACTGTTTTTCTAGATCCAAATGATCCAGAAGTGGCAGCTGAAGCGAAAAAACAAGGAATTCCTGAAGAATGGATTAAAGCGGCGCAACAATCGCCAATTTATAAAATGATTATCGATTGGAAAATTGCTCTACCTCTTCACCCAGAGTATCGTACAATGCCAATGGTTTGGTATATCCCGCCGCTTAGCCCGATTATGAATATGGTGGAGGGAAAAGGTAGTAACTGGCAAGCAGAAGAGATTTTCCCTGCTATTGATAATATGCGTATTCCAATTCAATATTTAGCGAATTTACTCACTGCGGGGGATGAATCACACATTCGTCTTACATTGAAGAAAATGGCTGTTATGCGAACGCATATGAGAGCACTTCAAATTAATAAAGAGCCAAATGAAGCTGTATTAAAAGAACTTGGTTTAACGAAACAGGATGTAGAAGATATGTATCGTCTTCTTGCCATCGCGAAATATAAAGATCGCTTCGTTATTCCGACATCTCACCGTGAACAAGTGGCAGATTTATATAGCGAACAAGGAAGCTGTGGTTTATCATTCACAGGTGGTCCAGGCTCTTGTATGACAATTTCTTAAATAAAGGGGGCAGAAAATTATGAAACAAAGTTTACAAACAGCTTTTTCTTGTTCTTCTTTTCTTCTCTCCTATCCCGAACTAGGGTGGAGAGAAGCTTTAACTGAATTGCAAGAAGAGGTTGAAACAATAGAACAGGAAGACGTTAAAGCGTCACTTACAGGCTTTATAAAGCAAGCGCTAGATAAAACGAATGATCAACTCATTGATAGTTACGTATATACATTCGATTTTGGGAAGAAAACAAATATGTATCTTACTTATATGAACACTGGTGAACAAAGAGAAAGAGGTATTGAATTACTAGAGTTAAAACAACATTATAAAAAATCAGGTTTTAGCGTAACAGATAAAGAACTACCTGACTATTTACCACTTTTACTTGAGTTTTTTGCAAATGCAAATGAGCAAGACAGTGAACCAATTATGAGTAAATACACGGAAAATATACAAGCATTACATGTTCAATTAAAAGAAGCGGGTAGTATGTATGAACCAATTCTTGCGTCTGTGCTACTCGCTATCGAAACATGGGGTGTACAGACAAATTAGAAAGGAGCGTTGTCAAAATGATGGATCAATTTCTTTGGGTATTGTTTCCCTATATCATTTTTGCGATCTTTATCGGTGGACATATTTTTAGATACAACTATGATCAATTTGGATGGACATCAAAATCTAGTGAACTATTAGAAAAGAAGATGCTCCGGGTCGGAAGTCTATTATTCCACTTTGGGATCATGTTCGTAATTGGCGGCCATGTTATGGGGATTTTAATTCCAGAAGCTGTATATCGTTCAATAGGTATTTCTGAGCATATGTATCATGTAGTAGCAATTAGTTTTGGGCTTCCGGCAGGTATTGCTTCTATTATCGGTTTAATTATATTAACGTACCGCCGTGTAACAGTAAAGCGTATCATTGCAACGAGTACAAAGGGAGATTATATTGCGCTTATTTTATTACTTATCGTAATGCTAGCAGGACTTTCTTCAACATTTTTAAATATAGATTCAAAAGGATTTGATTATCGTACAACGATTGGCCCTTGGTTCCGAAGTCTCTTTATTCTCCAACCGAAAGTTGAATATATGATGGAAGTACCAGTATGGTTTAAAATTCATATTCTTGCAGGAATGGGTTTATTCGCAGTATGGCCATTTACAAGACTTGTACATGTATTTAGTGCCCCAATTAAATATGTAAGCCGTAGTTATGTAATTTACAGAAGACGTATTCCTAATGAGTTGAAAAAATAATACTGCTGTAAACGGATAGGAGCTAATGGTTAAAACGAAACGAGGTCTAATATGGAAGGCCTCGTTTTTGTTTATATAGGGAATAACCGTTAATAAGTAGCTTAAATTGAAAAAAGATTAGCATCTAAATAAGATGCTAATCAATGCTACAAACAGAGGCAGAGCAATCTTCACAAGCAATTTCACATTTTAAAAATTGTAAATCGTGGATTGTAATCTTTCCTTTATGAATAGAAATTGTACCTTGCTTTTTTAATTCATTTAACATTCGATTTACACTTTCACGTGAAGTTGCACAGAAATTAGCAAGTTCTTGATTCGTTAATGGTAAATCGATGAGAATCCCATTTTCTTTTAATACACCGTAACTATTTGTCATTCGTATAAGAGTAGAATACAGGGCACCTTTTTTGCCGTGTAATACTAAATCTCGGAACTTCGTTTGCATTCTTCTTAAATGTTCACTAATCCATTTCATAAATTCAAATACAAGTGCGGGTTTTTGGAGCAATGCTTTTTCTAAGGTTTCACGCTTTATAACCCCTACTTCAACATCTTCAAGGCATTTTGAATTTAATAAATACTTCGCATTGTCCGTGAATAATGTTAATTCTCCAATAATGTCGTATGCCGAACAAATACGGAGTGTTAATTCTTGCCCGTCAGCACTTAATTTACTAATTTGTACTTTTCCTGAGTGGATGATATAGAGCTCTGTTGCCTCCATACCTTCTTGAAAAATAAAACTACCTTTTTTAATTTGCATTTTATATTCAACAGATGCAAGTAATTCTTTTAAATCTTGAGATAATGTCATACTGTTTGCCACAGTGATCACCTTTCTTCTTATAAGCAATACATTTCCTATTTTGAGTGTAAGTATGATGAAAATGCAAGAGCTATTTTAAAAATACATTGAAATTTCAATGACCGTAAGGGGAAGTGATTTTCAATTTTTAGTTTGAAAAATTCAATAGACAAAGTGGATGAGATTAAAGATGTGAACAAAATTCGAACGGATTTGTGAAGAATTTTTGAATGGGGAAAGTAATGTGAGAAAAGTCACATTGAATATGTAGCTTCTTTTTTATAATGAAGGCAAATAAAAAAATGAAAGCTTACTAAGGATTACAGCAGAAAAGAAGGGATATAGATGCACGAGAACATGAAAGATTCTTTAGAACGTCCACTTCAAGATTTACGTATTTCAGTTATTGATCGTTGTAATTTTAGGTGTACATACTGTATGCCTGCTGAAGTGTTCGGACCTGATTACGCTTTTTTACAGGAAGAGCTTTTATTAACGTTTGATGAAATAGAAAGATTAGCGAGATTATTTATAAGTCTGGGAGTCAATAAAATTAGGCTTACTGGCGGTGAACCGTTATTGCGTAAAGACTTACCGATGTTAATTGCAAGACTTGCAAAGCTAGAAGGCTTAAAAGATATTGGACTCACAACAAACGGTATTCATTTAGCAAAACAAGCAAAGGCGTTAAAAGAAGCGGGATTAAAACGTGTAAATATTAGTTTAGATGCGATAGAGGATTATGTCTTCAAAAAAATTAATGGACGAAATGTAAATACAAAACCTGTACTGAAAGGAATTGAAGCAGCAAAGGCTGCTGGATTAGAAGTAAAGGTAAATATGGTCGTAAAAAAAGGAATGAATGATAGTCAAATTCTTCGTATGGCTCGTTATTTTAAAGAACAAGACATTCAGCTCCGTTTTATAGAGTTTATGGATGTGGGCAGTACAAACGACTGGAACTTTGAACAAGTTATTACGAAGGAACAATTAATAGAGAAGATTAATCGCGTATATCCAGTTGAGCCTGCTCAGCCTCGTTACTTTGGAGAAGTTGCGAAATTGTATCGATATGTAGGGAGCGATGCAGAAGTTGGGTTTATTACTTCAGTATCTGAGTCATTTTGTTCTTCTTGTACGAGAGCTCGTATCTCGGCAGACGGCAAGTTTTTCACGTGTCTATTTGGAACGAAAGGAACGGATTTGCGAACGCTTCTTCGAGGAAATATTTCTGATGCATCACTATTAAAAATTTTACAACATACATGGCGATATAGAACAGATCGATATTCAGATGAAAGAACGGCGGAAAGTACAAATCAACGTCCAAAAGTTGAAATGTCCTACATTGGCGGATAGTGAGAGGAGGATTCCCTATGCAAGAGCGATATGCAAGGCAAATATTGTTTTCTGGAATTGGTGAAATAGGACAAAGAAAAATAAGAGAAAAGCATGTGCTCCTAATTGGTGCAGGTGCATTAGGAGCTGCGAATGCAGAAACACTCGTTAGGATGGGAATTGGGAAATTGACAATCGCTGACCGTGACTACGTGGAATGGAGTAATTTACAGCGGCAACAGTTATACATAGAAGAAGATGCGCAGCAATGCAAACCGAAAGCAATTGCAGCGGCAGAACATGTAAGGAAGATTAATTCTGAAGTAAAAATTGTACCAGTTGTAACGGATGTCACAATGCAAGAAATAGAAGAGTTAACAAAAGAAGTGGATCTCATCATAGATGCGACTGACAATTTCGATACGCGCCTACTTATAAATGACATTTCACAAAAAGAAAATATACCTTGGATATATGGTGGATGCATTGGAAGTTACGGTGTAACGTATACAATTCTTCCTGGGAAAACACCATGTTTTCGCTGTCTAATGGATCATCCTATGGGCGGTGCAACATGCGATACAGCCGGAATCATTCAGCCAGCTGTACAAATGGTCGTTGCTCACCAAGTAACAGAGGCGATGAAAATATTGGTGGATGATTATGAGTCGTTAAGAGGAACGATGTTATCATTTGATATTTGGAACAATCAATATCTTTCATTAAAAGTAAATAGACAGAAAAAAAGTACATGTCCATCTTGTGGGAAATCACGAACGTATCCAAGTCTAGCATTTGAAGCGCAGATGAAAACGGAAGTGCTATGCGGACGGAATACAGTTCAAATCCGTTCAGGAATAAAGAGAGATCTTAATTTAAACGAAATTCAAAAACGATTACAAAAAAGTGTACATGTCCAAAAAACGCCTTACTTACTATCATTTCTAATTGATGAATATCGTTTCGTTTTATTTACAGACGGTAGGGCATTTATTCATGGAACAAATGATGTGAAAATAGCAAAACGATTATACGCAAAATATATAGGATGAACAGAAAGAGCGTTGCCCCTTATTAAAACGAGGTGAAAAAGAATGTTAGAAAAACGTATACCAATTCCGGTGGCAGAAGCAGTGGCACGTGTAATGAAATACGCTCATCAAGGTGAAATAGAAAAGGTTTCTCTTATAGAAAGTTACGGAAGAATTCTTGGAGAAGATGTTATTGCAGATCATGATGTCCCTCACTTTGATCGCTCTCCATACGACGGGTTTGCGATTCGAGCAGAAGATACAAAAGAAGCGAGTAGTAGTAACCCCATTCAGTTTGAAGTGATTGGCGAAATTGGAGCAGGTTTTGTTTTTCCAGAAGAAGTGAAACCATTTCAAACTGTCCGTATTATGACAGGTGCCGCAATTCCAGCCGGATGTAATGCAGTTGTTATGTTAGAGCTAACTGAAGGATTTGAAGAAAGTGAAAAGACTTATATGAAATTGAAACGCTCCTTTATTGCTGGGGATAACATTTCTTTTAAAGGTGAAGATGTAAAACAAAATACCATCCTTGTGAAAAAAGGGACTGTTATTAACCCTGGAGTAGTGGCGCTTCTTTCTACGTTTGGTTATAGTACCGTTTACGTTGTAAAACAGCCGGTTATCGGAATTGTAACGACAGGAAGCGAACTGCTTGAAGTACATGAACAATTAAAGCCAGGGAAGATTCGAAATAGTAACTCCTATATGATAGCTGCTCAAGTTGAACGAGCGGGCGGAGTTGTACAGTATTATGGACAATTCGCTGACGATTTTGAGACGTGTTATAACACTGTGAAAAAAGCGATAAAAGAAGTCGATATTTTAATTACAACTGGTGGCGTTTCGGTAGGAGACTATGACTATTTACCTGCTATTTATGAGGAATTACGAGCTAATGTGCTTTTCAACAAAATAGCGATGCGACCAGGAAGTGTGACAACTGTAGCTGAGCTAGAAGGAAAACTATTATTTGGTCTATCTGGTAATCCTTCAGCTTGTTATGTCGGTTGTGAATTATATGTTCGGCCAGTCATTGGAACATATTTGCATAGAAAAGATTCGCACGTATATCGTACAGAGGCAATATTACAGAAAGACTTTCTGAAAGCAAACCCATTTACTCGTTTTGTACGAGGGAAAGTGGAAATTGTAGATGGAACATTGCAAGCTACGCCAGTTGGTTTAGACAAATCTAGTGCAATTTCTTCACTTGCAGGGGCGAATGCATGTATCGTCCTGCCGGGAGGAACGAGAGGATTTAAAGCAGGAATAACTGTCTCGGTACTGTTATTAGAATCAAGCGCCGGAAGTGAGTGGCCGTGGGAAGAACCACTTCGATCATACAAATAATAGAAAAATAGATTGCTAACTTATACAAAGATAAGAGGTGCAAGATGGCACATACGTATTATGAAGTAATTGATACACCTATTTCAATTGAAGAAGTTACAAACAAAGTAATTCGTCGTGAATGTGGCGCAGTTGCGACTTTCATTGGTACTGTTAGAGAATTTACGAAAGGCCGTCGTACGCTATATTTAGAGTATGTAGCATATAAGTCAATGGCGGAGAAACAGCTTAAGAGAATTGGCACCGAAGTAGGAGAGATGTGGCCTGGGACAAATGTCGCCATTACACATCGCATTGGTACATTACAAATTTCTGATCTTGCTGTTGTCGTCGCTGTTTCTACACCACACCGGAAAGCTGCCTATGAGGCGAACGAATATATTATGGAGCGTATAAAACAAATTGTTCCAATATGGAAGAAAGAGTTTTGGAAAGATGGTGAGTCATGGATAGGTGATCAGTTAGAGAAGGTAGCGTATGCAAATGGTGAGCCTGGAAAGGAGATGAGAATATGATTGAAGTACTATTATTTGCACATTTACAAGAAGAAGTAAGTAAGTCAGCATTACACATAGGTTGTGAAAATATTACGGTTGCTGAACTAAAGGAAGTCCTTATTACGAAATACAACGTAGCAATTTCAAGTGAGATAATGGTCGCTATAAATGAAGAGTATGCAAATGAGGATGATATCATTCAAACTGGCGATGTCATAGCAATGATTCCGCCAGTAAGTGGTGGTTGATTCTTTTCAGCCTAATCATGTTAGGACGTGATTAGGCTGGAGGGAATGAATATAACTATGCATACATAGGAGGGAACAGGATGAAAGGTCCTAATTTTCAATTAAGTTTACAAACTTCTAATCTAGTTATCGGTTTTATGGTATGGGTTATTTTATCATCATTAATGCCTTATATTAAAGCGGATATTCCATTAACTGCGGGACAAATTTCTATGGTAACAGCAGTACCGGTTATTTTAGGTTCTGTTCTTCGTATTCCAATTGGCTATTGGACAAATCGTTTCGGAGCAAGAAAATTATTCTTTATTAGTTTTATTCTATTATTATTTCCTGTCTTTTATATTAGTGTTGCCAATTCTATGATGGATTTAATTATTGGTGGATTATTTGTAGGAATTGGTGGAGCTGTATTCTCAGTAGGGGTAACTTCTTTACCAAAATACTTTCCGAAAGAGAGCCACGGTTTTGTAAATGGTATTTACGGTGTCGGTAACGCCGGAACAGCAATCACTTCGTTTTTAGCACCTGTTATCGCAACTTCAGTTGGTTGGAGAACGACAGTACAATGTTATTTAGTTTTACTTGCAGCATTTGCACTTATGAACTTTTTATTAGGTGATCGTAAGGAAAAAAAGGTGAATACACCATTAATGGAACAAATAAAAGGTGTATATAAAAATGAAAAACTTTGGTTTTTATGTATCTTTTACTTTTTAACATTCGGATCATTTGTCGCATTTACAGTATACTTACCAAACTTTTTAGTATCTCACTTCGGATTAGAAAAAGTAGATGCAGGTATGCGGACAGCCGGATTCATTGTACTCGCAACAATTATGCGCCCGATTGGTGGTTGGCTCGGTGATAAGTTTAATCCATTTAAAATATTAATCTTCGTATTTATCGGTTTAACACTTTCAGGTATTATTTTATCATTTATGCCTAGTATGAACGTGTATACATTTGGTTGCCTACTAGTCGCATTTTGTGCAGGGATTGGAAATGGTACAATCTTCAAACTCGTTCCAATGTACTTCTCAGAACAAGCCGGTATTGTAAATGGGCTCGTTTCAGCTTTAGGTGGACTAGGAGGATTCTTCCCGCCACTAATTTTAACATTACTATTCCAATTAACAGGTCATTATGCAATTGGATTTATGGCGTTATCAGAAGTCGCACTTGCTTGTTTAATCATTACAGTATGGATGTATAGCCAAGAGAAATTGTTAGTGATGTTAAAGAATCATTAATAAGGAAAAAGAACCATCCCAAAGTATTTTGGGATGGTTCTTTTAGTAATAGGCTTCAACATGTTTTTATTGCTATCTCAACAAACGCTTGTTTTCTATAAGAATGTGCTTTTAAAATGAAAAACAGAAGGTTGATGGAATTTTATTTTAAAATATAGATGTCAAAAGTTATTTAATTAAAGGGCAGATTAGTTAAGGAAATCTTAAATCTATTCTAAAGATCGAACTCATTTTTAGAATGCAAATATTTAATTGAATCGGGATGTTTAGATGAAAAAAATATAAGTCCACTCAAGATAAACAAGTATCAGGTGTGTTAGGTGACTCAAGCGACAAGTATGGAATTGATGTAAGTATTCTTTGCATAGTAACTGCAGTATCAGATTTTTTTAGGGCAAGATTTTTTGGTAAGGCTAACGGATATTGTGAAAAAAGTACACTTAAACTAAAGAATACAGTTTAGTTCAATAAGATAAAGTTATGAATTTGTATAAATAATCTATAATTTTCTTTATGAGTCATATTTGATATGTTAAAGAAAAGAGAGCGTTTAATCCAACTAAAATATATGTAGAATGAGGTTTTAAATGATTATTTTTATTATATTAGACGTAATATTACCAATATTAATATTGCTGCTAATTGGTGCAATTTTACAAAGGAAGTTCCAATTTAACTTAAAGCAGCTATCTACACTTATTACTTATTGCTTGATGCCAGCGGCTGTATTTATGAATATATATGATATTAGTATAGAGACAGGTTTGTTGCTCCAGATAATATACTATTTAATGCTTTATAGTTTGAGTCTGATCATAGTAAGTCATTTCATTTCAAAAACATTAAAGTTAGAAAAAGGAGAAAGTGCAGCTCTAAAAAATAGTATTTCGTTAATGAATTCCGGTAATTATGGATTACCAGTAAGTCAATTGATTTTCAGTCACAATCCAGTGGGGGTTTCCATTCAAATTTTTATTGTGATTTTCCAGAATCTTTTAACTTATTCATATGGGATATATAACTTACTATCAGCAACAAAAACAATCGGAAGTATTATTCAATCATTTCTAAGACTGCCTGTACTTCATGCGCTTGTATTAGGGGTTCTCTTTCAATCTTTTAAAATTCAAATACCTAATTCTATCTTTCTACCTCTTAATCAGCTTGCGAATAGTTTTGTTGCAATAGCAATCATATTGCTAGGAGCGCAATTATCTAACATTAAGCTTAATTTTTTCCATCGAGTCATAACATGGGCTTTAATTGGAAGGTTACTGATAGGACCATTATTAGCACTTGCCATGATCTATCTACTAAAAATTGATGGTATTGTTGCACAATCATTATTTATTGCAAGTTCTTTTCCTACTTCAAGAAATACATCAACCATTGCTATGGAGTATCAAATAGAGCCTGAACTACATGCACAAATCGTTTTATTTTCAACACTTTTCAGCATTGTTACAGTAACTGTCGTTATTTATTTGTCATATATTTTGTTTTGAATATACGTGCAAAAACGAATAGATTTGAGGCGATAAATGATGGACGGAAATCCCATCGATATGAGAAGAAAACAGTCTTAGATATATTGGGTGTCGTTTACAATTGTACCATGTCTGATAATCAAGCAGTTTAATTCAAAAAAAGGAAACGCATTAGGGGTTATTTCGGATGCAAATCTTTAAAGCATCTACATATAGACTTGCGAAAAAAGACACAATTTCGCTTATAATTGACGTTACATGAGCTTAGTTTGATAGCGATGGGGTGGGAGTGTCAAGTAAGAATTTTTTCTTTATTGATTTTATGCGGTTTTTCCGCAAAATTGTAACTAAGGAGGGATTCCAAGTTGAGTAAACAGAATATCAGCACAACAGTTTCAGGAGATATAATTGTTACCCATCTAGTTGGAAATATAAAAACAGATGATGTGTATGAATGGTTTAATGGTTTTGAGCAGGTTTGTCAGCAATTCATTTCTGAAGGGCGGAAATACAAATTGTTGGTGGATAGAAAAGGATACACGCCAAATCATTTTTCTGTTCAAAAAGTATGGAAAGAGAAGTTCTTCAATGAAATCATTTTGAATAACAGTAAGGCAATTGCATTTCTCCTTGAAGAGGGGGAGATAATGGATTATTTACAACAATCTAATACGAAAGAATCTGTGAGATTTTTTGATGATTATGAACAAGCGCTAATTTGGTTGAATGAATATCCAATATAAAACCTGTATTGAAGCAGTTGCTCTCAAGCAACTGCTTTTTTTGTCCGTAATTGTTGCCGCTATTTTTCTTCACAGATTCTTGTCCAATTGTTTGTCTGATCCTAAAAAGCGAAACTAAAGCAAAAGGAACAAACGCCTCTAAAAAACGTTTGTTCAAAGTTAATTACTATTTTAGCTAAGTGATAGATTACATTTTATGAGTACGAGAAAGCTTGTTTATAAGTTTAGGAAATATAGATGTTAGTTCCTGCTTCAAATGCTTCGTAAACGATGGATCTTTACCTGAAGTTGAAATAGTGACAACATATTCATCATGTCGGATGACACCAGGTGTGTGAAACGATGATTTTGTACCATCACTTACGACGTTAACCCACTGGAAATCATGGGCGGCCTGTTTGACCATCATATTTACAGCATGTTGATTTGTAGCTGCATAAATAAGATGAGCATCTTTAATATCATTATTACTAAAAGCTTTTTGCTTCCAAGTAATATAAGGAAGTTCCTTCATTTCCTCGCAAATTTCTGGGCTGATAACGGTGACAAAAGCGCCTGTATCCTTTAATCCGGACGCTTTTCGATATGCGATTTTACCACCACCAACTATAACGACCACTTTTTTATTTAAATTAAACATAAGAGGGTACATGTTATACATATATGCATTCCTCCATTCGTTCTAATAATGTTAACTTCATGTATCTATCAAACTGAAGACAGTTACAAGTTGTAACGTGATCGTATTTTTTTGCATGCAATTTAATTTTTTGAAGTAATAATCCGGTAAAGAGAAGGTACGGCATGACATATACATGGGATGAAGTCGATGTTATAGCCTTGAGCTCAGCAGTAAAAGAGGGAGTTCCTTTCGTTAAAAAGGAGCACGATACTGGCATACTGAGTTTTCGTTCGACGACTGCTCCGATTTGTTGTAATTCATGTAACGGCTGTGGATCACTACTGCCTCTCCCTACGAGTAAAACACTACTACCTTGCATTGGCATAGTTTCACGTATTCTTTTTACTACAAGTTCAACCATATGTGGATGTGTACTAAAAGGTTGTACAACTGAAAATGTTATATGTGGATATTGCTTTTGTATTTTCTCTATCTCAAAAGGAATATCACGTTTATAGTGAGCTGCTGCAAATAATAAAACAGGTACAATCATTATTGCAGTTGCACCCTCTAGTATTGCTTCTGTAACTGCATCCGAAATGGTAGGTGTCGTTAGTTCTAGGAAAGCTATTTTTTGAATCCGTTCGTTACGTTCTTTTATAACAGATTGAATAAAGTGAATGAATTGTTCGTTACCTTTTTGTAAGCGGCTCCCGTGTCCAACATATACAATTCCTTTCATCGTACCACCAAATCTTTCTTCATAATCATGTCTTGTAATTGCTCATCTACATTATGAAAACCGACTTTATTCGCATAGTGTAAAGTTGGAACGTCGGTATACGAGAATGGGAGAGTAAGAATATTGATAAAGCCTAGGTGTTTTATTTCTGCTAGAAACGTATCAATAGAAGCACGACCTTCAAATACAATGCTGTCCCATGAGAATTCAGAAAGCATACGGGAATGAATTTCATCGAAGCGATGATCAATTGTGTACTCATGAGTCATCATATAGGAACCAGCACCAATTTTTTCTTGAATAACAGCAATTCGGTTAATGTTTCGTCCTAAATAAATCGTTGAATTCGAAGAAAATTGCGCAGGTTTACTTAACAATCCATATTGCATAAGCTTTTCTTGAATAGAAAGGTTCATATACTGAAGCTCTGCCTGTAAGGAGCGAATATCTTTATGATATTTACTACATGATTGCACTAAGATGTCTACACTCTCAGCGGAACAAAATACAAGACGATCAACGTTAAAAATCTTATTAATTTGTTCAGAGGTTAATGTGTATTCTTTCTTTTGGAAAATTGGAATTTGATATATTTCTGCACCGGACTCTTGTAACATTTTCTTTATTGCGCTTTTTTTATTTGTTGCAGATGCAAGTAAAACTTTCTTGCCGTGCAATGGCTTGCGTTCTTTCCAAGAGATTTGATTACGTAAGGAAACAACATCACCAACAATTGTCATAGAAGGGTTAGAAATATTTTCGTCTTTGACGATAGAAACAATGGTGGACAGTGTCCCTGTGACTACACGTTGTTTACCAGTTGTACCCCATTCAATGACGGCTACTGGTGTATCTTTTTTCTTTCCTGCTTGTAGTAAGTTTTCACAAATTGTAGGTAAGTTTTTTATACCCATGTAGTAGGCGATCGTGTCGCTATTATAGGATGAATTATATTTTCCATGATCGGTTAAAGGGCCTTTTGCATGCCCAGTTAATAAAGTGATGCTATTACTGTAGTTACGGTGGGTGAGGGGGATACCTGCATAGCTACTAGCGGCGATGCTAGATGTAATACCTGGTACGATTTCATATGGAACGTTCGCTGCTGCTAAAGTTTCTGCTTCTTCACCAACGCGGCCAAAAATAGATGGATCTCCGCCCTTTAATCGGACAACGATTTTTCCTTCTTGTGCGAATTGAAGGAGGTGGGCGTTAATCATTTCTTGTCGCATAATATGATTCTTTGGCATTTTGCCGCAATACATAAGTTCACATGTTTCTTTTGTATAACTAAGAAAGAAAGGGTTTAATAAACGGTCATATAAAACGATATCTGCACGCTTTAAACAATCTATCGCTTTCTTTGTAATAAGCCCTTCATCACCTGGTCCTGCACCAACTAAATATACATATCCGTTCATAATCGCACCTCTTCTATTTTTATGTAAAAGGAAGCCAGAGGAGGCTTCCTTTCGTAAATTACATGTTTATATAAATGTCACCATCAATAACTTCTACTTCGTATGTTTGGATACAGCCGTCATCAGGTTTTTGCACTTCACCTGTTAGTAATGAAATTTTCCAATCATGCAGTGGACAAAAGACGAATTCTCCAGATACAATTCCTTCTGCTAACGGTCCGTTTTTATGAGGACAACGATTTTCTACAGCTCGAATATCTCCATTTGAAAGGCGGAATAGGGCGATAGACATACCATTCATTTGCACCTCTTTACCGATTTGAATAGGAAGGTCTTCCGCACGCATAACTTTTATTTTTTCTTTCGTTTGTATCATATAGATCACAGCTCCTTATTTCACAGTTTCTACTTCATACATCGCTTTTAATGATTTCGTTTCTAGTGCTTGTCCCCATGCTTCTTTATATGTGCCACGAGCTTTTTGGAAACGTTCATTTAACTTAGTGACCATATTTGCATCTTGCAGTATTTCTTTTATGTGATCGAAGCCTAAACGTTCTGTCCAGTAGGCAGTACGCTCTCCATAAATACCAGTTTCACGATAATATTGCATATAAGCTGTAGCGATGCGAAGGACATCATCTTCAGTAGGGACAATCATTACAAAATCAGCTTCGCGTACTTCCGTACCACCATTTCCGCCAATATAAAGTTGGTAGCCATTTTCGACACAAACAACGCCAAAATCTTTCGTCAGTACTTCCGCACAGTTACGCGGACAGCCCGTTACACCCATCTTCATTTTATGAGGTGTATCTACCATTTCTAATGATTGTTCAAGCAACATACCAAGTCCTAATGAATCTTTCGTACCGAAACGGCAGAAGCGAGAACCAACACATGATTTTACATTACGAAGCGATTTTGAATATGCATATCCCGAAGTCATATGTAAGTCAGCCCATACGTTAGGTAAATCTTGCTTCTTAACACCATATAAGCCGATTCGGCTTGCACCTGTAATTTTCACAAGAGGAACATCGTACTTTTTCGCAACTTCAGCAATTTTCATTAAATCATCAGCTGTTGTAACGCCTCCGTACATGCGTGGAATAACAGAGAATGTACCATCGTGCTGGATGTTACCATTCATTCTTTCATTAACGAAACGGGACGATTTATCATCTTCATATTCTTCTGGAATCGCCATACGTAAATAGTAGTTTAAAGCAGGACGACATTTTGAACAGCCTTCTTCATGTATAAAACCAAGAACATTTCGTACTTCTTTTGGAGATTTTAAGCCTTTCTCGTGAATGGCCGCTACGACTTCATCACGGGATAAAGTTGTACATCCACACATACCGGCAGATTGCGCTGAGGCATCAAAAGCATCTCCAAGTGTATGAGATAAAACTTGTTCCACAAGCGGACGGCATTTACCACAAGAACCTGCGGCTTTCGTACAGCCCTTAACTTCTTCAAAAGTCGTTAACTCTTGTTCTAAAATGGCGTGAACGATTGTACCTTTCGTAACACCATTACATCCGCAAATCGTGTCATCCGCACTCATTGTAGCAACGTCAAGTACACTTTCTTCACCAGCTTTGTGGAGAAGGGAAGCGGTTGTATATTCTTGTATATCCTCTTCTTTCTTTAACATGCTAAAGAGGCGTGTACCGTCAGCTGTGTCACCATATAAAACGATACCGACGACTTTATTGTCACGAATTAATACTTTTTTATAGGAACGTTTACATTCATCAAAGATGGATATTGCTTTCGTTTGGTCATCTTCATAAATTTGGCCAGCAGAGAATAAATCACAACCTGCAACTTTTAATTGCGTACCGACGATACTGCCCGTATATCCATCAGTTTGTAAATTCGTTATATGTTTTGCTAATATCGCACCTTGTTCATAAAGAGGAGCAACAAGTCCATATGCGATACCGTCATGTTCTGCACATTCTCCAACTGCATAAATGGATTCATCATTTGTTAGCATATAGTCATTGACTACAATACCGCGATTTACAATTAAACCAGCATCTTTTGCTATTTGCGTATTTGGGCGTATTCCGACAGCCATTACGATTAAATCACAATCTACAACTTCACCATCTTCAAATTGAATGCCCTCAACATGGTCTGTACCAAGAATTTTTACAGTTTTCTTTTCCATTAGAAATTGCATGCCTTGCGCTTCTAAATCTTCGCGTAATAGAGAAGCTGCTTTGGCATCTAGCTGTTGCTCCATTAAGCTTGGCATTAAATGAACGACATATACGTCCATTCCTAAATCAATAAGACCTCTTGCAGCTTCTAAGCCAAGTAATCCACCACCAATGACAACAGCCTTTTTCTTTTCATTAGCGGTATCAATCATAAATTGTGTATCTTCAATAGTTCGAAATCCTGTTACGCCAGGAAGAGTAGAACCTTCAACGGGCAAAATAAAAGCACTAGAACCTGTTGCGATAATTAGTTTGTCATATGTAAGAGTACGATTTTTTTCTGTGATAATTATTTTTTCTTCTCGGTTAATACTTTGAACCCTTTCATCTGTATACAAAGTTATTTCATTTTCCTCATACCAACTATATTCATTCATAATGATATCTTGCATATTTGTTTTGCCTTGTAAAACATGAGAGAGCATAATGCGATTGTAGTTTGGATGTGGTTCATCTCCAAAAATAGTAATCTCATATGAATCACTATCATGTTTTAATATTTCTTCCATACAACGTATGCCAGCCATACCATTTCCGATCATAACTAAACGTTTTTTCATTTTCGTTTCCCCTTTTTATGTGAAGTGTTGAACAAAGGATTATATTTCTATTATAGAAAATTTAAAAAGAGGGAGATGTGATATTTATCACATTTTTACAATGATTCACAAATTGTTAAAATTCGGACTTATTCGAGAGGGATGTGTATATTCTTTACCAAATGAAAAAACAGGACATAAGTATTTACACTCATGTCCTGCACTTAATTTACACTCTCGTAATTGCACGTGGAAATAAAATGTTATTTTCTAAATGAATATGCTCAAATAAATCAGACTCTAGTGCTTCAAGGCGTTGGTAAACAAGTCGATAAGTGCCGCAAGCTCCTTCTGGAGGAGTAAAGTCATTTGTAACTTTACGAAGCTCTTTAATAATGTTGCCTGCGTGGTTATGTTCATTTTCCAACTCATCTACTACTTTACGTAACTTCACATAGTTTTCTTCAGTTGGATTTTGTTCAAATTCTAAAATTAATGGAAAATCTTCTGTTTCTTCTTTAATTAAATGTTGTTCTAGTTCCATCTTTAGTTCATGAAATAGCTTATGAATTTGAGCTAAATGAGGCTGACTTGCCCCATGAACACGTAATACTTTTGTCACATACGGACTTAATTGTGGCAACTCTTCATTTAAATAGCGATGATGCTTATTTATAACATAATCAATCAATTCGCGATAAGAAGCATTTTTCCAATCAATTTCAGATTCATTTAATCGTTTCATATTATTATAAAGCGTATTTAACTCTGTAAGCACTTCAGTAGCTGATAAATTTCTTTCATGAATTGCATCAATAAGCGGTTTATTGCCACCACAACAAAAATCTATTCTATATGATTTAAAAAGATCACTAGCTTTCGGGAATTGTGTAACGATCTCACCGACAATAGAAGTTTCAGTAAATGTATGTTTCATATGAACGCCTCCATAAAGTTTGAATGTAATTACTAAATTAAGAATAGCGATAAATGAAAATCAATGTGGTGATTGAAATCACTTATTATGTGTCATTTTTGAGAATAATAGTATGAAATTTATTTAAGAACACATCTAAATAAGAGAAAGGGATATTAAATGTAAGGCATTACAGTAAAAAAAGAAGCTTTTACTAAGCTTCTTTTTTATTACTATTATTCGCATGCAACTCCATCGCCGTCTCTATCTAGTTTACGCCTATATCCTGGTTGATCTTTATATAGAGGAGCTTTCCCCGCAGCTCTAACTGCATCACAATTTTTGTAATATGCACTACTAGTATTTCCTGAGGTAGGTTGTGTTTGAGTTTGCTGTGCTTTTTGCTCTTCTTGTTGCTTACGAGCTTGTTCATCAGCCTGACGTTTTTGCTCTTCTTGTTGCTTACGAGCTTGTTCATCAGCCTGACGTTTTTGTTCTTCTTGTTGTTTACGAGCCTGTTCATCAGCTAGACGTTCTTCATCCTCTTGCTTACGAGCTTGTTCCTCGGCTAGACGTTTTTCATCTTCTTGCTTACGAGCTTGTTCCTCGGCTAGACGCTTCTCATCTTCTTGCTTTTGAGTTTTTTCGTCAGCCTCTTTCTTTTCTAGTTCTTTTTTCTTTTCGCTATCTTTTTGTTCTTCATTGTTAGAGGCAACTTTTGTACTAGTTGCTGTCGTTTTTTCAGAAGAAGGAGCTGAAATACCTAATAGCGCAACAAAAATGACAAATAATACGGCTGTAATAATAAATTGTTTTTTTGCTACACCTGTTTTCTTAATAACAGATAATATTGCAAGTACAAGGAAGAATATAAATAGAATGAAACTTAAAATAGCAAAAAATTCGATGACTGGGTGTTCAGATTTTGTTGTACCAGTCACTATTAATATAATTGAAATCATAAAAAGAATAACGGTAGGACGTCCATATTGTTTTGCTTTTCCATTTTTTTAAAGAATGAAATGATACATAAGATTAAAAGAATAAAAGCAATAAAAAATAAAGCTGCACCAATATTACTCAAAATCGCCATTTTCATACCTCCATTTGTAAGATTTTTCTTATTGATTATATAGGAACTTATTGGATATTACACGTTTTATATAAATTTAGAAAATTAATATTTTTACTAGACTTATAAACATTTATTTATATATAAGGGAAAATAGATATATTTACTATTACTTTTTGAAAGAGATTTCATAAATTATAGTATATCGATTGAAAGGAGGAGATTTGAATGGAATTTCAATTGTTGGTAACTTGTATATTACAAGAAGGTAATGCTTACTTTTTAGTAACGAAGGTAGACGATGTTATTACGTTAAAAGTACCGATTACTGCGGGAGTAGCAGGTTTATTTTTAGCTTTAGGTGTACCAAGATGTTCTTAATTTAAATATCTATAATAGAAGAGGAAGGGACATGCCTTTCTCTTCTATTATTACATAATATAATTATGTAAACTTTAATATCATATTTGTGATAGCACGTTTGAAATGGACATGCATATACTATAATGTTTCATTGGATGTTAGGGGTGGAAGGTAGTTTTAATAAGTGCATCCAGTGATGTTTTTAAGCTATGAAAATAAAAGAGGTGCTATTATATATGAAAAGAAAAACATTTGATATTCCAGTTACATTGCGAAGAGAGTGGTTTTTAATAGAGTTAGCTCATTTAACGAAAAAATATGGAATTGAAATTGCAACTAGCAAAATGGGTGCTGCACCGTTTTTAAGAGATCAAGTTACAGAATCAAAGATAGGGAAAGGGTTACAATACGATAAATATGATGATGAGTATATAATTGAAAATTAAAGGGTAACAACAAAATTAAATTAGTTTATAACAAAATATAAAATAAAGCAGATTCTAAATATAGAATCTGCTTTATTATGAAATACTTCTAGTCAACTAACCTCTTTCTAGTGTTTTTCCTACATATTTCTCTTGCGTTATTCCAAAAGATTCACGAAGAATGCGAGCATAATCTTTAGATTCTATTGGTCGTTTATTTTTGGTGCCTTTAAAGGTTTCTGTGTAATTTTTATTTGTTAACGATATGTGACCATAAGTAGTTAATTTACAAGTGATAGCTCCTTTATTAAAAGGAGATTCTTTATGCTCTACAATCACTTTTTGAATGTTATTCACTTTTTTCTCATCTATTGGATCTAAAGTGAAAGCATAACCTATTTTCCATTCATTTGAAGGTTCAGATTGTAAGAAACTTGTAGATTCTCCGTTAGCTCCTTTTCTCATTTCTAAAATATGCGTACCTTTTCGAGTATTTCGTTTACGAATTCGATATTCTCCTGTTTGAGAGGAGATGGCTTCTCCTTTAAAAGGGACTGGATGTAAAGGGAGATGAGATGCAAAACCTGCATCCACAACATAATCTTTATTCTCATGACTTAATATGATAATGACATGACCATCATCGGGCTTCCATTTATTATCGTAAAGATCATAAACAGTACCGGCTACTTTGTATACTTGAAACCCACAATCAATTAAAAAATAATACAATAAGGAGTTTAATTCATAACAAAGTCCACCTCGTTTTTGAATAAGTAACTTTTCTATTAAGTTATCTTTTGAGATATTTTTAATAGTACCAGCCATAATATCAAGATTTTCATAGGGGAGAATCATTCCCATTTTTAATAAGATTTCATCTAAATCATCAAATGTTATTTCTTTTGCAGGAATTTTTAAGCGTTCAAAAAACTCCTTTTGTAAATTGGTCATCATAAAGTATTCTCCTTTCTTTTTACAGAATTTTCTTCTGCTCACCGATAGGTTAGTACTTCTACAAGGTTAATTCAAGTGCGCGGAAATTATCATAATATATGTTTCTGGAAATATGATTGTTTATTCGGAAATTTCAGTTTGATTTTTAATTGTAGGAAAGCCTTACAATATAGGGTCCTTTAAAATTATTTTGTATTTAATGAAAAGAAAGTACATATCTTTATTATGTTTTTAAATAACTAACTAGTAATAAAATGTTTTTTTACTAAAATTTTTTCAAGATTTGTATGCTTTATATAAACAATAATGATTTAAAAAATATCTGGATGTAGCGAAGTTAACAATTATTGAGAAACTTTTTTGTCGTATTCTATCAAAAGGAAGAGGTAGAAACAAAGAGAATAACGAGAGTTAAGGAAGAGGGTACACAACTAGTAACCTTCTAAAAATAGGGCTAACATCTTTTTAAAATCAAAGATTAGCTATTATTAAGGAAGGGAAAATATAAAATATTATAAAGAACACCTTCTTTCAAAAAAATAGGGGGAGTAATATGAGACTGATGAGAAGATGTGTGGCCTTACTAATTGTATTTTTTATCATGGCTCCAACGATTAGCACAAATGTACAGGCAGAAGTTGTAAAAGAGCTTGGAAAGGGGTTTCCTGACACAGAAGTATTTACACCTGGGGAATGGTTTTTAGGCCAAAAACCTGCTAATTATGATGAGAATAAACCACCAATTCTCTTTGTACAAGGAAGAAATGGTAATGCGGATAGTTGGTATGGAAAGACAGTATATCATGATATAAATGATATGTATGATTATGCTTTGAAAGCAGGCTATCAAACAGTGTTTATACAATTATATGATGCTGCGGGGAAAGGTTCGGCTAGTCAGTGGGATAACGGAAAACTGTTAGCACAAAAACTTGAAGAAATATATAATCATTTCGGTAAAAAAGTTAATATTGTAGCGCATAGTAAAGGTGGTATTGATACACAAGCCGCATTAGTTGAATATGATGCGAATCGATTTGTTGGAAATGTTATTACACTTGCTACACCGCATCACGGCTCAAATTTAGCAGATTTGTCATATAGTTGGTGGGCAGGGTGGCTAGCTTCTATATTAGGTCAAAAAGATGATGGTACGTACTCGTTACAAATAGGTGAAATGGCAAAGTTTCGTTCAACAATAGATAATAACCCAGCAGCTAAATTAAACCGTTACTATACGGCTACTGGGACTAGCTGGGGGCCAACATTTTCTGCATTATCTATGGGCGGGTTATATTTATCATCGTACGGTTCAAATGATGGACTAGTAAATGAATGGAGTGCGAAGCTATCGTACGGTACACATTTATTTACAGATTCCAGATTTGATCATGACAATATAAGAAAAGGATCAGCTGTTTTTACACGAATCGAACCATATTTACGTACGACAAATGTGGAATTACCAGCTTTAGTAGCATCCAGCACTAGTTCAAATGAAAATCTAGAACAATTAAATACAACTTCAAATCAAAATATTTTAGGAGGCGAATTACCACAAAATCAGTGGATAGAGCAAACCGTTACAGTTGATAAAAAAGCGGAAGGAATAGTTTCTGTACTAACTGCTTCTTCTGATGTAGAAGTACAAATGGTATCTCCAAAAGGAAAAATATATGCAAATAAAGATAGCGCTATAACTACTGGTGAAGGCGAATCTTTCTTTAATGGGGCGACAATTAGAACATTTAAGTTTGATAAATTGGAAGTAGGCGAATGGAAAATCAAAATGATGGCGAAGCAGTCGAAAGATGCATATTTAGTTGTAAGCGATTACAAGAATGACGCACCATTTGTTCTTCAAATACCTACAAAAGTTAAAGTAAATAAACCTGAGTATAAACTGAAAAAATCACCAATGGCACCTGAAATGAAAGGGGATCTTTCCATAACAGTAAGAGTCGTTAATAAAGAAGGTAAGTTAGTCTCTGAATTTAATGAATTACAAAATGTTAATACGAATACATTTACAGGTGCTTTGAAAGATATAAAACAACCGGGAGTATATAACGTTACGATGGATATAAAAGGGATGAATAAAGAAGGAAAACCATATAATCGTACGATTGTTAAGTCGGTTTATGTAGAGAAATAAGGAAGAATAAATAAGCATAATATAAAAGTGCAGAAATCTTGTGTTAGAAAGAATTCTGCACTTTTTTTGCGTGATGAGAGATAATAAAAGTCGAAGAAAACTGTTATTCAATAAAAAAAGATGCTGAAATAGCATCTGAATGTGAAGAAATAATATTAACTTAGTTTTGTAACTGTTAATTCAACTGAATTTATACCATTGTCACAAGTTACAATACTTTGACGATTAAAGCCACTATTATTTCTAAGTTGAAGAGTTGAATTAGCTGGCACTGTAACAATCGTTTCGCCAACGAGTTGAAGACATTCGTTATTTGATGAAGTATTCATTTGAATAGCGAAGTCACCTTGACTATTAGCAAGTGGATTGTTATTTAAAAATATAGTTATGACTGGGATATGTGGAAATACAGGATTTAAAGTAGTATTAATACTGGAAATGAACGAAACTCTATAATCACCAGCTTGTCTAAATTGTATAGTAGTAGGGTTTAGTAAGGAAACGCCTCCTGCTAAAGGTCCAACGTGATTAAATGGAAAAGGGTTGCCAAAAGGAACAGTTATAAATTCAGTTTGCCAAAAAGTTCCGTATGCAGGACAGCTTCGTTTATGTGAATAGTCACATGAACATTTTTTATTTGAACTGGAAGAAGATTTGCATGAGCATTTTTTATACGAGTTTGAAGAATGATAGTATGAACCCAATATATTACCTCCTATTCTTAATAAATGTAAAACACATAATAGTTTATGAAAATGAATCACAATTGGCGTGTATGCTTGTACTATAAAAGGAGATAGATTTGGAATATAAAGTGGTCAAATGATGAAATGTAGTATTGGGGTATTACCTTTAACACTTTTTGAAGATGATAAGGTTCAGAATTTGATAGAAAAATGAATGGGATTTCTAAATGGATTGAAGTAACGAGGAAACGTTTATCCCGCTATTTTCCGAGCAGTAAGACTCCCACCTCAAAATTCAGCGAAAGCAAAGAAGTTAGGTGGGGATGAACAAAACCCCCCACTGAGTAAAGTTTCACTTTACTATATTAATTTCGTATGACAAAACAGCAATATTATCTTTTGCTGTATGGATGTTATCGTTTGGTGAAGCTATGATATTTAATCGTATGTATATTAGATTATTTATTTTTTGTTTTTATTTGTGTAGCTGGGCAGGAAGAAGTCAGAAAAAATAGAATAAATGTACATATGAAGCATCGTTTGTTTTTGGTGTGAATAGTAATTAAAGATACGCTAAAATATTTAAAATTGTAACGAAAGAGAGATTAAATAATAGAAGGAGCAACTTACATGGAAAATATATTAAAGGTATCTTCAAAATCAAGCCCAAATTCAGTCGCAGGTGCAATAGCAGGTGTACTAAGAACAAGTGGTAATGTGGAAATTCAAGCGATTGGGGCTGGAGCTATAAATCAAGCGATTAAAGCAATTGCGATTGCAAGAGGGTTCGTCGCTCCAAGTGGTATTGACTTAGCTTTTGTTCCAGCGTTTCAAGAGATTTCTATTAATAATGAAGAGAGAACAGCGATTAAATTAATTGTAGGCCCTAGAAAGAAAAGGTCTTAGTAGAAGAGAGTGTTACTATAAGGGGAAAAGACTAATAGACTTCCCAGGTTAGATACGTTATTTTATGTAACCGATCCTTGGGTGTGGACACGGCATTATACCGGACGCATGTCTGTTAATTTCTCCTTAAATTTAGCAGGTGTTCTAAATACTTAAAAATGCCAAATCCTTTGTGATATAAGGGATTTGGCATTTTTGATGTTTTTAAAAATAAACAACCTTAAAACTGCTCATTTAGAAGATTTAGTTTTAGTAGCGGCCATTGAACGTTTTTATGATAGTTTACCTGATAAATGGAGAGAAATAGTAGCAGACAATATTGATTGTGCTAGTTATGTAGATGGGAAATATGAAGCGCACGTTTTAATGGAAAATGGTATGGAAATAAAAATAGAAATCTTTTATGTGGAAGAAGACAAAGATGAAGAATGGATATATAAAGCTTATAAAGTTTTATTATAGAAATTTCATTTTCATACAAAGGGGAATTGATATGAATTTTGTAAACTTTGAAACACAAGAGCAATTTAAACAGTTACAAAAAAATAATGTTGTAATTGTGAAATGGAAAAAAAGCGTAAGGCAGTACAAGGAATTAGGAGAAATCACACATCATAATTCTTACACAATTAATCGTATAAATGAATTGATTTTGAAAATAGTTTAGATGTTGTTGGAAATATAGTTAGTATATGTCCGAACTGTCATAGGTTGATTCATTATGGAAGAGACAAAGATAAGAAAAAAGTTTTAGAACTTCTCTTTGAACAAAGAAAAGATTCTTTGAAGAAGTTCGGTATTGAGGTATCTCTCAAAGAGCTATTTGGATACTATGGAATTCTAAAATAAGAATATTCATAGCTATAGTGAAGGTAGAATGTTTCATACTTAAACATAGCTATTATTGTGATGGAAATTTAAATTTCGTCTTTTGAAAGTATCAATAATTTGTATTATTTTTATAGGGTTATATATTTTTCTTTTGCTCTGCTGTATAGCAGAGCTCTTTTTTTGTCGTACAAAAGCCACCTATATATGTGAAGTGCACCCCAATTGTTAGGCTGTGTCTAACAATTGGGGTGCACTTCAGTCCTGTCGGGCGGCTTCTTTTAATTTATATTCACCAATTCATCAAACTTAAACTTAGTATTCAAACCAAAGGCATCTGTACAATATATAGTTTTCGTCATCGGTTCAATATGTAATACATTTATGTACATGTCTTGCACCATTCCATCACGATAGTATGAGATATGTATTTCTTCTTCCTCGTGAAAAGATTGCATTAACGCTCTTTCTATTCGTTCCATAGTATCTTGTGTTAAAAAAGGTTTAGGTACTTTATATTGTTCCTCAAACATTCTATGTATTTCCTCGTATTGCTCCGGTATTGAAGCAAACGGATTCCATTTCACCATACCTCTTCCACGTACTACAGGAAAGCTGTTATATCCCATGATGTAATACCTCACGTTTGTTTTTTTAACTCCACTACAAACATGTGTTCTTTTTTAAGGTTTGAAAAGGGACCATTTTGTTAACATGAATATTCAAAAATAATTTTTTAAGTTAGAATATTCAAAAACTTATTTATGCAAACAAGCATGTCATGATAACATTTAACAAAAGGGGGTAGAAGTAGATGAGTGTTGACATTATTTCTAAAGAAGAAATCACAAAATTATTAAACGAATGGTATCAAGCTATGATTTCACAACGTGTATTACAGTCTCAGAAAATAAAAGAAGATATTGCAAATAAAATCAATAATATTAAGGAAGACCAAACAATATTAGTCTACTACGCTTTATTGAATGCACGGTATAAACTGCTAATTCGGGATATGGATAGTACAAAAGATATTCTGGACAAAATCGAGCCTTTACCAGAGTCTACAGAAACATTTTTAGAGTACTATCATCATTTATTTAAAGCAATTTACGCTATTAATAAAGCAAACCATAGTGAAGCAAGAATGCAATTTGAAAAAGCTGAAACGTTTTTAGAGTACATGCATGATGAAATTGAAAAAGCTGAATTTAATTATTGGCTTGCAGTCCATTACTATCACGTATTAAAACCGATCCTAGCAGTTCAATTTGCTACAAAGGCGAATGAAGTATTTTCAATTAGTCCAGGGTATGAATTAAAAACTGCAGCATGCTTAAATACTTTAGGAATGGCACACATTCGACTAAATGAATTCGAAAGTGCAGAGGAATATTTACTTTCAGCACTAGGTACCTTCCAAAAATCTAATGATGAACTTCTTATTAAACGAGTTAAGCATAATTTAGGACTTTTATACGCAAGTCAAAACATGCCAGAGTTAGCAATTAAACACTTAGAGGATTCATTAGAAAATAACGCTAAAACTATGTTTCTTTTAGCAAGAGAACATTTTAAGTTAGGTTATAGTCATATCGCTAATGAATATATTGAGAATGGCTATAAGATTAGCGACTTATGTTATCGTCATCATTTCCGAATTTTAAAAGCAGTACATAACTATGTACCGCAAGAAGAATTAGAAAATGTGGTTATAGAAGGTATTTCGTATTTTGAAAAAGAAGAATTATATGATTGGGTAAAAGAATATGCTTCTCTTTTAGGTGAAATATTCTATGGTTCAGAAAATCACAGAAAAGCAAGCAAGTATTTGCACATCGCTTTAGATGCAGACAAAAAGAGCATAGAAAGAAGGGCGCTAAAATGAAAAAAGCAATCTTATTAATGATGATGTTATCCGCTGTTTTTACTTTTGGTCTTACTAATGTAAAAGACATACCACAAAACGAAGCAATTGAAGTGTTTATGGATCATGGAGAACATATTTAAAACCTAAGGAAGAGGGCGCTTATAGTGTCCTCTTTTTAATATCTATTATCTATATGATGAGGTTGCAGGTACGTCTTTTGGTTATTGTTTGATAAACGTAAGATGTTTCTAAAAATGTGTATACAAAGGTGTAATTTTGTACTGTATATGTTCACATATTTGCTCACATTTTGTTCACGTACTATATAAAAAAGTATGAAAATCTATAAAAATAATTATTTCAATAAAATTTGTTTTAGATATTAAAAAGTGCCAAAAACCTTGTGGTATAAGGGGTTTGGCACTTTTGTGTTTTTTATATTTTATCAAATAAACAACCCTAAAACTGCTCATTCTTCTCCCAAGATTCAACGATATAATGTGCAATCGTCGGATTGAAGCCTTTACCAACTAAAAACATAATCGCAGCAACTTCTGTTAATGCGTGTTCATGTGATGTATGTTTTGCTTCATTTAAACCGTAATCTACCCATGGTTTTACGAAATCTAGTACGGGTTTCTTGAAAGGTAAAAACTGTGTACCGACAACTTGTTGAATTTGTTGTTGTGTTGGTTCTGTAATTGGTCCAGGTGGTAAGATTTGTGGTTGTGTAATGTCTAATGTTGGCCCAGGCGGTAAAATTTGTGGCTGAGTTGGATCTATTGTTGGTGGTTTAGGTGGTGAGACACGTGCGTCGTAGTTTGGTTGATACATTTGTTGTTGGTATTGCGGTTGAGTTGTGTATGGGTTTTGTGGTGTTACATATGGATTTTGCTGATATTGTTGTTCTTGGTTTTGTGCTACTGCATATGGATTTTGAGGATATTCATAATTTGGACGTGTGTCATATGGATTTTGTTGAAATTCAGTTTCTTGATTTTGCGTTGTTGCATATGGATTTTCGTCATATTGTTGTTCTTGTTGCTGTAACTCTTGTTCTTCGTATTGTTCTGTGTATCTCTGTTCCTGCTGTTGAGGGTAAAATGGTTGCCTTGGGTAAGGCGGTTGATTATTATAGAACATGTTTATTCCTCCTTCATGATGATGCCTACCACCTAGTGTATGGGCAGACAAGAAAATATGTGATGAAAAAATGCGGGCGTGTTACAATAAGTAACTGGGTGAAGATAAAATGACAAAACAAGAAAAAATCCAAAAAACAATTACTTTTGTAAAACATATTTTAGAAAAAGATGCGAGTGGGCATGATTGGTATCATATTGAGCGTGTACATAAACTGGCGATTTCTTTATCTGAGCAAGAAGGTGGAAATCGTTTTATAATTGAAATGGCAGCATTACTTCACGATGTGGCAGATGAAAAGCTAAATGAAAGTGAAGCAGCAGGAATGAAAAAAGTTTCTGATTGGTTAGAAGAGTTACGTGTTGAAGAAGAGGAAAGTAAACATATTCTTCATATCATCGCCAATATGTCTTATAAAGGTGGCCATGGCGGCACAGTAGAGTCACTTGAAGGGAAAATTGTTCAAGATGCGGATCGTTTAGATGCTCTTGGTGCAATTGGAATTGCTCGTACATTTGCATATGGCGGGGCAAAAGGGAGATTAATGTATGACCCAACTATTCCGCCGCGTGAAGAAATGACGAAAGAAGAGTATAGAAAAAATAATGATCCATCTTTAAATCATTTTTATGAAAAACTTTTGAAATTAAAAGATTTAATGAATACGAATGCAGCAAAACAAGAGGCTGAAATTCGTCATCGTTACATGGAACAGTTTATTGAACAATTTATGAAAGAGTGGAATGCACAAATATGAAAATGTTAACTGTGGAGAACTTATCAAAATCATATGGAGAAAAGCCGTTATTTGATGGATTATCATGTAGTATTACAGAAGGACAACGTGTCGGAATTATTGGTGTAAACGGTACTGGTAAATCGACATTATTAAAAATTATTGCAGGATTAGAAACTCCTGATACAGGTGATATGACGCATTCACGTGGGTATACAATTAGTTATTTATCACAGCAACCAGATTTTGATGAAAAACTAACAGTATTAGAGCAAGTGTTCCATGGTGATACACCTTTAATTCGTCTTCTTCGTGATTATGAAAAAGCACTATTAAATATTGAAAAAGATCCAAGTAATGAAAAAGTACAGGAACAATTATTTGCAGTGCAGCAACGTATGGATGCAATGAGTGCATGGGAAGCAAATGCAAATGCGAAATCTCTTCTAACGAAATTAGGAATTACAGATTTCACTGCAATTGTTGGAAATTTATCTGGTGGACAGAAAAAACGTATCGCAATGGCACAATGTTTTATTGAAACACCTGATTTATTAATTTTAGACGAGCCTACGAACCATCTTGACCATGAGACAGTTGAATGGTTAGAAGAATATTTAGCAAGATATACAGGTGCGGTATTACTTGTAACCCATGATCGTTATTTCTTAGATCGTGTGACGAATCGTATTTTTGAATTAGATAATGGTAAATTATATAGCTACGAAGGAAACTATAGTACATTTTTAGAAGCGAAAGCACTTCGTGAAGAGCAAGAATTGGCACAAGAATCCAAACGCCAAAATTTATATCGTCGTGAACTTGCTTGGATTCGTCGTGGTGCAAAAGCCCGTTCTACGAAACAAAAGGCGCGTATTCAGCGTTTTGATGAGCTAAAGGAACAAGAAGGACCAGCTGCAAAACAGTCAGTTGATATTGCACTAAGTGGAAGTCGTCTAGGAAAGAAAGTACTTGAGTTAAAAGATGTAACGAAAAAATTTGGCGATAAGACGGTATTACATAATTTTAATCATATTGTGAAACCAGGTGATCGTATTGGAATTATTGGGGCGAACGGAAGCGGGAAATCTTCTCTATTAAATATGCTTGCAGGTAAGTTATCTCCTGATAGTGGTGAAGTTGAAGTAGGACAAACTGTAAAAGTTGCTTATTATACGCAAGAAAATGAAGAGATGAATTTAAATCAGCGTATGATTGAATACATTAAAGAGATTGCAGAAGTTATTCATACAACAGATGGAAAAGTAATTGGTGCATCTCAAATGTTAGAACGTTTCTTATTCCCGACTCATTCACATGGTACACCGCTTGGTAAACTATCTGGTGGTGAAAGAAGACGTTTATATTTATTACGTATTTTAATGGGAGAACCAAACGTACTTTTACTTGATGAACCTACGAACGATCTAGATACACAAACATTAACAGTACTAGAAGATTATTTAGAAGATTTCCCAGGTGTCGTTTTAACTGTATCGCATGACCGTTACTTCTTAGATAAGGTAGTAGATGAACTGTTCATCTTTACTGGCGGAGGCGAAGTGCGTGAGTTCCTAGGTAGTTATACAGATTATTTAGAAATGGAAAAAACGAGAGAACTTATGGAGAAAGCGGAAGTTCAAAAAGAGAAAAAAGTAGTAGAAGAAGCTCCAAAACAACAACGTAAACGTAAACTTTCATACAATGAGCAGCGTGAATGGGAAACGATTGAAGATACAATTGCCGAACTTGAAGAGAAAATTGAGTCAATTGGGGAAGAACTTGCGAAAGTTGGATCTGACTTCACAAAGGCACAAGAATTATCTGAAGCACAGCAGAAAACAGAAGAAGAGCTAGAAAAAAAGATGGAAAGATGGAGTGAACTATCAGACATCGTTGAAGGATTAAAATAAAAACAAGCTGCATATATTGAAAAGTAAAGAGAAAAACTTTACACTATTGGTAGAACCTATTTTAGGAGGGAAAAAATGAGAACATCTAATCCAATGTTGAAAAAAGAGGCATTCCGTAAAGAGGGAGCAAGCGCTTCTGCGATGACGATTGGCGGAACAGTAGGCAAAACGTTCATTATGCTTATCTTGCTACTTGCAACGTCTGTCTATTCATACATACAAATGATGCAGGGGACGATGAAGATGCCAGTATTAATTGGTGCTTTAATCGTTGCGGCAATCATCGCATTTGCGTCTATGTTCTTCCCGCGTATTTCACCTTTTGGTGCACCAATCTATGCAGCGGTAGAAGGGGTTGTGTTAGGAAGTATTTCAGCAGTTTATACAATGAAATTTGGCGATTCTATCGTTTTAAATGCTGTATTACTAACAATCTCAATTCTATTTGCAATGTTAGTGTTATATGCAACACGCGTAGTAAAAGTAACGGATAAATTCCGTACAGGCGTTATGGCAGCAACACTTGGAATTATGGTTATGTATTTAGTCGTATTCCTACTAAATATGTTTGGTGTAACTGTTCCATACATTCACCAAGGTGGTACAATCGGTATTATTATTAGTGCAGTTGTTATCGTAGTTGCTGCATTAAACTTATTACTAGATTTCGATTTAATCGAAAATGGTGTACGTAGTCAAGCTCCGAAATATATGGAGTGGTATACTGCGATGGGACTAATGCTTACATTAGTATGGTTATACTTAGAAATTCTTCGTTTCGTTTCTTACTTTACGAAAAATGACTAATAAAAAAATCCTGCATGAAAAATGCAGGATTTTTTTATTTTTAAAGATAAATTGATTTTATGGTATAATATGGATATTGGTAACTTGAGTTAAGGGGGGATGGAATATGATGAAAGAGAAGAAAGTGATTATGAAAAAGCTATTTTCTAAAAGTTTTTTCATAGAACTAGATGATGCTTTAACGTATCCATCATCAAAAGTCATTACTTCAGCAATAGAGAGATATGCGGCTGAATGCAATGAAAGACTAAAATTTGAGAGTAAAGTTAAACCGATTACTTTCTACTTAGAAAATGTAATGTACCGTGCTGAAATAAAGATGGCTCGCGGAGGATATTACATATCTTGTACTGAAGTGTAATAAATTTTGAAACTATACATGTTTGAACTATGTATGGTTTCTTTTTTTGTTTTGTAAGGTCCAAAATAATACTTTCTACTTACGGATATATCATTTTGTGCTTTTTACCATTCAAACATTTCTCCTTACAATGAAGAAAAACATGTGAGGTGGTATAACTTATGATGAATCGAGTTGTATTAATCGGTAGATTGACAAAGGAGCCAGAATTATACTACACAAAACAAGGCGTCGCTTATGCACGAATATGTGTTGCGGTGAATAGAGGATTTCGAAATAGTTTAGGTGAACAACAAGTCGATTTTATTAATTGTGTCGTTTGGCGCAAATCGGCTGAGAATGTAGCTGAATATTGTAAGAAGGGATCGCTCGTTGGGATTACAGGGCGTATTCAGACTAGTAATTACGATGATGAACAAGGCAAGAGAATATATAGAACTGAAGTTGTGATTGAGAGTATTACCTTTTTGGAGAGAAGGCGGGAGGGGGCATCGTAATAAAAGGTGATTTTAAGTAATAGCTTCGGAAAAAATTGTGGAAAGTATTTTAATAAACTTAAAGAGGGGATACCGCCAGCTTTTTTGAAAAAACAAGTAAAGAGTATACAAAATTTTAGAACGTTTTTTGGCTAATCCAGTAACAAACGAGAATCGTAAAACCCATCACAGGATAGGAATGTATAAAAAGATGAATCGAGTGATAGAAAATAAAAAAAGGGATTCCTTCTGAGCGTAAGGAATCCTCCTTTTTGTTGCTACCGATAATAGGACGTTATGTTAATTAGAAATGTATACGATATTCATAAAATCCGAACTGTTCAATTTGTTAAAAAAAACTATAGCTGAAATTCTTTCTTTATAATTTCAGCTACTTCTGTAGCATTTAAATTCGTATTATTGATTCTTATATAATTTTTCTCTGTAATTTCTCCTTCTCTTGAATTTAATCTAAAATTTTCAAATGTGCTTAATAAATTTTGTTCAGATTGTTCAATATTTCTTTTCGTTGGCTTATGTTCAAGTCGATGAGGTGTTTTATTTCGTTGAAGTCTTTCTTCTACATCAGCTTCTAATTCAACAAAATAAATATCAACCCCTTGGGAACGAAAAATATTACATATACTTTCAACATCATCCCAATCGTTCTTTTCATTAAACGCCCATACGTATGTGAAAATCATTCCATAATGTTCACTCTTTGAAAATGATTGAAATATTTCCTTTCGAAAAAGATGGGTCAATCGCCACATTTCCGAAGAGAATCCATACAATGGCTCCAATAAATCAATTGTCATATGGTTATGAAATAATTTTAAATTAGTCATCTTTGCTAGTTCTTGTCCAACTGTCATTTTCCCAACTGCTTGTGGCCCAAATATCAAAACAAACTTTTTCATCGAATTCCCTCCAAAAAATAATAAGACATTAATTACAAAATAAGAGATTCTGTAAATGTATCATAATCAAAATATTTTGTAGAATCTATATACTTTTCTGCCTTTTGTATTATAAAAATAGTTGTCTTCCAATAACGAAAAATATGTAAATAAGCTATCCATATGGATAGCTTATTTACATATTTTTTTGTTTAGCGTGTTTTTTTCAAAAATAATGGCGATGCCTCAAGAAATGGATAAAAAATAAAAATCATCGGAAACGAAAGCTTTTAAAATCCCGTTCCTAATTTAAAATGTAAAAAGAATGAAATAGTATGGTAGCGGGAAGAAAGTAGTAAAATTAAGCATCCGAGTAGGAGTATAGAGTGATAACATGTTACAATACAGCTAAGAACATGCAATAAAGGAGAGTTTTTTACGTGAAGATTAAAGCAATTGAACCGACGCCAAGTCCAAATACAATGAAAGTTATTTTGAATGAAGTATTACCATCAGGAGCGCGTAATAATTATACTAATGAAAATAAAGAACAAGCACCAATGCAAGTGCAAGAAATTTTGAAAATTGAAGGCATTAAAGGTGTGTATCATGTAGCCGACTTTTTAGCAGTGGAGCGAAATGCGAAGTATGACTGGAAAGTTTTATTACAACAAGTTCGTGCTGTTTTCGGCGAAGAAGTATTGGAAGAAAGTGAAGAACAACAACTTGCTCATTTTGGAGAAGTGAAAGTGTTTGTTCAAATGTTCTTTACAATTCCAATGCAAGTAAAGTTAACAGATGGAACGACGGAAGAACGTGTTGGTTTACCAGATCGTTTTAAAGAATCAATTATGAAAGTGCAAATGTCTGCACCAAACGTTGTAAAAGAGCGTAAATGGGTAGAACAAAGTACACGTTACGGTAATTTTGAAGAAATCGGGAAAGAAGTAGTGGAAGAGATTGTTGCTGCTTATTCAGAAGAACGTGTAAATGAAACGGTTAAAGAATTATTAAATCAAGCAGGTGCTGTTGAAGTAACGATTCAAAAGCGTGAGCCATATAAAGTAACAGAAGAGATGATGAAAGATTCTGACTGGAAAAACCGTTTTGCAGCATTAGAACAAATGGATCCTACTGAAGAAGATATTCCAGTGTTGAAGATGGCGTTAGATGATGAAAAAGTTTCAATACGCCGCTTAGCAACAGCGTATTTAGGTATGGTAAAAGGTGATGAAGTATTACCGTTATTATATAAAGTGTTGTTAGATCGCTCGGTAAGTGTTCGCCGTACTGCAGGAGATTGTTTATCAGATGTAGGTGATCCGGCAGCGATGTTCGTTATGATTAAATCTCTGAAAGATCCAAGCAAATTAGTACGCTGGCGTGCAGCGATGTTCTTATTTGAACTTGGAGATGAAAGTGCGATTCCAGCATTAAAAGCAGCGCAAGATGATCCAGAGTTTGAAGTAGCGATGCAAGCACGTCTAGCATTAGAGCGTATTGAAGGCGGAGAAGAAGCAAAAGGTTCTGTATGGAAACAAATGACGGAGTCACGTAAAGGGGAATAATGTATGATTGTTTTCTATGATAGTTGGTGTCCGATGTGTACGGCCGTTGCAGAACGTACGAAAAAATTAGATAAAAAGGGTAAGATGAAATTTGTTTCATTTCGAAATGAAGATGTAGTTGAGAAGTATGAGCTTTCTCAAGAACTACAAAGTAAGATGGAACAAAGACTGTATATTTTTAAAAATAATAAGTGGTATGACGGTATTCAGAGCATAGATGTATTAGCAAAGGCCGTTCCATCTTATTGGTTTGCAGTTCCTTTTATAAAGCTATCTATCGTACTTGGTTTTGGAAGTAAAGTATACGATTATATCGCTAATAATAGAAAACTTGTTCCAGTGGGACATTGCCGCGGTGGGGTTTGTGAAATCCCTACAAAAAAATGAAATCATCGTTATCTTTCTTTTGCACCTATTAATAGAGCGTGATATGATGAATTTGGAATGAAAGTTGAAGGAGAGATTACAAGATGTCAAATGCTTATGAAGAATACATGCGCCAAATGGTAATCCCAATGCGCCAAGAGTTAGTGCGTTCTGGGTTTGAAGAGTTAACTACAGAAGAAGCTGTAACAGAATTTATGGAAAATACATCAGGTACAACTTTAGTAGTTGTAAACTCTGTTTGTGGTTGTGCAGCTGGTTTAGCACGTCCATCAGCAGGTCAAGCGGTTGTTCGTGCTGAAAAACAACCTGATCATCTTGTAACTGTATTCGCAGGTCAAGATAAAGATGCTACCGCAAAAATGCGTGAATACTTCGGAGAAATCCCTCCATCTTCACCATCTATGGCATTATTAAATGGAAAAGAAGTTGTTCACTTCATTCACCGTCATGAAATTGAAGGTGCAACTATGGACGAAATTATTACGAACTTAGAGCAAGCTTTCGAAAAGAATTGCTAAAGAAGGGGGAGAGTAAATCTCCCTCTTTTCTTTATATAGAGGTGAAAGAATGATAGTAACAACAGCAGGAAGAACAAATAAAGAAATGACAGCATATGCAAAGGAGGTAGCAGAAGAATTAAATCGTTCTTTTATTTTACGTAATGATATACCAGTGCATAAATTACATGAGCAGTATGAACAAGATGTACTTGTCGTAGGAAAGAACCGATTAGCTATTTATCCGAAAGGTACGGAAGAATCATTTTTCTTTCATCCGAACTCAGCGATGTTTCGTGTGAAAAGGTTAATGCGTGGAGAGCACGATCCGTTTGTACAAGCTGCTAAATTAGAGAGCGGAATGACAGTGTTAGATTGTACGCTCGGTATGGCATCAGATAGTATTGTAGCTAGTTATGTTGTTGGTGAAAGTGGAACAGTAACAGGACTTGAAGGCAATGAATATATGGCTTATATCATGAAAAATGGTTTGAAAACATGGTCTTCATCTGTTTCTGAAATCGATGAAGCAATGCAAAGAATCCTAGTAAAGCAAACGGAGCATTTTTCATTTTTAGCGCAATGTGAAGACGATAGTTACGATGTCGTTTACCTTGATCCTATGTTTGAAGAAACTGTCATAGAATCTGACGGAATTAAAGGATTAAAACACTTCGCTTTGTATCATGATATTACTGATGAAACAATTGCGGAGGCGAAGCGAGTGGCGAGAAAGCGTGTCGTATTAAAAGATCATTTCCGTAGTTCTAGATTTGAAAAACACAATTTTCACGTATACAAAAGAAAAAGTGCTAAGTTTCACTTTGGTGTAATTGACCCTTGCTAATTGTTTGAAAAGATGTATAATAAGCAATAATTAATTAAATATACTGTCTGTGATGAAGAGAGTAGTCTTTTTTAGAAGGAAAGCGAGCTGGGGATGGTGTGAGCCTAGTACGGAAGAAAAAGATGAAGCGCACTTCGGAGATGCTTCTTGAACGAATAGTAGAGAAAGCCGAGGCCCCCTGTCCTCGTTATAAACGGCAAAGTGGTTCGTAACGAACAACAAGGGTGGTACCACGGGTTAAAACTCGTCTCTTTTTTAGAGACGAGTTTTTTGTGTTTTAAAAAATAAGGAGGTTAAATCATGGATTATAAAATGCAGTTTGCGGAAAGTTTATCTAATATTTTCACGAATGAACTAACGCAAAAACAAATTTTAGATTTAATTGAAACACCGAAACAAGATGAATTTGGAGATGCAGCGTTCCCATGCTTTTCATTAGCAAAGAAATACAAAAAAGCACCAGCTATTATCGCAAAGGAAGTTGCTGAGAAATTAAATAATCCGTTTTTTACGAAAGTAGAAGCCGTTGGTCCTTATGTAAATGTGTTTTTCAATCGTGAAACTGTAAGTGATGCAGTATTAAAAACGGTTTTAGCGGAAAAAGAAGAGTTCGGTCAAAACCACTTTGGCTGTGAAAAAACAGTAGTAATTGATTATTCCTCTCCTAATATCGCGAAACCTTTTTCGATGGGGCATTTACGTTCTACAATGATAGGAAATTCGCTGAAACATATCGCTGAAAAATGTGGCTATGAAGTTGTAGGAATCAATTATATTGGTGATTGGGGAACGCAGTTTGGAAAATTAATTACCGCATATAAAAAATGGGGAAATGAAGCAGTAGTTAAAGAGGATCCAATACGTGAATTATTTAAGTTATACGTTCAATTCCATGAAGAGGTAAAAGACGACGAAGAACTAGAAGAAGAAGGGCGTGCTTGGTTTAAGAAATTAGAAGAAGGTGATGAAGAAGCTGTTGAGCTTTGGAATTGGTTCCGTCATGAGTCCCTTAAAGAATTTTCTCGCATTTATGAACTTCTCGGCGTAGAATTTACTAATTTTCAAGGAGAAGCATTTTATAATAACTTAATGGAAGATTTTATTGGGATTTTAGAAGAGCATGATTTGCTTGAAGAATCAGAAGGCGCATTAGTCGTTAATTTAGAAGAAGAAGGAATGCCGCCCTGCTTAATTAGAAAATCAGATGGTGCGACGATTTATGCAACGCGTGACTTAACAGCAGCTTTATATCGTCAAAACACTTATGGGTTTGATAAAGCGCTATATGTTGTTGGTCCAGAACAAAGCTTACATTTCAATCAATTTTTCACTGTATTAAAAAAACTTGGCTATACTTGGGTTGATGGTATGGAACACGTACCGTTTGGCTTCATTTTAAAAGATGGTAAGAAAATGTCGACACGTAAAGGAAGAGTTATTTTACTCGAAGAAGTACTTGAGGAAGCAATTGAACTTGCAAAACAAAATATTGAAGAGAAAAACCCAAACTTAAAACAGAAAGAAGAAGTAGCAAAGCAAGTCGGTGTAGGGGCAGTTATTTTCCACGATTTAAAAAATGAGCGTATGCACAATATTGAATTCTCATTAGAAAACATGCTGAAATTTGAAGGAGAAACAGGCCCGTACGTACAGTACACACATGCACGTGCTTGCTCTATTTTAAGAAAAGAAAGTGTAGAATTTGAAACATGTACGTTTGCTTTAAAAGATGATCATAGCTGGAGTGTCGTAAAATTACTTAATAAATTCCCTCAAGTAATTGAAGCAGCTTTCAATAAAAATGAGCCATCAATCATTTCGAAATATGTATTAGATGTAGCACAATCATTCAATAAATATTACGGTAATGTTCGTATATTAGAAGAGAGCGAAGAAAAAGACAGCAGACTCGCATTGGTTTATGCTGTGACGGTTGTATTAAAAGAAGGATTACGTTTACTTGGGGTGGAGGCACCTGAGGAAATGTAACATAGTAGTAAACTGACAAACTGGGTCTAGTATAAACCTGGTTTGTTTTTTTATTGGATATATATTTTTTTTGCAAAATCAATTAAAATCTTTTTAGAGAGGGTGATTCATATTGATTCGAACTTTTATTTTACAAATTCCTTGTCATAGAAGATTAGATAGGAGTTTTTTTAAACTACAAAAGTACATACCTTTATGTGCGCGTTGTACAGGCATGCTTATTGGTATTTTAATGTTTCCAATTTATTTTTATATGACACCTTCATTTCTTTTGGCAATCATACTATCATTTTTCGCTCAAATGCCGTTACTTATCGATGGGTTCACCCAAAAGTGGAAATGGAGAAGTAGCTCAAATTTGCTAAGAATAACTACTGGTGTATTAAGCGGTAATGGTATGGGATTATTCATTTCCTCTAGTGTTATATGGATATTATCTTAAGATATATAGTAATGGAGGTATTTACATAGATGTTCTGGATTTATTTAATTCTAATTTTTATTTCAGGCGGAAGTGGAATTGGTTTTATGACTCAAAATAAGTATACAGAAGCAATAATAGCTTTTGTTATTTGTATACTATTGTTTGGGCTACTGTATTATTATCTTAAAAGAAACAAAAGAAAGAGAAAAGCAGATTGTGACGATTTAGACTGTACGGATTGTTTTGATTGTGATTGTACTTGTTAAATTTTTCTTCCAAATAAAAAGTTAGTGTATTTTTAATAATACACTAGCTTTTTGCTTTGAAATTTTAAGAAAAGTGTAGGAATACGGCTATTATATAGAGAACTTTAGTTTTGTATATAAAAGGAGGCGGGAAAATAATCTGTTTTGAACCACATTGGATTTCTAATATGGCTTCTTATTTACTAGATGGGGAGAAACAATCGGAATTTATTCAGCTAGGTGTTTTGCAGAAATTATTTGAAAGTGATACGCAAAGAAATGGTAAAGATGGCAATATAGGCATGAAAATACCGATATATTTAAGTGAATTAGGTGTGAAAAATATTGAATGTAGAGTAAGCGATAAAGTGAACTTTTTAGATTCAAATATGCATCACAATGATAAAAACGATTTGTATCAATCATTAAAAGAAGAGGGGATTGCAGGTGATCCGGGTGATAAGCAACAATTTGTAGAACGTTTAATAGCCAGAGGATTAACATATGATAATGCGCTAGCTCAATATGAAGCTGAACTACGATTTTTTAAGGCATTTCATCTTCATTCTTTTTTAGTATATGCTCCGAATATGAAAATTACATTTGGTGAAATAGAATGTTGAAAGATAGTGATTTATTAAGGAGTGCTACCTTCAATATATGGAACCATGATAGTCTTTGGTTGGAGAGATTAGAAGCTATTTGTGAGGAAATTCGAACTATTTCTCCACATATTCTTGCTCTACAGGAGGTTAGAAGTTGTGTTAATTTGAATTCAAAGAAAAATGTTGCACAGTATATAGCGGGTCAAATAGGGTATCCGTTTTGTATATTTAAGGAGTACCCTGATTTAATGAATGAGAAAAATGTCATTTTTTGTTGGTAAGTCGATATTCACCGTATAATCGCTGATATATCTTGAAAATCGCCGATATATTTTAAGAATCGCTGATATATTTAAATTATCGCCGGTATAATTTCATGTACTGTTTTTAACTGACAAAAGATAGGATACACATGTTACGTTATTCTATATAATCAAACAAAATACAGAGAAAAACAATCATTTTTACTATATTTTGTTATAAATTTGAATAATATTAATTAATACCATCCATTATAAGAGATTTTAGTTGAATACATACTATATGGTGTGTAAAATCTAAGCAAGTAGCAGTTTAAATATAAATTCGAGGTGAATGCATGCTAGATTTTAAGCAGTTAGAAGCGTGTTTGAAAGATAAGAGATTTGTAGACGGATTACAGGAAATAAATAATGAAATTGCATATATAAAAGAAACGAATACTTTATCCTATGTGAAGAATTGGCTTGCCAATATTCCTTCGCATAAGGAGTTTGATATATTAATTCGCCTTACTGATGAAGGGCTTATGCACCAATACAGTTCATTTCTCATTCGCTACGCTTATAAAAAATTCCCAAATATGAGAACGCTCTCTTTATATTGTGATGAGTTAATTGATGAGCGAAAAATTCTTGAAGCAGAGCAGTTGTTAAAATCTTCTTTAGAAGAGTTAGGTAAAGAAGAAATAGATGCAGATTTTTTAGCGAAAACATATTTTACGTTAGTACGATGTCTTTTAGAAATGAAACGAAACGAAGAAGCGCTAATGTATATGAAAAAAGCAGAGGAGTACAGTACACGTGCAGTCTTTGATAAATGGGGCTACGTTTATATGCATACAGGTGAATGGGAGAAAGCGGAAGAACAATTTATTGCTGGCATACAGCATGAAGATTGTGAAGAGTTATCTACCTATTTATTATCACAATTGTATGCGAATAAAGGGGAACAAAAACGTGCAATACAGTTAATTGATGATGCGATTGTAAAGTTTCCACAAGTACCATATTTTCATTTTGAGAAGGTAAAGTATTTATTAGATTTAGAGCAATATGAAGAAATGTTAGCGGTAATAGATAACATAAATACTCAGCTGCCATATCATGCCTATAATACTTACTTTGTACATTTACGTGCAGAAGCGTTGTACAAAATGAATAAGTTTGCAGATTTACAAAAGCTATTAAGAGAAGAAAAGAGTTTAAAAGAATCTTTATATCATAATTTAGAAAAAAATCCGGATGGAAAAAAGGTTCACTTGCCGATAGTTCCTATTGTACAAAAGGATAATTATTGTGTTCCGACAAGTTTAGAGATGATGTTGCGTATATGGGGAGAGAAACGTACACAAGATGAAATAGCAGAGTTTATTTTTGATATGACAGGTTCGAAGTTTTCAGATACTGTTTCTTATTTAGAAGAATTAGGTTATGAATATCGTTATTTTAAAGGGAATGAAGAGAATTATAAGAGACTGATTGACGAAGGAATTCCTGTTTTATTAAGTATAGATATTGAGCATGCTTCACACGTACAAGTTCTATCTGGATATGATGATACATTGCAAGCTTTCTATGTTCAAGATCCAAACTTTATAGAACCAGTTCTTGTGGAATATAGTAAATTACAAGAAAAATATCGTTATACAGGCTGTTTAGCAATCACGTTTGTTCCGAAAGAAAAGAAGGAGCAACTAGCGTTTCTAAGTGAAGAAGAAAATCGTTATTTTAAATCTATTTTTTCTCTTACGGATCATTTAGATGAACATGACAAAGAGGGAATTAGTAACTTAGTACAATTTTTAAAAGAAACGAGTGATAATCCAAATACGTGGTTATATACGATAAAGCACTTAGATGTTGAAGTAGATAAAGAATTTATTTTATATTGTATCAATAAGTTAATGGAAAAGTTTCCGAACTCGGACTTTGTTAAATTGCATGGTGCACAGTGTTTTATTCGTCTTCAGGAAGTAGACAAAGCCGAGCAAATGCTGACAAGCGTTGAGAAGAAAAATAATCGTGCATTATATCATTTGATAAATGGAAGATATGCTTTTGAGCAGGAAAGTTATATAGAAGCAATTTCAAGCTTTCGTTCATCGTTACAATTAGACGCAGATCAGCCTATTGCTTGGAGTTTTCTCGCTTTATCCTATATGTATATTGATCAATCTGAAAAAGCATTGCAATACTCTCAAGTTGCGTTAGAGCGTAGTCCTGAAAGGTTTACTTTAACGAATCACGGTATAATATTAATAGATTTAGAAAGATATGAAGAAGCATATGAAATCTTTAATGACTTGTTAAAAGAATATAAATATGAAGCACATGTATGGTATGAACGAGCGAGATGTGCACATCAACTAGGAAAATTATATTTAGCAATAAAAGGGCTTAAAGTAGCGATTCATTTGGATAGTAATGCACCTTACATTTATACAAAACTTTCGGAAATATACGAATCTGATTTGAAGGATGAGGAAAGTACGAAAGAAATTTTATTAAACGGTATTGAGAATTGTGATGATAAAGCATCTCTTTACGTAAAATTAGGTGACTATCATTTTCAAAATGATAGCTTGGAAGAAGCAGAAGTATTGTATAAGCGTGCTTTAGAAGAAAATGATGAGGATGTTTATTCTCACTTCGGACTTACACAAGTTTATATGGCAAGAGAACAATACAAGGAAGCAAAAGAATATATTCTTGGTCTTGAGAAGCAAATTGAAAAGAGCCAAGATTTCCTCATGAATGCAGGAATGGTTTTATGGGATGCTGAAATTGAACTTGGTGGAAATGAAGAAGGGTTTAAAGTAGCGCTATCTAAGTTAGAAAATGGTATAAAGAAAAGTGATTATAATGTAGCAAGTGCGTTAGATGAATATGTGAATCGAATTAAAGGAACGGAATTTGTACAACGAGGTATAGCGTTTTTAAGAACGTTACACAAAGAAAGAAATGAAGTAAGTGAGTACGGTTGTTATGCAGGTATTTTATATGAATCTATTGGACAGTACGGCCAAGCAATGAAAAGATATAGTAAGGCGATAGAACAAAAGGAAACGGCATTACCGTATTACCGAATTGGTGAAACACTTATGGCATTAGGACAATTGACGGAAGCAAAACAAGCGTATGAAACATGTTTAGAGCTTGATGGGAATTTCGTAGGTGTACATTTACAGCTTGCGGAAATATACGAAAAAGAAGAAAACCGTTTTAAAGAACAAAGTCATATGGTTCAGGCGATGAAAGAAGAGCCGTTGCATATTAATATGGAATATTTGGCACAGCTTTCAGTAGATATGAATCTTCAGGAAGAATTGTTGACTGAACTAGAACAATTAGCGGAAGAAGTACCTGAAATATGGCGTTTAGATGCGATTGCATATGTGCATGGTGCGATGAATGAAATAGATAAAGAACAAGCACAGATTGAATACGCGCTACAATTAGATGGTGAGCATATAGAAGTTCTATATCATTATGCAAAAGTATTAGTGAAAAAAAGAAATGTAAAAGCAATTGAAGTTGCAATGAAAGTAATACAAAAAGATTTTGATAATGAACGTATATTTGATGTTTATGTAAAAGCAGTAGAGCAACATAAAAAATTGTCTAACATACGAGATTTTCTTCATACGTTAAAGGTGAAAAAAGCAGAAAGAAGTACAGCATTCATGTATGCTGCAACTGTGGTTACGGAAATATGGATTGAACGCCAGCTGCATGAACAGCCGAAACGATCTATCATTACGAGAGCTTTTTATCGTATGAAAAATCGTGCGAAAGAAATTTCAATGGTTACTATGATAATTGATTTATATGAAATCTCTTTAAAGTTAAATCCGAAAAATAGTATGGCAGCACAGCGATTTGCGCTATTTTATGAGAATGTAGAGATGAATAAAGAAGCGATAGAGATTCTGCACACGTCACTAGAAAATAAATGGGATTATGAAGTAGCGAAGCAACTTGTAAATCTTTTCGTTGAGTGCGAGGAAGAAGATATGTTAAGAGATGCTTTGGAATTAACGAAGCAAATGGTTCGAGAACTACCAGATGATTATGATACTCTTCTTCTGCAAGCACAAGTATTCTTTAAAGCAGGGGAAGAAAGAAAAGCAGAAAAGATTACCTTACAATTAACGGAGCAAACACCGTTCGTAAGTAGAGCATTTCTTGCTTTAGGAGAAATATATCAAAGTCAAGAAAGGTTTGAAGAGGCAATTCAAGTATTAGAAAATGCTTCTATACATCATCCAAATGAAACAGTAATTCTTCTTTCTTTAGCGTCTTCATATCATGGTGCCGGCCAAACACTAAAGGCAGAAAAAATAACAAATGAAGTATTAACAATGGATGCAAGTGATTTGTTAGCAAGATATGATCGTGCTTGTTATTTAGCACAGTTAAATAGAAATGAAGAGGCGAAGGAAGAGCTTGAAATTGTCCTTCGTGAGGATGACTCGGGATTCTTTGTTGAACTTATTGAGGATGATGAAAATTTAGCAGCATTGCGAGAATTTGAAAAGTAATTGTATAAGAATAGGGGATAAGGATAAGAATATATTTTGAATTAGTTGACAATTAGTTGTCAAATGGCATAAAATAACTTTTAATAAAGTATACAAATCTGAAGACGAGAAAGAGTAAAATAGTGAACTGTTCTCCAGAGAGCCGGTATATTGCTGAAAGCCGGTGGGCAGAAGTTATTTGAAAATCATCTCCGAGGAGCCGAGGCTGAAAGTGAGTAAGCCCGGACGGATGTCTACCGTTACAAAGAACACGTATGATAGTACGTTGCTAAGCGCTATTAGTGAAAAGCTAATAGAATTAGGGTGGTAACGCGGGTAAACCCGTCCCTACTTCATAGGGGCGGGTTTTTTGTGTGCTTTTAAAACATTCAAAGGAGTGATTGTAGATGAAGAAAGTAGATGTAAAAGAGTCAGCTGTAGGGAGAGAAACACGTATTCGTAAGCAGTGGAACGAACAAAGCATTTTTGAACAATCAATTCAGAATCGAGAAGGCGCGCAATCGTTTGTGTTTTATGAAGGACCACCAACGGCGAACGGTTTACCACACGTCGGCCATGCACTTGGTCGGGCAATTAAAGATTTAGTAGCAAGATATAAAACGATGGCTGGTTATAAAGTAGTAAGAAAAGCAGGATGGGATACACACGGTTTACCTGTAGAACTAGGTGTTGAGAAGCAACTTGGTATTTCTGGTAAACATGAGATCGAAGAATATGGTATTGAACCATTTATTCAAAAGTGTAAAGAGAGTGTTTTCACATATGAAAAGCAGTGGCGTGAATTCACTGAAAGTATTGGTTATTGGGTAGATATGGATGATCCATATGTAACTTTAGAGAATCCATATATCGAAAGTGTATGGCATATTTTGGGGACGATCCATGAAAAAGGATTGTTATATAAAGGACATAGAGTTTCACCATACTGCCCAAGCTGCCAAACCTCATTGAGCTCACATGAGGTTGCACAAGGGTATAAAACAGTAAAAGATTTAAGTGCAACTGTGAAGTTTAAAGTGGAAGATAGTGAAAATGAGTATTTCTTAGGTTGGACAACGACACCTTGGACACTTCCAGCAAACGTAGCGCTTGCTGTCCATCCAAATATGGAATACGTTAAAGCAAAACAAGAAGGTCATGTATATATTGTTGCGAAAGAACGTGTACAAGAAGTATTAAAAGAGAATTATGAAGTATTATCTGTTCATAAAGGCGAAGAATTATTAAACACATCTTATGCAGCCCCATTTCCGATGAAAGAAGTTACAAATGGTTACCGCGTTATCGCAGCAGATTTTGTAACAGCAGATAGTGGTACAGGACTTGTTCATATTGCTCCAGCATATGGAGAGGATGATTATAGAGTCGTTCAAAGTGAAGGATTGTCATTCTTGCACGTTGTAGATGAAAAAGGTGAGTATACAGAAGCAGTACCATTTTTGAAAGGAAAATTTGTAAAAGATTGTGACGTGGATATCGTTCGTTATTTAGCGAAGGAAGGTTTACTGTATCATAAAGAAAAATATGAACATAGCTATCCGCATTGCTGGCGTTGTGATTCACCACTACTTTATTATGCAGGAGAAAGTTGGTTAATCCGAACAACTGCAATTAAAGATACATTTTTACAAAATAATGATTCTGTTACTTGGTATCCGGATCATATGAAACATGGACGATTTGGTAAGTTTTTAGAAAATATGGTGGACTGGAATATTAGCCGAAATAGATATTGGGGAACGCCATTAAACGTATGGGAATGTGAAAGTTGTAATCATCAGTTCGCACCGAAAAGCATTGCTGAATTAAGAAAGCATAGTACGAACGAAACACTAGAAGATTTGGAATTGCATAAGCCTTATGTAGATGAAGTGCAAGTCTGCTGCGGGAAATGCGGAGGAACAATGAATCGTACACCAGAAGTAATTGATGTTTGGTTTGATAGTGGTTCTATGCCATTTGCACAATATCATTACCCATTTGAAAATAAAGAGTTATTTGAAGAGCAGTTTCCAGCGGATGTTATTGCAGAAGGAATTGATCAAACACGCGGCTGGTTTTATAGTTTATTAGCAGTCTCAGCACTGTATACAGGAAAAGTACCGTATAAACGAGTGTTATCATTAGGGCATGTCTTAGATGAAGAAGGACAGAAAATGTCTAAAAGTAAAGGGAATGCACTAGACCCAGTTGATTTAGTAGATAAGTTTGGTGCAGATGCGCTAAGATGGGCTTTACTTGTTGATAGTGCCCCGTGGAATGCGAAGCGTTTTTCTGAAAGAACAGTACTGGAAGCGAAATCTAAATTTGTAGATACATTAGTCAATGTGTATAGCTTCTACGTTTTATATGCAAATTTAGATGAGTATAATCCGAAAGAAACGTATAATGTAAAGCTTACGAAATTAGACGAATGGGTATTATCAAGATTGCATAGTACAACGAAAAAAGTGAGAACAGCACTTGATGATTATCAATTTACGAATGCAGCTCGTGAAATTGCAGCACTTGTAGATGAAGTGAGTAACTGGTATGTAAGACGCTCACGTAATCGTTTCTGGGAATCTGGTATGAACGCTGAAAAAGCTGCTGCGTATGAGACACTTCATGAAGTACTTGTAACAATTAGTAAATTAATTGCACCATTCACACCGTTTGTCGCGGAAGACATTCATCTTAATTTAGAAGGAAGTAGTGTTCATTTAGCTGATTATCCAGTTGTAAATGAATTACTACTTCAGCCGAAATTAGAAGCGGAAATGGATGCTGTTTTACAAGTTGTTGAACTTGGAAGAAGTAACCGTAATCAGCATTCTTTAAAAGTAAAACAGCCGCTAGCAGAACTTGTATTACTTGAGCATAACGAGAATGATATGGATTGGGAATCTTATCGTGATATCGTTATGGATGAGTTAAATGTAAAAGCGTTCCATGTTGAACTCGATGAAACAAAATACACATCATATCAATTGAAGCTTAATTTTAAAACAGCGGGGCCGAAGTTCGGTAAAAATGTGAATGCAGTGAATGGTTGGCTAAAACAATTATCACAAGAAGAAGTGCAAAACTTTGTATCAACAGGAAGAGCAGTTTACGAAGCAACACCAGGAGAAGAAGTAGTTGTAACTGCTGAAGATGTGTTAGTTGAGAAAGTTGCAAAATCAGGATTTTCTAATACGACTAACGGACAATACACAGTTATGTTAGATACGAATGTAACGGAAGAATTGTTACAAGAAGGAGTAGCGCGTGAATTCATTCGTGCGGTTCAAGAATATCGTAAACAGTTGAATTTACCAGTTAATTTACGAGTCGATGTTATTCTCGATACAGAAGTAGAGCTACAGCGAACGTTAACGAACCATAAAGATTTATTGGAAGAAAACTTACTCGTTAAACAATTTACATTTGGTCACTTAACGAACGAAGACGATGAACTTTCTTTAGGTGAGACAAAACTTAGAATTAAATTAAGTGCGGCTAATTAAAGAAAAAAGGAAGTTGGAATGATTCCAACTTCCTTTTTTGTATGATTAGAATTTATTTGACTATACATTCGATAGGATTACTAGCAATTTTCTTTTTTCATAGCGTACCGAAAACAATACTGTAGAAATATATTTCTACAGTATTGTTTTCACTTTACACATAAATATTGAGAAAATTTCACTTACCTCAAATGGAAAGGTAATAGAATTGTCCATAGAGAATTACTCCTAGATTCAATTTTTATCCCTCCATTTTGTGGAGAATGATTGCTGAGTGGTAACGGGATAAGGTTGAGCTACTTTATTAGGGGGAGTGGTTCTATGTTTAATAAAAAAATGGTGGCAATGGCAATGACTGTGCCGTTAGTAATGGGGACGATTTCTACGGTTTCGGCATTGGAAAAACAACAGCAAGTAAAGTTAGAAGCTTATTCGCCACAGAAAAAAGCAACTGAATATTTAAAAGAAAATGCTGCGCAGTATGGATTGAAGGCAGACCTTTCAGACTTGCAATATATTTCTACAACAGAAACGTCAGTAGCTTCATATGTTAGGTTCCAACAAGTTGTTAACGGTGCTCCTGTATTTTCAAAACAAATTACAGTTACTCTTAACGGAGAAGGAAAGGGAGTACTCGCTGTTTCTGATTATCAGCCTGTTACAGGTGTGAAGGAAGTAACGACAAAAATTAGTGAAAAAGATGCAATACAAAAATCAATGGCGTATGTTGGAGAAGCAAGTGAGCAAAACTTATGGGCTCCTACAGAGAAAGAATTCGGATATATTGTTGAAGAAGGAATGGCTCGTCCAGTATATAAAGTTGTAGTCCATTCTAATAATCCATTTGGTGCATGGGAAACATTTATTGATGCAGAAAATGGAAAGTTAATTAAAAAGGTTGATATAAACCGAAAAGCTGAAGGATCAGGAAAAGTATTTTTACCTAACCCAGTAGTATCTAGCGGTAGTAAAGTAGGCTTAAAAGATAATAACGATGCAGATTCAACAGCTCTAACGAACCAACTGAAAACTGTTACGTTAAAAGGTTTAGATGGAACAGGATTTTTAATTGGAGAATATGTAACGATTTCTTCCAAAGCGAAAACAAAATCTACGAATTTACAATTTAACTATACACGTGCAAATGATAGCTTTGAAGATGTGATGTCGTATTATCATATCGATACATTACAGCGTTACATTCAAGGGTTAGGTTTTAAAAATATTAATAACCGTTCGATAAAAGTGAATGTTAATGGTACAACTGATGATAATTCATTCTATTCTCCATCAACAAAAGCTTTAACTTTCGGTACTGGCGGTGTTGATGATGCAGAAGATGCTGGTATTATCGCACATGAGTATGGGCATTCGATTCAAGATAACCAAGTTCCTGGCTTTGGTAGTTCAGCAGAAGGCGGAGCGATGGGAGAAGGATTTGGCGACTTCTTAGGTGCTACATATGAAGATGCAGTATCGACTACAGGATACGGAAAAGCATGTGTTGGAGAATGGGATGCGACAGCTTACTCTAGTTCAGATCCAACATGCTTACGCCGATTAGATACGAATAAAGTATATCCGAAAGATATAACGAATGAAGTGCATGATGATGGTGAAATTTGGGCACAAGGTCAATACGAAATGGCACAAGCTTTTGGCCGTGATGTAGCAACAAAAATCATTTTACAATCACACTGGTCATTAACACCAAACTCTAAATTCAGTGATGGAGCAAAAGCGATTAAGCAAGCAGATGCTCTTTTATATGGCGGACAACATGCTGCTGATATCGATCGTATTTGGGCAGCGAGAGGCATTAGTACGAATTAATATAAAAAGTCGTGGCATTATAAGCCACGACTTTTTAATTTGCTTACGAACTGGTACTAGTAAATAAAGCTATATCAATGATAGTGTGAATATATCCGTATCCCATTTACTTTTTAGCTTCTTTAAAAACAAAATGTTCTTTAAATTTTCTAGATTCAACTTTTTGACCATTTCGCATCAATCGGAATGGGTGTTCTTGCCATGTAATAATAACATCAACCTCATCCGCTTTTGTAGCAACAGGTAAATTAGCGTGTTCAAATCCAGTTTTTCCACTTGCTAAACGACTTTCCTTTAGGGAAAAGAGTTCATATTTCGTTTTCTTATTTGGTTCGTTGCGGAATACTTCGACGTTTACGTTATATACTTCACTATTCCCGATATTCTTTACTGAAAAATGATATGTTTGAAATTCATTTTTTTTAGCTTGAAGCATATTTTTGTTTGTTTTTTTCGGTTTATCAATATTCACTAGCCATTGACCAGAGTTTTGAGAGATTGGTAAAGATTTTGGTGAATAGGCGTATGTTTCGTTTACTACAATTAGGCAAAACAATAGGAGAAAGAAACTAATTGCTTTTTGCATATGCACACCTCGCTTTAAATTTGTTTATTAATATGCGTGAAAAATACGGTTTTTATGTAAAAATTGGGAAAATATTAGATGTGTAATTTCGGATTTGATACATAAGAATATGTATTACAAAATTAACTTTTCCCGTTTTAGAAGCAGTTAGGAGTTAGAAAATCAGAATGTTTCAAAAAAATTCTTGCATTTTATAAAGAGAGAAGTTAGAATACTCTGTAAATATAAAAAGTGATGATCAGGAAAAGTACATGGTGCAAAGGTCTACAGAGAGCAGCCGGTTGCTGAGAAGGTTGTGATACCGCATGATGGAAAGACACCTGTGAGTGTTGCTTTGAACGTGATTATTAGTAAAAGCAAACGGTACCTACCGTTATCAGGGCTAAGATGGTCAGTATGACAATTTGGGTGGTACCGCGGAAAAAAATCCGTCCCTATTTATAGGGGCGGATTTTTGTATTCTTTGAAAGGGGGTGAGTGACCGTGGATGATGACGATGACAACAATAACGTAAACAAATATAAAATTACTGGAGGGAAAAATAATGAATTCAATAATGAAGCGTTCACTCACAAAAGAATGTATGGAACAAAGTGGAAAGGTTGTATTACTTCAAGGATGGGTAAAAAAAATTCGGCATCTTGGAAATGTTAGTTTTTTATTATTACGGGACAGAACAGGAGTAATTCAATGTGTATTAGAGAATGGATTGGCTGGATATAAAGTTGATGTAGAAAGTGTTGTCCATGTAATCGGTGAAATAGTCGAGACGTCGAAAACAGAATTGGGTGTTGAAGTACTTGCTCATGAAGTGAAAGTAATAAACGGTGCAGAACCACTTCCATTTGAAATAAATAAAAAGAAGTTACAAGTGGGCTTAGATCAACTACTTAATGAGCGAGTAATATCATTAAGGCATGAGCGAACCGCAGCGATTTTTAAAGTGAAATCTACACTCGTTCAGAGCTTTAGTGAAATTCTTATAGAGAACGATTTCACACGGATCTTTACGCCGAAAATTGTTTCGCAAGGGGCAGAAGGAGGAGCAAATGTTTTTAAGCTTCCATACTTCCAAAAAGAAGCTTATTTAGCACAATCACCACAGTTCTATAAGCAAATGATGGTGGCAGGTGGGTTAGAACGAGTTTTTGAAATTGCACCTGTATATAGAGCGGAACATCATAATTCTTCCCGTCATTTGAATGAATATATATCGTTAGACGTAGAACTTGGTTTTATTCATGATTTTTATGAAGTGATGCAACTAGAAACGGATGTTTTACGATATATGTTTCAACAAGTAGCGAAAAAATGTGAAATAGAACTACAACTATTACAAATAGAAGTACCTGTTATTACTGAAATACCTAAAATTACATTGTTAGAAGCACAAGAAATTTTGAAAAGTAAGTATCGTAAAGAATCTCCTGTAGGGGATTTAGATACAGAAGGTGAAAAGTTACTAGGGAAATATGTAAAGGAAACATATAATAGTGAATTTGTTTTCATTACACATTATCCGAAAGAAGCGAGACCAATGTATACGATGCAAAATAAAGAGAATCCAGCTATTACTGATTCATTCGACTTATTATATAAAGGGTTAGAAATAACGTCAGGGGCACAGCGAATTCATAATTATGAAATGTTACTCGCTTCGTTTAAAGAAAAAGGATTACACCCAGAGAAATTTCAATCTTATTTAAATACATTCCGATACGGTTGTCCCCCGCATGGAGGTTTCGGAATTGGGTTAGAAAGGATTGTATATAAACTATTAGAATTAACAAATGTACGAGAGGCGAGTGCTTTTCCGAGAGATTGTACTCGTCTTATACCGTAAAAAGAATCTTCGCGATTATCGCGAAGATTCTTTTTATAGTTCGTTTGAAAAGATGAAAATATAGACTCTTTCTTTTGCTAATAAGCTTAGTAAAAGTGAGTTATCAATATGAACCATTTCGACAAAAAATTAATATACCCCTTGACAGTTACAAATATAACCGATATACTTCATATTAATTTCAAAAGAAAATATATTCTAAATATTACAATGTGTTGAATAGGAGTAGTAAGGTCATGTATTTGTACAGAGAGCTATGGGTTGGTGCGACATAGTCAAATGACATCCTGAACTCGCCTAGGAGCAGTAAGGTGGAACGGAATCACATTCTTAGTAAATCTTAACGGTTAACCTTCGATATTAGGTTTGTAATCAAACGATTACTACTAAGGTGGATTCATAATGGAATCAATAAGGGTGGTACCGCGTTAAGTAAATGGCTTAGCGTCTCTTTATATAGAGATGCTAGGCCATTTTTTTATTATATGGAAAAAGAAGTGGAGGGTTTATTTGGATAGGTCTATAAAATTTATTTATCTATATAAAAAGATTTAATTAGGAGGAAAATGAGATGAAACAAACGGAGCAATGGACTTCGAAATTAGGTTTTATAATGGCTGCAGCAGGATCAGCAATTGGACTTGGCGCAATATGGAAGTTTCCTTATATCGCCGGGAAGAGCGGGGGAGGAGCATTCTTTTTAATCTTTATATTATTTACTATATTAATTGGATTACCACTACTTATAGCTGAATTTATGATTGGACGTAGTACGCAGAAACAAGCAGTTGGCGCATTTAAAAGTATTGCACCAAATACAGGGTGGCACTGGATTGGACGCCTTGGTGTTGGAACGTGTTTTATACTACTTTCATTTTATAGTGTTGTAGGTGGATGGGTGTTAATTTATTTATTCAGAGGAATTACTGGACAACTAATTGCACCGGGACAAAATTACGGAGCATTATTTACTGAAACAATTGGGAATCCCACTTGGGCTATTATGGGACATTTCGCTTTTATGTTCATTACGATATGGGTTGTATCAAAGGGTGTACAAAACGGAATTGAAAAAGCAAGTAAATATATGTTGCCAGCATTGTTCGTTTTATTTGTCGCTCTTATTATTCGTTCGTTAACACTTGATGATGCTATGAAAGGTGTGAAGTTTTTCTTACAACCAGATTTCTCAAAGATTACTTCGGAAAGTATTTTGTTCGCAATGGGGCAATCATTCTTTGCAATTAGTATCGGGATTTCAATTATGGTTACCTATAGTTCCTATTTAAATAAAAAAGAAAGTTTACCAAAATCAGCAATAACAATTGTTGGATTGAATTTATTTGTTTCTTTATTTGCAGGTCTTGCCATTTTTCCGGCCGTATTTTCATTAGGAATGGAGCCGACAGAAGGACCTGGATTACTATTTATCGTATTACCATCTGTATTTAGTCAAATCCCATTCGGTGGATTTTTCTTAACAGTATTCCTTGCACTATTTACATTTGCGACATTAACATCGGCATTTTCTCTACTAGAAACTGTTGTTTCAGCATTAGCAAATGGTGAACAAGAAAAGAGAACGAAATTATCATGGCTGATCGGTTTCGGCATTTTCTTAGTAGGTATACCATCAGCGTTATCATTTGGAGTATGGAGTGATATTACGATTTTCGGAAAGAATATTTTTGATGCAGTAGACTTCTTATCTAGTAATATATTAATGCCACTTGGAGCACTATTTATTAGTATTTTCGTTTCATTCAAAATGGAAAAGAAGATACTAGAAGCAGAGTTTTTTGTAGGTGGAAATTATGGAAAGAAAGTATTTACTTGTTGGGCATTTTTACTTCGATTTGTAGCACCGCTCGCAATCATTATCGTCTTTTTAAATGTAATAGGGATTATTTAACAATAAATGTTATAATATTCAGTAAAAAAAGAAGATGGTGATGTTTATGGCGAATTTGATAGAAACAGGAGAGTATATGAATATTAGAGGGAAAAAGCTATACGTTGAAACACATGGAAATCCTAAAAATAAGCCAGTCTTATACTTGCATAGTGGACCAGGAGAGAGTTGTTATGATTTTTCATTTCATCAAGCGGAACGTTTAAAAGATTCTCTATATGTAATTATGATAGATCAAAGAGGTGTTGGTCGTTCAGAAAAAATTACTGAAGACGAAGCTTTTGGATTAAATGATTTGATTGAAGACTGTGAGGAATTAAAAAAAGTATTACAAATTGAGAAGTGGTCTATAATTGGACATTCTTTCGGTGGATATGTAGCATTGCTTTATGCGTCGATATATCCAAGTTCAATAGAGAAAATAATATTTGAAGGACCAACTTTTGATTTTGCATTAACAAGTAGAGCTTTGTTGCAAAAGACAGGGCATTTATTAAAAAAGTGTGGAAAAGAAGAAGTAGCAAAAGAGTGCTTTGCTTATTCATCTAGCGATGCTAGTTCAGAAGAGTTGTTAGAAGCTTATATAAGATTAAGCGCTGAATTAGAAGAAAAAAGAATGGAGATTTACAATAATAAGGAAGATAGGACAGATGAGAGTTTATACAGTGATGAAGAGTGGGAAATATTTTCAAATCGCTCCAAAATGCACTTTGATAGATTAAAATTAGAGGGAGCATGTCATACATCATTATTATCAAAAATAAAAGATGTACAAAATCTAATGTTATTAATAGTAGGAAAACATGATGTAGTAACGTGTGAAGAACAAATTAAAACATTTAATAAAGATGCCCGAAACGGCAAGTATATCGTATTTGAAGAGAGCGGTCATTCACCTCATTATGAGGAAGCAGATAGATTTGCAGAAACAGTCATACATTTTTTGAAATGAAGAAAAGGGTGCTTCTATAAATGAGAGGCACTCTTTCTAAATTTCTGGATATGTGATTGTGATGTTAGGCCACTTACTTTGCCAATTCTTTTTTATAACTCTGTTTTTGTACATATGTAGTCGTTCTTTCGATTTAAGAAAATGAGCTGTTGGTCTCACTTGTAAGGAAAGGACATCTTCAATACCACATGGGGCTGTTAATATAACATTGTTTAGTTCATCAAGTGTAACTCCTAAAGCCGTTGCTGTTTCAGGGAATTTAGAAATAGCATTAACAGAAGAAGAATATGGTGGCATATTATTCACTACATGCATACGAGCTTGATTTTTTACAGACCAAGGGATAGTAGCATCAATATTCATTAATTTCGTTTCTAATGATTGTTCGTATATCTCATCTTGATGTAGACTATCATAATAAATCACATCAACATCAGGCATAGCCGTTTTAGCTTCATAGTCATGTAAAGTATCCCAAATTTTAGAACGAACAAAGCCGGCACAAACCCACCAATCAGGTAACTCTAGTGATTTTGCCATTTGTAATACATTCATCATCCATTCGTCGTTTTCTATTAAGCGAATTATATCTTTCTCTGTTTTGATCTTCATTGATAAATTCACCTTTCTAGTAAATTAATGCATAAGTTCAATAATCCATAAAATCCAGTAAGCACCTGGTACAAATAGTAGTTGTGCCAATAATGTGCCGAGAAGTCTAGAAATCATTAGCCAACCATACATTTTACTCATAGATTCAGCACCGCTTTCTGATTGTAAAGCACGTTCTGTTAAAAGAGCAATGCGTGGATCGAGTAATACAGTTAATAAAATAGTGGCGAAACCATTTACAAGGCCAGAAGCTGTACTTGCATTTGTTGCATAATCTGGATTTAAAAAAGAAGCGTAAAGGGCAGAAAGTACCCCAGCTGTATAAATAGCAGTAGCAAACATGTTAATAAGCATAATACGCTTTGGAATACCACCGATACGCAGTCTATGAATCATTTCTAACTTTGGAAAGCGGACATATTTTTTTGTGTACTTTAATTTTTGAATGTTATTCGTTTTCATCATTCGAATGAAAGAACCGTCTGTTTCAAAGTTTTGAATGACATATCCAAATAGTTTTGTCAAAGTTGGATACAGTATAATCGCAAGCAATGTACCGATAGAAGCAGATAATAGTACAAGACGTATAATATGCTCTAAATCAATAGAAGGATCTAGTTTTGCTTCGTCCACAATCCCGCCAAGTAAAAAGGCTTGTAGTAAGTTTGACGTTCTTGAAATGAGTAATACGATTCCTACGACGGATAATGCGACAGCAATCTTCTTTAAACGAACCCCCGCTAATCGAATACTATAAGAGCTTGTTTCAACTGCGTGGATTACAATTGTGAAAGCCATTATAAAAATTAACGTAATTGACATTTGTTTCACCAGTTTCTATTAAAATAATTGTAACTTTTTTACTTTATCATATCTATCGTATTTTGTAACTGAAAGTATGTGACATATGGAAATTGATTTTTCGAAAAAATAGATAATGATAGTATAATAGGGAGAAGTGGAAGAGATGTTAGCAGTTATTTATACAGCAAATTAAGTGGAGGAATGAAACATGTATAAAACATTTCTATTTGATTTAGATGGAACTTTAACGGATCCGAAAGAAGGGATTGTAAATTCGGTTTTGTATGCGTTAAAAAAAGTAGGAATTGAAGAAGTACATATAAGTGAGTTAGATTCATTTATAGGTCCTCCTATTCAGCAATCATTCGTAGAGAGATATAATATGAGTGAAGGAGAGGTTGAACGTGCAGTTTTTTACTTCCGTGAGTATTTAAAGCAGCGTGGATTGTTTGAAAATAATGTATACGAGGGGATTCTGAAGCTCTTGCAACAATTAAAAAGTTCAGGAAATCGCATATTCGTAGCTACTTCAAAGCCCACTGTATTTGCGAAACAAGTTATAGAGCATTTTCAATTAACGAATTATTTCGAAGATATCATTGGAAGTAATTTAGATGGTACGAGAATAAAAAAAGAAGAAATAATTGCTCATATTTTACAAACAAATGAAGAACTAAATAAAGAAGAAATGATAATGATTGGTGATAGAAAGCACGATATAATAGGTGCGAATCAGAATGGAATTGCTTCAATTGGTGTTTTATATGGCTATGGCTGTGAGAAAGAACTGACTGAAGTTAGTGCGACTTACATAGTGAAAGATGTTGAAGAACTGTATCATTTTTGTGTAAGAAAAATTTTAATAAATCAGTAAATATAGGTACTAACAATCCCTTTATAACGTATGATGAGGAATTCGTTTCTGTTTAAAGGGATTTTTCATATGTAATCGAATATTTATAATTAGACATTTTTAGCATGAAAAAATTGTATGAATAAGAGGAGGGATGTCAGAATTAAAAGATTAGTAGAAGTTTATCAATAAATTTTAGAATATTCTGTTTAATGGAGGGGTAAAATTGGAGTTAGTTATTATATTATTAGCACTAAGTTTACTTATGTTCGTAGCATATAGAGGCTTTTCTGTTATTTTATTCGCACCGATATTTGCATTATTTGCAGTATTTTTGACAGAACCTAGTTATGTATTACCTTTCTTTTCTAATATCTTTATGGAGAAAATGGTTGGATTTATAAAGTTATATTTTCCTGTGTTTTTATTAGGAGCAATATTTGGAAAAGTAGTGGAAATGTCAGGAATTGCAGATTCTATCGCAAAAACGATTATTGAGTTAGTTGGTGAAAAACGTACTATATTAGCGATTGTATTAATGGGGGCTATTTTAACGTATAGTGGTGTTAGTGTGTATGTAGTAGTGTTTGCTGTTTATCCGTTCGCAGCTAAGTTGTTTCGACAAGCTAATATTCCAAAGCGTTTAATCCCTGGAACGATTGTTCTTGGAGCAGTAACGTTTACAATGGATGCGCTACCTGGATCACCACAAATTCAAAATGTAATACCTACAACATTTTTTAAAACGAATATTTATGCTGCACCGATACTCGGCATTGTAGGAGCAATTTTTGTTCTTACATTAGGTTTACTATATTTAGAGAGTAGACGTAAGAAGGCAAAAGCGGCAGGTGAAGGATATTTTGGTTTTAATGATGGAAATACTGAAATGGCAGCATCTTTGCAATTAGAACAAAAAAATATGCCATTAATTAATAACATTGAAATTACAAGAGCACAACAACTTATTGCATTTATACCACTTATTTTAGTAGGTGTAATGAATAAAGTGTTTACTATTATGATACCAAAGTGGTATCCAAGCGGTTTTGATTTTTCTGCAATTGGTATGAAAGCATTTGGAAAAGTAGAATTAAGTGCAGTAGTAGGAATTTGGTCTGTAGAATTGGCACTTATTATAGGGATCTTAACAACGTTATTATTATATTGGAAGCGAGTAGTAACAGGTTTCCAAGCTGGATTGAATACAAGTATTGGTGGAGCGCTACTTGCAACGATGAATACAGGAGCTGAGTTTGGATTCGGTGGTGTCATTGCAGCACTTCCAGGCTTCGTAATTATGAGAGATGGCATCTCTGCTACTTTCACAAATCCGTTAGTGAATGGTGCAGTAACGACGAATATTTTAGCTGGAATTACAGGCTCTGCATCAGGAGGAATGGGAATAGTATTAAGTGCAATGGGAGATAAATTTATTGCAGCGGCCAATCAATTTGATATTCCATTAGAAGTTATGCACCGTATCGTATCAATGGCATCAGGAGGAATGGATACACTACCGCATAACGGGGCTATTATTACTATTCTTACAGTAACAGGATTAACACATAAACAGTCCTATAAAGATATATTTGCTATTACAATTTTGAAAACGGTTGCTGTATTTTTAGTTATCGCGTTCTATACTTTAACAGGACTCTATTAAAAATTCGAATCGTAAAGATTCATCAAATCGATAATTTATATCATAAAATATTAAATAGGATAAGAAGGGGTGGAGTACTTGCAAGAAGTTTCTGAGTTTCGTATGCCAAAGTCGGTATTATATGGAAGGAATTCGCTTGAAAAACTTGGGGAACAATCAAAAAAGTTAGGGAAAAGAGCTTTTATAGTTACTGATACAATTATGGAGAAATTAGGATATCTTGAAAAGTGTATACAACAACTAAATAAGAAAAGTATTACTGTTAGTACATATAATAAAGTGGATGCTGAACCTACAAATATACACGTGTTAGAAGCCTTATCTCTTTGTAAAGAGGAAAAGTGTGATTTTATTATCGGTATTGGTGGTGGAAGTTGTATTGATGCTGCGAAAGCAGTAGCGGTTTTATATACAAATGGTGGAGAAGTTGAGGATTATGTCGAAAAGGATATTGAAATAGAAAACAATCCACTACCACTTATTGCAATTCCAACAACTTCTGGTACTGGATCGGAAGTTACAAGTGTAGCAGTAATTACGAATAAAAAAACAGATGTAAAAATGATGATGAAGCATCCTAGTTTTATACCGAAAGTAGCAATTATAGATCCAGTTTTGACAAGTTCGTTACCACCACAAATTACGGCAGCAACAGGAATAGATGCGTTATGTCATGCGATTGAAGCTTATATTTCTAAATTTTCACAGCCACTTACAGATGTACTTGCTCTTTCAGCTATTGAAAGTATTATGAAATATTTACGTATAGCATATGAAGATGGACGTAATATGGAGGCAAGAGAAGCGATGATGATTGCTTCCTTACAAGCTGGAATTGCATTTTCTAATGCATCAGTTACATTAGTTCATGGAATGTCAAGGCCAGTGGGAGCATTATTTCATGTACCGCATGGAATATCAAATGCCATACTATTACCTACAGTGTTAGAGTTTACAAAAACAAGTGCAGTGAAAAGGTTAGCAAAAATTGGACGTAGTTTAAATAAGGATTTGTATTCGAATTCTGATGAGGAAGTAGCAGACTACACGCTTGGGGAAATAAAAAAACTTTGCTTTGATCTTCGTATTCCAAATTTAAAAGAATATGGAATCGATGAAATTGAATTTGAAAATGCTATTTCTAAAATGGCATCAGATGCAATTGAAAGTGGTAGCCCAGCTAATAACCCACGTGTTCCATCATATGATGAAATCAAAGCGTTGTATCGAGAGTGTTTTAATTATAAGTATAAAGAATTTATAAAAACATCAGATTGTTAATTTCAGAATATTCTATAAAAATTTCCTTGGAAATGAAAGTACAATTACTCTTTATTATTTCCATATTAAATTCCGTAAAACAAGACTTTATATTTCAAACTTAAAGTCTTGTTTTATTATGTATAATATATACAATAAAACGTTGTTATTAGTTTTATAAAAAAGTTTAGGTAGGTGTTGTTTATATGAAAACGATAGGTCTTATAGGTGGTATGAGTTGGGAATCAACTTCTGAATATTATCGAATTATTAATGAAGAAATAAAAGAGAGATTAGGAGGGCTACATTCAGCAAAATGTTTGATTAATAGTGTGGATTTTGAAGAGATTGAACGATGTCAGTCTAGCGGAGATTGGGATGGTGCTGGAGAAATTCTAGGGAATGCGGCATATTCATTACAAAAGGGAGGAGCAGACTTTATAATCATTTGTACAAATACAATGCATAAGGTAGTTGGAAAAATAAAGGCGAAAATTGATATTCCAGTCTTACATATTGCTGATGCAACTGCAAAAGCAATTAAAAGAAAAGACATTCAAAAGGTTGGTCTGCTTGGAACTACATATACAATGGAGCAAGATTTCTATAAGTCACGTATAGAAGAAAATAATATAAAAGTAATAGTACCATCAGAAAAAAATAGAAAAGAAATAAATAAAGTAATATATACAGAATTATGTTTAGGAAAAATAGTATCTCAATCTAGAGAATATTATAAAAGAGTCATCGAAGAGTTAGTGCAAAAAGGAGCACAGGGAATCATATTAGGTTGTACAGAAATAGGGTTATTAATAAAGCAAGAAGACGTATCTGTCCCGATATTTGATACGACTCATATACATGCAATTGAAGCAGTCAAGGTAGCTCTAGATAGAATGTAATTATATTATGTAAACTAAATTCATATATCTGGAAAACATTCAGAAAATATTTTATAATGTAAGTGGTTACATTTAAGGGGGAATGCGCATGTTTTCAGTTCAACCAATCGCATTTGTACATAATGAAAGAAAGGAAATAAAAGATGATGAGTGGGGAGAAGTAAGATCCCGTATAACTTTAACTGAAATGTATGCAGAAGAAAGTATACAAGGGATTGAAGATTTTTCTCATATTGAAGTTGTTTTTTATTTTCATAAAGTAACTGACGAGCAAATTCAGTATTTTGCTAGACATCCTAGAAATAATAAGGATTATCCTGAAGTAGGTATTTTTGCACAGCGCGGGAAAAATCGCCCGAATCGCATAGGTGTAACAATTGTAAAGGTGATCAAAAGAGAAGGTAAATCAATTATTGTTGAGGGATTAGATGCTATTGATGGCACTCCTATATTGGATATAAAACCAATAATGAAAGAGTTTATGCCGAAAGAAGAAATACACCAGCCTAAATGGGCAACGGATATAATGAGACAGTATTGGAAGGGGAATGGAGTAAAATGAGAATATATGAGGCAACAATTGCAGATTTAGATGGACTAGCATCAGTTTTTAATAACTATCGCATGTTTTATAGGCAGGATTCTGATTTAGAAGGGGCAAAAGTATTTTTACGAAACCGAATTGAGAAAAAAGAGTCCGTTATTTTCGTAGCAGTTGAAGACGGCGAATATATTGGGTTCATACAACTATATCCATCATTTTCTTCCATTTCAATGAAAGAATTATGGATTTTAAATGATTTATTTGTACAAGCGGCGAAGCGTGGAGCCGGAACAGGTAAAAAATTATTAGAAGCTGCTAAAGAATACGCATTAGAAAATGGAGCAAAAGGTGTAAAATTACAAACAGAGATTGATAATTTATCAGCACAACGATTATATGCTGAAAATGGTTATTTGAGAGATAATCGTTATTTCCATTACGAATTAACGTTTTAAAAAATTAAGTTGAAAGAGGCATTTTCAAGAAAAAGAATTTCTTTGTAATGAGAAATTCTTTTTTATTTTTGCCTAAATTAAAAAGTATGACAATAACGATAAAACGATATTTATTTATTGTTAAACGATAAATTATGTGGTAAAATTATGTTGTCATTAAATAAGTGAGTTATTGTAAATGAATCTTAAATGAAGTTCAACAACGTTCTTAAAAGTAATTATTTTTCTTTCTGGAATTGCAGTGCTTGCCTTATGCATATTTTTAGTGCCGGAAATGGCGAATTTTGTAGCGAATTTGTATCGAATTTGTATCCTAATATCGCTCCGATAAAATATCTTGTTTTCATTGTGATGTATGGAGCAGCTGTGCCTTTTTATGTTGCTCTTTATCAGGCTTTCAATCTTTTACAGTATATTGACGAGAACACAGCGTTCTCGGAATTATCTGTAAAGTCGTTAAAGAATATAAAGCGCTGTGCAGTTACAATCAGTGGTTTGTATGTATTAGGTTTGCCACTTTTTCATTTTATAGCGAAGAAAATGGAACCTCCTATTGGGTTAGTGGGACTTATTATCATTTTTGCTTCGTTCGTTAGCGCTGTTTTTACCGCTATCCTTCAACGCCTTCTACAAGAAGCAATTAACATAAAATCAGAAAATGATTTGACAGTTTGAGGTGGCGGATATGACAATTATTATTAATATTGACGTCATGTTAGCAAAATGAAAGATGAGTGTAACGGAGCTTTCGGAGAAGGTTGAAATTACGATGGCGAATCTTTCTATTTTGAAAAATGGGAAAGCAAAAGCGGTTCGTTTTTCAACATTAGAAGCGATATGTAAAGCTTTGGAGTGTCAGCCAGGGGATATTTTGGAGTATAAAAACGATGAGAATACTCAATAAAAACAGATAACAAATGTAAATAATAGAAGTCAATAAAGAAGGGATAGCCACTAAGCTATTCCTTCTTTACGTTAATTGCTGTTAGTAATAAAAAATATAATTTGAATTGCAATGTCTGCTTATCAAAAGGGAACTTGCTACCTTTGTATTATAGTTGATTTAAAACCCAGTTTGTTGCATCTTCAAAGTTATCTGCAATGTAGTTTGGTTCAATATGTGCCCATTTGTCTCGGTACGTATGCAAAGCATCATACCCAGCGCCTGTTCGGACTAGAATCGTTGTCGCATTTACTTTTGCTCCTGCAACAATATCAGTCCAGCGATCACCAACTACAGCACATTGTGTTAAATCAAGCCTATGTTTTTTTGCTGCTTTAAGCAGCATGCCTGTACTCGGTTTACGGCATTCACAACCATCACCGTGTTTATGAGGACATACATAAATATCATCAAAACCGAAGCCTTTTAATTCTTGTACAAAATCGGCTACAGTTGCTATTCCATCTGCAATCCCAGGTTGATTTGTGAAAGAGAAAATTTTTATATTCTTAGCTTTTAGTTTTTGCAAGGATGTTTTTGTGAATGGAAATAATGTAAAAGATCCTGGATAATGTATTGTAGTGTCACCACCAATTGTACCGTCACGATCAATGAAAATTGCTTTAATGTTTGTCATAGTTATAGCCCCTTCAATTTATAAGTAGTTTAAAAATGTTTTACAAATCGGTAGCCATTTACCTCATAGCCTAATTTTTTGTAAAAAGGATGAGCTTCTACTCTTTTTGTTCCACTAACTAGCCATGTGCCAATGCAATTATGTTTCTTTGCTAATTGTTCTGCATAATCCATCAAAACTTGTCCAATGCCTTTACGTCGTATGTTAGAATCAACGCTAATAATTGAAATCTCTCCATAACGTGTTACATCTTCTAAATTTTCACGTATACGAAATCCAAGTAATCCAAATATAGTTTCTTCTTCCTCGTAAACATATAAAAAATCAAACGGACTCATTTGTACGAATTGTAATCGATTGTTCATATCTTCATAGGAAATAGAGGAACCTTTTAATTCTTTTGTTAAAGAACAAAGTGCGTCTATATCATCTATCGTTGCTTCACGAATTTGAAAAGACATATTATCCACTCCAATAAAATGTAATCAAACATTTAGTATTCTGTTAAAAAATGTTTTTTCCTGCCATAAAAATAAATATTTTATAATGATATATAGATAGTTATATGTTATTCTTTTCCTTGATTGTATTGGAAATGGAAAGAGGGGAAATGCATGTTAGAAGTAAATATCCGCTCAGCTGGATATGAAATAGGTGAAAAAACAATTCGTGATATAGCTTTTTCTATCGAAAAAGGTGAACTAGTTGCTCTTATTGGAGCAAATGGTGCTGGGAAGAGTACGACGATAAAAACGATGCTGGGATTACTTGTAAATATGGACGGTGAAATATCATTCGGTGAAAAGAAAAATCCGTATGCATACGTACCAGAACATCCAACATACTATGATTACTTGACGCTCTGGGAACATATTGAATTATTAATGGCAGCTCGTGGAAGTGAAATGGGAAGCTGGGAAGAAAGAGCGGGACAATTATTACATACTTTTCGAATGGATAAGCATAAACATGAATATTTATCAAAGTTTTCAAAAGGTATGAAACAAAAATCGATGCTAATATTGGCGTTTTTAACTGAGCCAGATTTTTATATAATTGACGAACCCTTTATCGGTTTAGATCCAGTAGCTACGAAAGAGTTTTTAAGTTATTTATATAAAGAAAAAGAGCGCGGAGCAGGAATTTTACTTTGTACGCACGTATTGGATACTGCTGAAAAAATTTGTGAAAGATTTTTACTCATTTCACAAGGTACATTAGTCGCAGATGGGCATTTAGAATCTATTCAAATGTTAGCGGAAATGCCGGATAGCTCATTACTAGACTGTTTTGATATAATTGTAAGGCGTGAACAACATGATTAAACAACAATTTTATAAAAGATTATGTCATGAGCTCCAGCGGAAGTGGAATTCTATATGTTCGGTAACAGATTGGACAGTCGCGTTATATATTATTATTCCAACACTTATATTTATGGGAATCTATTATAGGTCACTATGGATAAATGAATTATCAATGGAAGAGACGATTTATTTCGGATTAGGATTACTCGCATTTTATCTAGTAACATATCCGAGAGGAGTTCGTTCGTTTTTTGAGCAAGCGGATAGTTTATTTTTAATTTCGTATGCAACACATATGCGAAAATTAGTCCAGTATGGCATGATGTACACATTTGTTCGAATAGCGATAACGAATGTAATAGTAGTCGTTATTATGTTACCAGTGTTGATGAAAAGTATCGGAGTAACAGAGATACAAGTCGTATTATTTTGGGTATTCTTTACTATATTTCGATTTATGTTGTCGTTGTTAACAAGATTTATTCATGTACAGGTGGGGAAACGATGGGTTTTATGGATTGTAAAAAATGTAGTATTTTCTATGAGCTTGTCCTTTTTTGGAATTAGTTTATTTTTTATTTATAAAAATCTATATTATTCAATTCTATTTATCGGTCTAGTAATTTTCTTAAGTAGTGTATTAGTAAAAGAGAAAATCAATTATAAAAAGTTCTTTTTTAAAGAAATCGAGAAAGAAAAAGAGGAAAGCATGCGCTGGACGAGCGGAATTATGCAAGTTGGTGGTCATGCAGCTAAACCGAGTAGCTCGAATAAAAAACCGTGGATGTTTCCGCGTTCTAAAAGACTATTAGGAAAAAAAGCAGATTCTCTTATTATCGAATCTTTTTTGAAAGAATTTTTCCGTACAAGTACTGCACGAATATTTTATATTCAAATTGTATGTATGAGTACTGCAAGTATAATCATGACTCCAAGGTGGATTGCAGCTATTGTTCTTGTATTTACTGTAGTTGCAATTTCTCGCTATGCGCGTGATTATTGGAATGAATTTACGAAAAAAATGTTTCTTCATTTATATTGTGAAGAAGGAAAATTACTTTTGCTAAGGTGGAAGGCAGATCGTTATTTACTACTACCAGCAATACTCTTGTATGCAATAGTTATACTTGCCCAGTTTTATTTATTGCCAGCTGTGATTGGTGGCTTTGTTTTTATTTTATTAATTGTATGGATTGTATTTTTACCATAAAAAAAGAGCCATTGACGGCTCTTTTTCTAGTCTGTAACACATTGATAAATAAAATATACTAAAACGAGTATGCTTGCGGCGGAATACATGACATCTAAAGTCATTCAAGTGCCTCCTCAATATTGTGGTATTAATATTGTATGAAATCTTACAATTTCATATTCAAGTGAAAAATATGTGAACGTTAACAAAATTGTAAAGTGCAAAAATTATAATCATTTTGTATAATAGAAGAAACCACCGTTATATAAAAAATAATGAGTGAAAGGGGAGGGAACATAAATGCCAAATTGGTTTAGAAAAACCTTAGTCGCATTAATTACCGTATTTACATTTGGTTTAGTGACGCCTCCTTCCATATTGCTTGATAATGCCAAAGCTGCGGACAAGCCTACGAGCACAGCTGGGCAACAAAGTTTGGAGAGCACGTCCTATACATATGAAGAAACGAATGACAGGTTAACCACCGATACTTTTATTACTTATGCAATGCAAGAAGCAGAGAAGCAGTCGATGCAAAAGTTTGGTACTAAAATTGGTCCAGTAATTGAAGATGAATTTAAAGATGTAATATTACCGAAAATTGAAGAGGCAATTGCTGAGCTTGCTAGTGATGTACCAGAAGACTCACTACAATCATTAGCGATTTCTCAAAAACCAGCTGGTGGAAATAATGAAAAGATTTTTCACGTCTACGATACGAAATCAGGAAATGATTTATTGCGTTTCCATGTAAGAAGAGATCATCCGCCGCAAGATGGTTATTATTTTAATTTCCATTATCACCGTTTTGATGATGGATACTCTGGACATCATGAGTTAGGAAATATTTATTGGAATACAAATGTACCGCCGAAATGGTTGTCTTAAAAAGAACAAGAGAAAATCTTGTTCTTTTTTATGTTTATAGAAGGGACAGACAACTATGTTGTTGAATAACATAGGTTTAGAAAAAAGAAGTAAAAGGAGTATGGAGATGCAAAAATACATTGTTTTTGACTTTGATGGCACATTAGTAGATTCGCAAAATATATTTGTACCAATTTATAATCAAATTGCTGAAAAGCACGGATATAAAACGGTAAAGGAAGAAGAAATTGAACATTTACGTAAATTAACGATGCCAGAGAGATGTAAACAACTCGATGTACCACTGTATAAATTACCGATATTAGCGTTGGAGTTTTATAAATTATATCAGCCTGCTATAAAAGATCTTGTTTTATTTCATGGGATGAAGGATGTATTAGATGAACTATATAAAAAAGGATACGGTATTGCGGTTATATCATCTAACTCAGAAGAGCATATTCGGGCATTTTTACACAAGAATGATATAGAAAATATACAAGAAGTGTATTGTTCTAAAAATCTGTTTGGTAAAGATAAAATGATAAAAAGATTTTTAAAATCGAAAAAGATAACAGAGCAGGATATGTTATACGTTGGTGATGAACAGCGAGATGTAGCAGCGTGTAAAAAGGCTGGAGTGAACGTGATTTGGGTATCTTGGGGATATGATGTCATTGAAACAGTGAAAAAAGATGCACCAGATTATATGGTTCATAAGCCGATGGAAATTGTGGAAGTAGTACAAGGAGCGTATTCTTAATATGAATACACTTCGAGCAGGCATTCATCATATTGAATTTTGGGTAGCGAATTTGGAGGAGTCCATTTCTTTTTATAATAAGTTGTTTTCCATAATTGGATGGAGAAAGTTAAATGAAGTAGCATATAGCACAGGAGAAAGTGAAATATATTTTAAAGAAGTAGATGAGGAAATCGTAAGGACGTTAGGGCCTAGACATATTTGTTATCAAGCTATTCATAGAGAAGTAGTTGATGAAGTAGCAGATTTTCTTTCTAGTACGAAAGTGAAGGTAATACGTGGTCCAATTGAAATGAATCATTATTCGGAAGGTTACTATACGATTGATTTTTACGATCCGAATGGATTTATTGTAGAAGTTGCCTATACACCAAAGGCAGAAATGTAAGGGGAATAGATATGAAGATAATTACAGCGCAGCAAAACAATATACAAATTGTAAAAGATGCAGTGGATATTAAAGAAATTTCTAAAGGTTTTTCGCCTGACAAGAAATATATAATTATGAGTGCGAATAATGAAAAATATTTATTTCGGACAGGCGATATAAAAGAGTATGAAAGAAAGAAAATAGAGTTTCAAATTTTAAATGAAATGGTAAAATGTAACGTACAGGCACAAAGGCCAATTGAAATAGGTATATTGGAAGAAGAAGGTGTATGCTATAGTATTTTTTCATATTTAGAAGGGGAAGATGCGAAGAGACTATTGTCTACGTATTCACCAAAAGAACAATATGATATTGGCATAGAGGCAGGAAAAGATTTAGCGAAAATGCATACACTTGAAGCTCCTAAGAATATACTTCCGTGGTATGAAAGAGCAATGAAAAAACATAGGAAATATTTAGAGGCGTATAAAACATGCGGAATTAAAATTGAAAATGATGATAAAATTATTAAGTTTATAGATGAAAATGAAATGTATGTAAAGGATCGCCCAAATCGATTTCAACACGATGATTTTCATTTAGAAAATATAATTGTACGGGATGGGAGATATGTAGGTGTAGTTGATTTTAATGGTTATGACTGGGGCGACCCACTGCATGATTTCGTAAAAATTGCACTATTTGCAAGAGACATTAGTATTCCATATTCAATCGGACAAATAGAAGGATACTTTAATGAGAGAATACCAGAGGAGTTCTGGAAATTATATGCGGTGTACGTTGGCATGACAGTTTTCTCATCAGTTGTCTGGACATTACGAGCAGCACCGCATATGTTGGAGGATACGTTAGAGCGTCTTCATATTGTATTAGAAGATCATAAAAACTTTGAACTATTGAAGCCGATTTGGTTTCAACCAGATAAGATGGATATGAAATAGAAAAGGTAGGTGTGATTCGCACCTACCTTTATTTTTTACCATCAAAATAATTATTTGATTTTCTTAAATGTCAGCGGCTGAGTACTTAACATAGCTGGCACATGTAACTGAAGAGATGGGAATTCACCACTCACATTCATTTCATAAGCGAATAATAAACTCATTTTCATTTGGAATAAGTCAATTTTTGCAGAGAAGATGTCGTAGTGATGATGGTGCAATTGAACCTTCATCTCCATAAATTGTACAAATAACGAATCATCTTGTTTGTATACTTGTAATGTTCCGTATGCAGGATGTTCAAAAGTACCAGTATAATCCTCTAACTTGTGAGAAGGTGTAGTCCCTTTAATTTGTTCAGGAAGCGATTCAGTTGCTTCTTTCATCATTTCCTTCATTTTCTCAGTATCTTCTACAGCACGTTTATGCCAATCAATGGATTCTAATTCAAGTAGTTCGTCATAAATTTGATTAGCGAGATAAGTAGGAAGTAATGTTCCTCCAGCATTCGTTAAAATGACAAGGCCTATGTTTTCTGTTGGTATGAATGAAACAAGTGCTGAAAACCCATCAATATTACCGCCATGATGAATTACCTTATTACCACGGTAAGCGCTAATAAACCAACCAAGACCGTAACTATTTAATGGAGATTCAGGAAGTGATAAAACTGGTTGATCTGGAATGGAATTATGTGGTGTATACATTTGTTGTAATAATTCAGAGGAGATTAATTCATGATTTCCAAATTTACCTTTGTTTAAGTGAAGAAGGACCCAATTTGCCATATCTTCAATTGTAGAATTAATACACCCAGCAGCTCCAACTGTATCGATGTTATGGAATGGAACTTCTTTTATTTTACCTTCATTTTCAACGTAAGGTAAAGCATAATCATCTGTAGTTTGTGAATCTGTAACAGAGAAGTTTGTTTGATTCATATTTAAAGGCTCTAAAATATGTTCTGTAACGTATTGTTCCCACGTTTGATTTGTAATATTTTCCACAATGTAGCTGATTGTTGTATACATTAAGTTGTTATATAGAAACGCTGTTCGGAACGGCGCATCAAGTGGTAAATGTTTTATTTTTTCAACGAGATTTTTTCGAGATAAGGAAGAGCTATACCAAAGAGCCTCATGACGGCTTACACCGGTTCGATGAGAAGCTAAATCTCGTCCGGTAACTTGTGAGCTAGCAAGTACTTCAGATAAAGAGAAGTTAGGTATAAAAGACTGGACAGGACTATCCCAATTAAATTTTTGTTGTTGTGTTAACAAACTTAATGAAAGTGTGCCAAAAGCTTTCGTTGAGGAACCGATTGCGAATCGAGTATGCGGTGTAACAGCCTCTTTTGTTTCTATATTACGATAGCCGAAACCTTCTGAAATAATAACTTCACCGTCTTTTATTACAGCGACAGCAGCACCAGGAACATTTAAATCCTTCATCATTTTTTCAACCGTTGTTTGTAAAGAAGTCATAACAGGCGTTCCAAATTTAGACATACTTCTAACCTCCAAATATAAATTTTGTTCTACCGCACTATACTTTCGGTAATAGAAAATGAAAACCTTTTTAAATTTGGAAAGTTAATAATTTTGTAAGAATTAGTGGGAGAAATTTTATTAATTAGGATTATTAACTTTACCATTTTTCATGTTATGATAAATTGCATATACGATTGAAAGAAGGTTTTCCTACATATGAAACATGCTGAAAATGAATACTTAAATTTATGCCGCCATGTAATGGAACATGGTACGAAGAAAGAAGATCGTACAGGGACAGGAACTGTATCTGTATTTGGATATCAAATGCGTTTTGATTTGAGTAAAGGATTTCCTTTATTAACGACAAAAAGAGTACCATTTCGCCTTGTAGCAAGTGAACTACTTTGGTTTATGAAAGGTGATACAAATATTCGCTATTTATTGCAGCATAATAATAATATTTGGAATGAATGGGCATTTAAGAGCTGGGTGGAAAGTGACGAGTATACTGGTCCTGACATGACTGATTTTGGTCTTCGCTCACAACAAGATGAAGAATTTAAAGTACAGTACGATGAGCAAATGGAATTGTTTAAAAAGAACGTTTTAGAAGATGATGATTTCTCAAATAAATATGGTTATTTAGGAGACGTATACGGTAAACAGTGGCGTGCTTGGAAAACGACAGCCGGTGAGACACTTGATCAATTAAAAGATGTAATTGAAATGATTAAAAAAACACCAGACTCACGTCGTTTAATCGTTTCTGCTTGGAATCCTGAAGACGTACCGAGTATGGCATTACCGCCTTGTCATACATTATTCCAGTTTTATGTAGCGGACGGAAAACTTTCTTGTCAGTTATATCAAAGAAGTGGTGACATATTCCTTGGAATTCCATTTAACATCGCAAGTTATTCACTACTAACACATTTAATTGCACATGAATGTGGTCTTGAAGTAGGAGAATTTGTTCATACAATTGGAGATGCACACATTTATACAAATCATTTTGAACAAGTAGAAAAGCAATTGGCACGTGAACCACGTCCGTTCCCGAAACTTACATTAAATTCAGATGTGAAATCTGTTTTCGATTTTGAAATGGAAGATTTAACGATTGAAGGATACGATCCGCATCCAGCAATTAAAGCACCGGTTGCAGTATAATTGTAGAGGAGATGAAAAAATGATTGTTTCATTTATGGTCGCAATGGACGAAAATAGAGTAATTGGTAAAGATAATAATTTACCTTGGCGTTTACCGAGTGAATTACAATACGTGAAGAAAACAACGATGGGTCACCCGCTTATTATGGGAAGAAAGAACTATGAAGCGATTGGTAGACCGCTGCCTGGAAGACGTAATATTATTGTAACTCGTAATGAAGGATATCACGTTGAAGGATGTGAAGTTGTTCATTCTGTAGAAGAAGTATTTGAACTATGTAAAAATGAAGAAGAGATTTTTATTTTTGGCGGGGCGCAAATTTATGATCTCTTTTTACCTTATGTAGACAAATTGTATATAACAAAAATCCATTATGCATTTGAAGGAGATACATTCTTCCCAGAAATGGATATGACAAATTGGAAAGAGATTTTTGTGGAAAAAGGTTTAACGGATGAACAAAACCCGTATACGTATTATTACCATGTATATGAGAAACAACAATAATAAAAAAGGTTGATGTGAGAATTCGCATCAATCTTTTTATTTATATTCACCAATATAAGTTTATAGATGAGATTCGATAGTGCTATAATGATAGGTAGCATGTAAAAAATGCTAAAATTTTCAAAATTACTAATATAGAAAGAGGAGGAGAATGGATTGAGAAAGATATGGGGGATTCTTTTTCTTTGCTTAACATTCATGTTAGTTGGATGCGGTAAAGAAGAAAAACCACAAGAAGCGTTTGATACATATGTAAAAGCATGGAATAAACAAAAATTTGCAGATATGTATGATCAACTATCAAAAAATGCAAAAAAAGATATTTCAAAGAAAGAGTTTACTGAGAAATATGAAAAAATTTATTCTGGTATCGAAGTAAAAGACTTAAAGGTAGAAACAGGGGAAGTAAAAGAAGATAAAAAAGATGAAGGCCCTGTTCCTTTTAAAGTAAGCATGGATACAGTTGGTGGTAAAATTACTTTTGGCCATGAAGCAAAAATGGTGAAAGAAAAAGATGGAGATAAAGAATCTTGGAAAATAGATTGGACTCCTGATTTTATTTTCCCTGGTATGACGAAAGATAGTAAAGTGCGTATGCAGACAACACAGCCAAAACGTGGTGAAATATACGATCGTAATGGAAAAGGTCTTGCAACGAATGGGAAAGCTTCTGAAATTGGAATAGTTCCAGAAAAATTAGACGATACTGCTCCGCAAACGAAAGAGACAGTAGCGAAGTTGTTAAATATGACTGTAGAAGAAATTGATCAAAAATTAGCTGCTAAATGGGTAAAACCAGGGTATCTCGTACCAATTGGAATTTTGCCTGAAGGGGCAACGCAAAATACGTACATTGATTTAGCAGGTGTTTCAACAAAACCTGTAAATGTTCGTACATATCCATTAGGGGAAGCGGCAGCTCATCTAACTGGTTATATCGGAAAGGTAAATGCTGAAGATTTAAAAACGCTTCAAAAGAAAGGCTATCAAGCTGATGATCCAGTTGGTAAAGCTGGTTTAGAGCAAGTATTAGAGGAAAAGCTACGCGGTAAAAAAGGTGGCCGTGTCTTTGTAGAAGATGCACAAGGAAAAGAAATTAAAAACTTGGCAAAAACAGATGCTGTTGATGGAGAAAACGTAACTTTAACTATTGATAGTGCTGTTCAAGAAAAAACGTACAATGAAATGAAGGGCGAAGCTGGTTCAAGTGCAGCAATTAATCCGAAAAGTGGAGAAACAATTGCACTAGTAAGTAGTCCAGCATATGATCCGAATTTAATTGCACGAGGAACATCGAAAGCACAACGCGAAGCTTGGAATAATGATCCGAAAAAACCGATGACGAATCGCTTTACACAATTATCGGTACCAGGTTCTGTATTTAAACCAATTACAGCTGCAATTGGTCTTGAAACGAAAACGATTGATCCAAAAGAAGAGTTAAAAATTGAAGGATTAAAATGGACAAAAGATTCTTCTTGGGGTAATTATTATGTAACGCGTGTGAAAGATGCAAATCCGATTGATTTTGATAAGGCGATGAAATACTCGGATAATATTTACTTCGCACAAGAAGCATTGAAAATCGGAAAAGACAAGTTTATGAGTGAAGCGAAAAAATTCGGATTCGATGAAAAATTACCAATTGAATATGGATTCCCTGCTTCTAAAATTGCAAATGACGGTATTAAAAATGATATTCAAATGGCAGATACAGGATATGGACAAGGGCAAGTATTAATGACTCCTCTTCATTTAGCTTTAACGTATGCGCCAATTGTAAATGATGGAACGATTCCATCACCGTATATTATTAAAACAGATAAACAACCAAAAGCTTGGAAAGAAAATGTAATTTCTAAAGGAAATCAGGATATATTAAAAACTGCTATGACGAAAGTAATTAATGATCCGGATGGTACAGGGAAAATTGCTAAAATTGATGGAATGACTCTTGCTGGAAAAACAGGTACAGCGGAATTAAAAGTATCCAAAGAGGCCGAAGGAAAAGAACTAGGCTGGTTCGCTGCATTTGATTTGAATTCACCAGATATGGTCATTACAATGATGATTGAAGATGTAAAAGGTAGAGGTGGAAGTAACATTCCAGCTGAAAAAGTAAAACATGTTTTTCAAAAATAATATGTAATAAAAGGCTATCTCTATAAATTATAGAGATAGCCTTTTTGTATGAGGAGTCTTAATATCTGTATACTAAATTTTAAAGAAACAAAATAAATCATTAACTTACGAAAAAAAAGTAGCTATTTTTTATTGACATTAATTAAAACTTTTTGTATTATACTTACATAAGGTAAGTTATTAACTTTCGAAAAATAAATCTTGAATTAAAGATAAAGAGAAAAAAGGGAGAGAATACAATGACAAAAGTACTATTTATCACAGCAAATCCAAATTCAGCAGAAGGTTCTTTCGGAATGGCAGTAGGGGAAGCTTTCATCGAGGCTTATAAAAACGAGCATCCACAAGACGAAGTTGTAACAATTGATCTATTCAATACTACTGTACCAGCAATCGATGCAGATGTATTTGGTGCTTGGGGTAAATTTGCAGCAGGTGAAGGTTTTGAAACTTTAACTGAAGTTCAACAACAAAAAGTAGCAGCAATGAACACAAACTTAGAAACATTTATGCATGCAGATCGTTATGTATTCGTAACTCCAATGTGGAACTTTAGCTATCCACCAGTAGTAAAAGCATACTTAGATAACGTAGCAATCGCAGGTAAAACATTCAAATATACTGAAAATGGTCCAGTTGGCTTATTAGAAGGTAAAAAAGCACTTCACATTCAAGCAACAGGTGGCGTATATTCTGAAGGAGCATACGCAGCTGTAGACTTCGGTCGTAATCACTTAAAAACTGTATTAGGATTTGTCGGAGTAAATGAAACTGAATATATTGCAGTTGAAGGTATGAATGCAAACCCTGAAAAAGCACAAGAAATTAAAGAAGCAGCAATTGCTAATGCTCGTGAATTAGCAAAACGTTTCTAATATAGAATGCCTTAAAAAGTCCAAACACTTGATGTTTGGACTTTTTTTCTTCTTTTTCCTTCGTTTGTCTAGTATAATGAAGGTCGGAATGATAATAGGTGGGGGTTCTGTATGATTCAAACGTTTTTTAAAATCTTTTATTTAATTTTAATCGTAATTGCGATTACACCGAGAATGTGGCGTCTTAAAAGACAAGTAAATACGATGGCGCCAAAAGAAAAAGATAATGCTGTGTACAAAACGACAAATTGGTTTGGTAAGAAAATGGTACGTGTAGCTGGAGGGACAGTAGAAGTGAAAGGGCTTGAAAATGTTCCGAAAGACAAGCCGGTACTAGTTGTAAGTAATCACCAAAGTAATATGGATATCCCTGTTTTACTAGGTTACTTAAATAAACCAATTGGATTCGTGTCAAAAGCAGAAATTAAAAAGTTCCCAGTTGTGCCAACTTGGATGGAACTTATGAATTGTGTATTTATGGATCGTAGCGATCGTCGTCAATCTCTTAAAGCAATTAAAGATGGAATCGAGCTATTAAAGAATGGACATTCTATCGTAATTTTCCCAGAAGGGACAAGAAGTAAGGGTGGCGAAGTTGGAGAGTTTAAGGCTGGTAGTTTTCATCTTGCAGTAAAGTCAGGTGTAGCAATTTTACCTGTAACGTTAGATGGTACATATAAGATGTTTGAAGCGAATGGAAATCGTATGAAGCCAGCTCATGCAACAGTAACAATTTCTAAGCCGATTACACCTGAAGATTATGCGAATATGGATATTAAAGAATTAACGAAGCATACACAGGAAGTTATCGCATCACAATTACATAAGTAGTAAAAAAGGTTTCAGCTTATAGTAAGCTGAAACCTTTTTTATTATGCTGTAGGTAAGACATAAAAGAGTACACAAAAGAACATCATCGCACTACCACCTAAAACGAACAGGTGCCATATGGCATGGTTGAAAGGTAGCTTTTCCCAAAGGAAGAATATAGCTCCGACAGAATATAAAATTCCACCTGCTAAAAGTAGTGAAAAACCATGTCCAGTTAGATTTTCATAAAGTGGTTTAATGGCAACGATTATGAGCCAGCCCATAATGATGTAACATAAAGTTGATGCCTTTATAAAGCGACGTACAAAGAAAATTTTGAAGACGATACCTCCGATTGCAAGTGTCCATATAATAGCAAGTAACGTCCATCCTAATGGGCCACGAAGTGTAATAAGTAGAAAAGGAGTATACGTGCCAGCAATCAATAAGTAAATGGCTGAATGATCTAAAATAGTAAATATTTTTTCAACTTTAGGATGATGGATGCTGTGTAGCAATGTTGAAAACAAGTACAGTAAGAACATGCTTACACCATAAACAGTAAATGCAACTACAGCTGATGCGGTACCGTGCTTAGAAGCATGAATAATCAATATGATTAAGGCAGGGATGCTTAAAATGGCACCGATACCATGTGTAATTGCATTTGCAATTTCTTCTTTTACAAATTGGGTCATTCGTGTCATTTTTTCAGTCATAATGCAAATCCTTTCTACTATCATGAAATAATATGTCATTTCCCTTACCATATCATACACAAGGGCAATAGAAAATGAAATTTGTATAATTGATTATATTTTTGAATTTTTTTGACAAAAGGCAATGGATTTGTTGACGTTTTCAAACTTTTTTGACAAAATAAAATTATGTAATAGTAGGACAAGGAAACTACTAATAAAGGGGATGGGGAAATGTTTTCAAATATTGGCTTTCCAGGGTTAATTTTAATTTTAGTAGCAGTACTCATTTTATTTGGGCCTAAAAAATTGCCGGAAATCGGGAAGGCTTTAGGGGAAACGTTAAAAGAGTTTAAAAAATCAACGAAAGAATTGACAGATGACGCATTTCAAGAAAAGGAAAAGAAAGAAAAAATGTAATGTATTTTCCTTGTAATGGATAAATAAAGTGTGGTGAACGAGTTGGAAGATCGGGAAATGAGCGTAGTAGAACATATTGTTGAGCTTCGAAAAAGAGTAATATATACGGTGTTATCCTTTGTACTATTTTTAATTATCGGATTTACTTTTACAAAGGATATTTATTTTTGGCTTGTAAAAGATTTACCAATGAAATTAACTGTTCTCGGTCCAAGTGATGTATTGTGGATTTTTTTCTCGATTGCTACAGTATTTGCTATCGTTTGTACAATTCCTTTTGCTGCTATACAAATTTGGTTATTTGTAAAACCGGGTTTACATCCAAATGAACAAAAGATGACAATAATGTATATACCGGTATTGTCTATATTATTTATTGCAGGTTTATGTTTTGGATACTTTATTGTAATGCCATTTCTATTTCACTTTTTAACTACGATAGGTAATGAAATGTTTAATACGATGTTTACGACAGAAAAGTATTTTCATTTTGTACTTAATTTAACAGTCCCATTTGCTGTGATTTTTGAATTACCAGTCGTTGTAATGTTTTTAACTAGTATTGGAATACTTACGGCGGAATTTTTAATAAAAATAAGAAGATATGCTTACGTAGCACTGATTATCATTGCATCTTGTATATCACCGCCTGACTTTTTATCTCATAGTTTAGTTGCGGTGCCGCTTATTTGTATTTATGAAGTAAGTATTGCTTTATCAAAGGTTGTTAGTAAGAGGAAAAAGAAAAGAGAAGAAATGCAGTCGAAAAGTGCCTCGTTATAAAGGCACTTTTTTATTTATTGGTTATACTATAGCTATAAACGTATACAATATATAGAAGAAAAAAATTATAGAATCTCCAAAATTTAGACAAACTTTGCGCTTTTATAAGCTTATACTAAATGTATTAAACAATTGATGGATAATGAGATTCCCGTCTCGGAGATATTTAGGATGGGAAGATGGATTAGGTGGAGATGAATAGAGTATAAATCTTCTAGCCATAAGGACTACAGAAATCATATAAGTCTGATTTTACTCCACGTTAAACAACGTGTTACAACGCAAAGTAGAGGAAGTTCAAAAATCCAATGAAAAAGAGGATTGATATTGTGATTACGAAAAGTTTTTATTTCACTCATTCAACAGGGGATTGTATTAAAATATTCGAAATCCCTGTCCTACAGGCGCAGCATCCATTATCGTTTCTAATTCAGTCTCGTCTTCAATTATTTATTGCAAAAATTCAAAAACAAAAACATCCAAGATTTGCATATTCTTTCCGTGAATATTTACAAAATTGTTTGAAGTGGAATGATTATTTAAATGTATATAAAACAAATACTCTTGAAAAAAATGCATGATATAGAGTAGAGACAGGGTTAGGAGCTCTGTCTTTTTCATTTTAGATATAAAAATATAATTAATTTGATGAAATTTCGTTCCAAATTGTTGAAAGCAATGGGAATACTAGTATAATAACAAGGAGAGCGTATTGGAAAGGGAAGAATATAATATGCAAAAAATTAAAATTGTAACAGATTCAACGGCAGATTTATCACAAGAAGTAATCGAGAAGTATGACATTCATGTTCTACCATTATCAATCTCTGTAAATGGACAAACATATTTAGATCGCGTTGATCTACAACCAGATGAATTTATTGAAGAAATGCTTAAATCAGAGGAATTACCAAAAACATCGCAACCAGCAATGGGTACATTTGTAGAAATGTATAACAAGTTAGGTGAAGATGGAAGTGAAGTACTTTCCATTCATATGACAAGTGGAATGAGTGGTACTGTAGCAACTGCAAATAGTGCTGCATCAATGACCGATACAAAAGTAACAGTTGTTGATTCTCAATTTATTACACATGCTTTAGCATATCAAGTAATTGAAGCTGCAAAAATGGCAAATGAAGGGCGCTCACTAGAAGAAATTTTAAAACGTGTAGATGAAGTAAGAAAGAATACTCGTTTATATGTAGTAGTAGATACATTAGAAAACTTAGTGAAGGGTGGACGTATCGGTAAAGGAAAAGCGTTTATCGGTTCGCTGCTTAATATAAAGCCAATTGCTAGTCTTGAAGACGGTGTTTATAATCCTGTAACGAAAGTTCGTAGCCAAGGCCAAATTGTAAAAACATTAGCTAAGTTATTTGAGCAAGATACAGCTGGAAAAGTTGTAAAGGCTGTTGCAATTCCACATGCGAAAGCAATTCCTTTAGCTGAAAGTATGAAAGCGGCGGTTGAAAAAGTGAGTGGGTTTGCTCAATCAGAAATTTTCTATACAACGCCTATAATTAGTACTCATACAGGTCCGGGTGCAATCGGATTTATGTATTTAGCAGAGTAATAAAAAAGCTACTTGAAAATATATTTCAAGTAGCTTTTTTATGTAAATAGAAAGTAAGAAATAAGAAGAGCTATACAGGCACTACCGCTAATGATATAGCGAGTCTGTAAATATCTATTCATAGAAAACACCCTTTATCCCGCAATTTGCGGACAGTAAAACTCCCACCTCAAAATTTAGCTGGAGCAAAGAGGTTAGGTAACGGGCTGTCCGTAAAAGCCTTCACTATAGGATTTTCTATATTATATGTTAGATGTAGAAAATCAGTCGCTACGTTACACATGTAAAGTTTCAATTTTTTCATTTATTTGCTTATCATTTGTTGCGTTACTATAAATAAAAGTTTGGCCTAAAAAGAGTACATGCAGTTGTTCCCATGGTAACATGCGCAAATTCCAATTATTTCGAAGTCTAGTTATTGCTTCACGAGGTGTTTCATCGGCGAGTGCAAATGCTCCGTAATGCATCGGTATAAAATGAGTAGCGTTTAAATCTAAATAAGCTTGCACAGCCTCTTCAGGTGAAACATGAGATACTTTCATAAACCATTCTGGTTCATAAGCGCCAATGGGCATAAGAGCAATATCAATTAAAAAGCGTTCACCAATTTCTTTGAAACCTTGGAAATAGCCACTGTCGCCACAAAAATATATGGTTTCCATAGTCGTTTCATTATCAATAATCCATCCCCCCCAGTGAGACGTATTCATATCAAATAAGAATCTTCTCGTCCAGTGCTGAGCAGGTACGAAGTGAAAAGAAACTTCGTTAATTATCGTACTTTCCCACCATTTATACTCTTCTACATGTTTAAATTTCTTACGAGTAAATAATTTTTTTAATCCGATAGGTACAAGGTATAGAACATCATCATTCAACTGACGAAGAGTTGAAAAATCTAAATGATCATAATGACCATGTGAAATAAGGACAATATCAATTTTAGGTAGTGCTTCTATAGAGAGTCCAGGTTCTGTAAGTCTTGGAACTAGCTTTAATTTATTGGCCCATACTGGATCTGTTAATATATTAAGTCCATTCGTTTGGATAAGAAAAGTAGAATGCCCAATCCATGTGACAGTCGTTTTTTTTACATTACTTTGCAAAAATGCACTTTGTTTAACGGGTGATTGTTCTACTAAGAAAGAAAAATCTTTTTTGTTTTGCTTTCGTTCTTTACGCCAGCGTAAAAAAGAGCGAATTGATTTTTTTGTACTAACATTATCCATATTTTCATAGCGCTTTGCCATGAACATCACCTCATTTAAAATCGTTGTATTTGTATTGTACCGAAATGTTGTTAAGGAATACAGTGTAAAACATGGATTAATGTTTAAGGAATTGTTAAAAAATAGGGAAAGGTATTTACAAAAGTAACAATAAAAATAGTTTTATCACTTCTATTTATAGAAATAATAGTAAAAAAATATATTTTGTCTAGTAATTCGCTTGAAATAAAGAAGTAACATACGTAAATTCGTACGATTTCGTGAACAAATGTAGTAAACAATTTTCTCGTAGTGTTAACTTTTGTTATTATAAACATAACCTATTTAAATTTAGGATAGAGAAAAGAGGTTTATAAATGAAGCGTTATCAAAAAATAATTGGTCTTATGGTTGTATTTTGTCTCTTTGTACTTGCTGGATGTAGTGGATCAGGTTCAAAGCTTCGTAAACCATTGAATTGGGATTTAGAAACTTTCCAATTTACAAATCAAGATGGAAAGCAATTTGGTACAAAAGATTTAAAAGGGAAAGTTTGGGTTGCAGATTTTATGTTCACAAATTGTCAAACAGTTTGTCCACCAATGACTGCAAATATGGCCAAGCTGCAAAAGATGGCAAAAGAAGAGAAGATAGACGTTCAGTTTGTTTCATTTAGTGTAGATCCAGACCTTGATAAACCAGAAAATCTGAAAGCATTTATTCAAAAGTTTACAGAGGATACTAGTAACTGGAATTTATTAACGGGATATTCGTTAGAAGATATTACAAAGTTTTCAAAAGATAATTTCCAATCACTTGTAGATAAGCCGGAGAACGGTCAGGTCATGCATGGTACATCATTTTATTTAATTGATCAAAACGGAAAAGTAATGAAAAAGTATAGTGGCATTAGTAATACGCCATACGAAGACATTATACGTGATATGAAGCGATTAGTGGATTAAAAATAAGGGTGCATAGCACCCTTATTTTTTTTGCATTAGTCTATGGATAAAATGTCATGTTGTTGGGGAAGTTTCGGCGCCCGAATTTCTAATACGCCGTTTTGATAAGAAGCTTTTGCTGCTTTTTTATTAATTGAATACGGCAACTTAATCAATCTTGATGCTTCTGAAATGGAACGTTCTCGGCGATAATAGTTATGGGATGTTTCTTCTTCCTCTTCGAGTATCTCTTCTTTTACAGAGACTTTTAAGTATTCACTTTGTATTTCAATTTGGATTTGCTCTTTTTGTATACCTGGTAGTTCAGCTGTAACAACGAGTTCTTCACCAACTTCATATAAATCTACAGGGAATGTTAATAAACGGTTTCCTTTTTGGAAAAAATGATTTAAATCAGCGATTACATTGCGAAGAGGTGTTTGCTCGAAGAAATCATCAATTTGCTTTAAGTAATTACGAACCGGTGGGCGAGAAGAATCTTTTTTTTCTTCACTCATGGTATTCCCTCCTAGAAATCAATTTGCAATATCATATGACAAAAGCGGAGAAAGGTGAGTGCCTAGTTTTCATGTTTTCATAAAAAATTGTTAAAAATGTGAAATGGAGTGATTTTTTTATAGTTTTTGGTCGCCATATTCAGTTGATTATGCTAGTATAAATAGGGTTGATATAGTAGTATAGAAACAGAATGAAAACCGAAAGAGGGTAAGAAGTATGTGTGGTTTTGTAGGATGTTTATGTGAAAACCCTAGAGAGTTTTCAGAAACAGAAAAACATCAATTTGAAAATATGAACACGATGATTTTCCACCGTGGTCCAGATGACGAAGGATATTTTCGTGATGAACATGTACAATTTGGCTTCCGCCGTTTAAGTATCATTGACTTAGAGGCAGGACATCAGCCGCTAACTTATGAAAATGATCGATATGTAATTATTTTTAATGGTGAAATTTACAACTATGTAGAATTACGTGAAATGTTACTTGAAAAAGGTGCAACGTTTGCAACGCAATCTGATACAGAAGTTATTATTGCATTGTATGCACATATGAAAGAAAAATGTGTAGACTACCTTCGTGGTATGTTTGCATTTATGATTTGGGATCGTGAAGAGAAGAAACTTTTCGGTGCACGTGACCACTTCGGTATTAAACCTCTATACATCGCACAGCAAGGTGATACTACATTCTTCGCATCTGAGAAGAAAAGTATTATGCATGTGATGGAAGATAAAGGCGTTAATCCAACGTCACTACAACATTATTTTACGTACCAATATGGCCCAGAGCCAGAAACATTAACAATTGATGTTAATAAAATCGAGCCTGGTCATTATTTCGTAAAAGAAATCGGTAAAGAGATGGAAATCCATCGCTACTGGAAACCTTATTTCAATGCTTCAAGTGCAACGAAAGAGGAGCATATCCAAGCAATTCGTGATGTACTATATGATTCAGTAAAAGTGCATATGCGTAGTGATGTACCAGTAGGTTCATTCTTATCTGGTGGTATCGATTCATCTATCATCGCTTCTATTGCAAGAGAAATGAATCCAAATCTTTTAACATTCTCTGTTGGTTTTGAGCAACGTGGTTTCAGTGAAGTTGATGTTGCAAAAGAAACTGCTGAGAAATTAGGCGTTAAAAACCATAACGTATTCATTTCAGCGAAAGAATTTATGGATGAGTTCCCAAAAATCATTTGGCATATGGATGATCCTTTAGCTGATCCAGCAGCTGTACCATTGTACTTCGTTGCTAAAGAAGCACGTAAACATGTAACAGTTGTTCTTTCAGGTGAAGGCGCAGACGAGCTATTTGGTGGTTATAACATTTACCGTGAGCCAAACTCACTAAAAATGTTCTCTTACATTCCTAGCCCAGGTAAGAGTGTTCTAAAAGCATTGAGTGGTGCTCTTAAAGAAGGATTTAAAGGTAAGAGCTTCCTAGAGCGTGGATGTACACCAATTGAAGAGCGTTACTATGGAAATGCGAAAATCTTCCGTGAAGAAGAAAAAGCTGAATTAATGAAGTATTACAATGAAAGTGTTAACTATATGGATATCACGAAACCATTGTATAACGAGATTAAAGATTATGATGATGTAAGTAAAATGCAGTACATTGACATGTTCACATGGTTACGCGGTGACATTTTATTAAAAGCTGATAAAATGACAATGGCAAACTCATTAGAACTTCGTGTACCGTTCTTAGATAAAGAAGTATTCGATGTTGCATCTAAAATTCCAACTGAACTTAAGATTGCTAACGGAACTACGAAAGCTATTTTACGTGAAGCAGCACGCGGAATCGTTCCAGATCACGTATTAGATCGTAAAAAACTTGGATTCCCAGTACCAATTCGTCACTGGTTAAAAGACGAAATGCATGATTGGGCTATAAATATTATAAACGAAAGTAAGACAGAGCATTTAATCGACAAACAGTATGTATTAAACTTACTGGAAGCACATTGTGCAGATAAAGGCGATTATAGCCGTAAAATTTGGACTGTACTTGCGTTTATGGTATGGCACCAAATTTATGTTGAGCATAAATACGATACGAACAAGTTCCATGAAGAAACAAAACGTGCGTATAGCTTAGTGTAATTAGAAAAACCTTAAGATCGCATACGGTCTTAAGGTTTTTTTCATAAATAGGAAGTATTATTGATACAATAATAGTAAAAGGATGGACAACATATGATTACGTTTGAGAAAGTTACTATAGAAAATGAAAGCGTTGTTAAAGAAATGTTTAAATCGCATAGTTTAGGTGAGAAAAAGGTACAGTATTGTGTGAAAGTTGATGATACATATATTGGTGTAATAGATTATAGTGTTCAAGAGGAACGAGCTGTTTTATCACAGCTAATTATTCATTTTGATTACCAAGGTTATGGTTATGGTACAAATACGTATTTTACATTTGAAGAAATGATGAAACAAAGAAATGTGAAAGAAATAAAAGTGCTACAAGAGGAATTAACAGAAAAAGCGCATTCTTTCATAGAGAGTTTTGGCTTTACTTCAGAAGATGGAGCGTATGTGAAGAAAATATAACGATGATTATTTATGCGATACAATAAATATAAGGCAGGTGGATGTATGACAATGACTTCTGGTCTTGTATTAATTGGAGGGTGCTTTATAGTAGCAGAACTATGTCATATAATCATTCGGAAAAGAATGATTAAGAAAAGAAAGCCGTATGAATTACAATACGTCCCTGTCTTTTTCATTATATTTTGTATGCTTAGTACATTACAAAATATAATGAACTTTCCACCACTTGTGAATGTTTTTTTAAAGTTCGGTTTACTTTATAGTGGTGTTGGAATAGTACTTTTATTTATTTTATTTTGCATACGTTATATTCACTATCAATCGTATATATTTATTTTAAATTGGTTAAAGCAAGATGATAGAAACCGCCTTACATAAGGCGGTTTTTTTATTTGTGATTGTAACAGAACTTGTACATTTCACATAAAATAGGACGAGTAGCAATGCTAACATATTACAAGAAAGGGGCGGGGTAGTAAAATGAAACTTGTTATAGACGCAGGGCACGGTGGATATGATTCTGGTGCTGTTGGTAATGGCTTAGTAGAAAAAAACTTAACGCTTCAAATTGCTAGACGCGTTCGAGATATTTTAACGGTAAATTACCCAATTACAATTAAAATGACACGTGATAGTGACGTGTTTATTTCCTTATCGGAACGTGCTAATATTGCTAATGCTTTTGGTGCGGATTATTTTATTTCATTTCATATTAATAGCGGCGGGGGTACAGGTTTTGAAAGCTATATTTATAATGCGTTATCCAACAGCAGCACTGCATATGCAAAGCAACAAAAGATGCATACAGCAGTAAATCCTGTATTAACAAAATACGGTCTTCGTGATCGAGGAGCAAAAAAAGAAAATTATGCGGTATTAAGAGAAACCGCAATGGATGCAATTTTAACTGAGACTGCCTTTATTGATACAACGTTTGATGCAAATTTATTAAAAAATCCACAATTTATTGAAGATCTAAGTCAAGCGTATGCAAATGGAATAGCGGCTATTTTTGGAGTAGCTCCAAATCCACAACCTCCAAACCCACAACCGACACCTCAAACGAAGGGAATCGCTTATATCCTTGGGAAAAATGTAAATTTAAGAAATGGTCCATCAACTTCTTCCTCAGTTATTCGTCAATTAAATTCTCCAGAATCTTACGTTGTATATCAGGAAAGTAACGGATGGTTAGATTTGGGGAATGGACAATGGGTGTATAATGATCCTTCTTACATTAATTTTGTAAAGACAAGCAATAGTGATGGAAGTCCGATTGGGGTTGCATATATACAAGGGATGAATGTAAATTTAAGAAGTGGTCCATCAACTACATCTGCAGTTATCCGTCAATTAAATCCTCCAGAATCTTATTTAGTATATATAAATGAAAATGGCTGGTTAAACCTTGGTGGAAATCAGTGGGTATATAATGATCCATCGTATATTAAGTATACTCAATATTAGGAATTAAAATGATAATGCAATATGGATGCGTATCTTTGTTATGTATAACTCAGATACGCATTGTAATAACAACATAAATTTTCATACTTATACACTATATGTTAAAAAGAAACATTAGAAAAGCCAATAGAATCGAAATGGTATATATTAAAAAAGTTTTCTGATATACATTGACAATGTATGTAGTATACATTAATCTTTAATTGTTAATGATAATCGATTTCATCTAGGGAGGACATATGATACATACTAAAAAACTAATTATGTTCTGCATTATGATACTCATGGTTGTAATTGCAGGATGTAGTAAAGAAGAGAAAAAAGAAAATGATATATCAGCTAAAGCAAAAGATTCATATACGGTCAAGCATGCAATGGGCGAAACGACAGTAAATGGTACACCTAAAAAAGTTGTTGTTTTAACAAATGAAGGTGCAGAGGCTCTCCTAGCTGTGGGCGCAACGCCAGTGGGGACTACGAAACCACGTGCTGGTGATGAATGGTACCCTCATGTAGCGAAAGAATTAAAAAATACGGAAGTTGTAGGAACTGAACGTGATATTAATTTAGAAGCAGTAATGAAGCTTAAGCCAGATTTAATTATCGGAAATAAAATGCGTCACGAAAAAATATATGATCAGCTAAAAGAAATCGCACCAACTGTTTATGCAGAAACATTACGCGGTGATTGGAAAGAAAACTTTACGCTTTATACAAAAGCTGTAAATAAAGAAAAAGAAGGGCAAAAAGCTCTTGATGATTATAAAAAACGTATTGAAGGAATGAAAGAGAAGTTAGGCGATAAATTGAATTCTAAAGTTTCTATTATTCGTTTCGTGCCAGGTGATGTTCGTATTTATCAAAAAAACTCATTCTCGGGAGTTGTTTTAAATGATATTGGATTTAAACGACCACCATTACAAGATAAAGATGATTTTGCGATAAAAGGAATTACAAAAGAGCAAATTCCAAATATGGACGGGGACTACTTATTTTATTTCACGTCTGATAAAGATGCAGATAAGAATAATGAAGGAAATTCGTTAGCAAAGGAATGGACAGAAGATCCACTCTTTAAGCAACTACAGGCTTCTAAAAATAATAAAGTATTCCAAGTGGATGAAGTAATCTGGAATACAGCAGGCGGTATTAAAGCTGCGAATCTTATGTTAGATGATATTGAAAAATATTTCCTTAAATAAATGATAAAATACATCACTTTTACGAAGTGATGTATTTTTTGTTCGTGAAAATACAGAAAATTCCTTCTTTAAGGGTGACATAAGTTGTACAATAAAATCAATCATGTGATAAAGGAGTGGGGAAGAATGAAAGCTACTCATAAAGAGTGGATCTTGTTTAATGGGAGAATGATTAATACGAAGGAAGAACAGCCGATGGTCGCATTAGAAGAGCGCGGCTTCCAATTTGGTGATGGTATTTATGAAGTATTTAGACTATACGATGGCAAGCCTCATTTATTAGATTTACATTTGGAACGATTCTTTAACTCTATGGCAGAAATAAAACTAATTCCACCATTTACGAAGGAAGAATTAGTGGAAGAGTTACATCAAATGATTGAAAAAAATCAATTTCAAGAAGATGGGAATGTATATTTACAAATATCAAGAGGTGCACAACCACGCAATCATGTATATGAATCAGATTTACAACCGACATATTTTGCAAATCTTGTTTCGTTCCCAAGACCAGTTGCTTCAATGAAGGCAGGGATTAAGGTAACGGTAGAAGAGGACATCAGGTGGAAGTTTTGCCATATAAAATCATTAAATCTTTTACCAAATATCATGATTAAAAATAAAATAAATGAACAAGGGTATCAAGAAGCAATATTAGTACGAGATGGCATTGTGACTGAAGGGTGTCATTCGAATTTCTTTATGGTGAAAAATAATAAATTGATTACACATCCGGCTGACAATTTCATTCTACAGGGCATTACGCGGCACTATGTTATTACATTAGCGAAAGAGTTACATATCGAAGTAGAGGAACGAGAGTTTTCATTACAAGAAGTATATGAGGCTGATGAGTGCTTCTTTACAGCGACGCCGCTTGAAATATTCCCAGTCGTTCAAATTGGTGATGAACAGTTTGGAAACGGCGAAAGAGGACCAATTACAAAGAAACTCCAAGTGGCATATGAAGAAAGTATTAGATTGTTTAAAGTTATGAACTAATATTGAAGAAAAAAGCTGATATTCCTTCAGCTTTTTTTCATGATATAATTCAAGCGTAGGAAAAGATTTGAAAACGCTGTAAAAAGGGGATTTAATGTATGAATTATGAAGGTTTTAAAGAAGTAATTCACGGAAGACGAAGTGTTAGAAAGTTCACAGAACAAGAAGTATCTACTAATGATATAAAAGAAATAATTGATTGTGCTCGTTATGCACCGAGCGATACGAACTCACAAACGTGGGAATTCTTGGTCATTATGAACCGAGAGAAGATTAAAGAAATTGAACAAATGACATGGGATGCTTTACATAAACTTGCGGCAAAAGCAACAGATAATGGAGAAGAGAAAGCAGGGAAATTACTTACGCGTTCTTTCGGACCATATGCGACAGCTTTCTCTGAGGCACCAGTATTAATCGTATGCTTGGCAACACCATATGAATCAAAGTTTCGTGAAAAGATATTTGATCCCATTGCTTTTGTTCCAGATTCAGTTTGGGAAGAAGAAGGGATTAAGAGTAGCTGTTTAGCGGCACAAAACTTAATGTTAGCTGCACATGCAAAGGGACTTGGTACTTGTCCAATGACAGGGCCAGTATTGCTAGCTCAAGATGAACTGCGCCAATATTTACAAATTGAGCCTGAAAAACAAATAAATATGGTTATTTCACTCGGATTTCCGAAAGATAAGCCAAAAAAACTTCCAAGAAAAGAAGTAGAAGAAATCACAACATTTGTTTTTTAAAGTGCAAAATAAAAAGACATTGGACATATCAATGTCTTTTTATTTTGGAGCGGGTATTATATCGATTTGTTGGGCTAAAATGATAAATAAGAAGGAATTACTATTTATTTCATAAAAAAAATTAATGTTCTATTAAGGAAAGTATGATACATTAATCGTGAGCAAGCTTCTATATGTTCATAAAAGTTTTAAAAGTTATTTTTGTATAATAAATTATAATCAAATGACAGGGGGGATGAATTTTGAAAAAATTCATAATCACTGGATTGTCTGTATTGTTATTAGTAGGTTGCGGTGCTCCACAGGAAAAAGAGGACGCGCAATCAAAACAGGAAGAACAAGTTGTAAACGCAAGTGATGAGAATATGGTTGTATTTCCTGAAGGCGCAATGTCAATTGGAGAAGGGAAAGTAAAAGTTATTACTCCAGATGGTACTTCTGAAAATGGAAATATACCGACTGTATTCATCAAAAAGGATACTTTAATTCAGCAAGTTGAATTAGAACTTTCTAATTTTCAAAGTGATAAAGAAACATTCATATTTGTAGATCAAATGTATACAGATAAACATCAAGTAACTAGTACAACACAGACAACAGTACAATTAAAAGAAAAGACGCTGGAAACAGGTAGTCATACAATTACTGCAGTTCAGTATGAAAACAATGACCCGAAAGGAAAGGTTATTAGTTTTAATCAAGCAACATTTGAGACAAAGCCTGCGTCTTAATCAGAATAAAAAGTACATTACTCAAAAAAGTAGTGTGCTTTTTTGTTTGGATGGAATGGTGTAATAGGGAATAATTTATTTCGTTTTCTAGTACGATTAAGCAGTAAGGAATCACTTGTTACTACTATGATGGAGAAAAAGGTTGAAGGTATGAATCGATATGTTCGTATCTTCTTGATTAGTATAATCATGTCAGTAATTTGGGTTACTATACAAGACGTTAATCAACTTACGTTTAATTATCAAACTTATGACTTGTTAATGGGAAGTATATGTTTTGTCATTGTGTGCCTGTTTTATGATAAACTTTGATTAAGATAAGTTTTACAAGAAAAATGTAGGTATTTCATTTGAAATGTCGAATAGTACATACGATGTCGTAATAACAAATTTTCTATTGTTTACTGTGAAACAGGAGAAGGGGAGATAGTAGTTATGAAACGAGCTCTTATTAATATTGATTATACATATGATTTTGTAGCGGAAAAAGGCGCTTTAACTTGCGGAAAACCAGGTCAAGAAATCGAACAGGAAATTGTACATATAACGAAGCAATATATTGAAAATGGAGATTACGTAGTGTTTGCAATTGATAAACATGAAGAAAATGATGAATATCATCCCGAAGCGAAATTATTCCCTCCTCATAATATAGCAGGTACAAATGGTAGAGACTTATTCGGTGAGTTACAAGAAGTATACGAAACATATAAAAATGCTGAGAATGTATATTATATGGATAAAACGCGATACAGTGCGTTTGCTGGAACAGATTTAGAGATGAAGTTAAGAGAAAGAGGAATAGAAGAAGTTCATCTTGTAGGTGTTTGTACTGATATTTGCGTTCTTCATACAGCAGTAGATGCGTATAATAAAGGATTTAAAATTGTTGTTTATGAAAAGGCAGTTGCATCTTTTAATGCGCAAGGGCATGAATTTGCACTTGGACATTTTAAATCTTGTTTACATGCAGAAGTGAAATGAAAAAGAGGCCTTTAAAAAGGTCTCTTTTTTGCGTTTAAACCGAGACGACATTTTGCTCAATTAATTTTTTTATGAATGGACTAATATTTTGTGGTAGCTCATTTAAATTAAAAAACTGTACATGTAATGATTCGACTCGATCAGCTTGTAGCGAGCCACCTGTAATATCTTTGCAAAGGTAAGCGATTGTCATAGGGTAAAATTCATCTCCGTTCGGTAATTTCACAAAAAATTCTTTACCTGAAAATACACTTACCAGCTGAAGTGTACCAATTTCAATTCCTGTTTCTTCAAGTACTTCTCGTCTTCCAGCTTCTTCTGTAGATTCACCAAGTTCCACAAAACCTCCTGGGACACCCCACATGCCATTTCGCCTTTGTTGTAGTAATATTTGTCCTTGTTCATTGAAAACAGCTACCGCAACGCCTGCTAAATTGAGTGGCCTTGATCCAACAACTTCTCTTAGTTCTTTAATATATCCCATTGGTTGTAACCTCCGTGAGTAATAATATTTTCAAATGAACTATTCGATATAATGTAAATGTTTTCCTTTTGTTGAGATGAGTAGTGTAGTTTTAAAGTAAAGTCATAAAAAATTTCAATTGCCAGCTCCCTTTAGGTTATGAAAAAGGGTATATTTATAGAAGAATGTCTAATGAATTTAAAAAATATAGCGGCTTTGTATAGAATTTTTATTAGTTAAGGAAGTGGATGGATGAGTTTATTAACGTATACTGAAGAATTTTTTAATTATGTAAGGGAGTTTTTACTTTTAAGATTTTTGCTATTTGCTTTAGTTTTAATCATTATTTCGTTTGTAATAAACCGTATTATTGATTGGTTTTTTAGGAAATCAAGCTTTTTTGATGAAGAGGTAGAGCAGACAATTCAAAGTGTAATTCGATCTATTTTTAGATATATCATTATCATCAGTCTTATCATATATTTAATTAGCCAATTTGTAGATATAAAAAGTATTATTGCAGGTGCAGGGATAGCTGGAGTTGTCATCGGTTTTGCTGCACAACAGATGCTAAAAGATGTTATATTAGGCTTTGCAAGATTAGCGGACAAAGAGTTTCGAGTTGGTGATTTTGTAACTTTTAACGGAACAAATTCAGGAACTATTGAAGAGATTAGTATTCGTTTTATGCAAATACGTGAATGGTCAGGAAAATTACTTACCATCCCACACGGAGAGATTAGAACGATACAAAATTTTAATAAAGGATGGATGCGTGTAATTGAACGTATCACGGTAAGTTATCAGGAAGATCCAACAAGAGTGAAGGAATTGTTAGAAGAAGTATGTGTTATATGCAATGAAAAATTGGATCAAACTCTTTATAGAGTAGAGGATGAGGCTGTTGAACCATTTAAATACGTCGGTGTTACAGACTTAAATCCTAACCTGAAATATGTTGGCTATGAATTTTGTATTACAGGTTTAATAAAGCCAGAAGATTATTTTGAAACTTCTAGACAAGTAAGATTTGAATTAATGTCTATATTCCATAAGAATCAAGTGCAAATGCCGGCAGCGAATATGGTTGTTACTACTGAAAGTTTACAGCATATTCATGGTGGAAAATCTTTATCGGACAGCTAAAGTAGAATCGCTTGTTAACAAAAATTCTGATTCCAACATTGGATAGAATAACAATAATAAAATGATTGATATAAAGAAAGGGCTGAAGGAATTCGGTTCTTTTTTTATTTATAGAATTTAGAAATTTCTTAATGTTATAATTGTAGTTGGTGATGAGAATGAACTTTGAAGAAAAAGAGATGCATCGTTTAGAAGCATTAAAAGAAATTGCTGAATTATTAAATGAAGCAACAAACTTACAGGATATGTTAGAAAAAGTGTTGCATACATTGTTACAAGTAATGAATTTACAAACAGGGTGGATATTCTTTATTGATGAAAGTGGAAAGCATAGCATGCTTGTAGACGAAAATTTACCAGAGGCTCTTACGTGGCAAGAGAAGAAGCCGATGTGTGAAGGAAACTGTTGGTGTGTAGAACGTTTTGTGAATGGGAGATTAGAAAAAGCGACTAATATTATTGAATGTAAGCGAATAGAAGATGCAATTGAATGTAATTGGGGAGAGACAGAAGATGTTACACATCATGCGACAATTCCGCTTAGGTCTGGATCAGAGAAATTTGGCCTATTAAATGTAGCCGCGCCTCATAAGACACATTTTTCTGAGGAAGAGTTAGCGTTATTAGAATCAATTGCATTTCAAATTGGAACGACAATACAACGTATTCAATTAGTTGAGAAAGAACGTAAATATGTAGTGGTAGCGGAAAGAAATCGACTTGCACGTGATTTACATGATTCAGTAAAACAATTGTTATTTTCTATTATGCTAACAGCAAAAGGTACTTTGAATATGACGCAAGATAGAGAATTGCAAGAGATGTTAAGTTATATTGGAGAATTATCACAAGAAGCATTACAAGAGATGACGTTATTAATTTGGCAATTAAGACCTGAAGGATTAGAGAAAGGATTAGCAGAAGCAATTCAAAATTACGGGAAGTTGTTAGGAGTTCAAGTGGAAGTTCGAATTGATGGGATGGTTTCAATTGGGGATGAAATAGAAGAAGTTTTATGGCGTATTAGCCAAGAGGCGCTACATAATTGTAAAAAGCATGCTTCGTGTGAAAAGGTACATGTTCTTTTAAAAATAGAAAATAACCAGTTATTTTTTTACATAGAAGATAATGGAATAGGATTTATACAAGATCAAGTAAGGGAGTCAGCACTTGGCCTGAAAAGTATGAAGGAACGTATTCAATTAATGAAGGGATCGTTTCAAATTATAACAGAGCTGAGAAAGGGTACAAAAATAGAAATTCAATTGCCGATTTGAAGGGGAGAATAAGATTGAAGATTAAATTGCTATTAGTTGAGGATCATCATATCGTTCGAAGAGGACTTGTATTCTTTTTGAAAACGAGAGGAGAATTTGAAATTATTGGGGAAGCGGAAAATGGCGAAGAGGCATTACATTTCGTGCAAAAAGAAAAACCAGATGTCGTACTAATGGATGTATCAATGCCGAAAATGGATGGAATTGAGGCGACAAAACGTCTAAAGCAATACGATGAGACGATAAAGGTACTTATATTAAGTAGTTTTTCAGAGCAAGATTATGTTATACCAGCACTTGAAGCTGGAGCAGATGGTTATCAATTAAAAGAAGTACAACCTGAGCAACTTGTCGCTTCTATTATTGCAGTACATCAAGGAAATGCGAATTTTCACCCGAAAGTAACACCTGCATTAATGGGGCGTTCCGCAGTAAAGAAGGAAATAGAAAATCCTTTTTCAATGTTAACGAAAAGAGAGCAAGAGGTACTTCGTGAAATTGCGAAAGGAAGAAGCAACAAGGAGATTGCAGCAGAACTTCATATTACAGAACAAACTGTGAAAACACACGTTTCAAACGTTTTAGCTAAATTGGAAGTGGATGATCGTACGCAAGCCGCATTATACGCAGTGAAACATGGGGAGAATTATTCATAAGTATGAATAATTCTGTTATATCGTATGACAGAATACATAGGAGCAATTAAAATTTATAGTAATCCCTAATATAGGTTTTTCTTCTTTTAATAATTAGGTACAATAAAGTGAAACTCTAATCAGGGGGGACCATCCCCACTGATGATTAGTTTAACTAATCGATTTTTACAGGATAAAGCTACGATGGAAGGGGAAGATATGCTATGCCTGGTACAAGAAGTGGGATTGGAAAGATTCAGGCTTCGTTAAATGGTTTATCACCGAAATTGCGAAGTATTGCCGAACATATTTTGAAACATCCACAAGATGTTGTACATAAATCTATTACAGAATTAGCTGAAGTTACGAATAGTTCCGAAGCTACGATATTCCGCTTATGTAAACACCTTGGTTTGCAAGGTTTTCAAGATTTAAAGATTACATTAGCCCGTGAAATTGTACATACACCAATGCAAAATATTCATGAAGAGGTATCAGCAGAAGATAGTATGGTAACTGTTGCTAAAAAAGTTTTTCATTCGCATATTACAGGACTGCAAGATACTTTACATTTGCTAAATGAAACAGCACTTGAGCAGGCTGTACGAGCCTTGCAAGAAGCAAGTCGAATTGAGTTTTATGGAAATGGTGGCTCTGGTATTATTGCGATGGATGCGTATCATAAGTTTATGAGAACGGGTATTTCTTGTATCGCTCATACTGATTCGCATTTTCAAATTATGGGAGCAGGTTTACTCTCGAAAAATTCAGTTGTTATTGGCATTTCTCACTCTGGTAGCAATAAAGGATTACTTGAAGCATTAGAAGTAGCGAAAGCAAGAGGGGCCAAAATTATTGCGATTACGAGCTATAAGAAATCAGCATTAAGTCAACTTGCTGATATAACGTTATATACATCAACACGTGAGACTGAGTTCCGCACAGAAGCAAGTTCATCACGATTAGCACAGTTAAGCTTATTAGATACTTTGTATGTAGGGTTGTCGTTGCAGCGACAAGAGGAAACGCTTAAAAATTTACAAAGTATACGTGAAACGATTTCGATGAAGCGAATATAAAAAAGCTCTTCAAATGAAGAGCTTTCAGACTGTAGACAAACTATTTTTGGAGAGTTCAAATGCTAAAAATAGTTTGTCTCGTATTATATGGATAATTTATCCAATTATATTTATATGTAGTGCTTTCTATATATAATTTACTATAAGTGAGGAAGGTGTCTTATGAAAATATCCGTTTATGTTGCAAGTGCATTTAGCAAGGATCATAAAGGCGGAAATAAAGCAGGAGTGGTATTTATTGAGAATACAAATACATTGACCACTACTCAAAAAATGACAATAGCGAAACAACTGGGTTATGCGGAAACCGCATTTATATCAGAATCTGAAATTGCTGATTATAAATTTGAGTATTTTACTCCAAAAGAAGAAGTTGATTTATGTGGTCATGCCACAATTGGCTCTTTCGCGATACTGATGCATTTAAATAAAATTTTCAAGAATCGCTATACGATTGAAACGAACAGCGGTGTTCTTACTATTACCATAACAGATGACATCATATTCATGGAACAAAATAAACCGATATTCTATGATGTTGTATCTCCAAATGAGTTCACCGACTGTTTTGACATTAAAGATATAGACAATAAATACCCAATCCAAATTGTCTTCACGGGCTTAAAAGATATTTTAATTCCTATAAAAAGCGAAACACAATTACATGCACTGCAACCTAATTTTGAAAAAATTAAAGAAATCAGCAAGTATTATAATGTTGTTGGGATGCATCTATATACTTTTAATGACAATCGAATTATATGCAGAAATTTTGCTCCACTATACGACATTAATGAAGAAGCAGCGACTGGAACTTCAAACGGTGCATTAGCTTGCTACCTTTATGAACAGCACTATTTGCAAAAAGAAGTCTATGTATTTGAACAAGGTTATTCTTTACACTCGCCTTCCGAAATATTAGTTAAATTAGCAACCAATAGCAAAAATAAAATAGAAAAAGTTTATGTTGGCGGTAAAGGCTATTACTGTGAAACTAAGTGTTTAAATGTAGAAAATATTGAGTAAAGAGCTTTTTTTTATCGTTGAGAAGTTTGTTAATTTATTTTCTTTTAGAAATGTATGACTTACATATAGTCAGTGATAAACTCTCATTTTTAAAAATTAAAAATAAAGACCGATTTGTGTAATGATTCAAATATTGTTCATAATTTCACAATTTGTTTATGAAGTGTCATGTTATGATGAACATGTAATGATGATTGAATACTTAAATTTGGTACGGTAACTAGCCAAAGTAGTGAGGAAAGTAGTTGTGAGATAAACTCATTAAAACGCTAGAACACTAAAGGGGAGATCACATATGAAAGCAGTAGTGGTTAATAAAAACAGCAAAGCAAACATCGAAGTGGTTGAAAAAGAATTACGTCCGTTACGCTCAGGTGAAGCGTTAGTAGATGTAGAGTATTGTGGAGTTTGCCACACTGATTTACACGTTGCGAATCATGATTTTGGTAACACTGATGGCCGTATTCTTGGTCATGAGGGTGTAGGTATTGTTACGAAAATAGCTGATGATGTTAATTCGCTAAAGATAGGTGACCGTGTAAGTATTGCATGGATGTTCCAATCTTGTGGACGTTGTGAATATTGCGTAACTGGTAGAGAAACATTTTGCCGTGAAGTTAAAAACGCAGGTTATTCAGTAGATGGTGGTATGGCTGAACAATGTATCGTTACAGCTGATTATGCGGTAAAAGTACCAGAAGGATTAGATCCTGCTCAAGCATCATCAATTACATGTGCTGGTGTAACTACATATAAAGCTATTAAAGTATCAGATATTAAACCTGGTCAACCTATTGTAATCTATGGCTGCGGTGGATTAGGTAACTTAGCTATCCAATATGCTAAAAATGTATTTGGTGCAAAGGTAATCGCAGTAGACATTAATGACGACAAATTAGCCTTAGCGAAAGAAGTTGGTGCTGATATGACTATCAATCCAATTTCTCAAGGTCCTGCTGATAAAATTGTTCAAGAGGAGCTTGGTGGCGCTTATGCTGCGGTAGTAACAGCAGTCTCTAAAGTAGCCTTTAACTCAGCAGTTGATGCAGTACGTGCTTGCGGTAAAGTAGTTGCAGTAGGGCTACCAGTAGAAACAATGGACTTAAACATCCCGCGACTTGTACTGGATGGAATTGAAGTAGTTGGTTCTCTAGTTGGTACTCGTAAAGATTTGGAAGAGGCGTTTATGTTTGGGGCAGAAGGAAAAGTAGTGCCGGTTGTTCAAACTTGTTCGCTAGATAAAGTACAAAATGTATTCGAAGAAATGGAACAAGGTAGAATTCAAGGGCGTATGGTAATTGATTTTAAAAAACATAATTGTGATTGCAAATAATTCACTTTAAATATAAAAATTGTGAGTCTAGCAAAGGACATGTAAAAAAAGTTAGACGGCATAAAAAGATGATCCCTGTATTTAATAGGGATCATCTTCTTTATTTTCTACTAATATCGATGCCAATTAATACTTGATTAATGAGAAACGATTAAAGGTTTACTTTATTTGCAAACGAAAAAGAATCTTTATGTTTAACAAATTTTTTATGATCTGGAACGTTTTGAATTGCTACAATTTGCGAATCTCTTGCTTTCAGTGCATCTTGAATCCCGATGGTCATAAGCTTAATAAATAGAATCGTAATAAAGAATGAAGCGAGAGTATAAAAAATAATCCACCATGAAAGATTCATTTCATTACGATTTAATCCAATAAGGCCTGCCCAATCATTAGATAGAGAAACAGGTTTGAGCACTCCGTCATAGAGTTCACGCATTTGTATGCCGCCAATTACAATGTTAAGCAACGCTAAATGGATAACGAGTATGAGTGTTTGGACGATATGTTCCATAAATAATACAAATAAGCGGTCAAGTAATAAGACTCGTAAGTGTTTTTTAATAATATGAAAACGACTAGCCCCCAGTAATTGTGAACTTAAGATGTAATCTTGTTTCATAAATTCATCAACCTCTGAGGATATGTATAAAGAAAGTGTAGGCAGAGCGACGAAAATAAGTACGAGTACTTGATAAAACGTAAATGAAATATTTGGATCTACCCCATCAGCATTTGACGTGATTACAATATTAACGGGCGTGATAAGTATGAATGCGATAAATAGAGTTGGAATATAATAAAAAACTTCTGAGCATGACTGGAAAAATCTCTTGAGTTTTGGAGCAAATAAACTTAAGAGGATTCCTATACATGTTCCGCATAAAATTCGAAAGAAGCTAATTGCCACGGCTAATAAAATAGTAAATTTTGCTCCTTCTACAATTTGTAAGAAAACAGACTCTCCAAAACGATCAGATCCAAAAGGTGGAATTAACGATGGTGGAAAGGGAGCCTTTCCAAGTAATTCGTTATTTTCATTGTAAAGTAACTGAGGAGGTTTTGGGATGTTATCTTTAAAGAACCAACTATAAATAAAACTAGCTGAAATAAGTATGAATAAATAAGTAAAGCCGATTAAAAAGCGTTTTGATTTCCAAATAGATTTCATAATGATACTCCTTTCAATTGCTTTTTCCATCTATTCATCATGAATGAGATTATTTGGAAAATGGCGTAAAACGGTAAAATAATCATAACAAGTATAATAAATGTAGCTGGAGGTGAAACAAACGCCTTATTAAATAAAAATTGAATAATGCCTTCCATATTAAAAACAAATTCTAAAATGAATAAATTAGAAAGTAAGAAAACAAAAATCGTTTTTAAATGGTGGAAGAAGTGGATAGATATATTTTTGAATAAATGAATGCATAATATATAACTTGATGAAAGGCCTTTTCCATATGCAACCTCTACGTAATGTTTTCCTTGTTCTTCTTTTATGTATAACACCATCATCCGAAACATTTGTAATGTAGGTAAGACAGCTAATGATAAAATAGGGAGTAAATAAGCTCGATTTTCATTAAAAGAAATAATAGTGACAGGAGATTCCCCAAATTTCTGAAGTACCCATATGAAAAATATTTGCAAACAAATCATCATCATCATATCAGGGACAGCTTCTAATATGAACACAATTCGGTTTATCCATTTTTTTATATAATCTTTTGCTAAAAAATAAAAAAATGCCATGCTAGATGATAAAAAGAGAGCAAGAAAAAAGGCTGAAAATAATATAGTAAATGAATATAGGTAAGGTTCTAAAACAGTTGGAAATAATGGTGTTTTTTTGAAATGGCCAAACTTCGGGTCTGATCCTATAATCACTAATGATTCAAGGGAGAAGACCTGTTTTAACATGGTAACGATCTGATTAAAAAAATAAATTGGTTGAAAGGTAAATCCTTGTTGAGTGATAAATAAATAAGGTAAATTTAATAATAGTAAGAGTGATAAAAGAATTGATGAAAGCTTAATTGTGAATTGAGATATTGTATTTAACATTAAATCCCTCCGACATCTTTTTACAACATTATACAATAAATTCTATATTATTGTTTTATTTTTCTGAAAAATAAAAATACTGTTGAATTTTATAGTATGCAAGATATATTTACAAGATAAAAAAGTAATAGTAGGGGCCGCGCTCTATTTTTATCAAGACAAAAGGACTAGTGAACTTAAAACAATAAACAAGAGCAAAATGCACAGAATTTTCATTCTGCGGGTAGTTACTTTTCTTGGCTTGATAGCGATATTACGTGACCGCTAAAAATGAATATTGCTTTTCAACTCTTTCTTCATGCAAATGAGTAGAACGTATGGAGGACTATGTATGTGTTGTTAATGAGAGGAAAGAGTGTATTGCGTAACGAATATAACGTAATTTTACCGCAAGGAGTAGCTAAATTTAGTGTATAAGTGAAATGGAATGAGTAGATTTATTTTTTATATGAAAAAAATTTTCTTTTTATAACTTGATAAATGAAAAAATATTTTATATACTAATTCATGTAAACGGTTTACTAAATCGTATTTTGCTAGAAATGAAGGGAAGATTCGCATGGAAACAAGGGGGAGAGTAATCGGGATTGATATCGGTACCACAAGTACGAAAACGGTTGTGTTCACAGAAAAAGGAAAAGTCATTGCATCACATGCAATCGATTACCCAATTATTCAACCGAACGTCGGATGGGCTGAGCAAGATCCTGATGTAATATGTGCCGCTGTATACAAAAGTGTAAGCGTTGCCATCGAAAAGGGTAATGTATTACCAGAAGATATTTCATCAATCGGTATTAGTACAGCTATGCACGCATTAATTGCAGTAGATGAAAATGGTGCGCCATTAACGCGTTCTATCATTTGGGCAGATAATCGAAGTACGAAGCAATCAGAAAAATTATTACAACAAATGAATGGGCATGAAATTTATAGACGTACAGGTACACCAATTCATCCGATGTCACCACTTTCTAAATTGTTATGGATGAAAGAAGAGGAACCAGAGTTATATACAAGTGCTTATAAATTCATTTCCATTAAAGAGTATGTGATTTACCAATTATTTTCACGCTACGTAGTTGATTATTCGATTGCTTCTGCTACGGGGTTATTTAATTTAGAAACATTAAACTGGGATGAAGATGTTTTAACTATGTTACATATGTCACCAGAACAATTATCAACCCCTGTACCAACTACATATATTTTATCAGGTATGAAGCCAGAATTAGCACAGAAGATGGGGATAAGTGCAGAGACACCAATTGTCATAGGAGCAAGTGATGGGGTTCTTGCAAATGTAGGAGTTGGGGCGATATCACCGGGTGCGGCTGCAATTACCATTGGAACGAGTGGTGCGGTTCGAACAATCTCATCAAATATAAATACAGATGAGAAAGGGAGAACGTTTTGTTACGCATTAACAGATGAGCACTGGGTAATCGGTGGTCCAACGAATAACGGCGGAATATTACTGAGATGGTTACGTGATGAATTTGGTAGTCCAGAGCAAGAAGTAGCAAGAAAGCTCGGAATTGATCCTTATGATTTATTAATTAAATATGCAGAAAGCGTACCAGCTGGAGCGGATGGGCTATTGTTCTTACCTTTCTTATCTGGAGAACGCGCACCTTACTGGAATGCAAATGCTCGTGGTACATTCTTTGGAATCAATCTTCAACATAAGCGAGAACATTTTATACGTGCAGTGATGGAAGGTGTTTGTATGAGTGTATATTCAGTAGCACTCGCAATTAGAGATTGTACAGGGCCACTTACTGAAATACGAGTTTCAGGAGGGTTTGCGAAATCTGCATTTTGGAGACAAATGTTGTCCGATATGATGGGGAAAGAATTGCTTGTACCTGAAAGTCATGAAGCATCTGCGCTTGGGGCAGCGGCAGTTGCTTTATATGCTGTAGGAAAAATTGAATCTCTTGAAGAGGTAAAGGATTGGATTGATATTGTTCATCACCATGTACCGAATAAAGAAAATACGGCTATATATTTAGAAATGTTTTATATGTATGAACGACTTTACAATCGCTTGAAAGAAGAATTTGATTGTATAGCTGCTTTCCAACGTAAATAATAGGGGGATTGGGAGAAATGGTAGTTGGGATCGTACTAGCGGCAGTTGTCATACTACTTTTACTTATTACGGTAGTAAAATGGCATCCATTTGTCGCATTAATTTTAACAGCAATTGGTGTAGGATTAGCAATGGGAATGCCTTTAATTGGAACTTCACCAAAAGATCCAGGAATTATTGATTCTATTAAACTAGGGCTTGGTAATACGTTAGGATTTTTAGCAATAGTTTTAGCACTAGGAACGATGCTTGGAAAAATGATGGCCGAATCTGGTGGTGCTGAACGTATCGCTAACACATTAATTAATCGTTTTGGGAAGAAACGAGTTCACTGGGCGATGATGTTCGTTGCATTTTTAGTAGGGATTCCGGTATTTTTCCAAGTTGGATTTGTCCTATTAATTCCGTTAGTATTTACAATTGCGTTAGAAACTGGGGTATCACTTATTACAATCGGTATTCCGCTAGTAGCAGGACTGTCAGTCGTACACGGACTTGTTCCACCGCATCCAGCGGCAATGGCGGCAGTTGGTATTTTTAAAGCAGATGTAGGGAAGACAATTTTATATGCGTTAATTGTCGGACTTCCAACTGCAATTATTTCAGGTCCACTTTACGGGAAATGGATTGGTGCTCGTATCCATAAGGAAGTACCATTAGATATAGCGGAGCAATTTATTGAAAGAGATAAGAAGAAAGAACTTCCTAGCTTCGGAAATACATTGTTTACTATTTTACTTCCAGTATTTCTTATGCTTGGTGCATCCATTGCTGAAGTAGCGTTACATAAAACGAGTCAACTTGCACAAGTGTTACACTTTATTGGAGATCCAATAGTCGCTTTATTAATTGCAACGATTTATTCTTTCTTTAGCCTTGGTTATGCAAAAGGATTTTCTAAAGATAAAGTATTACAATTTACAAATGATTGCCTTGGGCCAATTGCAAACATATTGTTAGTGATTGGTGCAGGCGGCGCATTTAATAAAGTACTATTAGATTCTGGAATTGGAACGACAATTGCAGATATGGCGAAAGAATCGCATATTTCACCGATATTATTAGGGTGGGGAATTGCGGCACTAATCCGAATCGCAACTGGATCGGCAACTGTTTCTATGATGACAGCAGCTGGAATTGTAGCACCGATTGCAGCAAGTACACCTGGTGTAAATGTTGAACTACTAGCACTTGCAACAGGCGCAGGGTCATTAATTTTATCACACGTGAATGATTCGGGATTTTGGATGATTAAAGAATATTTCGGAATGACTGTGAAAGAAACATTATTAACATGGACCGCAATGGAGACTATACTATCAGTTGTAGCACTTGGATTAATTTCGATATTAAATATATTTGTATAGAATGGGAGATTGATTAATATGAAACTAGGTTTAATTGGATTAGGAAAAATGGGATTCCCATTAGCTGAACACTTACATGAAGACAAGCATGAAGTAGTTGTATACGATGTAAATAAAGAGCTTGTAGAAAAGGCAGGAAAACTAGGAATTACTGCACGTCATACATTAAAAGAAATGATCGCTGAATTAGAAGCTCCTCGTACGATCTGGGTAATGGTGCCTGCAGGAGAAGTTGTAGAGTCAGTATTAAAAGATGTGTATCCGTTATTAGATGAAGGTGATATCGTTATTGAAGGCGGAAATTCATTCTATAAAGATACGTTACGCCGTGCTGAAGAAGCGAAAAGCTTTGGGTTACATTATGTAGATATCGGTACATCTGGCGGTGTAGAAGGAGCTAGATACGGTGCTTGTTTAATGGTTGGTGGAGAAAAAGAAATTTATGACCAATTAGAACCTTTATTTAAAGATTTAGCAGTAGAAAATGGCTATTCTTATGCTGGCCGCGTTGGTAGTGGTCATTTCTTAAAAATGGTTCATAACGGTATTGAGTACGGCATGATGCAAGCAATCGCTGAAGGATTTGAAGTACTAGATAAGAGTGACTTTGATTTCAATTATGAAGATGTTGCAAAAGTATGGGCGAACGGATCAGTAATCCGCGGTTGGTTAATGGACTTAACTGAAAAAGCATTTGCAGATGATCCTAAACTTGATGGCATTAAAGGTGTAATGAACTCTTCAGGAGAAGGGAAATGGACTGTTGAAACTGCGCTTGAGTTACAAGCAGCGGCACCAGTAATCGCGATGTCATTATTTATGCGCTATCGTTCTCAGGAAGATGATACATTCCATGGAAAAGTAGTTTCAGCACTACGTAATCAGTTCGGTGGACATGAAGTTGTAAAAAAATAAGGATGTTTTTGAAAAGAAACTTGTGCATAAGCGCAAGTTTCTTTTTTATAGTTTAAGAAATTACTAATTTACAAATACCAATCAATCATCGTTTTTTTGTCACAAATGACAGCTTCAACATTCATTGATTGAACAATATATTCTATATTTTCTTCTTTAGCTAATAATAAGGTTGTAAAGGAATCGTATATACTCATAAACGCATACTCATTGTCTTCGCCAGTAATAATTAACTCATTATTGCTAATGTCCCAAATATCTAATGGAGTAGTATTATTTACCTGTAATAATCCGTTTGTATCAAGAATTGGTTCAGAGAAATATAGATTTCTTGCACCTTTAGAACCGAGGAGTTTAAGTAATTTGTGTAATAAAAATATAGACGTATAATCTTCTGTTGGATAATAAAGATCTTTTTTTAAGTTTGAATGTAGCTTTTCAGCTAAATCCTCTCTTTTATATTCTTCTGAAAGGGCACTAATGGAAGTCAACATGGCCATTGCTAATTCTGCGTATGAATGTAATCCACTACAAGACATCATTTCCTTCCAAGAAACGGATTTCTCATTATGAATGATTTCTTCAGTGCTAGGATAGATGTGCTCATATGGTCTTTTTCTCACAGACTTTTCCCATCCTAAAGGCATTTGGATAAAAGGATGTAGCAATATAGCTGCAGATTTAAAGTTTCTTGGTAGTTGTTCTAAAATTGGTGATTTGTCATCTAGCCAAATGTAATCCAACAAAATATAACCTCCCCTTAGACTTTGAAATGTACGGATTCCCATATTATATTTTTTGGCATTGATTGTATCAAATATAAAGCGAAGTATGAAATATGTCCCAACATAAAAGTAAGAATAAATAAAATGAAGTTTTCATAAATAGTAAAAGGGTGCTTATGTCATCAGTATAGCTAAAAAATGTTGTTACATATGAGAAGAGCGTGCTAATAAAATATGAGGTGGTTAAATGGGAAATGAGCAAGTGAAGTCTGTAAAGGAAGAAAAAAAGTTATGTCTTTGTATGATCGTCAAAAATGAGTCTAGAATTATGGAAAGATGTTTAAATGCAACAAAATCAATTGTAGATTTTGTTTCTATTTGTGATACTGGATCGACGGATAATACGCCTGAAATTATTGAAAATTGGTGTAAGGAAAATGAGATACCTGGAACGGTTCATCATGAGCCGTTTAAAAACTTTGGTTATAACAGAAGCTTAGCTGTTTCATTAGCGCAAAAAACATATCCAGAAGCGGATTATTTATTAATATTAGATGCAGATATGATTTTAGAGGTTGATCCGAATTTCGATAAAACGAGCTTAACGGAAGATCATTATCTTACATTGCAATATGATGTTCATATTAAATATTGGCTTACACGTCTTTTGAAAGCTTCTTTACCATGGAAATCTGTCGGTGTTACTCATGAGTATTGGGATATAGATCGTTCAAAAGTTGGAGTGAATTACAATACGAGGGTAGATCGGTTAGAGACTCTTGTCGTGAATGATCCTGGAGATGGCGGGAGTAAAGCTGATAAATTTGAAAGAGATGAGAGGTTGTTATTACAAGGAATAAACGACCCAGAAACAACGCCAGATTTGCATATAAGATATTTATTTTATTTAGCGCAGACTTATTTTCATTTAAGTCAATTTGAAGATTCGATTAAATGGTATAAAAAACGAGTGGAAGCAGGGGGATGGGTTGAAGAGGTATTCTATTCGTTATTGCGAATAGGATTTTGTTATGAGCAGTTAACAAATCGTTCAGCAAATAAACAAAATGAAGTGACAGATGCTGATGAAAAAGAAACTGTTAAAGGGCAAGAAGAGCAATATTTAGCATTAGCTGTTTTTTATTTTCAAAAAGCGTGGGAATATAGACCAACCCGGGCTGAACCATTATATCAACTTGCAAGGTTGTATCGATTACGATCTCAAAACAATATTGCTTTGATGTATGCTCTGCAAGGGAAGGAAATTCCTTTTCCAAAGGATGATCTTCTATTTGTAGATTATCATGTGTATGATTACTTATTTGATTATGAAATTTCTATTAGTGCTTTCTATATACCTCATAAAAAACATTTAGGGGCCGTTTCGCAAAAATATTTGGAATCGATTAAAGAAGAGATTCCATTTCATATAGCAAATATAGTAGAGAATAATGCAAAATTTTATTAAATACATTTTCGGTTAAAGGAGTAGTGGAGTAATCATGGAATTAATGCGATGGGCGATTGAACTAGGAGAATCGGTGCATGGAAATACGTATGAAGAATTGATGCCACTACTAGACTATTATTATGATCGTGATCATTTAAAAGCGTATTGTATCGCAAATCTTCTTTTAAACATGGATGTATTAGATGAACATCGGGAAAGAATCGAATTAAGAAGATGCATTGCTGCTTATTATGCTGGATTATATAAAGTAGCAAGAAAACATGCAAATGAGTTAGTACTTAAACATCCGGATGTAGATTTATATAAAAATAATCTAAAATTAATGGAAGCTTATTTGAATAAAGAATATGATTATTGTCTTTTTATATGCCCAAAGACATACGGTAGTTTCATAGATGTTGCGCGAGCTTTAAAGTGGCGGTTGGAGCAGGAGGGGAATACAGTAATTATATCAGAAACAATACTGGGAAATGTAAAGAATACAATTGTTTTTGGAGCGCATACATATGCATATAACCCGAACCTTCTTCCGAAAGACGCAATTATTTATAATTTAGAACAGCTATACGAAGGAAGTCCATATGCGCACCCCCTTTATTTAATATTATTAAAAGATAGAGTGATTTGGGATTATAGTAAACAAAATATAGAATGGTTAAAACAAAAAGGGGTAGGAAAAGAAATAAAACATGTAGAAATGAACTATGCTCCAACTTTGGAAATAAAAAAAGATGCATTTGAAGATGAGATTACTGAAGATATTGATATTCTGTTTATAGGTGCTCTTAATCCGAGGCGGCAAGCTATTTTTGATCACCTAAAAGCGATTGCCCCGAATTTAAATATAGTTTTTAAAAATAATGCGTGGGGAATTGTTAGAAATGAATTGATTGCTAGGTCGAAAATTATATTAAATATTCATTTTTACTTATCAGGAATTCTTGAAACACCTCGCGTGTCTTATGCAGTCGCAAATAAAAAATTTATTATTTCCGAAAATAGTAATCCAGAAGATGAGGTAGAGTGGCCGGGAATTGTATTTACTCCGTACGAAAAAATAATTGAAAACGTAATGAAATATATAGAATTACCAGAAGAACGGAAAAGATTAGCGGAAAAAGCATATAATCATTTTGAAGCAAATGAAAGTTTAGGTACATTGAGTCTGAGAGATGAAACGAAGTAATTGTACGAAACTCATACGAAAGTATGAGTTCTTTTTTGTTTATCATACTATTTTATGAAACAAGTTAACTCTTTATATTGTATTTTGTATAGAAATTTCTGATAATATATAAGTAGAACTTAAAAACAAAGGGGAGAAATAATCATGAAACTAGTCGTTATTAACGGTACACCAAGAAAATTTGGCAGAACTCGCGTGGTGGCAAAATATATTGCGGATCAATTTGAAGGGGAATTATATGATTTAGCAATCGAGGAGTTACCTTTATACAATGGAGAAGAGTCACAACGTGATTTAGAGGCAGTAAAAAAATTGAAAACGTTAGTGAAAGCTGCGGATGGGGTTGTATTATGTACACCAGAATATCATAATGCGATGAGCGGTGCGCTGAAAAACTCTTTAGATTACTTAAGTAGTAGTGAATTTATTCATAAACCAGTTGCGTTGTTAGCGGTTGCTGGTGGCGGTAAAGGTGGAATAAATGCATTAAACAGCATGCGAACGGTCGCTAGAGGTGTTTATGCAAATGCAATTCCAAAACAAGTTGTGCTTGATGGATTACATGTGCAAGATGGGGAACTTGGGGAAGATGCGAAACCATTAATTCATGATGTAGTTAAAGAGTTAAAAGCATATATGAGCGTATATAAAGAGGTGAAAAAGCAACTAGGAGTGGAGTGATATGTCCTCCCTTTATCATGATTCTCGCTTGTATTACATTCTAGGGGCCAATAGTCTATCTGCTATTGGTTCCGGAATTGTTATGATAACGATTCCGTGGCTGTTAATTAAAGAGAGTGGAGGAGAGACAACATTTGGTTATGTTTCTATCATTGCAACCCTCATTATGTTTTTATTAACACCATTCATTGGGCAAAGTATTGATCGTTTTTCAAGAAAATCTTTATTGCTATGTAACGAAGGAATCGGAATAGCTGTAATTGGAATAATGTTTATATGGGGATTTGCTGGGCAACCTTATCATTCTATTCACTATATTCTTATTTATATAGCCGGATCATTCTACTATTTATTATTTTATCCTACAATATTTGCGTTCAACCAAGAGATATTTCAAGCGGAACATTATAAAAGTTTAAGTGGAACGATGGAAATACAAGGACAGTTAACACAAGTTATTTCTGGAGCGGCCGCGAGCTTCTTAATTGAAATTGTATCTTTGAAGTGGATTTTGTTAGTAGACATGTTAACTTTTGCTGGAGCATTTTTTCTTTTCTTATGTATACCGTACGTAAAGAAAAAAGAAGTGAAAAGAAAAATAACATTTAAGAAGCAATTATTTGAAGGAATTCACTTTATGAAAAAACGTCCTAAGCTCTTTTGGTTCTTACTGGCCACTTATATGCCGTTTATAGGTGTTATGATGGCAAATTATTTAATACCAGTTTATATTTCGGATATACTTAAAGCCAATGCCTCTGTATACGCAATAGAGGGGATGATGTACGGTGTTGGAGCGGTTGTTGCAGGAATCTGTATTCCACTCATAATGAAATATGTAAAAACAGAAGTTTCAATCGTTATGACGATGTTCATTTATGTAATTTCAATTACCGCAATGAGTATTGAACCTTCCGTAATTTTCTTATATGGACTTGCAATTTTTCATGCAGTTGGAAATGCGGGTACAAGAGTGGCGAGAAATGTATTGATGATGGAGGAAATTCCAAATGAAGTAATGGGACGTGTAGACAGCTTATTTCGCCTAATTGGTACTGGAATACGAATTTTATTATTAATGTTGTTTACAGCGGGTGTATCTAAAGTTGGAGTCATGCTGCCGTTTTACGTATTAAGCTGCATATTGATCTTCTCATTAGGAATCGCTATTTATTATGTACTATCACAACGTAAAGTAGCGGCGCATGTTTCTAATAAATCAATCGTTTGAAAAAACACTTCTGCCTCCCTTTCTTTTTCTATATAATAACAAGAAAGGGAGTGAATACTTATTTATGAACAAATGGATCTTTCTTATGATTTTATTATTACCGCCACTATACATCATTTATATGACGTTTCGAATGAACAAAGTTGCTCGTGAAAAGTTGAGCTATCACTCTCCGTACGTTCTTATACTGGGTGCAAAGTTATTTGGAGATAGACCGTCTTTATCTCTTCAAAATCGTTTGGATGTAGCGTTGGAGTATTTATTTTCCCATCCTGAAGCGAAAGTAATTGTTTCAGGTGGCCAAGGAGAAGATGAAGATATACCGGAAGCTCATAGCATGAGAAACTATTTAATGGTACATGGTATAGATGAGAGTCGTATTTTAATAGAAGATCAATCTACAAATACGTATGAAAACTTAAAGTTTAGTATGGATTTATATAATGTGAAACATGCGGTAGTTGTAAGTAATACGTATCATTTATATCGAACGAAAATAATTGCAAAGCGTTTAGGCATGAAGATGGAGGCACTAGCTGCTGAAACACCAATTCGTTCTAAGAGAAAAATGTATGTTCGCGAATATGCTGCTATTATGAAAACAATATTGTTCGATCGTTAGAGCTCAAATGCGAGCTCTTTTTTAATTTAAAAGCGTATCATTTGAAATGAATGCCATATTCCATCAAAATAAAGGAAACAACAGTAAAGGAGTTGTATTTGTGATTCAATTTAATCATGTGTCAAAATCGTATGAAGATGGCACGAAAGCAGTGGATTCATTGCATTTAGAAATTAAAAAGGGAGAATTTTTTGTTCTCATCGGTCCGAGTGGTTGCGGGAAAACAACGACAATGAAGATGATTAATCGTTTAATCGAAACGACTGAAGGGTCGATTTTAATCGATGGAAAAGATATTCAACAATATAATATAAACGAATTACGTTGGGATATAGGATACGTGTTGCAACAGATTGCTTTGTTTCCTCATATGACAATCGCTGAAAATATTGCAGTTGTTCCTGAAATGAGGCAATGGAGCAAAAAGGAAATAAAAGCACGCGTCGATGACTTGTTACATATGGTTGGATTAGATCCGGATATATATCGAGATCGTATGCCTGATGAATTGTCAGGAGGACAAAAACAACGTGTCGGTGTCGTGCGAGCATTAGCCGCAAACCCGAAAATCGTTCTTATGGATGAACCATTTAGTGCGTTAGATCCATTAAGTAGGGAACAGCTTCAGAAGGATATTGTACAGTTGCAAAAAAAGATTCAAAAAACAATCGTGTTCGTAACACATGATATGCAAGAAGCATTATCACTTGGAGATCGCATTTGTATTATGAAAGAAGGAAAAGTTGTTCAACTAGATACACCAGAAGGAATTATACATAATCCGAAAAATGAATTTGTAGAGGAGTTCATTGGAAATCGTGGACGAACTTGGTATGAGGAGAAAAGTGTAGCAGATGTATTGCCGCTTGATCAAAGTGTGCAATTAGAAGGGCAGGCACTATCATTACATTCTTCTTTAGAAGAAGCGCTAGTTCGTGTGCGTGACGAGGAGGTCGTTCCAGTTGAAGAAAACGGTCAATATATTGGAGCGTTAACAAGTCGTCATATTGTCAATTACATTGTTGAACAAATGAAGGAAAGAGGTTAAACAGTGACTAATTTTATACAAACGTTCCAAGAACGAAAAATAGAATTACTAACTGCATTAAGTGAGCATTTACAAATATCGCTTATTTCATTATTTTTTGCAGTAATTATAGCGGTGCCACTTGGCATTTTATTAACAAGAAAAGAACGAATGGCTGAATTTATAATAGGAACTTCTGCGGTAATGCAGACAGTGCCATCACTTGCATTACTCGGACTATTAATTCCGTTAGTAGGAATCGGAAAACTTCCAGCGATTATCGCATTAGTTGTGTATGCACTATTACCTATTTTACGAAATACATATACAGGAATAAGGGAATTAGATGAATCACTAATAGAAGCCGCGAGAGCTATGGGGATGAATAGTTGGAGAAGGTTGTGGAAGGTAGAACTTCCTCTTGCATTGCCTATCATTATGGCCGGTATTCGTACAGCGATGGTATTAATTGTTGGAACGGCTACATTAGCAGCTCTCATTGGTGCTGGTGGGCTAGGTAAGCTTATATTATTAGGTATAGATCGAAATGATCATGCACTTATCATTTTAGGGGCCGTACCAGCCGCGTTACTCGCTTTATTCTTTGATATAGTACTTCGCATACTTGAACGACCGAAACGCTCTTCTAAGCGTGTTATATTGACGATATGTATAGTTGTAGTAATGATTGCTTCTCCATTTCTTTGGAGTACAGAAAAGAAAGATATTGTTATTGCGGGCAAACTTGGATCAGAACCTGAAATTTTAATTCAAATGTATAAGCAGCTTATTGAACAAGATACCGATTTACACGTACAATTAAAACCAGGTCTTGGGAAAACAGCATTTGTATTTGAAGCGTTGAAATCAGGTGAAGTAGATGTGTACCCAGAATTTTCAGGAACAGCGCTATCTACTTTCGTGAAAGAAGAACCAAAGAGTACAAATCGTGATGAAGTATATGAGCAGGCTCGCGTTGGACTGGAAAAGAAATATAATATGATTATGTTGATGCCAATGGAGTATAACAATACATATGCACTAGCCATGCCGAAAAAAATAGCAGATCAAAAGAATATAAATACTATTTCTGATTTAGGGAATGTTGCGCAGGAAGCCAAAGTAGGATTTACATTGGAATTTGCTGATCGTGAAGATGGTTATAAAGGAATGCAAAAATTATATAACTATAAGTTCTCGAATGTTAAAACGATGGAGCCGAAGCTGCGTTATAGCGCAATTCAATCTGGAGATGTTAACGTAATTGATGCATATTCAACAGATAGTGAATTGGAGCAATACGGACTAAAAGTGCTAAAAGATGATAAAGGGTTATTCCCACCTTATCAAGGAGCACCATTATTAAGAAAAGAAACGTTACAGAAATATCCTGAACTTGAAAAGGTATTAAATAAATTATCTGGAAAGATTACAGATGAAGAAATGCGAAAAATGAATTATGAAGTTAATGTGAATGGTAAAAGTAGTGAAGAAGTCGCAAAACAATTTTTACAAAAAGAGAATTTACTTCGTTAAATTTACAAGAAATATACAAATTTATATGTTTGAAATGACCGTTCATTACAAAATGAGCGGTTTTTTTGTGCATACTTATACATTTTTTCAAAAAAGTATTCCATTTTTGTTCATTTTCTTTTAGAATAAGTAATGTTTTCCTGAAAAAATATAAGAGAAACGTCTATTAGAGAAAAAGGTGACTTTAATAGTTGAACGAACATAACACCTAGAATGACAGATGGGGTGGTACAAATAGAAAAGAAATTAGGATTCTTTCCATTAATCGCATTAGTAGTTGGAACGATGGTTGGTGGCGGTGTTTTTAGTTTACCGCATGATTTAGCAGTAGGAGCAAACAGTGGCGCAATAATAATTGGCTGGTGTATTACAGCGATGGGAATGATTCCACTTGCGCTCGTATATCAAACGTTAGCAAGACAAAAACCGGAACTTGAAGGTGGAATTTATAGTTATGCACGTGCTGGTTTCGGTGAATATATTGGGTTTAATAGTGCTTGGGGATATTGGCTAGCAGGAATCTTAGGTAATGTCGCAACAATTATGTTACTGTTTAGTACATTAGGTTATTTCTTCCCAATTTTTAAAGGAGGAAATAATGTTGCGTCAATCGTTGGGGCATCACTTTTATTATGGACACTTCACTTTCTAATTTTATTTGGAATTCGTGAAGCTTCTATTATGAATGTTATCGCAACAATAGGAAAGTTAGTTCCAATCGTACTATTTATCGCTGTAATGGTAACAGCATTTCGCTGGGACACATTTACACATGATTTTTGGGGAGAAGGAACCTTCTCACTTTCTGCTATACTTGGTCAAGTGAAAAATACAATGCTTGTAACACTTTGGGTTTTCATTGGAGTTGAAGGAGCGGTCGTATTATCTGGAAGAGCGAAAAATAGCCGAGACGTTGGTAAGGCAACAGTAATGGGGCTTATTTTAGTAATGTCCATTTATATTTTAATTTCTGTCCTATCAATGGGAGCTATGACAAGAGGCGAACTTTCTGTGTTAGAAACTCCGTCAATGGGACATGTATTAGAGCATGTTGTTGGTCCATGGGGGGCAGGTGCGATTAATATCGGGTTAGTTGCTTCACTTGTCGGTACATTAATTGGCTGGTTTTTACTTGTTTCTGAAATTTCTCATGTAGCCGGAAAAGATGGCGTATTTCCGAAAGTCTTTACGAAAACAAATAAAAAGCAAACACCGCACATGGCATTATGGATTTCAAATGGTGTTGCCCAAATTATATTTATCATCGTTCTGTTTTCAGAATCAACATATCAAATTATGTATTTCATTGCATCAACATCAATTTTATTACCATATTTATTATCAGCGTTATTCCAATTTAAATTAGTCATTACAAACGAGCTAAAAGACGCTAAATTAAAAAATGGAGCGTTAGCTTTAATTGCTTCGATTTACTCTGTATGGCTTCTTTATGCAGCTGGTTTAAAGAATTTACTACTCGTTTCAATTGTGTATGGAATTGGAATTATTGTTTACACGTTTGCAAGAAAAGAACAAGGGAACCGTTGTTTTGCAGGTGCAGAGAGATATGTGATGGGGGCAATTATTGTTGCGGCTATCACATCCCTGTATATGTTATTAACTGGAAATATAAAAATGTAAAAAGTCCTTTTTATTTAAAGGGCTTTTTTCTTTGTTTAGAGAATATTTACTACATAAGATATTCAGGAGGGATGAGAATGGAAGAAAAAGAACAGTTGTCTAGAATAATTGATTTAGCTAGTGAGTTAAGGAAAGTATTAGTGCAAGAATCTTTTTTTAATCATCATCCTGAATTGAGAGGAGTCATTGAAAATTTAGCAAGTTCTGTTGAAAATTTGGCGGAATTACAAAAAAGTAAAGATGAAAATGCTGAAGATCGATTACGTTACGTACTTGCTAAAATGAAAATTGCTCATAATGCAATTTTACAAGAGAAAAAAGCATTTCCTTCTCATTAATATACGTTTTAATTTTGAACCTGGCGGATAACGTCAGGTTTTTTATTTCTAGTTTTTCGTTTCTTTCATACACTAAGAATAGTATGAAAAAAGAAGGTGACTAAGGTGAGATTACATAAAGCTCTTCAGCCAAGTTTTATAAAACGAATGTACTATATGAGATTTTTAGGGAAATTTACAAAAGCTGAGAAAGAGAAGAGTGGAGAGAATTTCTTTGTACAATGCTTATCGCCAATACCATTCACTTTACAGGAACAATTTGCAAATGAACCATATGTATTTGAAGGGGTATGTAGTAATAAAAAGAATGAAAAAATCTTTTCGGAATTAAAGAAGAGGAAATTAGAAAAGCAATTAGTGATGTTTCGTCTTTATTATGAAAGAGGAAATGTATACGTGGAGTTAATATGTACAGAAGAACCGAAAGAAATAGCAAGCAGCTATAAAATGATTCCTGCACCTAAAGTTACAAATAATAAAAAAAGAGAGTCTTTAGAACGAAAACTTAGCAACGGTTATTTATCATTTCTTATGCCAAAATTTCCGAAAGACTTTGAGCCTCCCGAATTATTGTGGCATGATGGAAGACTGTATGGAAACATATCCTTAAAGTCATCAATTAGCTCAATCGCATATTTTGAACAGAAACGGGAATGTAAATATATAAACTGCAGTGACTGGACGAAGTATGTAGAAATAGCGGTAGAAGATCAATTATATTTTGTAAGTGATCATGTGTATGAGCAATTAAAAAAACGAATGCATGAAGAAGGTAAGATAGTTGAAGTAGAGGATATAAAAGTGCAAAAAGAGGAATGGGAATGGGATGAGCGTGAATCGTCCTTTTTACAGTATGTACAAAGTATGGTGCATAATAAAGGGCTATATTTGGATGAAACGGATATTTATAATTTCCATATAAGTGTAAAAACAAATATATTAACGATTCTTGGTGGTATACCGGGCGTTGGGAAATCACGTTTTGTGCAAACTTATGCAGAAGCATTAGGGTTACAGTATGGGGAGGAATTGGTTTGGATTCCAATTTCGCCATCGTATCAAGAACCACATGATTTACTTGGTTACCTTCATCCGAATGGTACTTTTATTGAAAGTGAAACGAAGTTAGTTAGGACGTTAATGAAGGCGAAAGAAAATCAAAATCAACTGTATATAATCGTTTTTGATGAAATGAACATGTCTCATATTGAGCATTGGTTTACTCCATTTCTCTCTGTTCTTCAACTTGAAACAAAAAATCGTATTTTAAACTTGTATGAGGGTGTTCAGGACATTGAGAATTCAATTCCATCAACAATTGAAATTGGAGAAAATATTATATTTGTAGGTACTGTGAATTTTGATGAAACAACGAAAGAGCTCTCCGATCGATTATTAGACCGAACGAACCTAATAACGTTACAGAAAATTCCGTTTTGTGAGATGGGCATGGAACAGGGGAAAGTCGTATTACACCCACCTTTGAAAGTAACAGCGGGAGAATTTCGGATAAATTGGATGAGAAATAAAGCGATGATTGAAGTGTTTTCTGAAGAAGAATTAGAGCTATTAGATAAGTTGCATGTCGTATTGTCATCACATGATGCGTCTAAGGGAATTTCTTTCCGATGTGCAAATGCAATTGCGACTTATTTGCAAAACATACCGTTCCAAAATAACCATACCTATATGATCAGTAGAGAAGAGGGGTTTGATTTACAAATAAAGCAGCGTGTATTAACGAAAATCAGAGGGACCGAAATGATGGTTGGGTCTTTACTTTCTGAAGAAGCAAAAAGGGGAGCGACCTTAGTACCTCTTTTGCAATCTGCACTTGCAAACAGAGTATCTACATTTGAACATTCTTTAGCATATATACGAGAAAAACGTAGGGAACTGGAGCTGTATGGATATGCAAAATGAAGGGCGTTACGAAACAAAAATCGTTGATACGAATGAAACGCTCCCTTTTGTATTAAAGTTAATCATTGGAAATGAGGGGAAAGGAGATTATATTTTATTAAATCGTCTTTGTACATCTACTACAGCATTGGTTCAATGTATTTATAAAGTACAAGAATTAAAACCAATTAGATTGCAGTATAATTATGAAATCCCAATGAATATTACTTTTATATGGAATAAAGTATATGAGGGACAGAAAAATATAAAAGAGGCTCAATATGAAATAAATGAAAAAAAACAAAGAGTATTAATATATGAACATGGGAAAACAGAATTCTTTTATCCATGGCGCTGCGGTTTATACCATTTTGAAGTGCGCATAGAAGATACAACGTATTATGGCGCTTTTCAAATCGTACCGAAAAACTTTTTTGATGATCAATTTGAAATGATTCAAGACTATGTGAAGTCAATTTTAAATGAGTTGATTTTGGATAGAGGTTATTATAAAAAGACTTTCTCTGCACTTAGCGATATTGAGGATTCTTCTTATTTAGTGTTGCTTAGAAAGTTACCCCAAAAAATGAAAATGATAAAGCAAATCTTTAAGAAAATAGAATCAAGTTCAAAATTTATAAATGCATATAAATGGGAAGGAAAAGAGCGAAAGCCAACAAGAAGAGGAACTATAGTGGCAGAAAGAAAACCTTATGCCAAACATTATAATCGTAAGTTTATGGAACAAAAAAATAGTAAGGAAAATGCATTTCTTAAATATAAAGCGATGCAATTTTATCATTATTTAATTGAAGCTAAAAGTTTTTTACGTCAAACAATTGAAATCTTAGAAAGAGAAAAAAAGAAAAAATCAGAAGAGTTTCAAGCCGTAAAAACGATTATACAAACAATTGAGCGAAATGGATCGGTAACCGATAGAGAGAAGCAAAAATATAAAAATATACATTTACTAAAAGAAGCCGATTTACGAAAGAGCTCAATGAAAATACAAGAATATAAAATATTGGCGCATATCGTGCATGAAAATGTACAATACTTTCAAATGTTAATGCACTCTTCGTTTTGGAGGGAAGTTACTGAAACAAGTAACATGAACTTACATGATTTACCGATACCACATCAACAATTACTACATCATTTAGAAGTACTCCCGCAATATACGGATCAATCTCCATCGTTATTATTTGTTTATAAGCCAACGTTTTTAGTGTATGAATATTACGCTTTTTTTATCGTTATTTCAATTTTAGAGCAAATTGGTTTTGAGGCTAGAAACTCAATTCGTGAACAAATACAAGAACATTTTTATGTAGATGGATTACAAGATGGAACGACAGTAGTTTTAGAACGAGATGATATAAAGGTGCATGTCGCATTTAATGATTTAATTGAAACACATCCTCTTATTGCATTAAGTAAAGGTAGTAATTTTTACAATGGTGAGGATACGAAGAAGCCAGATATTCGCTTAGACTGTTATGTAAAAGAAGATGGGAACTACGTATATAAATCTTCTATTATTATTGAAGTGAAATACAGTCCAATGTACAATATTTTTCAGCATGTCGGAAATACAAAAGCAACTGAGCAAATGTATAAGTACTGGTCTATAAAGTATGTAGAAGAACAGGATGGAAAGCGAGTCTATTATCGAAGGTCAATTTATGAAGTCATTTGTGTATATCCAGGAAGCCATATGCATAGTAAAAAAATTGAGTCTGGATGCGGTGTTTTCTTGCAGTTATATCCATATAAGACGAAACAAGGGGAAGAGAAATTAGCTGGAAAACATGGGATGGTACAAATTTTTGAAAAATGGTTAAAAAGCATTCAGAAGTAAAAGAAATCCTTTTTCATAAAGGATTTTTTTAGATTAAGAAGAATTATATGCTGTATGGAAAGAAACATAATGTAATTTAGGTTTGAAAAGTGATACGAATGTGTTATTAAAAGGAATGTGAGCGCGGGATAAAAGTCGATTAAATTGGAATCTAATTCACTTTGCAGAATATAATAAGTCATAAATATTTTTAGTTGCATACGAAGATTTGTTCTTATATGATAGATAGTGAAAGCGTTATCAAAAACAGAGCGGCGATGGGAAAGGCGGTTAAATATGTTCCAGCGTGTTCAAACAAAGGAAGAACATTTTGGGTTCGAGCAACTATGGGGAGATTTTTGTGAAGAAAGAAACTTAATGTTTGTAGAACGTAATTTAAATCCATCACGATTTTTATTAATAGAAGATGAACATCCTATTGGTACAGTAGAATGTATTAAGTATACGGTACCTGAACAATCAAATTCTGAGTTTTTCTATCCGTTTTCTAAAAATGATTTAGTAAAAGATTTGAAGAATGTGTATGAAATAGGCAAGTTAAGTATTTCGAAAACATCTCGTGGGAGAGGACATTTCAAAAGGTTAACAGCTATTTTATTTATACATGCGTTAGAAACAAAAGCTGAATGGTACATTGCAGCAGTGACAAAAAGAATGTATATGTATTTACTTACACTCGGTTTTCCAATTGAACCGATAGATAATCCATTTCAGTTTCATGATACTTTACAAGGTGTACCAGTAAGAATTCATGCTCGAAAAGGGGTTACGCATTTGTATTCTTTAAAAGAATTTCGTGATGTGATTCAAGGGAATGCTCATGCACAGGCATTAATTGCAGAATACAGTAAAAATATTATGTTAACGAAATAAAACGAAGTGAATATGTATAATAAAGAGAATAATATTTTTATAAGATATAACTCTTCATTAAAAAAGACCCTTATTATTTTAATAAGGGTCTAAAAATTATAATCCAAATATACTAAAAATCATTTTGCGGCGCTTCGGTTTCTTTTCTCGTTCGTATGTTGGTTTTGAATCAGGAGTAATATAAATGGGTTCTTCTTTCGTTAGCGCAGCTTCTAACTTTTGAATTCGCTCTAACATTTCCTCCATTTCACGACGGTGTTGTAAAAGTTGGTACGTGACGACATCATTTGCCTTATCTTGCATTTGTTCTTCCATTCGATCGAGCCTTCTTGTAATAGTGTTTAATTGATTAGCTAATTGCTCAAAATCATTCGATGATATGTTTTGAACAATTGTATTGACTTGAGTTTTTAATTCTTCAACCTCATTTGAGGAAGCCTTTTGAGTAGGTTGAGGATTTTGAGACTGCTCTATTTGAAATAGATGGTGTTCTAACATTTGATCGACATCATCTTGTGTGAAAATAAAGTGGCCATATTTGTTTTTTTCTATCGTAAGATTTAATTGTTGCGCGATCCGGACAACAGCCTTTGGGCTAACACCTAATTTTTTTGCGATAAATGGTGTTTTATATTCCAAAATAATCCCTCCTATATATATCCTGTTGAATGATTTCGAGCTATGAAGTAAGTTCCCTTCTAGTGTGACAAAAGAAGTGTGGAATCGGCAAAGAAAGTGTTTTTTCACGAAATTGAGTTGAGAAGAATAGTTCGTTTAAATAAAAATGTTTTATCGTAACATTTAGAATAATTTGACTAGTGTAAATGAATTAGATTATCATAATGATAAATATCTTTTTTATGTATGCATATAATATATAAAAAGGTGGTTGCTAATGTAGAATTTTGTTAGAGTATTAGAATGCTTACTTCACTTGAATATAATTAAGTAGGAGGTGGCTTCCTTGCTTACAATGTAAGTAAGGAAAAGTATTTGGACATATATAGTATAAGTATAGTGATTGTTTTAATTGCCTTAACGGCATTTTTCGTTGCAGCAGAATTTGCAATTGTTAAAGTGAGAAGTTCACGAATTGACTATTTAATTGCAGAAGGAAATAATCGTGCAACATCGGTCAAAACAGTCATTACAAACTTAGACGAATATTTATCTGCTTGTCAGCTAGGAATTACTGTTACAGCTTTAGGAATTGGGTGGTTTGGTAAACCTGCGTTAAAGCAAATGTTTGATACGCTTTTTGCAAATTGGAATATCTCTACTCAACTAGCAGACATTTTTGCTGTAATTTTAGTATTTTTTTTAATTACTTTTTTACATGTTGTAATAGGGGAATTGGCCCCAAAAACATTTGCAATTCAAAAATCTGAACAAGTAAGTTTGCTTGTTTCTAAGCCGTTAATTTTCTTTTATCGTATTGCATTCCCATTTATTTGGATATTAAATGGTTCAGCTCGAATCATTACGAAGCTGCTAGGGTTGAAACCGCCGAAGGGGCATGATGAGGTTCATTCAGAAGAAGAATTACGGTTGTTAGTTTCAGAGAGTTATAAAAATGGTGAAATTAATCAATCTGAATATAAATATGTAAATAAAATTTTTGAATTTGATGATCGGATTGCAAAAGAAATAATGGTACCTCGAACCGAAATGAATATTATAAGTAAAGAAATGCCTGCTGAAGAAGCTTTGCAAAAAATGTCTCGTGAAAAATATACAAGGTATCCAGTTGTTGATGGCGATAAAGACCACGTAATAGGTTTTGTGAATTTTAAAGATATTTTTACTGAGTTTGTACAACATAAAGCTGTTAATAAAAAGACAGTAGAGCAATATATGAGACCAATTATTTTAGTTATCGATTCTATCCCAATTCATGATTTGTTTTTAAAAATGCAAAAAGAAAGAACACATATTGCTATATTGATAGATGAATATGGTGGGACATCTGGACTTGTTACTGTTGAAGATATTCTGGAAGAAATTGTTGGAGATATTCAGGATGAGTTTGATACGGATGAGCAGCCAGAAATTCAACAAGTTAGTGAAACGAAGACGATACTAGAGGGAAAAGTACTTGTTAGTGAAGTGAATACGTTATTTGGTTTAGGGATTGATGATGATGGTGTTGATACAATTGGTGGTTGGATTTTAACGAAGAATATAGAGATTGCTGAAGAGGATTCCATTGAAATTGAAAATTATAAGTTTTGTGTGAAAGAATTAGATGGACACTATATAAAAAGATTGGAAGTTACAAAGATAGTAGAATCGATTGTTATTTTAGAAGATGAAAAACAAATTTCATTACAAGAGCAAATTAGCTCGTAAACTCTGCTAAATAGCAGAGTTTTTTTGAGCATAATGTTTTTTGAGGGATAGGGGCTATGATACAATGACATAAGCCAGACCTTTCACTAGGTGAATTATTGTTCTATACATATATTTGGAAGGAGAAGAAGTATGAAAAAGCATTTATATATAAATGGAGATTGGAAATCTGTAAACACGTATAAACCATTATACGCACCATATTCTGAAGAAATATTAGCAGAAATTGCACAAGGAACGGAAGAAGATGTAAAAGAGGCTGTTATTGCTGCAAAAAATGCAATGACAAAAATGAATAAATTATCCGCATATGATCGTGCGATTATTTTAGAGAAGGTTGCACAAAAAATGGATGAAAGAAGAGAAGAATTTGCAGAGATTATTGCAAAAGAAGCTGCAAAACCAATACGTGCTGCTAGGGGAGAAGTGGATCGTACTGTTCAAACATACAAATTTGCAGCTGAAGAAGCGAAGCGTATATATGGTGAGACATTGCCATTAGACGCCGCACCTGGTGCGGATGGGCGTATTGCATATACAATCCGAAAGCCGATTGGTGTAATAGGGGCTATTACACCATTTAATTTCCCATTAAATTTAGTTGCGCATAAAGTTGGACCTGCAATTGCTGCCGGAAATACAGTTGTGTTAAAGCCAGCTGATCAAACGCCATTATCATCTTATGCATTAGTTGAGTTATTTGAAGAGGCAGGATTGCCAAATGGAGCTTTAAATATCATTTCTGGTCCTGGCTCCACGGTGGGTGAGGCAATCGTTAAAAATGATTATGTTGCTTCTATTACTTTTACCGGAAGTCCAAAAGTTGGAATCGGAATAAAACAAAAGGCTGGGTTAAAACGAGTTACGTTAGAACTAGGATCAAATGCTGCTGTTATAATTGATGAAGATGTAGAGTTAACAGATGAAATCATTGAACGTGTAAAATGGGGAGCATTTGTTAATAATGGGCAAGTTTGTATTTCCGTACAACGTGTTTTTGTACATGAAACGAAAATGCATGAATTTCTTTCGAAGCTAAAGAAAGCGATGGAATCAGTAGTTGTTGGTGATCCACTGCTTGAAGAAACGGATGTATCAGCTTTAATTTCAAAAAAAGATGTAGAGCGAATTGATATGTGGGTTCAAGAAGCAATCAAGGAAGGAGCAACTATTTTATACGGTGGTAAGAAGCGGGATGCAAGAATTTTTGAACCGACTGTATTAACAAATGTTCCAAATCATGTATCTGTGCAGTGCCAAGAAGTATTCGGTCCACTCATGACAGTAAATACATTTAAAGAATTTGATGAAGCGATTGAGCAAGTAAATAATTCGCGTTACGGCTTACAGGCAGGAGTATTTACAAATAATTTATTTAAAGCAATGCGTGCAATCGATGAGTTAGAGGTTGGTGGTGTCATGATTAATGATATTCCAACGTTCAGAGTAGATCATATGCCTTATGGTGGTGTGAAAGAAAGTGGCACGGGGCGCGAAGGAATTAAATATGCAATAGAAGAAATGACAGAAATGAAATTAGTATGTATTAAAAAATAAATTAGAAAAACTTAAACTTTGCGCTAAAAAAACGAGTAGGAAATGTTTACGATTCCATACTCGTTTTTTACGCTTCTAGTAACTATTTAATTAAGTGTAACTTTTACTTCATTTCTTGTTTGAAAATAGTATCTTCTACATAAATTTGTTCTTTATCTACAGCAGTAGCATGAGTTAATACTAAACCGATTGGTGTTTTTGTATCTTTATTTTGAACAATTGTAAAAGGAACATTTTTTTCGTTTGCTAATTTAATGTATTTTGATAAATGTGGGTAAGCAATGCCACCATTTAGGAGGAGTTGTAATGATTGAGAAGAGCGCATGCTACCCGCCACTTCAGAGTATACATTACTTTGCATTACTTGACCGATCGTTAAAGCGATTTCTACACGCTCACGTAATGTAGTTAAATACATATTACGTTCTTCTGGTTTGTTTTGCTTTTGGCCGTAAATGCCTTCTTGGAGATAATCTTCCACATTTTTATTTACCATATTTTTCACACCTTTCATTTTCTATTGTACGCAAGAATTAAAAATGATGCAAAAAAAAGTCGTGTTGACTACGGAAATAATGAAAATGTGTGAAGGAAAAAGGGTATTTGCATACAATTAGTTAAATAAGAAAGAAAAAAATAATTTTATCAACAGAAATTAACAAAATGTGACAAAAATCTATTAACGAATCATCTTTTTTGTGTTAATATTCAAAATATAAAGGGTATTCGTCGTATGGAAATGGAGGGAATGGAGGTTTTTCCAATCGATAAGGATATTAAAGAAATATTTTGTTCACACTTGAAAAACAATAGGCACCAATTCGTAGAGAACTGGAAAAACAAAATGATAATTTCCGAAAAAGATCCATTTAAACTAGAAGTAGTTCAAAATGGAGAGGATTTACTAGAGTTGATTATCGAACTTACTATGGAAGATAAAGATATAAATTATCTTCAACCGTTATGCGAGAAAATTGCTATTGAACGTGCTGGAGCAGATGCGAATATTGGAGATTTTGTTTATAACGCAAACGTGGGAAGAAATGAACTTTTCGAAGCGATGTGTGAATTAGATGTTAGCGCTCGTGAATTGAAACCAATTATGGCAAAAATACATACTTGTTTTGACAAATTAATTTATTATACCGTTTTAAAATACTCGGAAATTATATCGAAGAATTTAGAGGAAAAACAGCAATATATTAATGAAACACATAAAGAAAGGCTGACGATTTTAGGGCAAATGTCAGCTAGTTTTGTACATGAATTTCGTAATCCGCTTACTTCCATTATGGGATTTGTCAAACTATTAAAGGCAGATCATCCGAGTTTATCGTATTTAGATATTATTTCGCATGAATTAGATCAATTAAATTTTCGTATTTCGCAATTTTTACTCGTATCGAAAAAAGAAATGTGGAATGAATCGGAACGGTTTTGGCTTAATGACTTGTTTCAAGACATTATACAATTCTTATATCCGAGTTTGGTCAATGCGAATGTTTCAATTGAAAAGAATTTACCGTATCCAATTCCGCTTGTTGGTTATCGAAGTGAAGTGAGACAAGTATTTTTAAACATATTAATGAATTCAATTGATGCTCTTGAATCAATGAAAGAAGAACGAAAAATTATCATTGATGTATTTGAAGAAGATCAAGCTATTCGAATTGTGATAAAAAATAATGGACCAATGATTCCAGCTGAAAATGTAGAAACGATTTTTGAACCGTTTGTAACTACTAAAAAGTTAGGAACTGGTATTGGCTTATTTGTATGTAAACAAATTGTGGAAAAACATAATGGGTCCATTATGTGTCGATCAGATAACGATTGGACAGAATTTCAAATTGCATTTCAAAAATAAACAGTCTACACCAAATGAATGGTGTAGACTGTTTTAATTTGTGAGTATAACGGCTTCTAATTTAGGATCTTTAGTTGAATAACCTACTATTGAAATTGTATAAATAACATTTGGTTCAACATTGAATTTCGGTATAGTCAATAAAACGTTTTTATTATTTGCGAGTGAAATTTCAATATCCGCTGTACCGGGGCTAACTTGCAAAAAATCTGTTATCTGTTTAAAGAGTACATTTTCAAATAAATGATCTCCATCTTTTAAATCGACATTTACAACAGGGGTATCTGGAGAGAAATGTGCAAAGCGTATTTTGGCTTGACCAGCTGGTAAATGTGTATTATCAAGTATAGGTTGTAATTGTAGGTGATTATCACTATTTATTGCAGCAAGAGTATAAGTATGATTTCCCATTATTGGTACCAATGCTGAAAAGATTGGAGTTTCATTTCCGACAGGGACAATATCTATACGGTATTTACCTTGTACTAATGATAAATAAGGGCTGAATTGCTTAAATGAAATATTTTTAATAACTTTTTGTCCGTTTACTAAAATGTCAACCGCCGGTATATTTGGATCGGCATGAAAAATTCTTATATGTGACGGTAAAGTAGCTTCTTGTGAATCCCTTGTTTCATGCGCCTGTACAAGTTTTGAAAGTGCATCGCAATATTTCATATATAATTCTATATATTTTTTAGGATTACGAAACTGATAGTAACGTGCGAGCTGTTCGTATTGCGTAACTTCTTGTCCATATTTTTCAATTTCAGATTGAGACATGAACATTCCTCCTTTGTCATCATTAAAATTATATGCGAAGCAAGAAAGCGGTTATGCGAAAAAATGATTTTATAAAGGGGAAAATTAAAAATTTACAACAAATATGTTGTCATAAAGAGGTGCTTGTGCTTACGAGTATTTTGCAGAGTAAAGCAGTACATATGATTGCACGAAAGTAAAATAAATGCCAAATTGAAAGTGCATTTCAATAACATATTGAATACATGTCCAGCAATCGCTAGAAAACTAGGGTTTTTTTTAATTATAGGCAAATACACATACAAAGTGATAATTGTCCTACATAAATTATAAAGGAAAGGTAGTTTGAATCTGAGGAAAGGGGTGCCACTTCGGGATAGGGATATCCTGATAGTAATTGTGAATGAAGTTATGAAAAGGTTTTGTGTTATAGGCTGTAGGATGAATTTGTAAACTTGATTTTTCTATTTATTTTAGCAATTGACAGTATTAACCCATAAGAGAGCGTCATGACGAACTGATTAATGTGGTTAATCGGTTCTTTTTTTATAGTTTAAAAATGAAAAATTTACATATTAAATATGAATCTGAACTGATTAGAAAGGTGTAGCGTTGTCGAAATTTGTTTTAAAATATGCAATTTAAAGTAGGATAATAGGAAGGAGTTTAACGGGAGTTCCGTCGAAGTGTACAGAATGTCGGCATTTGAGGGCAGCTGGCATTATGCTATAAAAACATTTGGTGATGTAGTCATTTCATATAAAAGGGAGGGTTACTTGGGCGTATAGAAAAGGGTTGGTCTTCATTTTTAAGTTCTGAATTTTCTGTTTTATAGGTATTTTTAAGCACTCATTTGTATATTTTATAATAGTTTTTTGATAAATTCACTGCTTTTGCAGAGGATTCTTTTTTATGAAAGAAACGTCAATTTTCTTCATATATATATACAAATTGGAGAAATGGGGGAGCGCTATGCGCGATTACTTAATTAAACCACTTGTTGGTCAGCCGTATCCAATGATTTCACATGGAAAAGGTGTTTATTTGTATGATCAAAATGGTAATAAATATTTTGATGGTTCGTCAGGAGCAATTACGGCAGGTATTGGGCATGGCGTAAAGGAGATTGCAGACGTTATTAAAAAGCAAGCTGAGGAGATTGCTTTTGTTTATAGATCACAGTTTACGAGTGAACCAGCTGAAAAATTAGCGAAGAAGTTAAGTGATTTAAGTGTAGGAGATTTGAACTGGAGTTTCTTTGTAAATAGTGGTACGGAAGCAAATGAAACAGCTATGAAAATTGCAATTCAGCATTTTCAAGAGCGAGGTATTCAAGGTAAGCATAAAATTTTATCGAGATGGATGAGTTATCACGGTATTACGATGGGTGCGTTATCGATGTCTGGTCACCCACTACGTAGACAACGTTTCGTATCTATTTTGGAAGATTATCCGACTATACCAGCTCCATATTGTTTCAGGTGTCCTGTTCAAAAGGTATATCCAACTTGTCAGCTGGCATGTGCGACTGAATTAGAAAGATCAATTGAAAGAATTGGTGCAGAGCATATTGCTGCTTTTATTGCTGAGCCGATTATCGGAGCAGCTGGAGGCGCGGTTGTTCCGCCAAAAGACTATTATAAAGTCATTAAAGATATTTGCAACCATTACGATATTTTATTTATTGCGGATGAAGTAATGACTGGGCTTGGTCGTACGGGAGCATGGTTTGCGATGGAGCATTGGGGTGTAGAACCTGATATTATGACACTTGGTAAAGGGCTAGGAGCGGGATATACACCGATGGCAGCGACAGTTGTAAGTGATCGTGTTATGGAACCAATATTACGTGGATCACGTTCAGTAATGAGCGGTCATACGTTAAGTGCAAATCCATTGTCTGCAGCAACGGCTTTAGCTGTTATTGAATATATGGAGAAACATAATCTCCCTGAAAAAACAGCAGAAAAGGGAGAATATTTAATAAAAGGCTTACAGAAAGTTCAACAACAATCGACAATCATTGCTGATGTGCGCGGAAAAGGGTTGCTAATTGGAGTAGAATTGCAACCGTTTACAAAAGCGTCGGAGCTTATTTCGGTTGCAGCTAAAAATGGCCTGCTTTTATACCAAGCAGTTTCAGGGCAAGCAGGAAAAGAAGATAGTGCACTGCTAGTAGCACCGCCAATGACAACTACATATTCCGAGTTAGATGAATTACTTTCAATTTTCTCTAAAAGTGTGGAAGAGATGATGCAAAAAGGAGGGCATAGTATCGCATGACAACTATTACAAATACATTCGGTAAATTAAAAGAAATTGAGGAAGTAATTTCTTTGTTCCATGATGATATGACATTAATGTTTGGGGGATTTGGAGGGATTGGATCCCCTCCATCTTTAATACAGGCAATTTTAGAAAAAGGCGTTACAAATTTAAATTTGGTTGGAAATGACACTGGATTTCCTGATGTAGGTATCGGTCGTCTTGTTACAAATGAAAGAGTTAAATCACTAATTACTTCTCACATTGGCTCCAACCCAAATGCAGGAAGGCAACTAAACGAGGGAAGATTACAAATTGAGTTTTCTCCGCAGGGAACATTAGCAGAGCGCATTCGTGCTGGTGGTGTTGGTCTTGGTGGTGTTTTAGTTGATGTAGGTGTTGATACGATTGTGGAAGAGGGAAAACGAACGGTTGAAATGAATGGTAAGACATATTTAGTTGAAACAGCATTAACTGCTGAAGTTTCAATTGTATATGCGAAAAAGTCAGATCCGTTTGGTAACCTTGTTTTTGACAAAAGTGCACGAAATATGAATCCTCACGTAGCAATGGCTGGGGATATAACAATTGTAGAAGCAGAAGAAATAGTCCCGCTAGGAAGTTTAGATCCAGAGGAAATCGTCGTTCCAGGTGTTTTCGTAAATTATATTGTACCGTCGGAAGGAGTGAACTGGAAATGGGTATGGGCGTAGAAGTGAGAGATAAGATTGCTAGGCGAGCGGCGAAAGAAATACAAAATGGCATGATTGTAAATTTAGGTATTGGCATACCATCGCTTGTACCAAATCATTTGCCTGACGATATAAATGTTATGTTTCATGCGGAAAATGGAATCGTCGGAATGGGACCAACACCAAGTAAAGGGAATGAAGATGAAAATTTGTGTAACGCAGCAGGTTTACCAACTTCTCTTATAACAGGAGCGAGTTATTTCGATAGCTGTACAGCGTTTGGTATGATTCGAAAAGGTTTGCTAGATATAACGATTCTTGGTTCATTACAGGTAAGTGAAAATGGTGATTTAGCAAACTGGATTGTACCTGGAAAACGTGTTCCAGGCATTGGTGGAGCAATGGATTTAGCACAAAAAGCGAAGCGGGTCGTTGTTGTGATGAATCATGTTGATAAGTATGGAAATGCAAAAATTGTTTCAGAGTGTACATTGCCATTAACTTCAAAGAAATGTGTAGATTTAATTATTACTGATATGGCGGTCATGGAGGTAACTCCGAGTGGACTTATATTACAAGAATTAATGAGTCCATACACAGTAGAAGATGTAAAACGACATACAGAAGCTGATTTTCAAATTAGTTCTAACTTACTAGTAATTGAATGAAGGGAGATGTAATATGTGGAGCAATTAAAAAAGCAAGTTTGTGATTATATTGAGAGTCATGAAGAAGAAAGTGTAAAATTTTTAAAGCGATTAATTCAAGAAAAGAGCGTATCTGGTGATGAAAGCGGTGCGCAGGCGATTGTGATTGAAAAATTACGTGAATTAGGTTTAGACCTCGATATTTGGGAGCCTTCTTTTTCTAAAATGAAAGGTCATCCTTATTTTGTATCACCCCGTACAAGTTTTTCAGATAGCCCAAATATTGTAGCAACTTTAAAAGGAAGTGGCGACGGGAAATCTATGATATTAAATGGGCATATTGATGTAGTTCCGGAAGGGGATGTGAATCAGTGGGAACATCATCCTTATAGTGGTGAGAGAATAGGAAATCGTATATATGGCCGTGGAACGACGGATATGAAAGGCGGAAATGTCGCACTCATGCTTGCGATGGAAGCGATTATTGAATCTAGCATTGAATTAAAAGGAGACATCTATTTTCAAAGTGTAATAGAAGAGGAAAGTGGCGGAGCAGGGACATTAGCAACTATATTACGAGGATATAAGGCAGATGGTGTCATTATTCCAGAACCTACTAATATGAAGTTTTTCCCGAAACAACAAGGTTCCATGTGGTTTCGTCTACGTGTAAAAGGGAAAGCAGCACACGGTGGAACGCGTTATGAAGGGGTTAGTGCAATTGAAAAAAGTATGTTTGTTATAGAACATGTAAGAAAGCTAGAGGAGAAAAGAAATAGTCGAATCACAGATCCGTTATTTAAAGGAATTCCGATTCCAATTCCAATTAACATTGGGAAAATTGAAGGAGGGAGTTGGCCAAGTTCTGTTCCCGATGAATTAATTTTAGAAGGAAGATGCGGTGTTGCGCCGAATGAGACTATAGAGGCGGCAAAAGAAGAATTTGAGAATTGGATTGCTGAATTAAATGATGTGGACAATTGGTTTGTTGAAAATCCAGTAGAAGTAGAATGGTTTGGAGCGAGATGGGTTCCTGGTGAATTAGAAGAAAATCATGAACTTATTACCGCACTTCATCATAACTTTGTTGAAATCGAAGGGAACGAACCAATTATTGAAGCATCTCCTTGGGGGACTGATGGAGGTTTATTTACACAAATCTCAGGTGTACCAACTATAGTATTTGGTCCAGGAGAGACAAAAGTAGCACACTATCCAAACGAGTATATAGAAGTTGATAAAATGATAGCTGCCGCAAAAATTATTGCATGTACATTACTAGATTGGTGTGAGGTGAAAAAATGAAATACTATGAATCTTTTAGAGAACAGACGAATTGTTATACAGTAGAAGGCGTTTTAGATTATTTTAATAAACGTATCCGAGTAGACCACTATACAGGAAATGTTGAAAGTATTATACAGACAATTGACGAACTAGCAGAGAAACATTCTTTCACTAAATGTATTATTAAAGGAAAGGGAGAGCATGTTTCAACATGGCTCTCTTTCGGTTTTTTGTTGGAAGCAACGATACCTCATTATTTTCAAGGACACGATGCATACTTTTTTGTGAAATATAATAATGATGAAAGACGAAATAGTATGCATTGGACTGAGGAAGATACTATATTAAGCGGTGTAAAAGGAAAAGAAATAAAAGAAAAAGTAGTTCCAGAGAAATTTCTGCTGAGAAAAGCGACTGAAGAAGATGCAGAAGAATTAGCAACTGTATTCGGAAAAGTATTTGAAGTGTATCCGACACCTTTAAATGAAGCGAGTTATGTATTACAGACGATGAAAGAAGACGATACAATTTACTACGTGTATGAATTTGAGGGGGAAATTATTAGTACAGCATCTGCAGAAATGAATATAAAAGAAGGGAATGCAGAATTAACAAATTGTGCTACTTTACCTGAATATCGTAAACATGGATTTATGAAAAGTTTACTAATTAAATTAGAGGAAGAGCTCCGAGAAAAATCTATTTTCTGTTCCTATACAATTGCTCGATCGCTTTCTTTCGGAATGAATGCTGCATTTCATCAATTAGGCTATACGTATACAGGAAGACTGGCGAATAATTGCTACATTTTCGATAAGTTGGAAGATATGAATATATGGGTGAAAGATTTATCTAGCTATTCGAAAGCAGTAAAAATTCCGCCTCAAAATTCGGCTGTAAAGCAAAATAGTTAGGTGGAGCTGGGTGTTCGAAAAAGCCGTACTAATTAAAATATAAAATTGATCAAAATTATAGAACGGAATCGTCATGCTTACAATCGCACATAGGTATGCCGAAAATTCGGCATGTAATTGCTGGATTTTCGGCAAAAGGGGGGATGACATTGCTAGCAGTTTCGACACAAGAAGTCATTGAAGCGATTTTGGGCAGCATTGATGAGGCTATACACGCTGTAGATGAAAATGGAATTACAATATTTTATAACTCTGTAGCTGCAAAACACGATGGATCCAAGATTGAAAAAGTGTTAGGGAAGCATTTGTTAGAAGTGTTCCCGTCTTTATCAAGGGAAACGAGTACATTGATGAAAGTATTAGATACAAAAAAACCTATCGTACATCAAGTACAGCATTATCAAAATTTAAATGGTGAAGATGTTTGTACAGTAAATACGACGTTACCTATTTTTATAGATGGAAATATTGCCGGGGCTGTTGAAATTGCAAAGGATTACTCTACAATTCAAAAACTTACTGACACAATTGTTGATTTACAGTCGAAAATAAAACGGTCATCTAGAAAAAAATTGATTAAAAAGCATGCTGCATTTGAGACGATAGTGACAAATGATACGCGGTTTAAACAGACGAAAGAGCTAGCACAAAAAGTAGCACCAACAGACGCAAATGTTTTAATATATGGTGAAACAGGAACAGGAAAAGAACTGTTCGTACAAGCAATTCATGAAGCTTCTAAAAGAAAAAACAAGCCATTTATTGCACAAAACTGTGCAGCTTTACCAGAGTCGTTATTAGAAAGTTTATTGTTTGGAACGACAAAAGGAAGCTATACAGGAGCGATTGAAAGAGCTGGGCTATTTGAACTTGTTGATGGTGGTACATTATTTTTAGATGAACTAAATTCAATGCCTCTTGATTTGCAGGCAAAAATGTTACGAGTGTTAGAAGATGGAGTCATTAGAAGAATTGGTGATAATAAGACGAGAAAAGTAGATGTTCGCGTTATTACCGCAATGAACCAGCCTCCAGAAATATGTTTACGAGAGAATAAAATTCGCACTGATTTATATTATCGCTTAAACGTATTTTCATTATATATCCCACCGCTTCGTGAAAGAACTGAGGATGTACTATTATTAGCATCTTATTTTTTGAAAGAATATAATAAAAGTTATAAAAAAGGTGTACTTCAAATTGATGAGGAAGCGAAAGATAGACTGCAAGCTTATCAGTGGCCTGGAAATGTCCGGGAGTTAAAACATACGATTGAACATGCTGTCATAATTGCAGAAGGTAATACATTAACAGCTAATTGTTTACCGCGTACATTTCGGAAAGAGAATCTTCCGAAGAAGAAGAGCATATTGCCACTTAGAGAAGCACTTCATCAAACAGAAAAAGAATTAATAGATCAAGCGTTGATTGAAACGGAAGGGAATATATTACAAGCCGCAAAAATGTTAGGTATCCCTCGTCAAACGCTTCAATATAAACTGAGCAAGTACGACAAAACCGCCGAATAATCGGCGGTTTTTGTGTGTTTGCACGAATAAAAGAGCGTTTACATATATAAAAAGTAATGAATATAATGTTAAGTATTGATTTCATACAACGCTTAAAAATATTTTTTCGCTTATGTAATAGGGTTCTCCGCACATTTACTTATCAACAATGTAAAGTTGGCATAACTATTGCTTATATAAAGGATGAGCGTATAAAAAGGGGGAATAGCAATGTTACATGATGTATACAAACCAAATCGTCACTGGAAGGATATCGAATTATGGAAAGATGTTACTGAAGAGCAATGGAATGATTGGGTTTGGCAATTAACGAATACGATCAAAACGTTAGATGACTTAAGAAAAGTAATTAACTTAACACCTGAAGAAGAAGAGGGCGTTAAAATTTCAACGAAAACGATCCCGTTAAACATTACACCGTACTATGCTTGGCTAATGAATCCTGATGATCCACGCTGTCCGATTCGGATGCAATCAGTACCGATTTCGGAAGAGTTATATAAAACAAAATATGATTTAGAAGATCCGCTTCACGAAGATGAAGATTCACCAGTTCCAGGGCTAACACATCGTTATCCGGACCGTGTACTATTCTTAGTAACAAATCAATGTTCTATGTATTGTCGTTACTGTACACGCCGTCGTTTTAGTGGACAAATTGGAATGGGTGTACCGAAGAAACAATTAGATGATGCGATTGCTTATATTAGTGAAACACCACAAGTACGAGATGTATTAATCTCCGGTGGTGATGGACTTCTAATTAACGATAAAATTTTAGAATATGTATTAAAAAATTTACGAGAGATTCCGCATGTTGAGATTATTCGTATCGGAACGAGAGCACCAGTAGTATTCCCACAACGTATTACAGAAAATTTATGTAACATTATTAAAAAATACCATCCAGTATGGTTAAATACACATTTCAATACATCTATTGAAATTACTGAAGAATCGAAAAAGGCATGTGAAATGTTAGCGAATGCTGGTGTTCCAGTCGGAAACCAAGCAGTAATTTTAGCTGGTATTAACGACAGCGTTCCAATTATGAAAAAACTTATGCATGACTTAGTAAAAATCCGTGTACGTCCATATTACATTTATCAATGTGATTTATCTGAAGGTATCGGTCACTTCCGTGCACCAGTATCTAAAGGTCTTGAAATTATTGAAGGTTTACGTGGACACACATCTGGTTATGCTGTTCCGACATTCGTTGTTGATGCGCCAGGTGGAGGCGGTAAAATTGCACTTCAACCAAACTATTTAATCTCACAAAGTGCAGATAAAGTTGTACTTCGTAACTTTGAAGGTGTTATTACGACGTATCCAGAGCCAGAGAGCTATATTCCAGGAAGAGCGGAAGGATACTTTAAAGAGATTTATCCGAACTACGAAGAAAAACGTTCAGATGTTGGTATCGCAGGTCTTATGAGCGATAAGAAATTTAACCTCGTTCCAGACGACTTACAGCGTATGAACCGTCGTAAAGACTACGAAGATAATGATACTCATGCATCTTTAAAAGATAAACGTGATAAGCGTGATCAATTAAAAGATAAAAAATATCAAGCACAAATGGCTAAATTAGAAGAAAACGACAAAAAAACTGAGGGTGATGCAGTATGAATTGTATGTGGTGTGACAGTACAGAAGCGAAAGAAAGCTTGAATACTGTATATTGGGAATTACCAGATGGTACGAAAGCCATTGAAATCCAAAAGACACCATGTATTTCTTGTTCCTCGTGCGGGATGGACTATCAATCAGACCATACAGTAAAAGAAATTGAAGATCAGTTATTTTTAATTTATACGAAAGATTTACCAAAACAACTAACATATGAAGAATTAATGGGAAGACCACGTCTATTAAAAAGAAATTACTTCGACTTTTAACCAGCTTTTATGCTGGTTTTTTTCTTTTTTGCCTTGTATAATGTACCCAAGTTAGAAAGGTAGGGAATATTTTTGAAAAAGACATTTTACCATTATATGATGAAGCATCGTGCAGCTTTATTTAGAAATGAAATTTCAGATTTAGCAGAGGCGATGTATGATGATTTAAGTTTTCCGAAGCAATCTGAAGACTATGATGAAATTAGTTCATACTTAGAGTTGAGCGGAATGCTAGAAAGTATGTCTATATTTGATGAAGCCTGGGATTTATACATACAAGATAGATAAAAACTATTTGAAAACATACAGAATACATTACTTTATTTAAAGTGAAGTATTCTGTATGTTTTTTTATTGATTTGAAGCTAGTCTAGTTACTAGCTTTTCTTTTGAGTGTAACGTAAATTTTATAAGATTATAATTTTTATTGAAAAAATTTATGAATATAAGCTTCTGTGATAAGCGTTTTTATGTAGGTTGCATATACTGTTATCAAAATCACGACGTCAAAAAAAGGAGAGATAGAGATGGCAAGAAAAAAACAACCTAAATATAACGTAGGGGACATAGTCGTGATTACGCTATATGGAACCGTTGGGAAAATCACAAATATGAAGGTTTTAGATGGAGTTTATGTATACGAAGTCAATAATCACGATGGATTTTACGTAGAGCAAACGCTGCAGCACGTTACAGAGCAAGATATGAAGAAGGGCGATACGGAGTGGATTGAATTAAATTATAATTTCACGTTTGGTGATCTTGTGCAAGTAACTGGATATGATAAAGATGTTTTCCGTATTGTTGGTTTTCGTACAGAAGTATGGAGATATAAGAATGACGCATGGGAAGATACAATTTATGAATTGTCACGGATTACGGATGGTGAATGGTTAGAAGCGGATGAGTCAGATTTAACGTTACTTGCCAATGCTCAAACGGCAAATGCAATTTTGAAGAAACTGAAACAAGATAAAGCAGGTATGAATAAATTAGATTTAGGTAAGTTAAAGTCAATTAACAACTCGAAAAAAGTGAGTGTTAAGACGAATCGTCAAGAAATCATTGATGGATTACTTGATATTTATAACGATTATCAATTATTGTTCGATACATTTAAAGATGAAGAATATAAAATTGTAATGGATGTTGTTCATAATTATTTAGTTAAATTGACAGAGAAAAAATAGTTAACTAGAAAGAGAGAATAAATTGAACAACAACATATGCAGTATAAGGTATGCCTACAATTATTAAAAAAATAAAAAGCCACTTTATAAGAGAGTCTGCCCATTGATCTTCATGCATGAACTCTTCTTTTGTTTGTCCTACTTCATATTGATTTTCCATTATTATTTCCCCCTTTGAATAGCTTGTACTACAATCGTATGCATCTCGTCCAAAGCTTATGACCTATAAAAAAATAAAATCTATTTTTCTAATCTCATATACATAATTTTGAGATTTTTTCATAAAACAGAAATAAAGGAGTGATGCTCATGAAGGAAATTGAAGTCGTGATTGATACGGAAGAGATTGCGGAGTTTTTTTATGAGCAACTAATTGAAAGAGGGTACGTCCCGAAACGAGAAGAAATTGAAGATCTCGCAGATATTACATTTGAGTATTTATTAGAGAAATGCATGATTGATGAAGTTTTTGATGAAGAGGATGAATGAAAGTAACGACGGGCATAACTCGTCGTTTTTTTACTCTTTACAAACCTGTCACAAATATAGTCAATAATTATTGGTATAATTAAAATGAAATTTTACTCAAGAGGTGAAGGGATGTTCAAAAAAATTATTGATTCTTTATTAGGAAAGAAAAAATATCGTTCGTATTCAAGTAGTGATTACCGTCGTAGAGGGCGCTCGTATTCAAGTAGCGATTATAAACGACGTTCATCTGGTTATGGACATCAACATTATAAAAGAAAACGTAAAAGCCGTAGCTTCTTTTCAAGTAGCTGATGAAATGGCGTCGTGTACTAGCATTATTTGATAGACCACTGCGGAAAAATACAATTGTTGCAGAACGTTATAAAATTGAATCAGTAATTGGAATGGGCAGTTATGGGGTCACATATGTCGTTAATGATTTACAAGTAAATAGATATAAAGTCTTAAAACAATTAAGACAAAGTAAACAAAGATATGAGTCTGGTAGAAAATCATTTGAACAAGAGAAAATGATTTTACAAACATTAAATCATCATGCAATTCCTAGTCTGTATGATCATTTCATATGGGAGAAAAAGAGCTTCTTTGTGATGGAGTACATGCCTGGTAAAAATTTTGAAGATTATATTTTCATAGATGGGTATGTATATACAGAACGTGAAGTTTTTGAGATTTTATATGAAATATTAGAAATTGTATCGGTGTTTCATAGTGAAGGCATTATTCACCGAGATTTACGCATTCCAAACATATTAATGAAAGAAAATCAAATTAGTATTATTGATTTTGGATTGGCTAAATGGAAAGGTGAGGGTGATGAGAGAGCTACAACTTACGAAGGTGAACAAGCTTTGATGCGAGAAGTCCACTTTCGTAGCGACTTTTATGCACTCGGTCATTTCTCGTTATTTTTATTATATGCAGGATATGAATCTAATGAAAAACAGGAAAAACCATGGTACGAAGAATTAACTTTGGAAAATTATAATCGCGAAATGCTTATGCGAATGTTACAAATAAAAACGCCGTACTATGAGAATGTACAAGATTTAAAACAAGATGTAGCTTCTGCTTTAGAAAGGATGGAGACTCCATGTTTCAAAAGTTTTTAGCAAGCGTTGGTATTGGGAGTGCAAAGGTAGATACTGTTCTTGAAAAAGATGAGTATATTGTTGGGGAAGAAATAGTTGGAAATGTTCATATAACTGGAGGTTCAGTTAGCCAGCAAATTGAAAGCATTTACTTAACATTATCGACGTCGTATGTACGAGAAGTGGATGATAAAAAAGTAACAGCAACGTATGATTTAGAGCGAGTACGCTTAACAGAACCATTTTCTATAGAACCGAATGAAAAAGTTGAAATTCCATTTTCTTTTCCAATGCCAATTGAAGCACCACTTACACTTGATATGAAAACGGTTTGGATTCATACAGGTCTTGATATTAAACATAGTATAGACCCAAGTGACCGCGACTACGTTCAAGTGTTACCCAATGCATTATTAAGTAGTGTTTTAGATAGTGTAAATGAATTAGGGTTTAAAGCACGTCATATAGAATGTGAAGAATTACCGCATCGATTACGTAAGCAAGTTCCATTCGCACAAGAATTTGAGTTTATTCCAGTTTCTGGAGAGTATTATGGGAAATTAGATGAATTAGAATTATTAATCTTGCCACGTGCATACGATCGACTAGAAATTATTATGGAAGTAGATAGAAAATCTCGTGGTTTAGCTGGATTATTCGCTGAGGCGCTTGATCTTGATGAGAAGGTGATTCGTTTTACCGTAACAAGAGAAGATATCCCTGAGATGAAGCAAAAAATTAATAATTATATTTTTTAATAAACTATGCATAAAAAAGGAATGGAGAGGAAAACTAAAACAACCGCTCCATTTTTTTGCATAGTGAGGTTATGTATGTGAAACGATATCGACATTTATACTTGCTAAGTTTTACGTTACTCATTTGTTTTGTCGTATTATCACTTTCGTATCATACCGCTTGTATTGAGAATTTTGACAATATAGTCGCACATTTTATTCAAAGCTTTCGAAACGATTATTTGACGACCTATTTTACTTGGGTGTCTTTTATCGGTTCCAAAAGGATATTTTTCCCATTACTCATTATTCTTGTAATGTATTTTCTCGTTAGAAAAAAGTTGCTTAGTGCATTGCTTCTAACAATTAATTACTACGGATCTCGTTATTTAAACAGTCTGCTTAAACTATGGTACGAACGAGCAAGACCTGATGTTACGCAGCTTGTTACTGCAACTGGATATAGTTTTCCGAGCGGTCATACGATGAATGCTACGGCTTTTTTAGGATTTATTGCATACGTCACAATTACTGAAGATCGTATTTCGTTGCATAAAAAATTGCTAATTATTCTTATAGCAAGCTTTGTTGTATTATCTATTTCAGTTAGCCGAATATATCTTGGCGTGCACTATCCATCTGACATATTAGCAGGATGGGCAGCTGGCGGTAGCTGGCTCGTTTTATGTGTTATATTCCATAAAACGTTCATAAAAAAAGAACCTATGTCATAATAGGTTCTTTTTTCATTGGCTCAACATGAATGTGTGCATGGTAAATTCCAAACTTTTTGCGAAGCATAGCTTCGATGTTGTCGGTAATACAGTGACTTTCTCCAACATCCATACGAGCATCTACTTCAATTGTAATATCAACGTACGTTTGATTCCCGTACATACGTGCTCGAATATCTACAATGTTTTCCACACCGCCAATATGCTCAATAGCATCAGCGTATTCCTCCATTTTATCAGGGTCAATTCCATCTGTTAGCATATGAGAAGATTCTACGAAAATCTCCCATGCAGTTTTACAAATAATAAGACCAACAATTAAAGCGGCAATAGGGTCTAAAATAGGCATTTGGAACTGAGAACCGACAATACCTACTACAGTACCGATACTTACGAGTGCATCTGATAAATTATCTTTTGCAGCAGCTTCTAGTGATTTACTTTTTGTTCGTGCTGCAATTTTTTTCGTATACAAATACACGCAGTACATAACGACAGCAGAAAATAAAGCAACCCATGCAGCGAGTACATTAGGTGCTGCTTGTTTCGGATTTAAGAAAGATTGAATGGCACTAATAACAACTTCTAATCCGACTGTTGCCATAATGAAGGACGCAACAAGTGATGCGATTTGTTCGGCCCGTGAATGCCCATACGGATGATCTGGGTCACGAGGTTTACGAGATATTTTTAGACCAATTAATATCGCTAAAGAAGCACCGATATCCGTTAAGTTATTTAAACCGTCAGCACGTAATGCGCTAGAGAGGGTAATATAACTGATGATGATTTTCATAGAGGATAAAAATATGTAGGCCATAATGCTGACAATAGCACCTTTATCAGCTTCTTTATGAGAAAGAGTATCCATTTTAATCACTCACCTTTCTTTAAAGGAATTTCTTTCTATAAATAGAGTATCAAACGAAAGTCGTGTGGGTCTATACAAACATTGTTGACGTTTTATAGCTTTTTAAGAAGGGGATAACAAAGTTTCGTGAAGGAAAAATATGTTGAAAAGTACAAAGTCAGGGTGTGAACCTAATTAGAGTTTATTTACTAAAGAGATAGGAGGGTAGATGGATGAAGAAGCGAATACTTTTCTTACTATGTACTATTCTTATAATGACAGGGTGTAATTCATTAAACGATGAAAAACATCAAAAGATAATTGTGAAAACAGATGAAAGCCCTCTGAAAAATATTTTCCAGAGGGCTTTTATTTTAGTATGCTTCTAAAAACTCAGTAACTTGCTCTTCAGTTTTTGCATTAGCACTATGTAAGTGGCCTAGCTTCTCACCATTTTGGTATACAAGTAAACTTGGAATACCCATTACTTGATACTCTTCAGCGATACTTGGAAACTCATCTTTATTAATAGAATACCATTCAAATTTATTGAACTCTTCCATTACATCTCCGATAAAGTTGTCCATACGTACGCAATCTGGGCACCATGTAGTAAAGAACTTAACAACTACTGGCTCCTCGCTTGCGATGATGTCTTTGAATTCTTGTTCTGTTTTAATTTCTTTCATAAGTAAAACTCCTTTCAATATTACACGAATTTATATGCAAAATTCGTATTTGCAAACATGTTGCAAACTTATTATTTGTTTTTTAGTTTTGTAGTTCGTTCACACTTATAAAACTGTATTTTAACTTGTATATAACATGACTGCACTTCTAAGTGTGAAAATAACGGAACCTCACTTTTCTTTATAAGCTTTTTCCAGGATTGTGTCAAACTTCTGAATTGCAGGGTTACCATTTACATTAAATCATCTGTTTTTATTATTAGAAAGTTTCGCCTATTTAAAAAGAAAACAAGAAAGAAAAAACAAATAATTGAATTCTAGATTATTTACTGCAATAAATAACCTAAGCTTGAATAATTCTCTATCATGGGAAGATAAAGATGTTTCTTGTATGTTTCATAAACTTAAGGATTCTATCGCTTGTATCAGATGCGGCATCGCTATTTTAACAGTAGAATTGTATTAAAAGATAAGTAAAAGGCATCTAATTAAGATGCCTTTTTATTTTAATTACAAAAATTGAATAAGGTTAGAAATTATATGATTGTAATGGGAATTAAGGGATATTAATAAAAAAATTTTATTAGGGATTTGCCTTAAACATTTATTGCAGTTAAGAATATTTATAATAATATGAACTAAAAAAGGTCCGATTTTTGTAATGTTGGAGGGGATTATTGTGGACATAACTCAAAGCGTATCAAGAATAGTGGTTAATGGAAAAGATCTTTCTTTCACTTCAGTTCAAACCTCTGCATGGAATCATGGACCTGTAAATGATTTAATTGTTACGACGAATCAGAGAGTGAATGAGCTTTATCAATTCATGTGGTCACAAGTACCGGTTACGATTTCGGTATATTTTCTTCAAGGGGCGGATTTACTGAGGTTCGTTAGGGTTGCGGGAATTGATGAGCGTGTAACAGGAGAATATGTATATCATTTCATTTGGTGATAAGAAGAATTCGAGGTAGTCTAGCAGCTACTTTTTTATTTTGTCATTTGAATATAAGCGAGCGGACTAGCTTTATAGTACCCACTGAAATAAAGAATCATAATATAATTTGTAACAAATTATATGGAAGTGAGTTGAAAATCATGTTTTATTCATATTTTAATTCTCAAGCTGGCATGCGACCAGCGTACGGTACGTCTATAACGTATAGTGGAGCACAAAGTACAGTCCAAGCTATTCAACAAGCATTACAAATGCAACAACAAATGCAAATGCAGCAGCAAGGAGTACAACCATATTACTCATCCGTAGAGTATTTTTACCCAGTACATCATGTTACACCGTATGGAAGTTCTTTTCTTACTATTCCATATGGAACTGTATACAACTTATAACTAGTAAGGAATGAAGTGGTGTATATAAATAAGGGTGCAGGTTAATAGCGCCCTTATGAACAATAAAAATAGCTAGTCCAAACCTTATAAATCAATCTTACATAATATGTAGTAATAAGTTTGAAAGGGGAATTAGTATGTCTTGTTATTACTACTGTAAGTATTGTAAGGAGTATAAAAAGAAGCACCATGATTGTTGTAAGAACACTAGTAAGTGCCATGATAACAAGGACAATCTTGTTAGAGCATCGGCATTTAGAGCTAGAAATACTGTGAATCAAAATGTTCCTGCTAATACTTTTGTGAAAGTGTTATTTCAAAATGAACAATTTGATTTAGCGAATGAGTATAATCCAGCAACATCTATTTTTATGCCGAAGACTAAAGGAGTATATTCTATTATTGGAACGATTGGTTTCTTTCCAAACGATCCAACTTTAAATTATAGAGCGCGTGTAGAAATTCGTGTGAATGGAAACGCAGCGATAGCTATAGATAATGACTTTTTTGGTCCAATAAGTTTTGGAAATGTAGTAAGTGTTTCGACGATTGTTCAATTGAATGCAGGGGATGAAGTTGAGGTTTATGCACAAAGTAGTATAGATGGAGTTTTAAGTCCTTTAGAAGATGGTGCACATTTTGAAGTAGCAAGATTTCCTTCTCCGATTAAATAAAGTCATTAAACATTGAGTTTACAGAAGCTTAAAGGTAAATCCTCACCGAAATGGTGAGGGTTTTTTACTCTATTAAAAATAGTAACAGGTCGTCCAAGCTATTCTAATCTATATAGCATACTATATAAAAATAAGTGTAAAGGGGGACTAACTATGTCTTATTATTACTGTAAGTATTGTAAAGATTACAAAAAGGAAAGTCATGATTGTTATAGAAAAAGTAGTAAATGTGATAGGAAGTATGTAAAGGTGAAGTGTTGTGATGATAAGAAAGAGGAGTTTGTAAGGGCATCGGCATTTAGAGCTGTGAATACAGTTAATCAACCTGTTCTAGCAAATACTCCTGTTAAAGTATTATTTCAAAATGAACAATTTGATCTAGCGAATGAATATAATCCAGTAACATCCATTTTCACTCCGAAAACTAGAGGGGTATATAGTGTATTAGGAAATATAACATTTTCTCCAAATGATTTTAATGTGAATTACAGAGCTAGAGTAGAAATTCGTGTAAATGGAAATCTAGCAATAGCGATAGATAATGATTTCTTTGGAACAGGAGTATTTTTTAATAATGATGTTTCAGTAACTACTATTCTTCAATTAGAAGCAGGAGATTCAGTTGAAGTTTTTGCAGAAAGTAGTATTGCGGGCGTAATTGTACAAAATGTTAATGGTTTAAATACGGTTCACTTTGAAGCGGCAAGATTTCCTTCTCCAATTAAATAAAACAGATCATTAAATGTTTTTTAGTAGGTTTAGTTAATCCCCTTACCAAATGGTGGGGGATTATTATTGTTTTTCTAAAATATATAAGTAAACAGGTAAAAGTGTAGTTTAATTTGTAGAGGCTTTAACCTTATTCAGATAATGAAAAAAATAATATGTAAATAAGTAACATGCTTGTGAAAACTCAGTGTTAGTAAGTTTACTAGTTTTTTTATAGAACAAGAAAGACGAAATACATAAAAGATCGCATCATTACGTTTTTTCTTTACTATATAGAAATTACATATTGAACATAAATTTGTGTAGGGAATGCTAGTACACTGAAAAGAATAACATAAAGGCGATTACACTATATAAAAACAAAATCAATCCTAAGATGAGTAGTATTGGATGCAGCTTGAACATATTTGACCTCCTTGAGTACATAAAGAATTTTAATATATTGTTGGTCAATTTAGAAGGGGACGGTTACATAAAAAAAGAGCATACATAATAAGTACGCTCCAAAGAAAGATAGGTTTTATGAGTGGATAATCTCCATACGATAATATATGTCCTTTTAATAAAAACGTGTAAAAAATCAATGAATTATCAATGGAATATCATAAAATGAGTAATTTTAGTCTAGGAATGCAGTCATTTTCTTTCTCAGTTATTTTAGGTAACAAAGTTGTGAAAATCGTGCATTATGCGGACTAACAACGGGATAACGATCGTACTTCAGTTACATATTTCTTAAAGTCTGGATATTGCGTGATAGTTTGACATTTTGGGGTGCATAGTTGATTAATAATAGACACATTTGTAATTACTTCGTTACAAGGACCGAAAAATGTAACTTTTAGCTTTGAATTTGGTGGGATTTTGAACACGATAGGCTTTTTTTCCATGAAATCAGCTCCTAATATTGAGTATTATAATTTAATGGATATAGAGTCGTATTAGTATAATATGAAATTTCAGTGGATTTGCTTATAATAAAGAATTTCATAGTAGTAAAAGTGCTTAAAGATGTAAAAGGGAAATTGAGAATGCGAAATAAAATGTTTAATTAATATAATCAATAAATACGAAAATAGTTAATATAACTAATACATTTTTTAATTTGTTACATATCATGTTAGTAAGAATTGTATAAGGAGGTAGTATAAAATAGTGGAAGAAAATGTACAAGCTCAGCTTTCGCCACCGTGGATCACATATTTTAATGAATTAAAAAATTCAATAGGTGCTGATCCAACTGTTACAGTTGGGCCACTTATTCCTGTTGGTGGTAATTATATTATTTTAGTGCATGCGTTAAGTAATGAAAAAGCGAGAGCGTTAGCAACGTTTTTAAAATCTTTTGTACAATTTGGGAATGTAAGTGTGACAGTTATTGTAACGAATAATGAGAATGAAATTGTAAATCCATTTCCTTGTCCACTAGATGCATTTGAAATAGCTCATTTATTTCAAGTAGCACTAGAAAACAATCCTTATTTTGAACAAGTTGTGGTACAGCCTCAGTTCCCTGGCGGACCGAATGTTGTCTTTCCGGTGTTCACTGCGGAAGTCATTCAGTTTTTCAATGACGATATTTCTAACTTATGTCAAACGTTTACAGGTGTTGCTGCCAATGTATTTCGTGATGTAATGAATGATGAGGTTTGTGATAGCCCAATATTATTTTCTACAAGTTGTGTTATGAACAGTGAAAATACACAATTACAAAATAAAGATTTAACACCAAAATTGTTTTATTAGACTATAAAAAGACATTTTCAGTAATAGAAAATGTCTTTTTTATGCACCAATAGTGTTCAGGTTGGACAATTGTAGGTTAACAGGAATAATTTTCAATTAATTAAAATTTTTCTAAATCTCATATTTCATGGAAAGATAGTAATTTTGATTTAAGAATATATAGAAAATGAGGAATGATTTTTATTAACTGAAAGGGAATTGATACTGGAAGTTTTAAGTTAATATTATAGGAGGATTTTTTCTAATATCCGTAAAAATGATCAATACCTAAATTGATAGGATGAGACTACATAACAAATAGTAAGGTATATTTCGAATATGATAATATTTTTTGTGACATACATGTTAAAGCTAATAGAAATATTTCTGAAAGAGAATATATTTTGAAAAACAGTAACGATTCTTTTTATTTATATTATAGATAGCTAGTTTTAGAGAGATAAGGCTTACAATAAAACAAGCTATGAATAAGACATTAAAAAGGAGCTGGAATGTATGGGTTATATTGTAGATATTTCAAAATGGAATGGAACTATCAATTGGGATATTGCAGCATCTCAGCTAGATTTAGTGATAGTTAGAGTTCAAGATGGCTCTAATACGGTGGATTTTATGTATCAAAATTATGTTAGTGAAATGAAAAAGTATAGTATCCCATTCGGTAATTATGCTTTTTGCCGTTTTATATCTATTGCTGATGCAAAGAAAGAGGCACAAGATTTTTGGAATCGTGGTGATCAATCAGCTAAGTTTTGGGTGGCGGACGTAGAAGTTCAAACGATGGCAGATATGCAAGGCGGGACACAGGCATTTATTGATGAATTACGCCGTTTAGGTGCGGAAAAAGTAGGATTATATGTAGGGCATCACATGTATTTATCATTTGGAGCACGTAATATTGAAGCTGATTTCGTATGGATCCCTCGTTATGGAGGGAATAAGCCAGCATATCCATGTGATATTTGGCAATATACGGATTCAGGGAATGTTCCTGGGGTTGGGAAATGTGATCTGAATCGATTAGTAGGAAATAAGTCACTTTCTTGGTTTATAGATTCGAACAAAGCAAATCAACCTAACATAGTGTATACACAGCAACCGAATGGCATTGGTATTGCAGTTTCGAAATATCCTGATGGATACGGAATAAATTTATATGAGAACCCTATGAATCCTCAATTTACAGGTGCACTCACTCAGAAAATTCCATATTTAATCTTAACAGGTTATTGGGGAGGCGGTGAGCAAGATATGATTTGTTTAGGGAACGATAAGCAGTGGGCATATTTAAAACATTTTAAGGTGAAATGGTTTTATGCAACTTCGAAATATCCTGTCGGCTACAGAGTAAATTATTATGAAGAGCCTGAATGTATGAATTATAAAGGAAATATAGATGGATCGACATCTTTTCGAGTGTGGGATAGAGTGGGAAATGCGGTAGATATCGGGCAGAATAGTTGGATACCTGAAGAACATGTAATTATTAAGTAACTATAGAAGTTATATTTTTTTGGAGCATATAAAGAGTTTTCTTACTNNAGTAAGAAAACTCTTTATATTTAAAAATGAAAATACATGATGCATAGTCTACTCATATGAAATGAATTACATGTAGAAAACACACTGTTTTCACAATGACTGTGTATAGTTAATTTGCATAATGATAAAAGTGAGGTATTTGAATTGAAAAAGAAAAAGATATTTATTGGAACGATTATTTCATGCTTGATGCTAGCATTATCTGCATGTGGTTCCTCAGACAACGTAGTAACATCAAAAGTAGGAAATGTTACAGAGAAAGAATTAAGTAAAGAATTACGACAACAATATGGAGAAAGTACTTTATATCAAATGATGTTAAGTAAGGCATTGCTAGATAAATATAAAGTTTCAGATGAGGAAGCAAAAAAGAAAGTAGAAGAAGCAAAAGATAAAATGGGTGAGAACTTTAAATCGACTTTAGAACAACTTGGATTGAAAAATGAAGATGAATTAAAAGAAAAAATGAAGCCAGAAATTGCATTTGAGAAAGCAATCAAAGCAACAGTTACAGAAAAAGATGTGAAAGATAACTATAAACCAGAAATGAAAGTAAGTCACATTTTAGTGAAAGATGAAAAAACGGCTAAAGAAATAAAGGAGAAAGTAAATAATGGTGAAGATTTTGCTGCCTTAGCAAAACAGTATTCAGAAGATACTGGTTCAAAGGAACAGGGCGGGGAAATATCTGGTTTTGCTCCTGGGCAAACAGTGAAAGAATTTGAGGAAGCTGCGTATAAATTAGATGCAGGCCAAGTAAGTGATCCAGTTAAAACAACTTACGGTTACCATATTATTAAAGTGACGGATAAAAAAGAATTGAAGCCATTTGATGAAGTAAAAGATAAAATTCGTAAAGATTTAGAACAACAAAGACTAGAAGATACGACAGGTAAATGGAAACAACAAGTAGTCAATGATTTATTGAAAGATGCTAATATTAAAGTGAATAATAAAGAATTTAAAGATACATTTAAATTTCTAGAAAAGAAATAATGACTGTAATCATAACTAGAAAAGGGAACTCATATAGAGTTCCCTTTTCTAATTAGTGTGTGAGTTATAAATAGATAGTAAGACAATACAATATTACATTTAAATATTAAGAATTACAATGGGAAATTATGGGTTTAAATTAAAGGAATTATAATTATTTCAATGGAAGTAGATATGATACGGTTTTCATTATGCAAGTTTGTTACATATATTTACTCTTTAATAATGGGTATCGAACATAATTTACAAAATAATACATATAATGTTTTTGAATAAATATTTAACGTGGATAATTAGTAAAAAGCTGAGCATTCGATTGGAAAGGATGTTCTTTTTAGTATGAAAATTTTAGGATAAAGAATGAATCGCTTTAAACGCGTCATTTACCATATCAATAAATTAAGGTGGAGAGAATATATGAAAGTAATCTTTCAGGGAGAGGGCGGCGCGAAAATTTTTGAGTCATATGATGAAAATATAAGTGATTTATTAGCAATATTAAAAGAAACGAAAGGGATTAAAATAGGGATGGTTAAGTATAAAGTGTTAAAGTACGAACTTAATTATTTTCGTCATCCGAAAAAATCGGATACAGAGAGAGAGTTACATATAATAGTACAACCTATGTAATAAAATATAATAATAAAAATCACCGATTCAGTTTTGCAAAGTTTCATAGAGTATGTAAGAAAAGAGAGTGTTGTAAATGTTCTCTTTTCTTATGCTTTGTGAGTTCGTTCATCATAGTATATGTTTTCAGTTATAGATGGTTAATAAACGAAAAAATTTAAAACTTTTTTGTTTGGGTAGGGATTTTATATATGAATAAATATACTATGAAGTATTTTTTATACGAATATTGGAGGAGTATAAAATGAGTTTAGCTAGTTACATAGGCTGTAATGTAGAAATTCAGTTAACGGTTCCAGATTCTAATGATGTAATTGTTTTTGGACCGTGTTTTTCAGATGAAAGTATGCTTGAAATTGTACAAGAGTATCAATTCCAAACAAATTTCACATATGAGGTTTCAACTAGTTGGGGAATTGAATTTGTCGAGTGGCAAAACGTAAAGGAAAAAAGAAGCGAAAGAAAAACTTTTAACTTTATGCAAGATTATGGAAGGCTATTTGGAAGATGGAGACTATTTCGAATTATTTAGTTGTTGGGTTGGTGATGAAGGTAAGGAATGAGTAGGGGAATTGAAATTAAAAATAAATCATTTTAATATAGATGAATTATGTATTCCAGAAAGAACATTAGTTAGGATAGAAAAATAAAATTTGAAATATTTTTTAGAAAAAGGCGATTTCACTTTGTGTGAAGTCGCTTTTTAGTTGTTATATGTATTTCATTTTACATAAGAAATGAGAAGTTTATTTGATAAAGGAAAAAGAAAGTATAGAGGTAAATAAAATTGTGTTTTTTGTTAAAAAATAATAAGTATGGCTCTTCTCAAAAGAACGTAAGTTCGTGTATAATAAGAACTAATGTTCCTTAGAGGGATAACCTAATTATAATTTAGAAGTAAATCCGAGTTTAGTGAGTATTAAAAATAACTAAGGGATAGTATGACTAAATAAATGTATAAATGATCAAGGAGATAAAAAATGAACGATGTAAAGATACAAAAAGAAGAAAGAGAGTGGGTTCCGTTTACAGTAATATCCGAACAACTTTTAAATATGAGAAAGATTATTGGAGAGAAATTAAAAGTACAAAAACCGCTTTTAACAAATGAAGCAAAAGAGAGAATTTCTGATAAATTATTAAATTCATTACTGTCTGAGAAAGAAATATTGGTAACATATTTTGAAGATGGCTACATATTAACAAGCTACATGACAGTTGTACATATTAATCCGGTAAAACAATTTGTAATTTGTACAGACGCCTTTTATAAAACTTACGTATTTAACGCTATGGATATTATTGAAATAACGTAAAAGAAGCTGAATATTAAATGGCAGCTTCTTTTATTTCTGATTTATGAAATAAATAATACAAGAAAAAGCAGCTAGCTTCGCGCTAGCTGCTGAGCCCCAGGGAAAGGGAGAAAAAGATAGGGTACTCCAAAATCAACAAGAGCTGTCAAACAGCCTGATTATAGTATAGACAAATTAAAATTTTCTATACAGAAAGTTAAACATAAGATTAGGCTGTACCCACTTGGTTTTGATCTGCAAGGTCAGAATCAAATGTATTGGTCGCGCTAACACCGCTAAAAGTATTAACAACAAAACCAACGTTTGATGCGCCGGAGCCATTATAAGCTTTCGTATTTTCTTTCGGAGAAACGTTGTAGAAATCACCTAAGTTAAATGAACCATTACTATTTTGTACAACTAAATTTCCTACAACTGATGGCATAATTTTCACCTGCTTTATAATAAGTTGTTAACATTACTATATGGAGTTATAGTCCAGATGGTTCATACAATAAAAATTGTGGGATAGTAAAACGTTTGGAGCATGGATTTCAATAAAAGTGTGTTAAAATTAATATAATAAAGTTGAGTATTTTTTTGAAAAATTTGTATAATTAATATATATGAAAATAAAGGAGGCAAAATGTAATGAAAGATATTATGAAAAAAGTTGATTTAACAGATGCCAAATCAAGTAATCTTGTTGCACTAATTTATAGTAATGAAGTTATATTAGTTGAAGACGCATTTTGTCCAAATGAAATAAAATTAAAGTTTAATGAAATTGCAATTTTATCTGCAATTAAAACAGCTCATATTGCGAAAGTTTCTATTAGGAAAGAACTTGAAGCGCTTTTTCATGATACGGGTGTTATATTAGTGAAACAAAATGTTGATTATGGTAGTAGTCAATCTATTACCATGCATTTTGAGCAATTTAAAAAATTGCAATATGAGATTGAACATTTAAATAAAAGTATGTCATAAGGCAGCTAAATAAAGGTTCTATCATAAAGGTGGAATGTGTTGTGTTGAAAAAGTGGTTTAAAAATTATTTGGGTGAATCGCATTGTAAACATAAATATATTTTTATTAAGATGCAGGATAATGAGGATTTTAAAAAAAGGTACATTAGGTGTAGTTTATATTTACTAGTGTGAGAAATGTGGAAAAGAGAAGTTGAAATGTAAAAACAATAATGAAATAAACAATAAATTTTTAGATAGGTAGCAAAAAGTAACCATGATGGTTACTTTTTTTGTTTATGTATGCAATATCAAAACTATTACTAAAGTATGAGTTGAGTTGATACTATAGTAAATGGCTGAATAAAAATGAAGAGAGTAATATATAGGGAAGGAGGATGAGCGAAATGAAGAGAAAAGAAATTGGTAAGTCTGTAATTATTACAGGTGTGACACAAGGGTTAGGACGTGCGATGGTTGATCGATTTCATGAATTAGGGTGGAACATATATGGTTGTGGACGCTCAAAAGATAAAATTGAAGAACTAAAAAAACAGTACAGTAAAATACATGATTTCCAAGTAATTGATATTTCAGATTCTCAGCAAGTTAACAATTGGGCAAATTATATACTTAATAGACATAAGGCTCCCAATCTGATAATAAATAATGCATCGATTGTAAATCAAAATGCACAACTTTGGAAAATTACGGCTCAAGAATTTGAAAATGTAATGAATGTAAACGTGAATGGTGTAGTAAATGTAATAAGAGCGTTTGTTCCAGCAATGGTAGTTAGGAAAGAAGGGATTATCATTAATATGAGTTCTAGTTGGGGAAGAGAAGGTGAGGCTGAGCTTGCGCCATATTGTGCCTCGAAATTTGCTATTGAAGGTATCACTAAATCTATGGCCCTGGAATTACCCTATGGCATGGCTGTAGTTGCTTTAGATCCTGGAGGGAGTATTAGTACTCCAATGCTGAAGTCATGTGCTCCACAATATATAAATGAATCACCTACACCTGAAACTTGGTCACATAAAGCAATTCAATATATATTGAATATAACAATAGATAAAAATGGAGATTCGTTGACATGTCCAGCATGCATATAAAAAAGCACCTTTAAGGTGCTTTTTTATATTGGTAGTACATTATATCATTCACAAAATCACATATGAAAAATAAAATAAACGATTAAGGGTGAGATTTGTTTGTTTTGAAAGCTTTAGAAAATATTTAAATAGGTGATAAAAATGAATCCACGCGGTTTAAAAGTGACAGGGGCATGGTTTCAAGTGGGAGGGAACCTTACAGCTGCTATTGGGACGACAAGAGGATTTATTGGAGAAGAGAAAGTTGAATCGGACCTTGTTATTGTAGGGAGCTCATTACAAGCCCTCGGGTATATATTACAAATCATTGCGAGCAAGTATGATGACGGGGAAGAAAAAAGAGAAAATCAAAATATAGGCTTAGAGAATCAAAGTAAATTACTTGATAAAATAGGAATTGAGTTATTAGCATTAGGGAATATATCAAATGTAATAGGAACATATTTTAATATAAATGAACAATTGAAAGAAAATGATTTTCTTATTATTATAGGGAACAGTTTACAATCAATCGGTGCTTTTTTAGGAGTAGAAGCAGCTTTGATGGATATAAATGTACTACAGAAAATTATTATACTAGGTAACTCCATGCAAAGTTTAGGAGCTGGATTACAAGCGTATCAAGGCGTTTCAAATTTATTGAAAGATGAGAGAGAAAATGAAGATAGTATTTTTGATAAGAAGGATGAGAGAATAATTGCACTCATTGGTATTTGGATACAAGCGCTTGGAACGTTAATTTCTGCAATTGGAGTAACTGCAATAGAGGAAGAAAATAGGCTAGCAAACAATGAAAAGTCTGAAATACTTATATAAGTAGAAGGAGAGACATTGATTTTAGAGGCAAGTTAAGATTAAAATAGTAGTAGGTTTCTTTGCGTATATTTTGAAAAGTGATATATAAAATACAAAATAAGGAGTTTTCAAGGGATGATGTATTTATTAGCAATTTTTCTTCCGCCTGTTGCTGTATTATTTTGTGGAAAACCAATTCAGGCAATAATAAATTTCATATTAACACTAATATTTTGGGTTCCAGGAGTTATACATGCAATTCTTGTAGTGCATGATAAAAAAGCTGATCGGCGTTTGAAAAAACAAATTCAAGCATATGATGAAATTAATAAGAGGAATCGAAGGTAATTTATCTGTAAAATATTTTTTAAAAAAAGGAGGATTAACCTCCTTTTTTTAGTGGGTGTTAAGTTTAAATTTTTGTGTGGCGGAAAGAATTTTTAATGTAAGTTTTATGATAATAACTTTTAGATTGTGCATGTAATAGGCCAGTATAGATACTTTCTGGTACATTAAAGAAATCGTACATACCATTCTTTAATTGGATTCGCAAAATCATAGAAAAAGGATTGTAGCCAACAGCAACTATATTTTTTGAAATCACGGGAGATAGCTTCATCATTACGCAACTCCTCACTTTTCATTTTTAATAATTTCTTGTAGATGTTGAGGTTATGAAGTTGAAATCCTTATAATTTAAGAGGTATTATACTTATATGCAATATATTAAATGTTTGTTATACGTAATTATAAGGAAGTTCACACGAAGTACATATCGTTGTGCTATTTTTATTTCACCTTTGATTTATAAATAAGAAAATATTGACCATTTGAAAAAAAGGTATATTATTTATACGAGGTATTAAAAATTCACTTTTTACATTCTATGCTTAAAGGGGCAGCGTTATTAGGAAAAATAGAAGTGAAAATAGTTTGTATAAGAAGTATTCTAAAAATTATAATCTGTGAATTGGGAAAATATTGAATGCTCCAGGTCAATATACTTTCTTAATCAAATTCATTTTAGAAAGTGACCTCAATATTTTTAAGTAAATCAACGGGAGAATTGAAAGGCAGGAGAAAGTAACATGTCAGAAAATTATCGTTCTCGAGAGGAACGACGACAAGTTAAAAAGAAAAAACAGCCAGCGTCTAAAACACAAAAACCAAAAGGTAAAACATCATTCTTTCGCAAGTTTTTAATTACTTGTTTATTACTTGGTATTGTTGGTTTAGTGGCGGGGGTTGCTACCTTTTTTGTAATGATTAAGGATGCACCAAAACTTGAGAAAGCAAAACTTGTTAATCCGTTATCCTCAAAAATTTATGATAAAAACGGGGATTTGGTATATGAATATGGAAAAGAAAAAAGGACGAATGTTACGTATGAGCAAATACCTAAATTAGTAGAAAATGCATTTTTAGCGACAGAAGATTCACGTTTTTATGAGCATAGCGGAGTAGATTTTAAAGGTACTGCCCGTGCTGTTCTAGTAAGTCTTAAAGGAGATTATGGTTCTCAAGGTGGAAGTACGATAACACAGCAAGTTATTAAAAACTACTTCTTATCAATGGACAAAACACCAAAGCGTAAGGCACAAGAAATATATTTAGCTTATAAGCTAGAACAACAGTATTCAAAACATGAGATATTAGAGATGTACTTAAATAAAATTAACTTAGGAAACCGTTCATATGGGATCGCAACAGCAGCACAAAACTACTATGGTAAAGAATTGAAGGACTTAACATTACCAGAAGTTGCGATGCTTGCAGGTTTACCGAAAGCACCGAATAACTATGATCCAACGAAAAAAGAAAATGTTCAAAAAGCAACAGAAAGAAGAAATGTTGTTCTAAACTTAATGAATCGACATGGATATATAACAAAACAGGAAATGGAAGAAGCATCAAAAGTTGACGTAGAAAAGGGACTCAAGCCTGCAACTCAACTACAAACAATGCCATATCCTGCATTTATGGATGCAGTTGTGAAAGAAGTAGAAAAAGAATTGCCAGATGCTAATATAGGTTCTGACGGTTTAGAAATTTATACAACGTTAGATCCGAAAGCACAGAAACTTGCTGATAATATTTTAAATAATAATATCATTGATTATCCGAACGATAAATTCCAAGGTGCATTTACATTTATGGATACGAAAACAGGAGAAGTTCGTGCTATAGGTAGTGGCCGTGGAGAAAATAAAGCTGTATTTAAAGGACACAATATGGCAATTGAATTAGATCGTGCAGCTGGTTCAACGATGAAGCCGATTTTCGACTACGCTCCTGCAATTGAATATTTAAAATGGGCTACGTACCATCAAATTGATGACTCTCCATTTAAGTATTCAACGGGACAAGAAGTACGAAATTCAGATAGAAGTCACATGGGTCCAATTACAATGCGTGTAGCATTAGAAAAGTCACGAAATATCCCAGCAATTAAGACTGCGAAAGAAGTCGGAATTAATAAATCAAAAGACTTCTCTGAGAAATTAGGCATTACATTTAATGCAGCACCGACTGAATCAACAGCGATTGGTACAAATGAAGTATCACCAACTGAAATAGCGGGCGCTTATGCGGCATTTGGTAATGATGGTAAATATACGAAACCGCATTTTGTTAAGAAAGTCGTTTATCCAGATGGTAAGTCACAAAGTTTTGGACAAAAACCAAAACAAGTTATGACAGATTCTACAGCATATATGATTACAGATATGCTTCGTTCTGTAGTTAGATCAGGTACTGGTACATCTGCAAATGTAGCATCTTTAGATGTAGCTGGAAAAACGGGTACGACAAACTACTCATCAAAACAATTAGCTCAATATAAAATTCCAGAAAGTGCAACTCGTGATAGTTGGTTTGCTGGATATACACCGCAATATACGATGGCAGTATGGACTGGGTATATGAAAGATGGCAAAGACGAGTATATTAGTAGTAAAAATACGAAAATTGCACAGTTGATCTTTAAAGAAATGATGAGCGAAATGGCTACAGATAAATCACGCTTTAAAATGCCAAGTAGCGTCATTCAAGAAGGTAGTGAGCTACGTATAAAAGGTGAAAAACGTGATTCATCGCCAAATACTAGCGTACCGGATACAACGGAGCAACCAAAACAAGATCAACAGCAAAAAACTGAAGAAGAGAAAAAGCAAGAAGAATTAAAGAAACAAGAAGAACTGAAAAAACAAGAAGAACAAAAGAAACAAGAGGAACTTAAGAAGCAAGAAGAACAAAAGAAACTAGAAGAGCAAAAGAAACAAGAAGAAGAAAAGAAACAAAATGAACAAAATAACGGAGGAGGCCAAGGAACGACACCTCCAGCGAATAACGGAGGAGGCCAAGGAACGACACCTCCAGCGAATAACGGAGGAGGTCAAGGAACGACACCTCCAGCGAATAACGGAGGAAACCAAGGAACGACACCTCCAGCAAATAGCGGAGGAGGTCAAGGAACGACACCTCCAGCGAATAATGATGGAGGTCAAGGAACTCCAACCCCACCTGCAACAGTACAACCAAATAATGGTGGAAATGCAGGAGAGGTTCCTGCCAATAATGGACAATAAGAAAAATTTATAGAAAAGTTTTCAAAAAAGCACTTAAGATTTGTGGGAATTTACAATCTTAAGTGCTTTTTTCATTTTGCTATAGAAAATTTTATGTTAAGGGCCGGATAGAAGAAAAAGAGTGAATGTAGTTTATGTGAAATGTAACGTAAAGAGAGAAATGATTGTATGTATGGGTTATTCCGGAAAGGGACTAACTGTAATGGATTACATAAAGCATTAAATAAGTGGGAATTATATTCAAGTCTTTAATAAATGTCTTTCTTTAACGGTTACTTTCGTTTGGAAAACAATAAAAAAGTCGAATTTCTTATTTAAGAAATTCGACTTTTTATGTTGAAACTGGATTAAAGGTTCGCTTTATTAAGATGTAGGGTAATACAGTGATAGCTATTAAATGTTAAACGTACCATAAAAATTTTGGAAATAAATTGAAGGGAAATGATAAAAGACTTGAGTCGGAGGTAGTGGAGGATAACTATGGCTATAAATGGTAGTACTACTTGGGTGTGCACCATGATGCCAAAATGAGGGGGTAACTTGACCGGGAATTTGATATTGTTGCCAAGTTGCGGGAAGTTCAATTCCTACATCGGAGCTAGCTGTATGAACTGCAGGAACATGTATCCCAGGAGTCGAAGGAACTACGGCAGTTACTCTTAATGATACCCACATAAAATATTCACTCCTAAGTTGTGTTAATAAATTAGTATATTCTTTTCACACGTATAAAGGTACATATATAGGACTTTCGTTTAAAACATGCGTACAAAGTCTTAAGACTAATGTAAGCTGATGGTGGACTATTTAATATGAAAAGATACGTCTATTTGCGGAGGGAAAAGAGATCAATAAAATGTACAATGAGGTTGTTAATCGTAATATTTTACGAGTGTATGGAGGTATTTTTATGGAACGATTATGGACGAAATCATTTATTAAAATGACTTTCGCAATGTTATTTTTATTTACAGGATTTTATTTACTTGTTCCAACGCTACCGCTCTTTATTAAAGAGATAGGTGGCAATGAATCGCAAGTTGGACTCATGATGGGGATGTTTACGATAGCTGCTGTAGTAATACGACCGATTATTGGAGGAATGCTAGATCAATATGGTAGAAGATCCTTTATTATTTTCGGACTTATCTTTTTTGGATTAACGATGTATTCCTATAATATAGCATCGACTATTGTCCTTTTAGCTGTTTTACGTGTTATTCACGGAGTAACATGGGCTGTTTCTACAACAGCTGTTGGAACAGCAATAACTGATATTATTCCAGATTCACGCCGTGGAGAAGGAATGGGCTGGTACGGGATGGCGATGACAATTGCAATGGCCATCGGACCTATGATTGGATTATGGGTTGTGCAAAATTATTCATTTAATGGTCTATTTTTATTAGCGACGTTGTTATCTTTTATGGCAGTCGTATTATCACTAATAACGAAGATGCCATTTACGCTACAAAAAGAAAAAGGAAAAATTCAGCTATTTGAGAAATCCGTATTAACAATCACGATTGTAGTATTCTTTTTATCGTTTGCATATGGAGGAATAACAACCTTTTTACCGTTATTTGCATCATCAATTCATGTAAATCCGGGAACTTTCTTTCTTGTATATGCAATTGCATTAACAATTGTAAGACCAATTTCAGGGAAACTATTAGATAAGTGTGGAGAGGTATTCATCATACTCCCAGCATTATGTATTACTATTTTAGCTATAGTTGTTTTAACTATTTCAAATGGTTTGATAGGTGTAATTATCGCAGCAACATTATACGGTATTGGATTTGGTTCAGCGCAGCCAGCTTTGCAAGCGGCAATGCTTACAATTGTCGATCCGAGTAAAAGAGGAGTTGCAAATGCTTCATTTTTTACAGCGTTTGATTTAGGAATCGGGTTAGGTGCTATTGTACTTGGAGTTGTTTCACAAATGTTTGGTTATCGTATTTTATTTTCAGGGAGTGCAATTTCAGCATTGATAGCCTTAATTATTTTCGTCTTCTTTGTAAAACAACGATTAGGAAAAAAAGAGTTTGTGTAAACTGGAGGAATAAAGCTGGAAATTTCAATTGATCGTAAAGCTCTGCAATGGTTCCAGGAAGAATTACGTATAAAGCACGGTGAATCTGTACGTGTTACTGTAAGGTACGGAGGGGATAGTTCAATTCAGCCCGGATATTCTTTAGGGGTTGTTGCTGAGAAACCAGATGGAGAAATAGTGTCAGTTGAGAAGGAAGGTATTATATTTTTTGTAGATTGTGATGATCTTTGGTATTTTCAAAACTATGATTTATTTGTAAGTTATCATGAGGAAATGGAAGAAATTCAATTTAATTATGTAAAATAATAACTTTATTAAAAATGAATAAGTTTTATATAAAAATTATATTTAAGAGATAGTGAAATAAATATCATATAGTAACGAGCTGTATTTATGTATAGCTCGTTTTTTTTATTTCTCAAATAAAATTAGAATAATTGTATATTTGGCGGTGTTATATGAAAAATCTTTATATCTTGTTTTTTAAAATACGCAAAGAAGTCTATTCTTTCTTTATAAAACATAAGAATTATTTTCAAAAAATTGTATTGTTACAGTAAGAAAAGTGTAGGAAACTTATCATTATAAAATAAATTGAAATCTTCTAAAAACTCTGATACATTGAAGTAGAAATGTAGTTTCACAATATTGTAAAGGCTTACAGTTATGTGCACGAAGATCTATTAGGATTGGAGGAAATAATGATGAAAGCTGAAGAAAAATTTTCCCCGGGATTAGATGGTATAGTGGCAGCGGAGACGAAAATTTCGTTTCTTGACACAGTAAAAGGTGAAATTGTAATTCAAGGGTATGACTTAATCGAACTCTCAAAAACAAAAGAGTATTTAGACATTGTGCACCTTTTATTGGAGGAACACCTACCGAATGAAGATGAAAAAGCAACACTTGAAAAGAAACTAAAAGAAGAATATGCAGTACCAGAAGGTGTATTCAACGTACTAAAGGCATTGCCTAAAGAGACGCATCCCATGGATGGATTACGTACAGGTGTGTCAGCGTTAGCTGGTTACGATAATGATATCGAAAACCGCTCGTTAGAAGTGAATAAAAGCCGAGGGTACAAGCTGTTAAGTAAAGTGCCAAACATTGTAGCGAATAGCTATCATATTTTAAATAATGAGGAGCCAATTGAACCTCTTAAAGAATTATCTTATAGTGCGAATTTCTTCTATATGTTAACTGGTAAAAAACCAACTGAACTTGAGGAAAAGATCTTTGATCGTTCCCTTGTTTTATATAGTGAGCATGAAATGCCAAACTCTACATTTACAGCTCGCGTTATTGCATCAACACAATCAGATTTATACGGTGCTTTAACAGGTGCAGTTGCATCTTTAAAAGGAAGTTTACATGGCGGTGCAAATGAAGCGGTTATGTACATGCTTTTAGAAGCTGGTAATGTTGAGAAATTTGAAGAGTTATTACAGAAGAAACTATATAACAAAGAAAAAATTATGGGCTTTGGACACCGTGTTTATATGAAGAAGATGGATCCAAGAGCACTTATGATGAAGGAAGCTTTAAAACAGTTATGTGATGTAAAAGGTGATTATACACTATATGAAATGTGTGAAGCTGGAGAAAAGATTATGGAAAAAGAAAAAGGAATTTATCCAAATCTTGATTATTATGCAGCTCCAGTATATTGGATGCTAGGTATTCCAATTCAACTTTATACACCAATCTTCTTTAGCTCTAGAACAGTGGGGTTATGTGCGCACGTTATTGAGCAACATGCAAATAATCGTTTGTTCCGTCCACGTGTAAATTATATTGGCGAGCGACATGTACTTAGTAAATAAGAACAACTGGGGAGTTGTTAGCGCCGCCCGCCAGATGGGTGTTTGACCGACACCCATCATTAATAATAACGAATTTTCGACAGAAAGGGAAGGATAGCATGATTAAAACAAATGAAATTAAGCAAAAAGATGCATTATTAGAAGAGATTACCGATTATGTATTAAATAAAGAGGTTACTAGTGCAGAAGCATTCAGTACAGCTCGTTACGTATTACTTGATACACTTGGATGTGGAATTTTAGCACTGCAATATCCAGAATGTACGAAATTACTAGGACCAGTTGTGCCAGGAACAATCGTGCCAAATGGTACACGTGTACCAGGTACGTCTTATGTACTAGATCCAGTAAAAGGTGCATTTAATATCGGATGTATGATCCGTTGGTTAGACTATAACGATACTTGGCTTGCAGCAGAGTGGGGACATCCATCTGATAACCTAGGCGGAATTTTAGCGGTTGCAGATTATATTAGCCGTGTTCGTATTTCAGAAGGAAAAGAAGCTTTAAAAGTACGTGAAGTATTAGAAATGATGATTAAAGCACATGAGATTCAAGGCGTGCTCGCTTTAGAAAACAGCTTAAACAGAGTTGGTCTTGACCATGTATTATATGTAAAAGTAGCAACAACTGCAGTAGTTGCGAAAATGCTTGGCGGAACACGTGAAGAAATCTTTAATGCATTATCACATGCGTGGATTGATAATTCTAGTCTTCGTACATATCGTCATGCTCCAAATACGGGCTCACGTAAATCATGGGCTGCAGGTGACGCAACGAGCCGCGGTGTTCATCTTGCAATGACTGCTCTAAAAGGTGAAATGGGTTATCCAACGGCCCTATCTGCACCAGGATGGGGATTCCAAGATGTATTATTCAATAAACAGGAATTAAAATTAGCAAGACCACTAGAGTCATATGTAATGGAAAATGTATTATTTAAAGTGTCATATCCAGCAGAATTCCATGCACAAACGGCTGCAGAATGTGCAGTGAAGTTGCATCCGGAAATTAAAGAGAGATTAGATGAAATTGACCGTATTACAATTACAACTCATGAATCAGCAATTCGTATTATTGATAAAGAAGGTCCATTAAATAACCCAGCTGATCGTGATCATTGCTTACAATACATTACGGCAATTGGTTTATTAAAAGGAGATATCGTTGCAGACGATTATGAAGATGCAGTAGCAAACGATCCACGTGTAGATGAATTACGTAATAAGATGGTTGTTGTTGAAAACAAACAGTACAGTTTAGATTACCTTGACCCGAACAAGCGCTCAATCGCCAACGCTGTTCAAGTTCACTTTAAAGATGGCACAGTAACAGAAAATGTGGAATGTGAATATCCACTTGGTCACCGTTTCCGTAGAGACGAAGCAATCCCAAAAGTTGTTCAAAAGTTCACTGCAAATATGGCAGGTCATTATTCTAGTAAGCAACAAGAACAAATTCATGAAGTTTGTTTAAATGAAGAAAAACTAGAAAATATGAATGTAAACGAATTTGTAGATCTATTCTTAATTTAATAATAGGGGGAATTTAGAATGGCTTGGGTTGTGAAAAAGCAGTCAACACAAGAGGAGCTTGCGAATCGATTCCGAGCTTTAGTAGAAGCAAATGAAATTTTGCAAATTCCAGGTGCTCATGATGCAATGGCGGCTTTAGTTGCAAAAAATACAGGTTTTTCAGCTCTTTATTTATCCGGAGCTGCTTATACTGCAAGTAAAGGGTTACCAGATTTAGGTATCGTGACGTCTACTGAAGTGGCTGAGAGAGCAAGAGATTTAGTAAGAGCTACAGACTTACCTGTTCTTGTTGACATTGATACAGGATTTGGTGGTGTACTAAATGTAGCGAGAACAGCTGTAGAAATGATGGAAGCGAAAGTAGCAGCTGTCCAAATTGAAGATCAGCAATTACCAAAAAAATGTGGACATTTAAATGGTAAGAAACTTGTTACTACAGAAGAATTGGTTCAAAAAATTAAAGCAATTAAAGAAGTTGCACCGAGCTTATACATTGTAGCACGTACTGATGCTCGCGGCGTTGAAGGATTAGATGAAGCAATTGAAAGAGCAAATGCATATGTAAAAGCCGGTGCAGATGCAATTTTCCCTGAAGCGCTTCAATCAGAGGAAGAATTCCGTCTATTTAATAGTAAGGTAAATGCACCTTTACTTGCGAATATGACTGAATTCGGAAAAACTCCATATTATAGTGCAGAGGAATTTGCGAATATGGGCTTTCAAATGGTTATTTATCCTGTAACTTCACTTCGCGTTGCAGCGAAAGCGTATGAAAATGTGTTTACTTTGATTAAAGAAACAGGTTCTCAAAAAGATGCACTTTCTAATATGCAAACGAGAAGTGAATTATACGAAACAATTTCATATCATGACTTTGAAGAGTTAGATACTGGTATTGCAAAAACAGTATTATCAGAAGATCAATAGATAAAGCAGTGAAGGCGATGAAAATACATCTTTGGCAAAATAAAATGCTTGATGTGAAAAATCATCGCCTTCTATTTTCAAAAAAAGATATTCCACTCATCGTAGACGAGCATAAGCAAAAAGCTATGAAAGCCGAATGATAGGGGGATACATATGGAGAAAACGAAGTTACCATGGGATGAATTTTTTTCACTCAATAAAGATATAAATCATACTTACTTTACACCAGAAGATTTTTCAGGTGATGAAGATTTAATCGCAAAAACGACAGAACAATTCGTTAAACAAGAAATTGTTCCACAAATGGAGAATATTGAACAACATAACTATAAAGTTTCTCGTCAATTATTTGAGAAAGCTGGGGAACTTGGATTATTAGGCATTGAGGTACCAGAAGATTATGGCGGGTTCGAGTTAGGAAAGGCTGTCTCAGGTCTTGTAGCAGAGAAAATGGGTTACGCTGGTGCATTTAGCGTTTCATTTAATATACACGCTGGTGTCGGTACATTGCCTTACATATATTACGGAACGAAAGAACAGAAAGAAAAATATTTACCAAAAATCGCATCGGGAGAATGGATTGGGGCTTATGCTTTAACTGAGCCAAATGCTGGTTCGGATGCATTAAGTGCAAAAACGAGCGCAGTATTGAATGAAGAGGGAACAGCTTGGAAGTTAAATGGTGAGAAGCAATGGATTACAAATGCTCATATGGCAGATGTATACGTTGTTTTTGCGAAGACAAATAAAGGAATGACAGCATTTATTGTCGAAAGAACATGTGAAGGTGTATCCATTGGGTTAGAAGAAAAGAAAATGGGTATTAAAGGTTCTTCAACGGCGACTCTTATTTTAGAAGATGTTGTCATCCCTGTTGAAAATGTTTTAGGGGAAGTTGGGAAAGGGCATCACGTAGCTCTTAATATTCTTAACTTTGCTAGACTTAAACTTGCTTTTGGAAATATTGGAACAGCAAAACAAGCAATTGGTTTGTCGGTTCAATATGGAAAAGAGCGAAAACAGTTCCAAACGGAATTAGTAGACTTTACGATGATTCAAGAGAAAATTGCAAATATGATCATTGCTACATATGGAGCCGAAAGTGCAGCTTACCGTACAGCAGGTGTAATTGATGAAGCAATTCATGAGAGCGATGAAGATCTTATGAAAAAAATGTCTCAATTTGCAATTGAATGTGCACTAAATAAAGTAAATGCTTCTGAAACACTTGCTTATATTGTAGATGAAGCTGTACAAATTCATGGTGGTTACGGTTATATGCAAGAGTACGAGGTAGAACGATTGTATCGTGATGCTAGAATTAGTCGTATTTTTGAAGGAACGAACGAAATTAATAGATTAACAGTTGCCAAAATGTTAATGAAGCAAATCGAACAATTAGAAGATACTGAAGTAGAAAGTGATGTAGCAAATGTCGAAAGAAACCATCGTTACATTTTATTAGCGAAAAAATTGTTGAAACAATCTTTGAAAACGCTCTCTAAAACTCCAAGTCTAAAAATCGACCAAGAACAAGAATATTCACGTGTAATATCAAATATGTTGACGGACGTGTACGTCATGGAATCAGCGTTTTTACGTACGAGAAAAGCAGTAAGTAAAAATGGTGAGGAAAAAGAACGTACGAAGCAACAAATAACGGATGTTATTTGTGAAGAAGGATATCGTAAAGTAGAAGAAGCGGCGATTTCTGTACTTTCAGCGGCTGTCACAGAAGAAAAAGATAGACATGTGATTTTAGCTGAAATCCGTCAATTATTAGTACCTTTATACACGAACGTATTTATGAAGAAGAGAGAAATTGCGAAAGCTATTATAAATCGTGGGAAATATATTGTGTAAATAGGAGGAAAGCGATATGAAAAAGATTGGTTTTATCGGTTTAGGTAACATGGGTCTTCCGATGTCAAAAAATCTAGTTAAATCAGGTTACACGGTATATGGCGTGGACTTAAATAAAGAGGCAGAAGCGTCCTTTGAAAAAGAAGGCGGAATTATCGGTCTATCAATCTTAAAACTAGCAGAAACATGTGATGTAGTTTTTACAAGTTTACCTTCACCTCGTGCTGTTGAAGCGGTATATTTTGGAGCAGAAGGATTATTTGAAAATGGTCACTCGAATGTAGTTTTCATTGATACAAGTACGGTATCGCCGCAGTTAAACAAACAATTAGAGGAAGTTGCAAAGGAAAAGAAAGTAGACTTTTTAGCAGCACCTGTGAGTGGTGGAGTAATCGGAGCCGAAAACCGTACATTAACGTTTATGGTTGGTGGATCAAAAGAGGTATATGAGAAAACGGAATCTATCATGGGCGTACTAGGCGCGAACATTTTCCACGTTAGTGAGCAGATTGATAGTGGTACAACTGTTAAGTTAATTAATAACTTATTAATTGGTTTTTATACAGCTGGAGTGAGTGAAGCTTTAACATTAGCGAAAAAGAACAATATGGATTTAGATAAAATGTTTGATATTTTAAATGTAAGTTACGGTCAAAGTAGAATTTATGAACGTAATTTTAAAAGTTTTATAGCACCTGAAAACTACGAGCCAGGATTTACTGTGAACTTATTGAAGAAAGATTTAGGATTTGCAGTTGACTTAGCTAAGGAAAGCGAACTCCATTTACCGGTAAGCGAAATGTTATTAAACGTATATGACGAAGCTAGTCAAGCTGGATATGGTGAAAACGATATGGCTGCTTTATATAAGAAAGTTAGCGAGCAATTAATTTCTAATCAAAAATAAATTATACAAAGGAGAGAATACAATGATTACAACTGAAATTAAACGAGTAAAAAATCACATTAACGGTGAGTGGGTTGAATCGACAGGTACGGAAGTAGAAGCAGTTCCAAATCCAGCGACTGGAAAAATTATCGCTTACGTTCCACTATCTCCAAAAGAAGATGTTGAAAAAGCTGTTGAAGCGGCAAAAGCAGCATTTGAAACGTGGTCTAAAGTACCAGTTCCGAATCGTTCAAGAAATTTATATAAATATTTACAGCTATTACAAGAAAACAAAGATGAGCTTGCGAAAATCATTACGCTAGAGAATGGTAAGACGCTAACGGATGCAACAGGTGAAGTACAGCGTGGTATTGAAGCAGTGGAACTTGCAACATCGGCACCTAATTTAATGATGGGTCAAGCGCTGCCGAATATTGCTAGTGGAATTGATGGATCAATTTGGCGCTACCCAATCGGAGTTGTTGCTGGTATTACGCCGTTTAACTTCCCAATGATGATTCCGTTATGGATGTTCCCACTTGCAATTGCTTGCGGTAATACATTCGTATTAAAAACATCGGAAAGAACGCCACTTTTAGCGGAGCGACTTGTAGAATTATTCTATGAAGCAGGTTTCCCAAAAGGCGTATTAAATTTAGTACAAGGCGGAAAAGATGTTGTAAATAGCATTTTAGAAAATAAAGATATTCAAGCTGTTTCGTTCGTCGGTTCTGAGCCAGTAGCTCGTTACGTATATGAAACAGGTACGAAACACGGAAAACGTGTACAAGCGTTAGCGGGTGCAAAAAACCATGCGATTGTAATGCCAGATTGCAATCTTGAGAAAACAGTACAAGGTGTAATTGGATCTGCATTTGCAAGTAGTGGAGAGCGCTGCATGGCATGCTCAGTAGTAGCAGTAGTGGATGAAATTGCTGATGAATTCATTGATGTATTAGTAGCAGAAACGAAAAAATTAAAAGTAGGCGATGGCTTTAACGAAGATAACTATGTTGGACCATTAATTCGTGAATCTCATAAAGAGCGTGTTTTAGGCTATATTAATAGTGGTGTAGCAGATGGGGCAACTTTATTAGTAGATGGCCGTAAAATTAATGAAGAAGTTGGAGAAGGTTATTTTGTAGGTGCGACAATCTTTGATGGCGTGAATCAAGAAATGAAAATTTGGCAAGATGAAATTTTTGCTCCAGTATTAAGCATTGTACGTGTTAAAGATTTAGAAGAAGGTATTAAACTAACAAATCAATCTAAATTTGCAAATGGTGCGGTTATTTATACGTCAAATGGTAAACATGCACAAACATTCCGTGATAACATCGATGCTGGTATGATTGGTGTAAATGTAAATGTTCCAGCACCAATGGCATTCTTCGCATTTGCAGGAAATAAAGCTTCATTCTTTGGTGATTTAGGTACAAATGGTACAGATGGCGTTCAATTCTATACACGTAAAAAAGTTGTAACTGAGCGCTGGTTTTAATAAAGAGTAGACTGTCAAATTAGTTGTGAAATGAAAAACACCACTATTAATAGTGGTGTTTTTCGTTTTTATCAATTACTTTTTTCAAAAGCTAGTTTAACACCAAATCCAATTAGGACGATTCCTGTTAGCCCTTGAATATAACGTTGCGTTTTCGGTTTTTTCATAAAAGCACTAATTTTATCAATTAAAAATATATAAAACGCAAACCAAAAGGCGGTTAAAACGAGGTAAGTAAGGCCCATTACAAGAAGTTGAATAAATGTATTATGATTTGGATTTAAAAATTGCGGTAAAAAAGTTAAAAAGAAGACTGCTATCTTAGGATTTAATAAATTCGTTAGAAATCCTTGGCGAAAGCAAGAAGTATGTTTGTTTTCATTATTTAAAGATATATCATTTGTATCTACGCCTTCTTTATTTCTTACTGCTAAAAGGGCTTTAATACCGATATATATTAAATAGAGAGCCCCAACGTACTTGAAAATAGAAAATAAAAGAGCTGACTTTACAATAAGTGCAGAAAGACCAATTACAGCAGCTAAAGTATGAATTAATAGCGCGATACATGTACCGAACACTGTTTTTACTCCACCGACTTTACCGGCAATCAATGTATTTTTCGTAGCCATTGCTGTATCTGGACCAGGTAAAATGATAAGACAAATAGACATAATGATGAAAAGAAGATAATTTTCTATCATAGCCGTCCCTCCTTTTTATTTTTAGAATATTTGATTAAAATTAGTGTAGCACAAAAGTGGATTTAATAAAATTAAATCTTATTAAAAATCATTAAATAAAAAGGCTATATAGTAGCTGTAATTACACTACTATATAGCCTCGATTTTATCCCGCTATTTGCGGGTAGTAAGATTTCCACCGCACAAGATTTAGCTGAAGCAAAGAAGTTAGGTGGGGGATGAACAAAACACCCACGCATTACAGTTTCATTTTATGCATTAAGTAAGTTAAAGAAACGATTCACATCTTCTTCTGAAACGTCACTTAACTGTTTATATTTATAGTTCGGATTTTGATCTTTATCAACGACAACGGAGCGTACTCCTTCGAAGAAATCTTCATGTCTCATGAAATTTTTAGCAAGTATAAGGTCCGTAGCGAAGCATTCTTCAACGGATTTATCTTGTCCATCAATAAACTGTTTTAAGGTTACTTTTAGTGAAATAGGGGATTTTGATAACAGTGTTTCTTTTGTTTTTAGAGCAAAGGAACTTTCATCTTTCTCCAATGAATGGATGATTTCTTCAATTGTATCGAAAGCAAAATGTGAATTGATTGCTTCTAATGAAGGAGTCAGCTCGCTTTCTAAGTTTGGAGCAGTTGCAAATGTACGAATAACTTCTTTTAAATTAGTATGTACATCATCTTCTTTATGCCAATTTACACTTTCAAGTTCAGTAAGAAACTCTGGTAATGAATCAGATGTCATAAAGTAATCAGCAGCATTAATAAATAATACGTCAGAAGCTTTTAAAATAGATGCTGTTAAAGCAACGAAGCGTCCTGTATATCCAGGTGCTTTATTTAAGAAATATGCAGCTCCGACGTCTGGGAAGAAGCCGATATTCATCTCTGGCATTGCCCATTTCGTACGCTCAGTTACAATGCGATACTTCGCACCATTTGTAAGACCGACACCACCGCCCATTACAATTCCATCTAAACAAGCAATAATCGGTTTTGTATATTGATAAATATATGTATCAATTTCATACTCTTCTTCAAAAAAACGTTCTGCATGTTGCAATGCCACTTCATTGGAACGCGCTTCATAAAGAGTTTTAATGTCGCCGCCTGCACAAAAACCTTTTGTGCCAGCACCTTTTAACACGATAAGTGCAATACGCTCATCGTGTTCCCACTCTTTAAGTTTTTGTCCGATAGGTTGTAACATGTCATAAGATAAAGAATTAAGTGCTTTTGGACGGTTTAAAGTAATTGTTGCAACGCCGTTTTCACTAATAGAAAATAAAACGTGTTCAGTCATAATGCATCCTCCCTTACATATCTTCTTATTCTTAATTCTTGATATGTACTGAAATGTCCTTTATAAATTTTGTCAAAAGTTGACGGTAAATATTAATTTGTTCACCGCATATTTTGACGAGTTATCTTTGCAGGATTTCAGAGACTAAGGGGGAATATTACAACATTACTGTAAGTGTAATTATTTGAAGTTATAATAATAAAAGCGCTATTATATAGGTGTGAATTGTTCATTATCAATTCTAAAAAGAGTGTTTGAAGAAAAAATGAATCGTACAATTGTAATAAAAAACTTTACACTGAATTAGAAATAGAGAAAGGAGAAATCGGAATGCCAGGACCTTTACTATTGTCGGTTATTATTTTGTCTTTTTTAATGATAGGAATAACGCAGTATTTTCATCATACAGATACGACAGAAGAAGTGAAGGATAAAGTACGTCTCGTATTTCCGATTTTTATAATATCTATTTCATTCTGTATTTTATTAAATAAAGATGGGTACATTGTCGCAGTGTTCTCATTTTTCGTCGCAATCGTTTTAATTACCGTTCTATATTATGTAATGAAAGACTTTATACAAAAATAAAGATGTCACAATAGACATTTTTATTTTGGGGAAAATATAAAATTTCACATACCGTATTTTATATAAAATACATAAAACATATAACAATAGAAAAGTGTGTACTTTGCTGTGTATGTACTTGTCAATCTTGCATAGCCACTATACTATTAAAATGTAGAGATTATAAAAAGGGGTTGTATCTATCATGAAATTTGAGATGCACACAAAAATTATTTCAAATGAAAAAGAAGTAAGATTACATATTGAAGAAAATATATTTCAATTAATATTGGATGGTTATCACTTATTTACAATTCAAGAAATATTGCCTTTATATAAATCAAATGAAGAAAGAATTGGAAGTGCAACGATATTGAAGCTAGAGTGGGAGAACGGAAAAACTACAATAAACTATCAACTCGTTTCACTAAAATCAGTAAATTAAAAGGAGTAGAAAAATATGAAGTTATTTCATACAGCGGATTGGCATTTAGGTAAGCTTGTTCATGGCGTGTATATGACTGAAGACCAAAAGATTGTATTAGATCAGTTTGTACAGGCGGTTGAAGAAGAAAAACCAGATGCCGTAATTATTGCAGGGGATTTATATGACCGAGCAATTCCACCTACAGAAGCAGTAGACTTATTAAATGATGTGCTGCAAAAAATAGTTATTGAATTACAAACACCAGTTATTGCAGTAGCTGGTAATCATGATAGTCCGGATCGTATCCATTTTGGAAGTGGTTTAATGAAAAAACAGGGATTACATATTGTAGGTCAATTTCAATTCCCGTATGAACCTGTCGTACTAAATGATGAATATGGAGAGGTTCACTTCCATCTAATACCGTATGCAGACCCAAGCATAGTTAGACACGTGTTGAAAAATGAAGACGTACGTTCTCATGATGATGCGATGCGCATTTTTATGAATGAGCTCTCTGAAACGATGGATAAAGAAGCTAGACATGTATTTGTTGGACATGCATTTATAACTTCTTCAGGAGAAGCGGAGGAGAATACAAGTGATGCAGAACGACCACTTTCAATTGGTGGTGCTGAATATGTAAATAGTCATTATTTTGATAAGTTTCATTACACAGCGCTTGGACATTTACATCAAGCGCATTTTGTACGTAATGAGACGATTCGATATTCTGGTTCACCACTTGCCTATTCTATTTCTGAAGAGAAACATAAAAAAGGTTATTACATTGTAGAAATGAATGAAACCGGTGAAGTAGCAATTGAAAAAAGGTTACTTTTACCACGTCGTAAAATGCGAACAGTAGAAGCGAAAATAGATGAATTATTACAGCACCCAGTAAGTGAAGATTACGTATTTGTAAAATTATTAGACGAAAATCCTGTCTTACAGCCAATGGAGAAAATACGATCTGTATATCCAAATGCAATGCACGTTGAAAGAGCGATGCAACGGCGAGAACTCACAGATACAAATGAAGTAACTGTTTCAAGACATAAAACGGATGATTTATCTCTTTTAAAGGCTTTCTATAAAGAAATGAAAGGGTTAGATTTATCAGAAGAGAAAGAACGCCTATTTATAGATGTATTACAAACAGTGCAAGAACGGGAAGGTGAACGAGGATGAGACCGATTCAGCTTATTATGACAGCATTCGGGCCATATAAACAGAAAGAAGTAATCGATTTTGAAGATCTTGGAGAACATCGTATTTTCGCTATTTCTGGGAATACGGGAGCTGGAAAAACAACGATTTTTGATGCGATTTGTTATGTATTATATGGTGAGGCTAGCGGAGAAGAACGTAGTGATACGAGCATGCTTCGAAGTCAATTTGCTGATGATAATGTTTATACAAGTGTTGAACTAACCTTTCAGTTAAAAGGGAAACGCTATGAAATAAAACGACAACTTGGACATAAAAAACAAGGGAATAAGACTATTACAGGACATGCAGTAGAATTATATGAAGTTATTGATGGAGAAAACGTTCCAGCCGTCGATCGTTTTCATGTAACAGACGTAAACAAAAAAATGGAAGATTTAATTGGGTTAAGTAAACATCAATTTAGCCAAATTGTTATGTTACCCCAAGGGGAATTCCGAAAACTATTAACATCTGAGACGGAAAACAAAGAAGAGATTTTACGTCGTATTTTTAAAACGGATCGTTATAAATTAATGCGTGAGTTACTTGATCAAAAGAGAAAACAATGGAAAGACGTCTTGCAAGAAAAACAAAAAGAGAGAGAGCTCTATTTCCGTAATGTTTTTAAATTACCAATCCGTGATGGAGCATTATTAGAGACATTAGTGGCACAAGAACATGTAAATACGCATCAAGTAGTAGAAGTGTTAGAACAAGAAACAACCGTGTATAAGGCAGAGGTTGAGCAATTACAAGTAGAACAAGATGTTCAAACGAAGCAATTAAAGGATGCAGAAACACGTTTTCATGCAGCAAAATCTGTAAATGAGAAATTTATAGATTTACAACAAAAGAATGAGAAATATAACACTTTACAAGAGAACCGTGCAGCAATTGAAGGGAAAGAAAAATCCTTTAAACGTGCGGAACAAGCAAAACGCTTATTACCATTTGAACAATGGTATGAAGAAGCGATGCAAAATGAGCAGAAAGCTGAAAGTTTGTTAAAACAGATAATCGTCAAACAAGAACAGATAATGAATAGTTTTGAGCTTGCTCAGGAGAAGTATGAAGTAGTAAAGAATAAAGAACTTGAACGAGAAGAGGCTAAAAAACTTGTTCAAAGATTAGAAGAGTTACAAGCGATCATTGAATCATTAGCTGAGAGAAAGCTGAATTTACAAAATGCCGAAATTCAAATAGGGAAATTAAAAGAAAGTATGCAAAAGTTGGATCAACAACTAGAAGAGCATACAAGTCAAAAACAGGGAATGTCTGATGAATTGCAGCAATTAGAACAAGCACTTGAGCAATATGTAGCTAAAGTAGAAGAACTAACCAATATGCGAGAAGATGCAAAAGTTTTAAAGCAAGCATATGATGTTTGGCAAGAAAAACAAAAATTTGAGCAAGAAAAAGAAGCGGCAAATAATAAAATGCAAGTGGCAGTTCGTGCGTATGAAAACATGGAGCGCCGCTGGTTAAGTGAACAAGCTGGTATACTAGCTCTTCATTTACATGATGGTGAATCTTGTCCGGTATGTGGTAGTACGAATCACCCACAAAAAGCTACAGAGCAAAGTAATGCGATCGATGAAAAAGAGTTAAACGATTTAAGAGATAAGAAGAACATTGCTGAAAAATTAAATGTGCAAGTAGAGGAGAAATGGAATTTTTATCGACTACAATATGAACAAGTGATAGAAGAAGTTGTGAAGCGCGGCTACAACTCGGAAAAATTAGCTGAAACATATAGTGCACTTGTTCAAAAAGGAAAACAATTAGCAGCAAACGTGAATACGTTAAAAGCAAGTGAAGAAACACGTAAGCAGATTGCTGTGAACATGAAAAGCGTAGAAGAAAAAATAGAAGAACTTCAGAAACAAAAACGGGAAGTAGAAACAATGCAGCACCGTACAGAAATGGAGTGCATGCAACTTCGTACGTCATATGAACATGATAAACGAAATATTCCAGAAAACTTACAAACAGTACAAGCTTGGAAAGCACAGTTGGACCAAGCTATGCAGGAACTTAGGTTAATGGAGGACGAATGGAAGAAAGTGCAGGAAGCGTATCAGCATTGGCAAAATGAAAATATACGTATTCAAGCTGAACAGAAAGGTGCTTCTAATCAATTTGAAAGTGCAAAATTGAAGAAAGAAGAAACTTTCGCACGCTTTATGAAAGAGCTAGAACAAAGCGGGTTTACAGATCAATTCACGTATAAAGAAGCCAAATTAAGCGATGCCCAGATGGAGATGTTACAAAAAGAAATTCAAGGTTATTATTCATCTCTCGAAGTGCTTGCAAAACAAATTGAAGAGTTAAAATCAGAATTAAAAGATAAAGAGTATATGGATATTACATCTTTAGGTGAACACATAAAAGAACTAGAAATTAATCTCGATATAATTAAAGAAAAACGTCAACGTGCGCAAAATGCGGTAACATATATTTCTGATTTACATGAAAACATTAGACGTATTGACGAACAAATTCACGATGAAGAGAAAGCTTTCCAAGAACTTGTTGATCTATATGAAGTAATGAAAGGTGATAACGAAAGTCGTATATCATTTGAACGTTACATCCTAATTGAGTATTTAGAACAAATTGTTCAAATCGCAAACGAACGACTACGTAAATTATCAAATGGACAATTTTATTTAAAACGAAGTGAGCGAGTTGAAAAGAGAAACCGTCAAAGTGGATTAGGATTAGATGTGTACGATGCATACACTGGTCAAACACGTGATGTAAAAACATTATCTGGCGGAGAGAAATTTAACGCATCACTTTGCTTAGCGCTAGGAATGGCAGATGTAATTCAAGCATATGAAGGTGGTATTTCCATCGAAACGATGTTCATCGATGAAGGGTTCGGTTCATTAGATGAAGAATCATTAACGAAAGCAGTAGATGCCTTAATTGACTTACAAAAATCAGGCCGATTTATCGGTGTCATTTCACACGTACAAGAGCTGAAAAACGCAATGCCGGCTGTATTAGAAGTAACGAAGCAGAAGGATGGGTGTAGTCAGACTAGGTTTGTGGTGAAGTAAGCCTAGAAAATGGAGTAGGGAACCTACCGATACTTTTAGTGTCATATGTATGAATAATAAAACGTCGTCTCTTCATTGGAGACGACGTTTTATTTTATAAAATATCTATGAATTATCTGTAGAAGGCGGCGTATTCTCTAAACGATTATAAGTTTTAAAGGCTGAAATTGCCGAGATAACTCCGCCTACTAAAAATAAAGCGGATCCTCCAACTAAGATGATACGACTGACATATGTTTCCTATGCTTCTTCGACTTCTTCTTGTAACGCTGTAGGCATATGAATTCCCCTTTATAAAAGTTGTTTTATAAATAGTATATACAAACGCCTAAAATGTGTTAAAATAACTGATGATTTTATGCAGTGGGTAATTAGATGAGTAGGATGCGAGTGGCTAAATAAATCTTCATCACAAATTTATGCGAACTTCACATAGAGCACATATTAACATTGTATTATGTATATGTACCAAATAAATAAATAAAGTGAATGTAAGTTCTGTTTTCAAAAATTTAAAATCCTTTTATTTCTATATGAAAGTTTTAATCAAGGGTTTTAAAAAATTTGGAAATAGATCTTATGAATATGGAATTCATATAAAAGGGGAATGTCTTATGACAACATATACGAGTGAAATGAGAAAAACTTTAGTTTCAGAAGAAGATGTAGATATTTTAAAAATTATGGCGCATCCAATCCGCCTGCAAATTGTAAATGAATTAAGTACGAGAAAAACTTGTAATGTAACACAATTAACAGAGTTACTGAATATTCCGCAATCTACTGTTTCACAACATTTATCAAAAATGAAGGGTAAAGTGTTACGAGCAGAGAGAAGAGGTTTAGAAATTTATTATCATATTAACAATTTAAAAGCGAGTAAGATTGTTAATGTTTTAGGGTATATAAACTAGTGAAATATTTTTATATAAAATGGCCCCTGCTGTTGAGCAGGGGCTATTTTGTGTTGTTTTATGTATTTGTATTTAAAACTTTATAGTTTTTATGATTTACAATTGTTCGATCAAATTCAAAAGTACCACCGCTTACATTTGTAATTTCAACTAAGACCGATTCAGTATAAAGTTTTAGTACAGATCCTGTAATCTTTAAATTGTTTCGTTGAAAAAGTATAGTATCCCCTACGTTTGCTTTCATAGTACCTCCTTAAAGACAGAAATATTTTTTATTATATATATTAAACCACGGATAGATATATTAGTGAATATTTAGTTTTATTTATTGGAAAAAAATTTGTGATTTTATAAAAAATAAGGTACATCGAAGTATAAAAATTTTTTCTACTTGTAAAGGGAAATTTTAATTTAGCAATTGTATAACATGAGACATAATTTTTATAAAAGAAGATGATAAAACAGTTGTAAGTTGTATTGAAGCTAAACATTATAAAAGCTACTTATGTATTTAATCAGTAGTTTTTTGTATTTCGTCCTTCGTTTTCTGTAACTGATTCCATGTTTTTGACGCTCTATCTTGTAAGTGCTTACATAGGCGGAAACATCTTATACAATGAAGGTGTTAAATCAAAAGAGGTGACCAAAATGAACATAAAAAAAGTAAATTTAGCGAATAGCATTGAAATAGAAAGAGGAGGCGGAAAGGTATGAAAAAATCAACTGTTAATCCATGGTTTGTTGTTCTTGGCACAGTTATAGTACAGATGGGGCTTGGAACGATATATACATGGAGTTTATTCAATCAGCCTTTAGTTAGTAAATATGGTTGGAGTCTTAACGCTGTTGCGATAACTTTCTCAATTACTAGTCTTTCTTTAGCATTTTCAACTTTATTTGCGAGTAAATTGCAAGAAAAATGGGGACTTCGTAAACTTATTATGATAGCTGGATTAGCATTAGGACTAGGATTAATACTTAGTTCACAAGCGTCCTCATTAATATTGCTTTATGTACTAGCAGGAGTTGTTGTAGGTTATGCAGATGGTACAGCATATATCACTTCACTATCAAATTTAATAAAGTGGTTTCCGGAGCGTAAAGGTTTAATTGCTGGTATTTCTGTCTCTGCATATGGTTCAGGTAGCTTAATTTTTAAATATGTTAATGCACAGTTGATTGAATCAGTTGGTGTATCGCAAGCATTTATATACTGGGGTTTAATTGTTACAGCTATGATTGTAATTGGTGCTTGTTTAATCCATCAAGCCGCAGATCAAGGAGCAGTTCATGAAACAAAAACTAAGGAATACACAACGAAAGAAATGTTAGGCACAAAACAAGTATACTTATTATTTATAATGTTATTTACATCATGTATGAGTGGCTTATACTTAATTGGTATGGTAAAAGACATTGGTGTTCAACTTGTGGGACTTAGCGCAGCAACAGCAGCTAATGCGGTGGCTATGGTTGCAATCTTTAATACGTTAGGTCGTATTATTTTAGGACCGTTATCGGATAAAATTGGTCGTTTAAAAATCGTTACTGGTACTTTTGTTGTTATGGCGAGTTCAGTTTTAGTTCTAAGTTTTGTAGATTTAAATTATGGTATTTACTTCGTATGTGTAGCAAGTGTAGCGTTTTGCTTTGGTGGAAATATCACTATTTTCCCAGCTATTGTTGGTGATTTCTTCGGTATGAAAAACCATAGTAAGAACTATGGAATTGTGTATCAAGGATTTGGATTTGGGGCGCTTGCAGGTTCCTTTATCGGTGCACTTCTGGGTGGATTCAAACCAACATTCATGGTGATTGGTGTATTATGTGTCGTGTCATTCATTATCGCAATTTTAATTCAAGCACCTAAACATAAAAAAGAACAAGAAGAAGAGTATCGCAGCGTAGCATAAGTATATAAATCTTCTATAACACTATGATTACGAAAAAGCATCCTATTCTATTAATTAGGATGCTTTTTTTATGAGTTATTTTAACAAGGTTAAATTACTTTTTGGATTTTTATAGATGTAAAAGTGAGTGAAGTACTTATTTGGATTATATTGGAATATAATAAATTAATACATCGCATTCGAAATATATATTAAATCTTAAATAACAAAGAAGACATTCATTAGTATTTGCAAGATTTGTTTTCAGAAAAATATTGAGAAAATATATACTTGAGTTTTTCATAAAGCGTTGTTAATGAACGTAGCTCTAGTTTATCTTCTTCAATTTTAAAAAGAGGAGTTTGAATTTTATTTATAATATAAGTACTTTTAATGCGTTTACATATGATTTTATTAAGAAACATTAAAATACTTTATCTGAAAAATAAAAAAAGATTGACAAGTTTATTGAGAAACATTATCATTTCGGTGTAAGATAGTAAATGAAAAACATTATCAATAAAATAGATTTTAAAGTAATGCGCACTTGACCAATTAGTTTAGTAAGTGTATTATTTTTTACAACGCTGATGATAATGAAAATCAATATCATTATTATTGCTGTTACTTAATGAAATTAATGTTTATGTGAAAGGATAGAGAAAATGAACTTAGGGGAATTTGATGGGAAAACAGTTTTAGTAACAGGTGCAGCACAAGGCATAGGCAGTGTCGTTGCCAAAATGTTTTTAGAAAGAGGAGCCACAGTTATTGCGGTTGATCAAAATGAAGAGGGGTTAAATGTACTCTTAAATCAAAATGAATTAAATAAAACACGTATGAAAACGTTTCGTTTAGATGTGAGTGATAGCACTGCTGTTGAAGACATTGTAAATCATATTGCAAATGAAATAGCGCCAATAGATATTTTAGTAAACGTTGCAGGGGTTTTACGTATGGGAGCAATTCATTCGTTAAGTGATGAAGATTGGAATAAAACATTCTCTGTAAATACTACAGGGGTTTTCAATATGTCCCGAGCGGTAAGTAAAAATATGATGTTAAGAAAATCAGGGGCAATTGTTACAGTCGGTTCAAATGCGGCAAATACGCCGAGAATGGAGATGGCTGCGTATGCTGCGTCAAAGGCTGCAACAACGATGTTTATGAAGTGTTTAGGATTAGAGCTTGCAGCATACAATATACGCTGCAACTTAGTTTCTCCAGGTTCTACTGAAACTGAGATGCAAAGATTACTATGGGCTGATGAGAATGGAGCTAAAAATATAATTGCTGGTTCTCAAAATACATATAGACTCGGAATTCCATTACAAAAAATTGCACAACCTTCAGAAGTTGCTGAAGCAGTGTTATTTTTAGCTTCAGATAGAGCAAGTCATATTACAATGCACAATTTATGTGTCGATGGCGGTGCTACGTTAGGAGTTTAATAAAAAATCAGGAGGTTATTATATTATGAGTGAACATACAGCTGTAAAGGAATTGTCAGAAAAACTTTTAGAAGATTATAAGACTGAATCTTCGTTCTTTTTTGCTTCACCAACTCGAACGATATTAGCAGAAGGAGAGTTTACTACAGTAAAGCATCGTGAAATTGAAAGTTTCCCAGAGCTTGTGCAAGCGACATTAAGTAATGCGAAACAAGCTGGAAATCCAAATCCTATTGTTATGGGTGCTTTGCCATTTGATCGTAGAAAAGAAGTCCAACTTATCGTACCAGAATATAGTAGAATTTCTGAGCGTTTACAATTGGATACAACCAATCAGCTTGAAACAAATGAGAACGTAACATTTGAAATGACGCCAGTACCAGAACCTGAAGTTTATATGAATGGTGTGAAGCAAGGAATTAAAAAAATACAGGACGGTGATTTGAAGAAAATCGTTCTATCTAGATCGTTAGATGTTAAATCTTCCGAAAAGATTGATAAGCAAAAACTTCTGCGAGAATTAGCAGAGCATAATAAGCATGGTTATACATTTGCTGTGAATTTACCGAAAGGTGAAAAAGAGAACAGTAAGACACTAATTGGAGCAAGCCCTGAATTACTTGTTTCACGTAATGGTATGCAAGTTATTTCTAACCCGTTAGCTGGTTCGAGGCCACGTAGTGAGGACCCAGTAGAAGATGAAAGAAGAGCAGAGGAATTACTTTCTTCTCCAAAAGATTTACATGAACATGCGGTAGTAGTTGAAGCGGTTGCCGCTGCACTTCGTCCGTATTGTCATACATTACATGTTCCAGAAAAGCCATCAGTTATTCATAGTGAAGCGATGTGGCATTTGTCTACAGAAGTGAAAGGTGAACTTAAGGATCCAAATACTTCTTCTTTACAATTAGCAATTGCCCTTCATCCTACGCCAGCAGTTTGCGGAACTCCGATGGAAAAGGCAAGAGAGGCTATACAGTATATTGAGCCATTTGACCGCGAGTTCTTTACAGGAATGCTAGGATGGAGCGATTTAAATGGAGATGGAGAATGGATTGTTACAATTCGTTGTGCTGAAGTACAAGAAAATACACTTCGTTTATATGCAGGAGCTGGAGTTGTTGCTGAGTCAAAACCAGAAGATGAGTTAGCAGAAACATCAGCTAAGTTCCAAACAATGTTAAAAGCTTTAGGATTAAGAGATAGTTCACTTAATGAAAAATAGGGGGAAGAAAGAATGCTAGTAGGTTATAGGGAATGGCCAAAAGAATTTGCCGATCGTTATCGAGAAGAAGGGTGTTGGCTTGGTGAAACATTTGGAGGAGTGTTAAGAGAGCGAGCTGAGAAATATGGAGATCAAATCGCGGTTGTAAGCGGTAAGACGCATGTAACGTACAGTGAACTTGATAAAAAGGTAGATCGTTTAGCAGCAGGTTTACTGAATTTAGGAATAAAGAAAGAGGACAGAGTTGTAATCCAGTTACCTAACATTATCGAGTTTTTCGAAATATGTTTTGCACTATTTCGAATTGGAGCGCTTCCTGTCTTTGCACTGCCTTCACATCGAAGTAGTGAAATTAGTTATTTTTGTGAGTTTGGTGAGGCGAGCGCTTACGTTATTTCAGATAAGGCCCTCGGTTTTGATTATCGAAAACTAGCAAGAGAAGTGAAAGAGAAAGTGCCAACTTTACAACATGTAATTGTAGTGGGAGAAGAGGAAGAGTTTGTGAACATAAATGATCTGTATATGGATCCTATCTCATTGCCAGAAGTTCAGCCCAGTGATGTTGCATTTCTCCAATTATCAGGAGGGACAACAGGTCTTTCTAAATTAATTCCTAGAACACATGATGACTATATTTATAGTTTACGTGTTAGCGCTGAAATTTGTAATTTGAATGCAGAAAGCGTCTATATGACAGTTCTTCCAGTAGCACACAATTATCCAATGAGTTCTCCAGGAACATTTGGAACTTTCTATGCGGGTGGAAAAGTGGTATTGGCAACTGGTGGTAGCCCAGATGAGGCATTTGCTCTTATCGAAGAAGAAAAAGTTACAATTACAGCGCTCGTTCCGCCATTAGCAATGATTTGGCTTGATGCTGCATCTTCTCGTAATGCCGATTTATCGAGCCTAGAGGTTATTCAAGTAGGTGGTGCTAAGTTTAGTGCTGAGGTTGCAAAACGTATACGCCCTACATTTGGATGTACGTTACAGCAAGTATTCGGTATGGCGGAAGGATTAGTGAACTATACAAGATTAGACGATCCGGAAGAAATTATTATTCATACACAAGGTAGACCAATGTCTGCACACGATGAAGTACGAGTTGTTGATGAAAATGACAACGATGTAAAACCTGGCGAAGTAGGTAGTTTATTAACACGAGGTCCATATACAATTCGTGGTTACTATAAAGCCGAAGAGCATAATGCACGATCATTTACAAAGGATGGATTTTATCGCACAGGAGATCTTGTAAAAGTAAATGAACAAGGATACATCATTGTAGAAGGAAGAGATAAAGATCAAATTAACCGTGGTGGTGAGAAAGTTGCTGCGGAAGAAGTTGAAAATCATCTATTAGCACACGATGCGGTTCATGACGTAGCAATTGTATCTATGCCTGACGATTATTTAGGTGAACGCACCTGTGCTTTTGTTATAGCTCGCGGACAAGTTCCAACTGTAAGTGAATTAAAAATGTTTTTAAGAGAACGTGGTATAGCGGCTTATAAAATTCCAGATCGAATTGAATTTATTGAATCATTCCCGCAAACAGGAGTCGGAAAAGTCAGCAAAAAAGAACTACGTAAAGTCATTGCTGAAAAACTTATTACAGTAAAACAATAATAAAAACCGGAAGGAAGTGATTAGATGGCTATCCCATCTATTTCAGTATATAAAATGCCAATTGAATCAGAACTACCAAAAAATAAAGTGAATTGGACACCAGATCCGAAACGTGCAGTACTTTTAATTCATGACATGCAAGAATATTTTCTTGATGCATATAGCGATAAAGAATCACCAAAAGTAGAACTTATTTCAAATATTAAAATGATAAGAGAAAAATGTAAGGAACTTGGTATACCAGTTGTTTATACAGCACAACCTGGTGGGCAAACGTTAGAACAACGAGGTTTATTACAAGACTTTTGGGGTGACGGTATTCCTGCTGGACCGGATAAAAAGAAAATTGTTGATGAACTTACTCCTGATGAAGATGATATATTCCTAACAAAATGGAGATATAGTGCATTTAAAAAGACAAATCTATTAGAAATTTTAAATGAACAAGGAAGAGATCAACTTATTATTTGCGGTATTTATGCGCATATTGGCTGTCTTTTAACAGCTTGTGAAGCATTTATGGATGGTATAGAGCCCTTCTTTGTAGCAGATGCAGTTGCTGATTTTTCACTAGAGCATCATAAACAAGCATTGGAGTATGCATCTAATAGATGTGCAGTAACGACATCAACAAACCTACTGTTAAACGATTTGCAAAGTGTAAAAGGTGATGAGAGTGAAGGAATCACTATACAGGAAGTGCATGAACTAGTTGCACAACTACTTCGTGAGCCAATAGAAAGTATTGATTTTGATGAGGACTTATTAAATAGAGGACTTGATTCGGTCAGAATTATGAGTTTAGTAGAGAAGTGGCGTCGTGAAGGGAAAGAAATCACTTTTGCAGATTTAGCAGAACATCCAACTGTTGCAGGTTGGTACAGTTTACTATCTTCACAAACAGCACAGGTGCTGTAACAAATAGACTACATAATAAAGGGGTAGTAAAGAATGCCTAACAGTCAAAAGATTCGTCATTCGTTATCATCTGCGCAGTCTGGTATGTGGTTTGCGCAACAATTAGATCCGCTTAACCCAATTTATAATACTGGGGAATATGTAGAAATAAACGGAAATATTCATCAAGAAATTTTCGAATTAGCTGTACGTAAAGTTGTAATAGAAGCAGAAGCACTTCATGTTCGCTTCGAAGAGGATGAAATTGGCCCATGGCAAGTTATTGAAGAATCACAGTTTTATATGCATTTTATTGACGTTCGTAAAGAAGAAAACCCTGAAGAAGCTGCTAAAGTATGGATGAAAAATGATTTATCTATGCCCGTCGATTTGAAAAAAGATATTTTATTTACGGAAGCACTTATTCAAGTTGAAAATAATCGTTTCTTTTGGTATCAGCGCATCCATCACATTGTGATGGATGGCTATGGATTTTCACTTCTTAGCCAAAAGGTAGCGAATGAGTATACATCACTTATAGAAGAAACAAACAAGAATGAAAAGCCATTTGGTTCTCTTACAAAAGTTGTACAAGAAGATATTGAGTATCGTGAGTCTAAACAATTTCAGGAAGATCGTACTTTTTGGTTAGAAAAGTTTGCTGATGAACCAGAAGTTGTAAGCTTGGCAGAACGAGCACCGAGAACATCAAATGGATTTTCACGAGAAACAGCTTATTTATCTAGTTCTAGCACGAAAACTTTACTAGAAGATATCAATATTTCGTTAACAAGTTGGCCGGAATTCATTGTCGCTGTAACAAGTATTTATATGCATAAATTAACAGGTGAAAATGATATTGTTTTAGGTTTACCGATGATGGGGCGTCTAGGTTCTGTATCTATTCATACACCAAGTATGGTAATGAATTTAGTACCACTGCGTCTCACTGTAACTCCAAATATAACTCTTGCGGAATTATTGCAGCAAGTTTCTAAAGAAATCCGAGATGTACGTCGTCATCATAAATACCGTCACGAGGAATTAAGAAGAGACTTAAAGTTACTAGGTGAAAATCAAAGGTTGTTTGGACCGTTAGTGAATGTTATGCCTTTTGATTACGGGCTTAATTTTGCTGGAAATCGTGGTATTACGCATAACTTATCAGCAGGACCTGTAGATGATTTATCGATAAATGTATATAAACGTTTTGATCAAAATGAGCTAATGATTCATTTTGATGCGAATCCCGAAGTATATAATGGCGCGGAGCTAGCATTGCATAAAGAAAGATTTATGAATCTATTTGAATTAGTAATAAAGAATTATGAGAAAAACGAGTCGATTGGAAAAATAAATATTACTCTGCCTGAAGAAAATCATAAGGTTTTATTGGAATGGAATGAAACGAAGGAAGATGATGAGTTAATCAGTCTACCTATATCATTTGAAAAACAAGTGCAAAAAAATCCAAATAAACTAGCGATTACTTGTGACGGTATAAACCTTACGTATAAAGAGCTAAATGAACGAGCGAATGAACTAGCACATTATTTAGTAGAAGAAGGAATACGACCAAATCAGTTTGTAGCTTTAGTATTCCCTAGATCAATAGAAATGGTAGTTAGTATGCTAGCAGTCTTAAAGGCTGGTGCAGCATATTTACCAATAGATCCAGAATACCCAGCAGAACGAGTTAATTATATAGTAGATGATGCAAAACCAGTTTGTATCATAACACATTCATCTGTTTCATCTAAGTTAGTTATAGAAAATGGTATGAAAAAAATTGTATTAGATGGCGAAGAAACGAAAATAGCGTTACATACATATTCTCGTATGAATATAGCATGTAAGAATGATGTATTACTTTTAAACCCAGCCTATACAATATATACTTCAGGTTCAACAGGAAACCCAAAAGGTGTAATTGTTCCTATGAGAGGTTTAAGTAACTTTTTAATGGCTATGCAACAAAAGTTTTCGTTAAATGAAAATGATCATTTATTAGCAGTTACAACTTTTGCGTTTGATATTTCTGCTCTAGAAATTTATTTACCTCTTATTAGTGGTGCAAGTTTAACAATTGCGCAAAAAGAAGACATACAAGAGCCTTCTGCATTAACGACACTTTTACAAGAAGAAAGAGTGACCGTTATGCAGGCTACACCGACGCTTTGGCAGGCGTTAGTAACTGATTATCCAGAGAAGCTACAAGGGCTAAACATACTTGTTGGTGGTGAAGCTCTTCCAGCGCATTTAGCAAATAAATTAAAAGAATTAGGTTGCTCAATAACTAATTTATATGGACCAACTGAAACGACGATTTGGTCTACTTTCATGAACATTGATGAAAGTGAAAAGGGTATACCTCCTATTGGAAAGCCAATTTCCAATACAGAAGTGTATGTATTGGATGCAGGGTTACAACCAGTTCCACCTGGAGTTATTGGTGAATTATATATTGCAGGGGAAGGACTTGCAAGCGGATATTTAGGAAAACCTGAGTTAACAGCTGAACGGTTTGTTGCAAATCCTTATGGAGAATCAGGGAAGCGCATGTACCGTACAGGAGATCTTGTGAAATGGCGTAGTGATGGTGCGTTAGAGTACATTAGTCGCGCAGATCATCAAATTAAAATTCGTGGATTCCGAATTGAATTAGCTGAAATTGAAACGGTATTACAACGACATGAAAATATTCAACAAGCGGTAGTAATGGTACGAGAAGATCGTCCAAATGATAAACGCATCATTGCATATATCATTGCAGAAGAAAAGGAACCGATTAATCTTTCAGAAATTCGTTCTTATGTTTCAGAAAGTTTAGCGAATTATATGATACCATCGGCATTTGTTGTGCTAGAAGAATTACCATTAACGCCAAATGGTAAGGTTGACAGAAAGAAATTACCTGCGCCTAATTTTAATGGAATGAACAATGAGAGGGTTGCTAGAAATCCGAAAGAAGAAATATTATGTGATTTATTTGCAGAAGTACTTGGTGTTTCTCGAATTAGTATTGATGATAATTTCTTTGAAATGGGTGGACATTCCCTTCTTGCATCTCGTTTAATGGCAAGAATTCGTGAAACGTTAAGTGTGGAATTAGGTATCGGGAAACTATTTGAATCACCAACTGTTGCCGAACTGGCGAAACAATTAAACCATGCAAAAAGTGCAAGACCAGCTATTCAGAAAGCAAGTAGGCCAAATGAAGTTCCACTTTCATTTGCACAGCGCAGGTTATGGTTCTTAAATTGTTTAGAAGGTCCAAGTCCTACTTATAATATTCCGCTAGTCATTCGTATGAATGGAATATTGAATGAGGAAGCATTACAAGGTGCTTTTTATGATGTAGTTGAGAAACATGAAACACTTAGAACAATTTTCCCTAACGTATTAGGTAGTTCCTATCAGAAAATTTTAGATATGGAAAACTTAAATCTAGAAATGATTATAACAAAAACATGTAAAGATGAATTAGAAAGTGTACTTTCAGAGGCGGTAAGATATAGTTTTAACCTCGATATTGAGCCGGCAGTTCGTTTGCAACTTTTTACAGTGAGTGAAAACGAACATGTATTATTAATTTTATTACATCATATTGTAGGTGATGGCTGGTCATTACAGCCGTTAACGAGAGATTTTACAGCGGCGTATAAAGCACGATGTCAAGGTGACAGAGTTCAGCTGGAGACACTTCCAGTTCAATACGCAGATTATGCACTTTGGCAACAACAATTGCTAGGTGATGAAACGACACCAGAGAGTCTTATTTCAACACAATTAGATTTTTGGAAAGAAGAACTTAAAGGTTTACCAGATCAAATGGAGTTACCTACAGATTTCCAGCGTCCAATTGAGACGAGTTACCGCGGGGAAACAATTCATTTTCATATAGATGAAGGTATGCATAGTAGGTTAGTAGAGCTTGCACGTAAAAATGGAGTTAGTTTGTTTATGGTGTTACAAGCAGGGCTTAGTGCACTATTTACAAGATTAGGTGCAGGCACTGATATACCAATTGGAAGTCCCATTGCTGGAAGAAATGATGATGTACTTTCAGATATTGTTGGTTTATTTGTAAATACATTAGTGTTACGTACAAATACTTCAGGAGATCCAAGTTTTAAAGAATTATTAAATAGAGTGAAGCAGGTAAATCTTGCAGCTTATGAAAATCAAGATGTTCCATTTGAAAGGCTTGTTGAAGTGTTAAATCCAGTACGTACTCGAAACAGCCACCCGTTGTTTCAGGTTATGTTAGCTTTTCAAAATACACCAGAAGCAACGTTTCATGTACCAGGTTTAGAAGCGAGCCTTGAAATTCAAAGCGTCGGTTCTGCAAAATTTGATTTAACATTTGAAATTAGTGAGAGTAACGGGGATGATGGTACTCCGAACGGTTTACATGGATTACTAGAGTTTAGTACCGATTTATATAAACGTGAAACGGTTCAAAAACTAATAGAACGATTCATTTTGTTATTAGATGATGCGGCGACAAATCCGGATCAATCCATTGGCAGATTAGAAATATTAACTTTAGCAGAGAAAAATACAGTATTAGAAAAGTGGAATGGTGGTTTTCAAATTGCACCAGAAATGACATTGCCACAATTATTTGAAAAACAGTCTCATATAAATCCAAATTCTATTGCTGTTGTCTTTGAAGATAAGAAATTAACTTATGAAGAGTTAAATAGAAAAGCAAATAAAATAGCTCGATTCCTAATAGCAAAAGGGATTGGTCCTGATCAACTCGTTGCTTTAGCGATGCCAAGATCATTAAACATGGTGGTAAGCTTATTAGCTGTTCTTAAAGCGGGTGCTGGATACCTTCCGTTAGATCCAGATTACCCAGCAGACCGCATTTCATTTATGCTACACGATGCGAAACCATCATGTGTTTTAACGAATTCAGAAGTGGAAATTGAATGTGACGAGGCACTAAAAGTTTTAGTTGATGATGTGAAAGTAATAGCAGAAGTTGAGAAATATAGTGAAGACAATATTGATGAAGTGGAACGAATTAAGCCATTATCTCCATCACATATTGCTTACGTTATTTATACATCAGGCTCAACGGGTAGACCGAAAGGCGTTATGATACCTCATCAAAATGTAGTAAGACTTTTAGGGGCAACTGATCATTGGTTCCAGTTTGACGGAAACGATGTTTGGACGATGTTCCATTCATACGCTTTTGATTTCTCGGTTTGGGAAATTTGGGGACCTTTATTATACGGAGGGCGTTTAGTTGTAGTGCCACATACTGTAAGTCGCTCGCCGAAAGAATTTTTACAGCTTCTTGTTAAAGAAAAGGTTACGGTTTTAAATCAAACTCCATCAGCGTTCTATCAATTGATGCAAGCAGATCGTGAAAATGAAGAGATTGGCCAAAAATTATCTTTACGATATGTTGTTTTTGGAGGAGAAGCACTTGAGCTAAGTCGCTTAGAAGATTGGTATGGTCGACATCCTCATAATGCACCAAAGCTTATTAATATGTACGGTATTACGGAGACGACAGTGCATGTTAGTTATATTGAATTAGATGAAACTATCGTCTCTTTACGAGCAAATAGTTTAATTGGGTGCAGTATACCTGACCTTAAAGTGTATGTGTTAGACAACTATTTACAACCAGTGCCACCTGGAGTAGTTGGAGAAATGTATGTTGCAGGTGCAGGGCTTGCGCGTGGATATTTAGGAAGAGCAGGATTAACGGCTGAACGCTTTATCGCAGATCCATTTGGCAAGCCAGGTACAAGAATGTATCGTACAGGAGACTTAGCTCGCTGGCGTAAAGATGGGACGCTAGATTATATAGGACGTGCAGATCATCAAATAAAAATTCGTGGATTCCGAATTGAATTAGGAGAAATAGAAGCAGTCATAATGAAGCACCCTAAAGTTGAGCAAGTAGCCGTTATTGTACGGGAAGATCAACCAGGGGATAAACGGTTAGTTTCTTATATCGTCGCATCAAATGATGAAGAGATTGATACGAATGAAATGCGTCAGTTTGCTAGTGGTAGTTTACCAGATTATATGGTTCCATACGCTTTTGTAGTAGTAAATGAGTTACCTCTAACTCCAAACGGTAAATTAGATAGAAAGGCATTGCCAGCTCCAGAATTTATCGCATCATCTTCTAGTCGTGGTCCAAGAACACCGCAAGAAGAAATGTTATGTGACTTGTTTACAGAAGTGCTAAGTGTACCTCAAATTGGAATTGATGACGGATTTTTTGATCTTGGTGGGCATTCACTCCTTGCAGTACAGCTTATGAGCCGCATTAAAGAGGCGCTTGGAGTGGAACTAAACATTGGCACTTTATTTGCAGCACCGACTGTTGCAGGGTTAGCTGAAAGACTTGAGATGGGGAATGGTCAAAGTGCACTTGATGTGTTGCTTCCATTACGAGCAAGCGGGGATCAATTACCACTATTTTGTGTACATCCAGCAGGTGGATTAAGTTGGTGCTATGCAGGACTTATGAAATCTTTAGGAACAGATTATCCAATCTATGGTGTACAAGCACGTGGTATTGCTAAAAATGAAGAACTTCCAAAAACTTTAGAGGAGATGGCGGCGGATTACTTGAAACACGTTCGTGAAGTACAGCCTCATGGACCATATCGTTTACTAGGCTGGTCGCTTGGAGGAAATGTTGTGCATGCAATGGCGGCGCAACTACAAAATGGAGGGGAAGAAGTAGAATTACTCGTTATGCTTGATTCTTATCCTGGACACTTCTTACCGAATACGGAAGCGCCTACTGAAGAGGAAGCGTTAATAGCATTACTTGCTTTAGGCGGATATGACCCAGATAACATGGATGGTAAACCACTTACAATGGAAAGTGCAGTTGAAATCCTTCGTAAAGATGGAAGTGCATTAGCAAGTCTTGAAGAAGAGACTATATTGAATTTGAAAGAAACATATGTAAATTCAGTAGGGTTGTTAGGGAAGTATGTACCGAAAGTTTATAACGGAGATATCTTATTCTTTAGATCTACTGTTATACCAGATTGGTTTGATCCTATTTCTCCAAATACGTGGCTAAATTATTTAGACGGGCAAATTGTGCAGCACGATATTGATTGTAGACATAAAGATCTATGTCAGCCAGGTCCACTCACGGAAATTGGACAAGTATTAGCGAAATATTTGCAGAATAAGAAAGGGGTAAGTAGAGTATGACGAATCCATTTGAAAATGATAATTACACATATAAAGTATTAATAAATGAGGAGGGCCAGTATTCTCTCTGGCCTGCTTTTCTCGATGTACCTATTGGCTGGAATGTCGTATATGAAGAAGCTAGTAGGCAGAGCTGCTTGGAATATGTTGAATATAACTGGAAAGATTTGAATCCGAAAAGTAATCAAGTTCGCGAAAAAACATTAGCAGGAAAACGATAATGAAAGCAAAACTAAATCCAAAAGTAGTTGTAAGTATCGTGTATATAACTGCGATGTTTATGGCTGCGATGGACGCAACGATTGTAAATGTAGCACTGCAAACGATAAGTAGAGAACTACAAGTACCTGCATCTGCAATGGGGACGGTTAATGTTGGGTATTTAGTTAGTTTAGCTGTTTTCCTTCCGATTTCTGGTTGGTTAGGAGATCGTTTTGGGACGAAAAGAGTATTTTTAATTGCTCTTTTCGTATTTACAATCGCTTCTGCTTTATGCGGAATGGCTAACGATATTACTTCATTGAATATTTTTCGTATCATTCAAGGTGCTGGTGGAGGGCTTTTAACACCGGTCGGAATGGCGATGTTATTTCGAACATTTTCACCAAAGGAAAGACCGAAGATTTCCCGGTTCATTGTACTTCCAATTGCTGTAGCGCCAGCAGTTGGGCCTATCATCGGTGGTTTCTTTGTAGATCAAATGTCTTGGCGTTGGGCATTTTATATTAATGTACCGTTTGGAATCGTTGCATTGCTATTTGGACTTCTATTTTTAGCAGAGCATGTTGAAAAATCAGCTGGTCGCTTTGATTCTCTTGGCTTTATTTTATCAGCACCAGGATTTGCGATGCTCATATATGCACTCAGCCAGGGACCATCAAAAGGGTGGATTTCTCCAGAAATTATGAGTACCGGGGTAGCTGGGCTTGTATTCATTGCGTTGTTTATAATCGTAGAACTGAAAGTAAAGCAACCGATGTTAGATTTACGCTTATTAAAAGAACCAGTATTTAGAAAGATGAGCATTATATCATTATTTTCATCAGCTGGTTTATTAGGAATGTTATTTGTTTTTCCACTTATGTATCAAAATGTGATAGGAGTTTCCGCGCTAGAATCAGGACTTACGACATTTCCAGAGGCGATTGGATTAATGATTTCTTCACAAATTGTGCCATGGTCATATAAGAAATTAGGAGCTCGAAAGGTAATTTCTATTGGATTAATATGTACGGCGGTTATATTTGTTTTATTGAGTTTTGTAAATCACGATACGAATCCGTGGCAAATCCGGGCATTATTGTTTGGCATTGGTATTTTCTTAGGTCAATCTGTCGGTGCGGTTCAATTTTCTGCCTTTAACAATATCACGCCGCCTTCTATGGGGAGAGCGACTACTATATTCAATGTGCAAAATCGATTAGGTTCAGCAATAGGAGTAGCTGTTTTAGCTAGTATACTAGCTGGTTTTGGAAGTAATAACGTTCAATCCGATTTTTTACCATATCAAGCAGCATTAATTGGATCAGCAATATTTTTGCTTATAGCACTACTATTTTCTTTACGTATTTCCGATAAAGAGGTAATGTCAAAGAAGAAAGAAAAAACATTATCAGTATCAGAAAAAGAGAAAGTACTTGTCAATGAGTAACAATATACGTATGCTTTTTTATGAAAATTGATATTCGTTGAATAAAGGAGAGTTTACATGATAGAAAGTAAAGTTGTAGATTCTATTCCAACTTTGAATGAGAATGATTGTCAAATATGGTGGGCAAGAATTTCAGATTTACAATCATGGCATTACAATTTACTAAATAATATAGAGCGAGAGAAAGCAAATTCGTATCATCATTCGGCAGATCGAGCTCGTTTTATAATAGGTTGCGTAATTAGTAGATTAGTTCTCGGCAAGATACTTTCTATGTCACCAGTCCAAGTACCAATTGATCGAATGTGTTCCGTATGTAAATTGCAGCATGGAAGACCACAATTACCAGAAGGTATGCCGCAATTATCTGTTTCGCATTCAGGTGAGTGGGTTGTCGTTGCATTTACAAAATCTGCACCTGTTGGCATAGATGTAGAACAAATGAATCCAAATGTAGATGTTATGAAAATGGCAGAAGGTGTATTAACAGACATTGAAATAGCACAAGTTATGAAACTGCCAAATGAACAGAAAATAGAAGGTTTTTTAACATATTGGACTCGAAAAGAAGCGGTGTTGAAAGCGACAGGTGAAGGACTAATGATTCCACCAGTACATATTACAGTATCAGCTCCAAATAATCCTCCAAGATTGTTAGTTTTTAAGGATAAGCAAGAGTTGGCAAATAATACAATGATGGAAGATGTAAGGCCTAGTTTAGATTATATGGCTTCTGTTGCAATATTCAGTAAGGAAGTGACTGAAATTACGCAATTAGACGCGGTAGCACTTTTAAATCTTAAATAAAAAATTATAGAAGAGGTGTTCCTCATGTTAGTGGCGGAAAATAGAAAGAATGAATTCACTTATAATATACAAGCAATTAAAAATATTTTATTTTCTGGAGATACATCATCCATTCACGCTTTAGAAAAGCTTTTAAATGATACAGTTCAGTTTGATGTTCTTGAACAAGAGGCACTTGGTAGACAGTACATTCCGAAAGAAGCAAAGAATTTCTTTGATAAAGATGGAACATTTCTTTACCGTGTATCTAATGTTAGTTATAAAGGTAAGGTTTTATCTGAAAATCTAATTTTTGCAGACACTTCGTTTTTACCGGACGCAATAAAGAGTGAATTAGAGAGTGGAAATATTCCTGTTGAAAAGCTTATAGAAAAGATGGAAGTAAGAAGAAACGTATTATATGAAGGATATCAGCCATCTGGAAATATTATCGAATTGTTTGATGGATGTTCTGTTACAGCGAATGTGTATCCAACTAGAAAGTATCAAATTGTAAGTAACTGCAAATGTGTATTTTATATTTGTGAAGTGTACCATGCAGAGAATATAAAGCAATTGCTTAAATAAAAACAAGAAACCAGCCTATAAAATGGCTGGTTTCTTGTTTATTTAACAGCTTCTTTTAATTCTTTACCTGCTTTAAATGCAGGAACTTTACCAGCTGCGATTTGAATTTCTTCGCCAGTTTGCGGATTACGTCCTGTACGAGCAGATCTTTCGCGCACTTCAAAAGTTCCAAATCCGATTAATTGAACTTTATCGCCAGATTGTAATGCATTAGCAATTGTGTCAAATACGGATTGTACAGCTGCAGAAGCGTCCTTTTGAGAAATATCAGCTGATTGTGCTACGTTTTTAATTAATTCTGTTTTGTTCATGTTTTCACCTCATAAAAAAATTTTTGGAATGAATGTTTTAGTATAATAGATAGTAAAGATAAAGCTATCACTATGATTAGAAAGAATACTATATAATTATGTTAATTTCGTTGCAAGAGACTGAATCCCTTCTATTATTTAGGGATTAATTAAGAATCGATGCATATAAAAAGCTTAAGTTTGAGGATGAGGGGGAGTATAGGAATGATTTTTCGTGAAAAAAATGAGAAGGAAAGTATATTAATTCGTCAACATGATCATGGTTTTTTAGCTGGAGAGATTGCAAAGCATATAAAAGAGGACTTTTTTGAAGGTAAAACATATTTAAAAGAAACAGTTGATGCAATATATGAGCATGACAGAGGATGGATAGAGCTTGATAAAGTACCAATTTTGAATGATGCTAAAAATATTCCATATACATTTATGGATTGTCCAAGCCCATTACGTTTTGTTTTTTATACGATTGGTTTGAATGAAATTGAAAATTCTAATCCATACGGGGCATTGCTTTGCAGTAAACATTTTTTATCATTTCCACTAAACGAGGAAGATGAAGAGATGATGTCATTTTATAAACATGAATTAGAACGACAAAAAAGAATTTTGAAAACGTTAACAAAGGAACAGTTTGCGATGTTTGATAAATATTATAGATTATTAAAGTTTTGTGATGAACTTTCTTTATACGTATGTATGAATAAGCCTGGTGTAAAAAAGAAAGATGAAATTGATTTATTTAAAGATGGTTTTGAAGGAACAGAAATGTTTAATAGTAAGGAGGAGAAACTTATTCAAGCTGAATGGGTGGACGAGGAAACAATTCGGATTACACCATTTCCATTTCAAACGGAATTTCATACGTATGTAAAATATAAAACGATAAATAAACATGAAATGAAAGGAAAAGGGATTGCAAAGGCTGATAGAGAATCGGAAATGAAGAAACAAACCATTCGTTTCATACAATAAGGAGGTAATATAAATTGAAAGATTATATATTAAAACAGTGTGATTACCATGCTTGGGCTAATACTAGATTATTCAATCGATTAAAAGAGTTACCAAACTATGAGACAATTTTTAATGAGCAGATACAGAGTGTATTCCCATCCATTAAGGATACTTTTGTGCATATTTATATTACAGATCAAGTGTGGTTACACATATTGCATGGTAAAAGTATGAATGAAGCAATACAAGACCGAGAAGATTTACGAAAACAAATTGAAACTAAATCGTTACATGAATTAGAAAAAATGTTTGAAAACATGGCAAATCAATATAAAGACTTTTTAATTACAATACAAGACGTGAATGCTGTATTTGTTATTGAGAACCCATATGCAGGGGCATTAGAAACTTCAATTTTAGAGTTAGTACAACATGTCGTAAATCATGGTACATATCATAGAGGAAATATAACAGCGATGATTCGTCAACTTGGTCATTCGTCGACAATGATGGATTTTGTACTGTATTTACATATGGTTAAAAAGCAGGGAGAGTAATATAGTTTGTAAGAAGGAGAGGCTTTAATTATAGAAGTCTCTCCTTCTATTTTATTCCGCATTCATGGTAGATCGACTGATTAAAGTTTTCTTAAGAAGCTTTATTTTCTTGTAATTGCTTAGCGTATTGTACAGCCTTAAATGCATTGACTCTACCATTTTTCCAGTACGTACCTGTACCACTAATTTTATCAGAAGTTGACTCAATAATTTGGCGAATTTGTGTATTGCTATATCCTTGATTTGCTAAAAGAGCAGCGACTCCTGCAACATGAGGTGTTGCCATAGAAGTACCACTTAATGATTGATACGAGCTTCCTTTATAAGTGGAGTATATATTTGAACCTGGTGCTGCAACATCTACCCAGCTACCATAAGTAGAAAATGAAGATTTCTTATCTGCTTGATCTGTAGAAGCAACTGCAATTACTTCGCTGTAATAAGCAGGGTAATTAGCTTTTGTATTTCCAGCATTTCCAGCAGCTGCAACTATAACAGAGCCTTTATTCCATGCATATTGAACGGCTTGTTGTAATGCAGTACCACCATTTGGAGCTCCTAAACTTAAACTAATTACTTTTGCCCCCGAATCAGCAGCTTCTCGAATACCTTGCGCTACAGCATCAAGTGTACCACTTCCTTGATTATCTAATACGCGGACAGCATAAATTGAAGTTTGTGGGGCAACACCAGCAATTCCGACACTGTTATTCGTAAGGGCTCCAGTAATTCCAGCGCAATGTGTACCATGACCATTACCATCATCAGATGTATTGTCGTTATCAACATAATCATGCCCGTAAATTACTTTCGAAGCCAAATCAGGGTGTGAGCCTTGAACTCCTGTATCAATAATAGCTACTTTTACACCAGGATCACTTCGTTGGCTATCCCAAGCTTGTGGAGCTTGAATCTTTTGCAATCCATATTGATTTTTAAAATATGGGTCGTTCGGAGTCCAAAAGGCGTGAATGTAATAATTCGGTTCTGCATATTCTACATCTGGATTATTTTTATAACTCTTTATTTTTTCTTTTACAGTACCTTTCGAAAATTGAACGACTTCAAAACCTAACTTATCATCTTTAGATAAGACATTAGCTCCGACAGATTTATGAAAAGATTGCACGTTACTTAAAGATGCATTTTGCTTGAACTTAACGATTAATTGGTTAGGAACGTAATCAGTAGATGATGTTTCAGCGCTTGAAGTATTCGTGTTAATGAAGAAACCACCAATAATAAATGATAAAACAGATAGGAAAACAATGATTTTGTTTTTCAAAATATTTTTCCTCCCTTTTCTTGGATAAGTTTTTCAGCGACGCTTTAATGTCGCATTCCTTTTCAACTATATAGTTAGACCATACGATTTATGTCATTTATGTGAAAAACTTTTAGTGGAATAAAAAAGGGAAAGATTGATATAAATATATTTTTAATGATATTTACTGAGTAAGAAAACAAAAAAAGGAATGCTCATTATGTATGAGTCATTCCTTTATTATTGATTAACTTGCCTGTTTTTTATGACTTTCTTTTAATTTCTCTGCTTGTAAAAAGCGATTCGTTTCAGCGACAACAATACTACTTAATCCAATTAGACCAATTAAGTTTGGAATTGCCATAAGTCCATTTGCAATATCCGCAAATGTCCATACGATGCCTAATTTTAAATTCGCACCAATAGCAATCATGATGATAAAGATTGCTTTATAATATTTAACAGCACTTTCTCCGAATAAATAAGCTACACATTTTTCTCCATAATACGACCAGCCTAAAATAGTAGAGTAGGCAAATAAAATAATTGCGATACCGAGAATCATACTACCAGCAGTACCGAATACAGATTGGAATGCAAGTGTTGTAGCTTCAACGCCAGTTTTACCTGATTTCCATGCACCTGTTGTAATTAATACAAGTCCTGTAATTGTACATACAATAAACGTATCTAGAAAAGTACCGGTCATAGAAACTAATGCTTGCTTTGCAGGTGAATCTGTTTTTGCAGCCGCCGCGGCAATAGGGGCACTCCCTAAACCAGCCTCGTTCGCAAATACACCGCGCGCCATTCCGATTTGAATAGCTGATGCAACTGTTGCTCCGATAAAACCACCAGCAGCTGCAGTACCAGTAAATGCACCAGAAAAAATAAGTGAAAATGCTTCTGGAATTTGATCGTAGTGATAGAAAATAATAATAAGGCCAGCAATGATATAAAAGAAAGCTTTAATAGGAACGATATATCCTGTCACTTTCCCGATTTTTTTAACTCCGCCTAAAATAACAATAGCGATTAAAAACGACATCAATATACCAGTTAGAGCAGGGGGGAAAGAGAAATTAATTCGCATTGCCTCTGCAACTGAGTTAGATTGCACCATATTACCGATACCGAAAGAAGCAGTTGTACCGAATATGGCGAATAAAACAGCAAGCCATTTCTTTCCTAAACCACGTTCTAAATAGTACATTGGTCCACCCGAATATTCGCCATTTTCATTACTAACACGGTATTTCACCGCAAGAATTGCTTCGGCATACTTTGTTGCCATCCCGAACAAAGCAGTAATCCACATCCAAAAGATTGCACCGGGACCACCAATTGTCACAGCTGTTGCAACACCAGCGATATTTCCCATACCAATCGTTGCCGCCATAGCTGTCATAAGCGCTTGGAAGTGGCTAATATCTCCAGAAGAAGATGTATCTTCTGATTTTTTAAAAGCTAGTTTGTGAGCGTATAATAGTTTACTAAACTGTAAACCTTTTAAACGCACTGTGAGAATGATACCAGTACCAACGAGTAACAACAACGTTGGTAGTCCCCACACATAGTGATTGATTTGTTCTAACACTTTACTTACTGTCTCCATCTGTATTCTCCTTTTTTAGAAAAAAATAAAAACCACTTCAAGTAAATGAAATGGTCTCTGGAGAAACAAGGGATAGAAAAATAAACCGATACAAATCGGCATTTTCTTTCGCTTGTCTCTGTCCTTTTACCTGAGAGATTATCCGCTATAGTAGCGGATTTGCTCCTTCGGTGCTCGTTTTCCTCTGCGCTATATAAAGCGAAAGGGAGTCTCTCCAGAGATTCGTCCCCATGCAGTTCTACTTGTAACCAAGACCTGAGAGTTTCAAAGTTGGTTTTACAACTTTTTGCCCCGTCGGTAGATCAATAGACCTTCTCCTGAATGGTTCATCCGAATTATAAAATTAATAACTTATACGCATTGAATGTGTATAGAATCAATAAAAACATTATAGTTATACAATTAATGAAATGCAATCATTTTTTTATTTTAAAATAGTAAAGAATGCTATTTTTTCAAAAGTCCTAATTTATCCTCAACTTCAGCTAAGGTGGATAAAGCGATGACAATAAGTTGATCGGCAAGTTCTAAAGAGTGTTTAGCATTTTCAATTATTTCATTAGCTGGAGTAGAGCTATTGGCTCCAGTTATAATCAAATCTGCTGCATTTTTCATGAAGTTAGATGCGGTTTTAAATTCAGTTGTGAAATAGGTTAGTTGCTTTTGTATATGTACTTCTACTATGTTTTCTTCAATTTGTAGGGTGTCAATTTCTTTTATGATTGTTTCATATTGCTTTGAAACAGAAATCATTGTACTTAATAGTTTAGTCCTGTCAACCGAATCTTCGTTTATATTAATATCCTCCCAAGCAGGCAACCAATCTTTCTCGATGATGTCATTATAATTTGTAGTTAACTCATCTATTTTAGGTTGCAGGTTAGTTTTGAATGTTTTTGTATCAATTGTTTCTACCGTGGCTTTTTTGTTATGATTTTTATCTATCATTGTGTAGAAAATCGTACTGGCAATAATAAAAATAGAAATTACAACTGACCATTTTTTTGAAAAAAAATTCCTCAATGAGTAACGCCTCCAAAATTTTAAAATCTATTAATTATAATATATAACAATAACAGTATTAATGATAGAGAATATAGTCTAGAATTAATTTTAATTATATTTTTTATATACATAAATAACTAAGATTAGTAAAATGATGAAAGTAATATGTGAGAAAAGAGGGTTTTCAGTGAAAATGAATAGAAAAAAACTAGTTTCAAATATTTCAATGGCTATGATATTAGTTGGCTTATTTGCACTCATATATCTGGACAAAGAATCTAAAATTGAAGATTTTCCAGTACCAATGTCAGCAATCCATATTAACGATGAAAAGGAAGAGGATTATAAATATATAAGTGTAATGCCAATTACAAAGGCGAGTGGCTGGGAGAACTTAGGGGAAAACGGTCATACTGTTAGTTTTAAAAAAGAAAAACGGAAGGTAACGGTAGTACATTATCCAGGAGAAATTACGTATTCTATATTTGAAAAATAATTGATGATAAAAGAGATAGGGAGTAGATGATAATGTAGGATTGTTTACTTCCTATCTTTTTTGGATTTTAATTCTGAATTGTTGGAATTAAAATTATTATGCGTATAGAATAAAATAGTATTTCTTATGAAAATGAGTGGATAGTTTACCAAGTATAAAAAATAGGATGTTTTATTGAATGATATAGATAATCAGTAATATATAATTATGTTATGTAAACTATAAGCGGGATAAGAAAGCAAAGCAAGAGATTTTAATTTTTATATTTTAGATGTATTTTTACCCGGTAAGTATTCCGGTAATCAACTTACAACATTTACGGAGGGCATCAAATTTCTAGTAAGTAATGGAGTTGATAACAAAAAATTAACGTTTGTGTATATGGAAAAATAGAAAGTATGGCGAGTGGGAAATGGATCGGATCATAGGGGGGAATTAAAAATGTTACTAAAAACAATCTACTGTAAAGTGGAAGAAGAGAAAAAAGAATTATTTTCAAGTGCGCAAGAAAAATGGCGTGATATACAGCACCTAGATGGTTTTCATGGACAATTTGGTGGATGGAATGAAGATGAGGCATGTGTATTTACTTTATGGGAAGATAGAAGTGTATATCAATCATTTATGAATGCTTCTCACGATACAATTTATTTAAATAGTAATCAAGAGGATACGTTTCTTTCATGTGAAATTGAATTATTTCAAACGTTGTATGATATAACCGATATGCATTTGGAAGATATTGTAATAGAGGGAGCATTCGTAAGAGTTGCTATATGTGATGTAAAGTTGGAAAAGGAAAAGCATTTTTTACATAAGCAAGAAACAATTTGGAATAAAGGAATGGAAAAAGCAAAAGGAATGCTAGGTGGAGTAGTTGGGAAGTCTTTAAAAAATGAAAATCGTTACATAGTGTTAACGTATTGGAAAGATGAAATAGCGCACCAACATTATGTGGAAGAGATTTTCCCAGATTTATATAAATTAGCTAATATTCATGAAGATATAGAAGAGATAAAAGGAAAACAAGCTGTATGTAAGGAAGAATGGCTTGTATATTAAACGCTGAAAAAGTGCATAAATGATTGTATAATAACGATATTTTCTTATAAACAAGTAATTAATAGAAGACGTTATATACCCTTTCATGTTAATATATTTAAGTTATAATAGGAGGCTTACCCTTTTGTATTGTACGGTAGAAGCAGTGTGAGCTTGAAATTTTTTTAGAAAAGGATGTGCCTAATTTGCGTATCAATAAATTTATTAGTGAAGCTGGAAAAGCGTCTCGACGTGGAGCGGATAAACTAATTAATGAGAGAAGAGTAATTATTAACGGTAAGGTTGCAAAAATTGGTGACCAAGTAAATCCAGGTGATGATGTACGAGTAAATGGAGAGCAGCTTCGAATTGCTCGAGATCACGTATATATCGCTTTAAATAAACCAGTAGGTATTACATGTACGAGTGAAAAAGCTGTAAAAGGTAACATTATCGATTTAGTGAACCATCCTTTACGAATTAGTCACATTGGACGTCTTGATAAAGACTCAGACGGTTTAATTTTGTTAACGAATGATGGTGATATCGTTAATGAAATTTTACGTGCTGAAAACAAACATGAGAAAGAATATATCGTTTCAGTAGATAAGCCAATTACTCCTGATTTCTTAGAGAAAATGGCAGCGGGTGTTAAAATTTTAGGAACAAAAACGCTTCCTTGTGAGATTACACAGCTATCAAAATATGAGTTCCAAATTATTTTAACCCAAGGGCTAAATCGCCAAATTCGCCGTATGTGTGAAGCTTTAGGTTATCAAGTATACACGTTAAAACGTACGAGAATTATGAATATCGAATTGAATAATTTACCAGTTGGACAGTGGAGAGATTTAACGAAGAAAGAGAAAAGACGTCTATTTGCAGACTTAAATTACGAACCACAAGATTGGTAAAATTGTGAAGTGAAACCAAAAAAATTTGGTTTCACTTTTTAAATTAAATAAATAATTTTTTTAAACACTTGCAAAAATAAAATGAATAAGATATATTAAATAACAATAAATGGATGTTTTACAAAAAGCAAAGAAAAGGACACGAGTTATTTTACCCGGTTATACAGAGAAGGAAGGAAAGCTGAGAACTTCCTAACGCAGAAAAATAACTTACCACCTTAGAGCTGCACTAGGGAAATTAAGTATCTAGTGCCGTGTATGCGACGTTATCGCAAAAGAAGCCATTATGTTTTTTGTGATGGGAATCTGGGTGGAACCACGGATATAAGCATATTCGTCCCTATATTTAGGGATGAATATGCTTTTTTGCATTCAATTTCATAATAAGCGAAGAAAAGGACACGAGTTATTTTACCCGGTTATACAGAGAAGGAAGGAAAGCTGAGAACTTCCTAACGCAGAAAAATAACTTACCACCTTAGAGCTGCACTGGGGAAATTAAGTATCTAGTGCCGTATAAACGACGTTACCGTAAAAGAAGCCATTGTATGTTTACAATGGGAATCTGGGTGGAACCACGGGTATAAGCACGCTCGTCCCTATTTTAGGGATGAGTGTGCTTTTTATTATGAAATGGAGAGATGAAAAATGAAAGAACAAATGATTGAAATTAAATTTCCAGATGGTAGCGTGAAAGAATTTGTAAATGGAGTTACTTTAGAAGAAATTGCTGGATCCATTAGCAGTAGTTTGAAAAAGAAAGCAGTCGCGGGGAAAGTAAATGATGGATTATATGATTTACGCCGAAATATTGAAGAAAATGCGGAAGTGGAAATCATTACTATAGATTCAAATGAAGGTGTAGAAATTGCAAGACACTCTGCGGCACATATTTTAGCGCAAGCTGTAAAAAGATTGTATGGTGATATAAATCTTGGAGTAGGGCCTGTTATTGAAAATGGATTTTATTATGATATGGATCTTCCAAGTAGTGTAAACATAGAAGATTTACGAAAAATCGAAAAAGAAATGAAAAAGATTATAAATGAAAATATAAAGATAGAACGAGTTGAGGTTTCTCGAGAAGAAGCAGCTAAGCTGTTTCAAGAAATAGATGATAGTTTGAAATTAGAAATTTTAGAAGCAATTCCTAGTGGAGAAAGTGTAACACTATATAAACAAGGTGAATTTGTAGATTTATGTAGAGGACCACATTTACCATCTACAGGTTATTTGAAAGCATTTCAATTAACTCACGTTTCCGGTGCATATTGGCGAGGTGATAGTAATAACCAAGTGCTTCAGCGTATATATGGTGTTGCATTCTCTTCTCAAAAAGAATTAGAAGAGTATTTACATTTCGTTGAAGAAGCAGCAAAAAGAAATCATCGTAAGTTGGGAAGTGAGCTTGAGTTATTTATGTTTTCTGAAGAGGCTCCGGGAATGCCGTTTTATTTACCGAAAGGACAAATTATTCGAAACGAATTGGAAGCATTTTTAAGAGAAATTCAAAAAGAGTACAATTATCAAGAAGTACGCACTCCGTTCATGATGAACCAAGAAGTATGGGAGAGATCAGGGCACTGGGGACATTATAAAGATAATATGTATTTCTCTGAAGTAGATAATAAAAGTTTTGCATTAAAACCGATGAACTGCCCAGGGCACATGCTTATGTTTAAAAATAAATTGCATTCTTATCGTGAATTACCGATTCGTATGTGTGAATTTGGTCAAGTACATCGTCATGAATTTAGTGGTGCGTTAAACGGATTATTAAGAGTACGTACTTTCTGCCAAGATGATGCACATTTATTTGTAACTCCAAAACAAATTGAAGATGAAATTAAATCCGTAATGGCGCAAATTGATTACGTATATAAAACTTTTGGATTCGAATATGAAGTAGAGCTTTCTACTCGTCCAGAAGATTCAATGGGTGATGATAAATTATGGGAGCAAGCAGAAGCAGCATTAGAAAATGTATTACAATCGCTAAATTATAAATATAGACTAAATGAAGGTGACGGTGCATTTTACGGGCCGAAAATTGATTTTCATATTAAAGATGCTTTAAATAGAAGTCACCAGTGCGGAACAATCCAGCTTGATTTCCAAATGCCAGAGAAATTTGATTTAAATTATATAGATGAAAATAATGATAAGAAAAGACCAGTTGTTATTCACAGGGCAGTTTTAGGGTCATTAGATCGCTTCTTAGCAATATTAATTGAGCACTTTGGAGGTGCGTTCCCGGCATGGGTGGCACCAGTTCAAGTGAAAGTAGTTCCGGTTTCAAATGCAGTACATGAACAATATTGCAGTGAGGTTGCACATAAATTAGCAAAAGCTGGAGTTCGTGTTGAACAGGATGCACGAGATGAAAAATTAGGATATAAAATAAGAGAAGCACAAATGCAAAAAGTACCGTATTTTCTTGTTATTGGGGATAAGGAAATGGAAAGCGGAGCTGTAAATGTACGTAAATATGGGGAAGAGAAGTCAGAAGTTGTTGCGCTAGATGTATTTGTGGCAAGGATTGAAGAGGAAATAAAGAATAGAGAATATTGATTGTAAAGAAAACACACTAATAAAAATTAGTGTGTTTTCTTTTTTATCTTACAAAAATGTAAGGTAAATGTAAGCGAAATCGAGGGAACGAGTTGTAGAAAAATGAGAATATGAAGTAGGAAATAGGTTCATGTTACGGATGTAACTCTTATTGAATGCATAATTAAAAAATTCTTAAGAATTCACATGACAAAATAATAAGAAATATGTGAGAAATTGATTTTATACAAAAGGGATGGAGTGAAAGAGATGTCAACAAATGTAGTTACTGTAGAAAGTGTAGAAAAAACGTATGGGAAAAGAAATGAGAATCAGTCAAAAGCATTAAGGGGCGTATCGTTAAGTATTAAAGAAGGAGAATTTGTCGGGATTATGGGGCCTTCTGGATCTGGAAAAACGACTTTACTTAATGTGATAAGTACACTTGACCAGGCGACAGGTGGTAGTGTGACGATAGCTGGAACAAATATTACTTCTATGAAAGGTAATGCATTATCAGATTTTCGATCTCAAAAATTAGGTTTTATCTTTCAAGATTTTAACTTACTAGAAAATTTATCAATTTATGAAAATATCGCTTTACCACTTTCTTTGCAAGGCGTACCGTCCAGTGAGATTACTGGAAAGGTAAATGACGTTGCAAAAAAATTAGGCATCACTGAAATTTTAACAAAATATCCGACTGCTGTTTCTGGAGGACAAAAACAAAGAACAGCGGCGGCAAGAGCTTTAGTACATAATCCGGCAATTGTATTAGCAGATGAACCGACAGGAGCGCTTGATAGTAAAAACGCAAAAAGTTTATTAGAAGCGATGCAAGATTTACATGAAAATCACAATGTAAGTATTTTAATGGTTACACACGATGCATTTAGTGCAAGTTATTGTGAGCGTATTTTATTTATTCAAGATGGTCTTCTTTATAAAGAATTAAATCGTCAAGGCACTCGAGAGAATTTCTATCAAGACATTTTAGGTGTGCTCGCTCATATGGGCTCAGCTGCTGAGTCTAAGTAGGGGGCGAAACTATGTTATTTAAATTATCACGTCATAGTATGAAAAAGATGTTAAAAGATTATATGGTTTTACTTATTGGTCTCGTTATTAGTATTAGTATTTTCTACATGTTCCAAACGATGGCGATGAATAGTGAATTTACGAAAGATAATAGCCTAATTAGTAGTATTAGACTCGTCTTTTGGGTAGGTGCAATACTATTATCTTTCATTACTGTATTTTATATTATATATGCCAACTCTTTCTTGCTCACGTTAAGAAGAAAAGAACTCGGTATGTACATGATGCTTGGTGCGAAAAAGAAAAAAGTAGCACAGTTATTATTTATTGAAACATTCGGTATGGGGATTGTAAGTATTATTATCGGTATTGTAGTAGGGATGTTACTTGCAAGTGTAGCAGGAAACTTTTTAATGAATGGAATGGAAATTTCAGCAAAAGGTAGTTACGCATCTGTATACACACCAGCAATTTTAGTTACAGCTATTTTCTTCTTAATACTATTTTTCATTACTGGCTTAATGAACAGCGTCCGATTGTTACGTAAAACTGAACTAGAGTTAATTCGTGAAGATGAAACACTAGATGAAGTGAAGAAAAGTAAAACTCGCATTATTATAATGACAGTACTTGGTGTATTACTGGTAAGTACAGGGTACTATTTTATGATCAATGTAAAAATATATGCTGAATTAGGTTTTATTATAGCAACCATCGTTACAACACTTGGCACATATTTTATCTTTAGTTCATTACTCCCATTTTTTGTGATGAAAATTAAAGGGAATAAAAAACGAAATGAAATTGGTCTAAATAGTTTTACATATGCACAGCTACGCTTTCGAGTAAATAGTTTATCGAGAGTATTAGGTACTGTAGCGATGTTAATTGCATTAGGAGCAGGTGCGATGACTGCAGGTATGGCGTTCCAAAAAAATGTAGGTATTATGACAGACTTTTCTCGTGTATATGATGTTGTAATTCATGATCCGAATGATCAAGACAAAGCGGCCTTGAAAGAAATGGAAATTGTTGAAGAGAGCAATTACAAATATAAAGTAGATGGAGAAGCGGTTTATTATTTACGTAACGACTTAACTGCGAAACCACCACTTGTTTCAGACCATTTTGATACAAAAACTTTAAAAGAGCCTGTTCGTAAACGTGTGACTGAACCTTTAACTGAACCTGTATATTCAGCTTTAGAGGCTCCTGAATTAGCAAAATTCCCTCAAATGCCAAAGGATTGGGAAGACGCAGTTGTAAGAGAGATACAAATTACGCATAATCAATTTAGCGGAAAACCAGTAAGAATTGCAGACGAAGAGCATTATAAAGGGATTCAAGGAACAGAACACACTGTAACATTAGCAAAAGTAGATGATATGAAAAAATATAAACCGTTATTGATCGAAATAGACAAGAGACAAAAAGAACAAATTGAAAAAGCAACAGGTGCAAAGGTAGACTTATTTACGAAAATGACAATTTATCAGTTTATGAACAGCTTCATGAGCGGAACAATGTTTATGGGATTTTTCCTCGGAATTGCCTTTTTAGCAATGATGGCGAGTTCCCTTATGTTCAAAATATTAACAGGTGCTTCTCGTGATGTACGCCGTTATGAAATGTTACGAAAAATCGGCGTAAGACGTAGTATGTTAACGAAAAGTATATATAAAGAAATTTCATATTTATTTATCTTCCCAGCAATCATTGGCATCTCTCACGTTTTAGTGGGGCTTAACTTATTCAGCTTTATATTAGTTGATCCGTTTGTAAAAGTGTGGGTGCCAATAGGAATCTTCTTAGTCATTTATTTCATCTATTACTGGATAACTGTTCAACTTTATAAAGGGATGGTAATGCCGAAAGAAGAGGTAGCTAAATAGTTTATGAAAAGAGTCCTTGTTTTGAAAATAGGGCTCTTTTTATGTTTTTTATAAAGAAGGAAAAGATTGATAATGGTCGAAAAACATAATGTTATTTCCAATAAATTACTAAAATGATAATGTTTTATTAAGAGAAACGACCCGAAGTATGAAAGAAATGCTACAGTTATTTCGAAACAAAGTGTATGCACGTTTTTTCTAGGGAATATTTTAGAGCGACTTAGTTCTATGATTGCTGGAATTATTCTTTCTATAGAGAGATAGAAAGAATAAAAAAGATAGCTGAAGACAAATTGTTTTCAGCTATCTTTTTTGTTTAATTTAGTGATGTCCAGCTAGTAGAGTAAACGCTATTATTAGGAGAAAACCACTAGTTGCCCACATTAGAAATGTAAGGAAAGAGAGCTGTTTCTTAGCTTTCCAAAGCATTTCATGAATTGTGACATATCCAAGTGAACCAATAGCACTTCCCATAATGAGGCCTTGCAGGTGACGAGCTTTTCCTTCCATCAAAATTCCAAAAACCGTACCAGTACCGAGAATAAGAGAAAGTAATAAAGTCGTTAATAAAAAGGAAATATATTTATGCTTTGTAAAAAGAAATGGAATAATTAAAGCTAATCCTTCTGGAATATGGTGCACGACGATTGCTATTAAAAAGGGAATGGCAGAGTCATTATGATTTATAAAAGCTGTACCTAACGCAAATCCACTAGGTATATTATGAATAAATATAGCGAAAGAGAGAAAAAGGAAGGTTTGCCATGCTTGTTGATCTTTTTTATGTATCATTGGATGATGACAATAGTTATCTAATAAGCTCATAACTAAAATACCGATGGCTATACCAAGTATAGGCCCAATTATTTCATAGCTTGAAAATGTTTCAGGGATAATTTCAAGTGATAATAACCCGAATAAAATACCACCACATAATGCGTATAAACGATGCATCTTTTCTTCAATGAGTTGGCGTGTTGCTACTCCAACAGCACCACCTAACAGTAATCCACCGAACGAAAAAAATGTTACAATCATTGGGATCCATAAACGTTCCATAGTATCACACTCCGATTCTATTCCCTTATTTTTAGCTTACGAAAAATTAAGTTGGATTAGTCCAAGTAATTGTGTTTGAGTATAGAGAAAAAAGTAGTGATTCGTTATAATTTATATATTAAATTTAAGTGAGAAAATGAAAAGGGGAATTGGTTATGCAACAAATTAAAAAAATAGGAAACTCATTTTGGTATATGACACCAGTTTCTGAAACGGATAGACCTATATTAGGAATGGTTGTTGGAAAAGAAAAAACTTTAATGATTGATGCAGGGAATTCAGAAGAACATGCACAATTATTTTTAGAAATGTTAAAAGAACAAAATGTATCGAATCCTGATTTTGTAGCACTAACGCATTGGCATTGGGATCATATTTTTGGATTATCTGTATTACGGAATGCATTAACTATTTCGCACGCTGAAACGAAAAAAGAAATGCAGGCAATAGTATCTTATGAATGGACAGATGAAGCGTTGGACGCACGCGTAAAAGAGGGTACTGAAATTGAATTTTGTGCGGATTGCATCAAGAAAGAGTTTGAAGAAAAAGCGAGAAATATTAACATTATTCCTCCAACCTTAACGTTCCAGGATCAAATGGAATTAGACCTTGGTGAAGTGACCTGCGTGTTAAAACATGTGGGCGGAGATCATGCACATGATTCTGTTGTTATGTACATAAAAGAAGAAAAGATATTGTTTTTAGGAGACTGTATATATGCAGATATTTTTTCTTCGAAGTGGAACTATACGACGAAAAGAACGTTTAAATTGATAGATGAATTAGAGAAATTTGATGCTGAGACATATATTCTTTCTCATGGGGAAGCGATAAATCGAGAGGAGTTTTTACAAGAGATTCGTATGTTAAAAACAGTAGGAACTTATACAGAAATTCATAAAGGCGATGAAGAGAAGATAAAGGCAGTGTATAAACAAGAACTAGATAGAGAATTAAATGAAGATGAGTTAGAAACAATAACGTATTTTGTCAATGGTTATGAAATGAATAATCAATAAGACACTACATTAATCCAATATAATTAAATTGCACAAAAAGAGTATTGAAATTTAATTCAATACTCTTTTCAATAGTTAAATATGTAGTTTCAACTAAATTCTAAATATAGGGGTTCATCGTCTGAAGTGATTTTATTCTATTTATTTTTCGTATAGATAGTGGTTCAAGTAGAAGCTTTCTTTGCTAATTCAGTAATATATTCAAAGAATACATCACGTTTTACATCATAAACGACATTTACAGGTCGTCCATCAGCAGTTTCCTCTGTACGCCCCTGACTTGGTCCATATGTATGAACGATACTATTAATCGTTTCAGTTTTTGCAAGGCTAGTGTTTCCGACAAGCGCGGTAGTTAGTACATCCCATAAATAATAAGTAGAGTTCGTTGAGAAGTGAACGAGAGGGGGGACCATTGCATAACATTGACCAAGGAAATCAACACCAATATACTTTCTCTCTTTTGCCCACTGTTCACGTATGTTTATAGTTAACGGAACTTGGTTTGTACTTTCTAGTGTCACTAAGTCGATTTTAATTTTTGCATCCCATACACGGGCCACTGCTTCAGGGTCCCAAAACGAATTCCACTCAGCTGTTCCATCATGCTCTGGTTCATGTACATTGCCTGCTGTAAGAAATGTACCACCCATCCAAACGAGACGTTCAATTTTATCTTCGATTATGGGAGCTTCATATAATGCACGAGCAAGGTCAGTTAGGGGCCCAGTAAATAATAAAGTTGTTTTTCCTTCCGTTTGTAGAAGCGTTTCTATTAAATGATGATGCGCGGGTTTTGCCACCACGGGTGTTACAACTTTTCCAGACTCATTTAAAATTGGTAGAGCATCTACATAAAATGCATGCATCCGCCAGTCTTTTGGAAACGGGTTTTGCCCGCGAGAGTTTGAAGCGGCTACTGCAATATTACCTTTGCCGAAGCGATCGATAATTTTACGACTGGCAGACATTGCGGGTTCTAAATAGCAGTCTGCTGGGATAACAGATACACCGGTAAGCTCAACGTTTTCCATTTGAAGTAATAAAAATAATGAAATTAAATCATCTACGCCGCCATCATGATTGAAGTACACTTTTTTCTTCATTGTAATCTCCATCCTATATGATTTAGTTAGAAATTAAATATGAATTGAGGAGAAGTCATCAATAATTTCCACCACTTCAATTTCTCCATTAATCAGTAGCTCAGGAAGTTCATTTCTAATATTTCCTTTCCAATACTCTCTAGCTTGTTCGATTTTTTGAGAAAAAGGAATACCATCTTCTTTTGGTAAAAGATTCCCGTCACCTTCAAAAGAACTTCCGATTACTTGTAGTTTAACAATCTGTAAAACTTCTCGATTGTAAGAATCAAATAATGCTTTCCATTTTAAAGCATCTTCATAGCTTTTTGCAGCGTATAAACAAGATAATCTGGAAGGATATTCAGGGAATTCTTGTAGTCTAACCATTTCTACAATTGTTTCTCTAGCTGCTCTAATTGTTTGATCCATATAACTCATGACTACTTTAGCATTTTCATTATTTATATGTAATTCGTTATTTTTATAGTGTTTATTTAAAATTTGTATGCCATCTTCACCATTAGCATTTAATTGTTCTCTTTCAAAAAAGAAGTGATATAGAGTATTGTGTTGATTTTTGTTAAAAGGAATGATTTGTCCGATATGCATTTTTTTCTTTGTTACGATATGATATACGAAAAATCCTTGTTCATTCATGGTTATCCTCCTAGTAATAATGTAATGCAATGTTAAATTTAGTAATTCAACATTGAAATATATAAAACCTTTATAAGTAAAAGTGAGAATTTGAGTTGAAAGTAAAGAAAATACATGAAAACGTTTTAAATTTGTTCACAAAATGTTCACTTACGAAGGGGGTTTCAATATCGATATAATGACAAAGACTCAAAGAGAAAGGATGATGAATTTTGCCAACAACAAGAAAAGAAAACCTCCAATTTGGTATGATGATGTGCCTTGGGATGGTTATCGTAATGACGTTTTACAATTTACTAATGAATGAAACAGGAGGACCAATTTATATTAAAGAGATTGCATTAGAACTATTAATTGGCTTTATTATTGCGCTATTAATTGAAATATGTATCGTTGGACCTTGTGCGAAAAAAATTGTATTCATGTTGCCATTTGATAAATCTAAGAAAATAAATATTATCGTTGCGATGGCGACAACTATGGTAATCGGAATGGTGTTCTTTATGTCATTTTTCGGTATGGCTATGATGCATTTACATGGTGGACTACAAGGAGCTTCATTTGTTTCAATTTATTTTTCGATTTTTATTAAAAATTTCATAATGGCATATCCATTACAATTAATTATTATGGGACCGCTTGTACGTTTCTTATTTGCAAAGTTTGTTATGAAAAAGAAATCTTTTAATGTAGCGTAATTCAAATTTATAAAATTTTATATATAAATAATAAAGATAAACACATCTCGCATTTTTGAGGTGTGTTTTTTGTTCATTCCAAGTTATTTTCATAGTGATGTGACATTTGTCCTTTTGCCATTATAGGATTATAGCTTTTAATTAAGTCAGAAATAAAAGATGAGGAGATGATTTTTTGAAAGGTATTATATTTGCTGTTTTTGCGGGGATATTTATAACACTTCAAGGAACCTTTAATGCGAAACTTAGTTCACATATCGGTATATGGTCGACGAGTATTATAACCCATTTAATTGGATTCCTTATTGCAACAACTGTATTTTTGTTAAAGAAAGAAGAGAAAGTAACAGATTTAAAGAGTGTGAAAAAAGTATATTTAGCAGCGGGTGCATTTGGTGGATTCATTATTTGTGCAGAAACGATGGCGATATATTCACTAGGAGTTACATTGACAGCTGGCACACTAATGGTTGCTCAATTGTTAACGGCAACAGTTATTGAAATGAAAGGACTGTTTCATATAAAAAAGATACAGATGGAGAGATATCATATTGTGGGAACAATAGTAATGATTATAGGTATTGTTGTATTTAATATGTAAATGAAAGGAGAAATGAATATGGAGGATAAATCAGGTTTAATTACGCATTATTTGAGAACCAATAAAACGCTCGAGATTTTTTTAGAAATAGATACAGTTTATTTTCAATTAAATTACTTTGAAAAAGGCGAGCTTATTTGCAATATAGATGACGAAATGGATCGTTTATATTTTGTTGTTAAAGGTAAAGTAAAAGTTTACACGATTACATCAGAAGGAAAGAAACTAATCCTTCGCTTTATCAATCCATTGGCCATTGTTGGTGATATTGAATTAATTCAAAATAGCAAAGCACATAATGTCGTTGAAGCTTGTTCAGATGTTATAGCTATCTCCATTTCTAATACGGTTATTAGAAACAAGTTATTACATGATCCTATATTTATGAAGTTCTTACTTGAAAACATTGCGAACACGTTAAAAATATCGACTCGTTTTACTGCTCTTAATTTACTTTATCCTGTAGAAGTACGTGTAGCTAGTTATTTACTTTCAATTTCAACAGATAGTAACGGGAATATGTACAAAGGGGATTTGGATACGACTTCGGTAACAAGTATTGCAGACTTTATAGGGGTAAGTTATAGGCACGTAATTCGGGTATTACAAAGATTTTATAATGATAAATTAATTGAAAAGAGTAATGGAGTTATTGTCATTAAAGATTTTTCTAGAATGAAGGAAGTCGCTAAAGATAATATATATGAGCAATGAAAGGGAGAGGAAGATTTTGATTGGATTTAGTTTAGCTATATTAGCAGGAATATTAATTAGCTTACAATCTGTTTTTAATGCAAAAGTAAATGAAAATGTAGGACAGTGGTTAACGACTACATGTGTCCTTGGAATAGGTCTCATTAGTTCTATTCTATTTTATATCATTACAGAAAACAGTATTAACATTAAAGTGTATACTACAAATTATTTGTTTTATGTAAGTGGACTGTTTGGCATCGGGTTAATTATTTGTATAATGGGTGCAATAAAGAGCTTAGGTCCAGCATATACGGTGCTAATTAGTCTTATTACTCAATTGGTCGTTGCGTTATGCATTGATACATTCGGATTATTTGGAATGGAGAGCATTCCATTACAAATAAATAAATTAGTTGGTATAGGTTTATTAATTGTGGGGGTAGGAATTTTTAAAAATCTATTTTTGAATAAGAAAGCTATTCATATAAGAAAGGGTAGGGTCTAAAGAATATAAAGGGAAAAAGTGTGAATGGTCAGAACTTATACATCTAGATAGTAATAAGTGAGCTATAGGGAGATAGGATAAATGAATCAGTTAATGTTGCAAGATGGTGTACACTATTTGAAAATCAATGGGATTATGCATTGGTGTAAAGTTGCAGGGACAGCTCATAATACAGTCCCTCTTATTATAGTACATGGTGGTCCAGGTGGTAATCATTATGTATTCGAAAGAACGCTTGGTTTGAAGTTAGAAGGAAATATGACTGTAGTTTATTACGAACAAAGAGGTTGCGGACGAAGTGAGGCACCAGAAGATGACGGTGAGTACTCAATCAATACTCTAGTCGAAGATTTAGAGGAATTAAGAAAGCAATTACATGTAGAGAAGATAAATTTGTTAGGATATTCTTTTGGTGGACAACTTTGTTTAGAGTATGCTTTGAAATATCCAAAAAATGTTGAACAAATGGTATTACAAGCACCATCGTTAGATGATTTTAATGATATGTATACTGTGCAGATAGAAGGTTTTCTACAAGTAACGAAAGGGGAAATGAAAGAACAAATATTGATAATAAGTAAGTCAGAAATTCCTTTAAAAGAAAGGTATAATCAAGTTTGGAGTATAGTTGATACAGAAAATTTAGATCGACTATTGTTTAAAAATGAAGAATTTGCAAAGCTAAATAGAAGGTTTTGGGAGGAAAGTAAGTTAAGTAATACAGGGAAGATGAGTAAAGTTATTTTTGGAACAAAATCATCTTTACCGCTTATTGAGCGTATTAAAGGTTTAGAAATTGATACGTGTGTCATAGTTGGAGCGCATGACTATAACACGGGTGTAGGAATGAGTTATAGAATAACGAGACAATTGAAAAATGGTAAACTTGTTATATTTGAAAATAGTGGACATTTCCCAGATATCGAGGAGACGGATAAAGTATGTGAAACGATTATTGAGTTTTTGGAATAAAAGGGGGATATTAAGGTCGAACCGAATTAATAGAGTTGAATTGGTTATTGGGATATTAAATCATGTAATATGCTAATTGTTTACTTGTAATTGAGGAAGAATCAATTAGTGTATTTGGAAAATAAGTAAAAAAGACCTCGTAAGGTGGAGGTCTTCTTGATTTATTATTTAATATTTTGAACTTATATGAACGGAAGTAGAAGAGTATGATAAGCACTTTCAGGGAACGAGAATATAACCGAAAATAAAATATTACTTAACATATATAACTAATGAATGCAATGTCTTTTTCAGTTATTAAGTTGTAAATCATTTTATGATAAAATCTTTTACATAATTTAATAAAGGGGTAGTATTCAATGGGTTATTTCTCAAATGGTTTATTAGTTTTGTTTGTGCTAATCGTATGCAGTTGTATATTTTTTGGTTGATAATATAATGAGAGTCTTATATAAAAGAAGTTATCTTAAGTGAGATAACTTCTTTTTATTTTATATTGAGAAGGAATTCTATCTTTCTTATTGAAGTTTGTTCTAGTTATTTTTACATCAATCAGATTTGTGTAAAGGGAATTTTATGAAATATAAACAAGTCAGAGAATAGGGAGTATTTACATGGAAAATAGTATACGCCACACAAGTGAACATCCTACAGATTTTAATGGATTATTATCCTTATACGAATCTTTAGGATGGAATTCTCTTAAATTAACGGTTAACGAGTTAGAACAAATGTGTAAGCAAAGTTGGTATGCAATTTATGTTTTTGATGATAAGAGGTTAGTAGGGATGGGGCGTGTCATATCAGATGGAGTCATAACAGGCATTATTTGTGGAGTTGGTGTATTGCCAAAATATCAGTCTAGTGGCATCGGAAAAGAAATAGTGAAACGATTAATCCAGCACTGTGAACAAAACAAGGTTATTCCACAACTTATGTGTGTAGAAAAATTGCAATCTTACTATGAATCTATAGGGTTTGAAGCATTCTCTATTGGGATGACAAAACATATTATAAGATAAAGGTGCTTTATCCCGCTATTTGCCGGGCAGTAAAACCCCAACGGATTAAAGTTTCACTTTATATTTTCAGTTTACTCGTACATATTTTCAAACTTCAGTATAAAGGAGAATGGCTGTATGGAGATTGCTAAAGGGATAGAAATGTTACAACTTGAATTTCAAGAATTTGTTATTCATCCAATTCTTTTATGGGATGATGAAATGGCAGTATTAATAGATACGGGTTTCCCAGGACAAATTGAAGATATACAAGTAGAGATGGAAAAGGTTGGGGTATCATTTGATAAGTTAAAAGTCGTGATTTTGACGCATCAGGATATTGATCATATAGGTAGTCTTCCGGAGTTGTTGCAGCGCTGTGGAAATAATATTAAGGTTTATGCGCACGAATTAGATAAGCCATATATTGAGGGGGATTTGCCTTTATTGAAGGAAGGAAATGTAGAGAACCGACCAAAAGGAAAAGTGAGTGATACTGTGATTGACGGGCAAGAACTTCCGTATTGCGGTGGAATACTAATTCTTCATACTCCAGGGCATACTCCGGGTCATATTAGTTTATATTTGAAACGAAGTAAAATTCTTATTGCAGGAGACTCTATGTATAGTGTGAATGGGATGTTAGGAGGAATTCACGCCCCAACAACTATAAATATTAAGGAAGCAAAGCAGTCTTTGAAGAAGTATTTAAATTTACATATTGAATCTGTAGTTTGTTACCATGGGGGATTAAGTAAGGAGAATATAAATGTTCAACTTCAAAATTTGTAAAGTTAAAATGGAGTTTTTTGTTAAGTGACATTGAAGTATAATCTGATTATTAGTATATAAATAAATTATAAAAGAGCATGTTTGAAAAAATTAAACATGCTCTTTTATTAAAGTAAATCAGTTTAATATGAATGACCTAACCCATTCCAATAAAAAGAAACGATTTCTTGTGCTAATTCATCTATATTTGCAAGAATAGGATTGTGATTCTCATCTTTAAAATTCCCAATTGATAATAAAGATACGAAAGCATGAGCCGCAAATGTAGCGTTTCCTTTCGGAATTTCTCCGATGTGCATCGCAGTATCGAGTGCTTTTTCTAGTACTTCATACATATTATCTTCAGCATTTTTTAATTCTTTCAATTGTTTTTCAGATAACGACAGTTTTGCATCTTTCATAAAATTTTTCATATCAATATCCATCGTTGCGTGTAAGTAAACTTTAGCGAAGTCTAATAATCTTTCTTCTAACGTTTTGTTTGTAGAGAGTATTTGAGACATATTTTCGCGTATACGTACCATCATTTCGGTCATAGTAGCGGTAAATAAATCGGCTTTTGTTGAATAGTAATAGTAGACAGTTGCTTTCGTAACACCACAAACTTTTGCGACCTCATCCATAGAAACGACTTGATAATTTTGTGTAAGAAATAAGCGGGTTGCCACTTCTAAAATGGTTTCTTTTGTAGATTTTGTATTTTTATTTTGACGCGGCCTTCCGAGAGGACGTTGTTTTTGTTCCAAATACATTCGCTCCTGACATTTATGATTGAGATAATTATAACATAATTTTCAATCATTCTTGATTAATTAACCGACCAGTATATATAATTAATAATGGAGGAAAAAAGGAAGGTGGGTTTTTATGAAAAAGCACCCGTTACATATGTTAGGGAGGCTTGTAGCAGGGAAAAATACGCAATGGATCACTTTATCGGTGTGGGTTCTTATTACATTATTACTTTCATTTACGTTACCACAAGTAAACAGTACGAAAGAACCGAATCCAAAAAATTTACCTGAAACAGCTATGTCACAGCAAGCGGAAGCGCTTATGAAAAAAGAGTTTCCGAATAATACAGGGAATCCATTGTTAGTAGTATGGTATAGAGATGGTGGATTACAGTCACAGGATTATAAACTCATACAAGACGTTTATAAAGAGTTAAAAGCTAGTCCTTTAAAAGAACAATCAACGTTACCGCCATTTGATACAATTCCAGAGCAAGTATTATCAAAAAGTGCATCAAAAGATGGTACATCATTTGTTACACCGGTATTCTTTAATAAATCTGCTGGTACGGATATATTAAAAGGAAATCTGGAAAAACTTGAAAAAATAGTGAATAGTAAGGTGGATGAAGATCCATTTAAACAAAAAATAAGTGAATCTGGTTTACATGTTCGATTATCTGGGCCTGTAGGTATTCAAACGGATGCAGTTAGTTTATTTAGTCAAGCAGATGTGAAATTGTTAGTGGCTACTGTATTATTAGTCTTGGTCCTATTAATTTTGCTTTACCGTTCGCCAATTTTAGCAATTTTACCTATACTTGTTGTTGGCTTTGCATACGGTATCATTAGTCCTACACTCGGTTTTTTAGCTGATCACGGATGGATTAAAGTAGATGCCCAAGCAATATCAATTATGACAGTATTATTGTTTGGTGCTGGAACGGACTATTGTCTATTTTTAATTTCAAGATATAGAGAGTACTTGTTAGAAGAAGAAAGTAAATATAAAGCATTACAACTTGCGATTAAAGCTTCTGGCGGTGCAATAATAATGAGTGCGTTAACTGTTGTACTTGGATTAGGAACATTACTACTTGCTCATTATGGTGCCTTTCATCGATTTGCAGTACCATTTAGTGTTGCTGTATTTATAATGGGAATCGCGGCTTTAACCATTTTACCAGCACTATTATTAATTTTCGGTAGGATTGCATTTTTCCCGTTTATACCGAGAACAACTTCAATGAATGAGGAGTTTGCAAGAAAGAAAAAGAGGGCTGTAAAAGTTGAAAAATCAAAAGGCTCCTTTAGTAAAAAACTTGGAGATGTAGTAGTACGAAGACCGTGGACAATAATTATGCTAACTGTGTTTGTATTAGGTGGATTGGCTTCGTTCGTACCACGTATTCAATACACATATGACTTATTAGAATCGTTTCCAAAGGATATGCCTTCTCGTGAAGGGTTTACGTTAATTAGTGATCATTTCTCAGCTGGTGAACTAGCACCAGTAAAAGTGGTTGTTGATACGAAAGGAAAAGAGCTTCCTATTAAACAAGAACTAGAGAAATTTTCTTTCGTAAATACAGTGAAAGAGCCAAAAGAGGGAAAAGAAAATAAGCAAATACAAATGTATGAAGTTTCTTTAGCGGAAAATCCATACTCAATTGAAGCGTTAAATCAAATTCCTAAATTGAAAAGTAATGTAGAAAAAGTATTAAAAGATGCTGGGATTCGTAATACTGAAGATCAATTGTGGATTGGTGGAGAAACAGCTTCATTATATGATACAAAGCAAATTACTGAACGTGATGAATCAGTAATTATTCCAGTAATGATTAGCATTATCGCTTTACTATTACTTGTCTACTTACGATCGGTTGTTGCGATGATTTATTTAATTGTAACTGTCGTTTTATCATTCTTCTCAGCGTTAGGAGCAGGATGGATATTGCTTCATTACGGTATGGGAGCGCCGGCCATTCAAGGTGCGATACCGTTGTACGCATTCGTATTTTTAGTTGCTTTAGGTGAAGATTATAATATCTTTATGGTTTCAGAAATATGGAAAAACAGAAAGACACAAAATCACTTGGATGCAGTAAAAAATGGTGTAATACAAACAGGTAGTGTTATTACATCGGCAGGTTTAATTTTAGCAGGAACTTTTGCAGTGTTAGGTACACTTCCAATTCAAGTATTAGTTCAATTTGGTATTGTAACTGCAATTGGCGTATTACTAGATACGTTTATCGTAAGACCGTTACTTGTACCCGCAATTACAGTTGTGTTAGGCCGATTTGCTTTTTGGCCAGGTAAACTTTCAAGAAAGAGTGAAGAAATACAAAAGGTGGATGCATAGTTAAAAAAGCCAAGGATATTTTCCTTGGCTTTTTCAATGTAGTTAATTAATTTTTTGAAGTCAAATCATCAGCTGAAGCGTGATCAGCATCTTCAATTGTTGTTTCGGGCATTCCGTATAAGCCGTTCATTGCTTGTTCTTCGATAGCAAGGTTTGCAGTATTATTATTTTGAATAGATGTAGTGTTTTCAGTAACATTTTCTTTTTTATTCATATTTTTGTTATTCATGTATGTATCCTCCAAATTTCATTTGATTTATCTATAGTATGTGGATGGATTTCCAGAAATATGTGAATTGATTCTTACATATGTTATATAATTAAATAAATAATTAGGGTGAAATGTACACTGTTAGGAGTGAATAATTATGGTGAAAGCAAGGGAATTAGCCTTCTAAAATAAAAAGAAAATTTTAGGAGGCTATTAGAATGAAGTTCCATGTAATTGATAGAGAAGATTGGAATAGAGAGCAGTATTTTGAGCATTATTTAAAGTTGAAATGTACATTTAGTATGACTGTGAATGTTGATATCACGATGTTATTAGAGGAAGTATATCAAAAGGGAATAAAATTTTATCCCGTTTTTATATATTTAATTTCTAGAGTAGTAAATAATCATAAAAAATTTCGAACATGTTTTAACGATGAAGGAGTTTTAGGCTATTGGGAGGAAATGATACCGAATTATACAATCTTTCATAAAGATGATAAGTCTTTTTCAAGTATATGGACGGATTATTCAAGTGATTTCCGCACTTTCTATAAAAATTATGAAGACGATATGAGATGCTATGCTAATGTTCATGGTCTTTTCACGAAAGAAAATATTCCGCCTAATGTATTTCCGATTTCTAGCATACCTTGGACTAGTTTTACTGGATTTAATCTTAATATTAATAATGATGAAAAATTTCTATTGCCAATTATAACTTGTGGGAAATATTTTAACGAAGGAAATAAGGTTATGCTACCAGTTTCATTGCAAGTACATCATTCGGTTTGTGATGGATATGATGCGAGTCAATTTATAGAAGATTTACAGCAGTTAAGTAATACTTGCAACGAGTGGCTTAAGTAATATCTAATTTTTAATTATATAAAGTGAAACTTTAATCAGTGGGGGGGTTCAGCCCTCACCAATCGGGCGTTCACGGGCAGCAGGGCCCCACCTAACTTCTTTGCTTTTGCTGAATTTTGAGGTGGGGGTCTTACTGTCCGGCAAATAGCGGGATAAAATTGAAAATGAATAAAAGAAGAGAACATGTTGATATTACATGGTCTCTTCTTTTATTCATTAATACTAAGTAATTGTGGAAAATATAGGGTGATTTGTAGTTTAATAGTAAAGAGAGTGATTAGTATTAATTTTCTTTGTTTTTAAAAATTTAAGGATATAAATGTTTTAATAGGGGGGAATAAAGTGAAATTCTTAAGCATTGAAAAAGATGAAATCTTAATTGGGAATATGGCAAAATTGTATTGTAAAGTATTTGAGAAAACAAATTTCAATGAAATGATCGAGCGAATGAATAGGCATATAGAATATACAGGTTTTAAAGGTATAGTAGCAATAAATGATGAAAATGAAGTAGTTGGCTTTACTTATGGTTATCGCTCAATGGAGGGACAGTACTATAATCAATTAATGAGAGAAGCGTTACATCTAGAGCAAGTAGACGAATGGTTACAAGATTGTTTTGAATTTGTAGAGTTAGCAGTTCACCCACAATACCAAAATGAAGGTCTTGGAACGAAATTACATAATAAATTACTAGAAGGGCTTTCAAATAGAACAAGTGTTTTAACAACACAAATAAACAATGAAAAAGCACGTTCGTTATATGAAAGATTAGATTGGGTAAATGTATTAGAGCCATTTCATCCAAGTAAAAATGATGTTCCATATATAATAATGGGAAAAGCATTAAAAATAAAAGTGAATTGATAATTATGGAATTCACAATAGTTGTTGGTTTGTAATAATGAAAGGGAAAACAACAATGCTATCTATAGAAAAAGCTACAATTTTAGATGCTGAGAAATTAACAGAAATAATGAAAAGAACATTTGATGCAGAAGCAAAACAATGGCTATACGGCCAAGATAATGTCATTGATTATAACATTCAACCGCCAGGATATTCTTCAGTTGAAATGATGGAATATTCCATTGAAGAATTGGATTCTTTCAAAGTTGTCATGGATAAAGAAATAATCGGAGGGATAATAGTTACGATTTCTGGTAAGTCGTACGGTCGAATTGATCGTATTTTTGTAGATCCTGTTTATCAAGGAAAAGGAATTGGATCACATGTTATGAAATTAATAGAAAAGGAATATCCGAACATAAAGATTTGGGATCTCGAAACATCTAGTAGACAAATTAACAATCATCACTTTTATAAAAAGATAGGTTACCAAATGATTTTTGAATCGGAAGATGAGTATTGTTAAGTGAAAAGAATAAAAACAAGCTCAAACAAAGAGAGTGTAGTTACAAATAAAGATATGAAAAATAGTCAATACGAAAACTGTAATTTAGCAAATACAGAGTATTATCAAGTGAATTTAAAAAACAGTTCATTTGTTGGTAGCAATATAATGAATACGAATATGAGTAATTGTAATGTAAGTCAATCAAAGTTTAGAAATATAAATTTTAGAAGGTCATCATATGCAGATTTAAATCTTTCTGGCAGTAAATTTAATTTGGTGACTTTAGGTGGAGTACAATTTAAAAATACAAGTCTCGGAGATGAGAAGGAACCTATTGTATTCGATAAATGTGATTTGGAAGGTAGCACCATAAGTAATAGTAATCTGAAAAATATTGAAATAGAAAATTGTGATATAGTCGGCATGAAACTAAATGGTATTCTGATTGAAAATTTGCTTAATTTATATAACAAGGTGAAAAGTTAACCATATCCATATAGTTGTTAATCTTTTAGGAAAATAAGTATTATATCGAAATAATTATGTGAAAATGACATAAAGAAATACGAGTGAGAAGGTCATTCATACACGTTTCTAGAATACACACAAACAAATATATTGTTATTTATATGGAGGAGAGAAAGATGGGGATCAACGTTAGAGCAGTAGAAATAAAAGATGCTAGAGCAATTCATCGTATATGTATACAAAATGAAGTTTTACCGTATATGGTTTTCTTACCTAGCATGCGTGTAGACGCTATGGAAAATAGAATTCGAAATTTAGCACCAAATCAATTTGAATTTGTTGCAGAATATGATGGAGAAATTGTTGGGTTTGTAGGTTTAACACAAAGTCCGGGACGAAGATCTCATTCAGGCGATTTATTCATTGGGGTCGATAGTGAATATCATAATAAAGGAATTGGGAAAGTACTTCTTCCGAAGATGCTTGATCTGGCTGATAATTGGTTAATGTTAGAGAGAGTAGAACTAGGTGTGTTAGAAACGAATCCAAAAGCAAAAGCTTTATATGAAAAATTTGGATTTGTAGAAGAGGGAGTAAAGATAGGGAATTTGAAAGCTCAAGGAAAGTTTATTAATGAAATTATGATGAGTCGTTTTAGACCGGATGGTTTAATTGTACATAATTAATAGTTAAAAGCATGACAGTATACTGTCATGCTTTTTTATTAGAATTTGGCTGTAATAAAAATAATACTAAACCAATAAAAATAACGGTAATTCCTAGTCCTTGTTGTAAAGAAATGGTCTCATGTAATATAAAGTACGCTAGTATACAAGTTCCAATTGTTTCTCCTAAAATGCTCATGGAAATTAAAGTAGCACTCATCCATTTTAATAACCAATTAAAAATGGTTTGTCCTAAAATTGTAGCAATGAAAGCTAATCCAATAAAGCACAACCAAGTTTGTGTAGAATAATGGATGAAAGATTCTTGTTGCGTGAAAGCAAATATGCCAAGAAAGCCAGCACTACTTCCATAACTAATTACCGAATATGGTATAAGTGCCAAATCTTTACGAACGTGTTGGCTAATGAAAAAATAAGCAGTAATGATACCGGCAGCGATAAATGCTAAAATATCTCCATATAAAGCTGCTCCACTAATTTGGAAATCTTGCCAGCCAATAACGATACTACCTGAAATAGCGATGAGGCAACCAATAACCGCTCCTTTCGTAAATCTCTCCTTAAATAAAAAATAAACACCAATCATTGAGAACAAAGGTTGCAGCGTTACGATAACTGTAGAGCTTGCTACAGAAGTATATTGTAATGATTCAAACCAAAGTACATAATGTGCAGCTAAAAATAGCCCAGATATGGATCCGAATCCCCATTGTTTTTTCGTTAAAGTTTTTAGCTCATTTCGACTATTTTTATTAAATAGTAATAACGGTAACAGAATCAGTGTGGCAAAGAATAATCGGTAAAAAGCAATGATTGTAGCAGGAGCATCTGCCAATTTTACAAAAATTGCAGAAGTTGATAAGGCGAATACACCAAAAAATAAGATGCAATATGAAAGAATAGGTGATTTCAAAGTTTGTCCCTCCGATAGAATGTTTATTATAATAAACTTAATACGATATAATGTACAAAAGTAAGTATATAAGTCCCAGAGATGATAGGGAAGGATTATTTGCCTTTGTTTAGTATGTCAGCACAAAGACAAAGAAACATGCATTATGATGGACGAAAGGAATTTTTACTATGATACATGATAGGCTTGGACAAACGGTATTAAGTTACCGTAAGAAAAATAACATGACAATTCGTGAATTCGCTGATTATGCAGGGATTAGTACATCGTTAATTAGCCAAATTGAAAGAGGGCATGCTAATCCTTCTTTAAATGTTTTGGAATTAATTGCAAAAGCATTAAATGTACCGCTGTTTACACTTTTTATTAACGAAATTGATACAGATTCGCTCATTTCTAAGAAAAAAGATCGAAAAAAAGTATATCGGGAAAACAATAATCACATTGTATATGATGTATTAACACCTGATTTTATGAAAGCACGTATTGAAATGCTAATGATGGATTTAAATAAACAAGCAAACACAACAGAAAGCCATTATTCCCATGAAGATAAGGAAGAGATTGCTGTTGTTATGAAAGGGGAAGTGTATGTGGAATTGGAGGGAAAAGAATATTTTTTAGAAGAAGGCGATGTTGTACGTATTCCACCGAATGTGAAGCATCGATTTTTGAATAAAAGTGATGAATCGAATCACATTTTATTTGTACTGACACCATCTTTAGGGTGAAAATATAGTGATTTTTATCCTGCATTAACGGGCAGTAAGACCTCCCTCAAAATTCAGCGAAAGTAAAGAAGTTAGGTGGGGGATTAACTGCCCATAAATGCCCGATTGGTAAGGGCTGATTAAAGTTTCACTTTATTAGGGGAGATAGAAAATGGAAAACAAAAGTATTTTAAAAGGCGGCCTTTCAATTATTTCTCAATGCAAAAAAGAAACAAATGATATTTGGCATGCGCATTTTGGAGCAGCTGCAATTGCTAGTTATTTTTTTATGAAAGATAATAATATTAATGAAGAAACAGCTCGTAATATGTATTCGCAAACAAGGATGATGCTGAACAAGAAAAAAATTGGTGAGATGATTGATGATAAAAAAGAAATAGATTTTCAAATTGCGGAGAATATGATTATAAAATCTTTAGAACAAACGATTGATGAACTTCATTGGGTGGGGCATAACGTCATTTATGCGTCATTAAGTTTATTGGCTATGAAAGAGCTACAAAAATGGGGCGATAATCAAGCAATTGAAGGGATTACTACTCTTATTTTATCATTTCGAAAAACAATTCCAGGTAGATCGTGGATTGGTTATACGACGAAAGAAGTAAAACAATTAAGTTTTGAAGATGAGATAAAAAGTGAATTGAGTAATCCAACACAAGTATCTCAGTTCATTTTAAATGAGTTATCGAAATTTAATAGTATTTATCGAGCGGAATCGCATCATGATTTAATTGGGCATTTGCTTACTTACTCCCACGCAATTAATATAATGTACGATTTAGGGCATATAGATATATTTCAACGAGGGATACGCCCGCTTTTAAAACTAGTATACGTACTACGAGCTAGCCAAAAGCTCAAGCTGAATACGGGAATAACTTTACACTCACCTATAGATCGATTACCTTTAATTCAATCTAAACGTGCAAATATTTTACCAACTGAAAATATATTTTGGATAAAAGACTATAGTGAATTCGATTGGGATTTTGGTCATGTATTTAAATTCTCATATAGTTATTTTAATCATATAAAGAGAGCTCCAGATTATAAAGATATAACATTAGAAAAATTCCGGTATGTTATTAATTCTTAATGAACGTCAATAATCTGTAAGAGGGAGCTTAATCTAGTTTCTTTTTTGTTAGTAGTATATTATTTTTTCAAATTTGTAAGATTTTACATGCGTATTTTACTTTTACTAATTATGTAAGTAGGCTATACTGAAATACATACATTTTATTTTTGGAGAGATGTAAAACGACATGGAACTAGCGAAATTAGAAAAAGTAATTGAAATAAAAAAAGAAGAACTTTTATATTTAGTATCGGATTATGGAATTCAACATGAAAAAGTATTGGCATTGAGTCAAGAACTAGACAAATTAATCAATTACTTTATGTTTTTAAAATAAAGAGAACTATGACGTGGTTTGTATATGTTATAGTTCTTTTTTATTAGGTAATTTGAAAATATATTCAAATATATTGTCTAATTTCTTACAGAATGCGCAACTTGCTAGTCGAATATAAGGACTTTTGGTTATAATAAAAAGGAATTATTAATTGTATCGGTTAGGAGCGCAGCACATATGAAAACAGTTGTTGTTATCGGTGGAGGTATAACGGGACTTTCTACTATGTTTTATTTAGAAAAATTAAAAAAGGATTATAATATCGATTTAAATTTAATTCTTATTGAGAAAGAAGAGTATTTAGGTGGTAAAATCCATAGTGTGGAAGAAAAGGATTTCATTATGGAGTCAGGAGCGGATTCAATCGTTGCTCGTAATGAATATGTTATGCCACTTGTAAAAGATTTAAATTTAGAAGATGAAATGGTATATAATGAAACGGGTATTTCTTACATATATTCTGAAAACATGTTACATCCGATTCCTTCTGATACTATATTTGGGATACCGATGAGCGCCCAGTCTTTGTTTAGCAGTACGCTAGTCTCAACGAAAGGGAAAATCGTAGCTTTAAAAGATTTCATAACGAAAAATAAAGAGTTTACGAAAGATACATCACTTGCTCTATTTTTAGAAAGTTTCTTAGGGAAAGAGTTAGTGGAAAGACAAATTGCTCCTGTACTTTCAGGCGTATATTCTGGTAAATTGAATGAGCTTACAATGGCATCTACATTACCGTATTTACTGGATTATAAAAATAAGTATGGAAGTATTATTAAAGGTTTTGAAGAGAATAAAAAACAATTTCAATCAGCAGGAAATAAAAAATTCGTATCATTTAAAGGTGGACTATCTACGATAATTAATCGCTTAGAAGAAGTGCTTACTGAAACTGTCGTAAAAAAAGGTGCTATAACGACGGCTGTAAGTAAACAAGAAGATCGATATGAGATTTCTTTTGTAAATCATGAAACAATACAAGCTGATTATGTTGTTTTAGCAGCTCCGCATGATATAGCACAAACTTTATTACAGTCTAATGAGTTAAATGAGCAGTTTAATACATTTAAAAACTCATCTCTTATAAGTATTTACTTAGGATTTGACATACTAGATGAACAACTACCAGCTGACGGCACAGGGTTTATTGTAACGGAAAACAGTGATTTACATTGTGATGCTTGTACATGGACAAGTCGAAAGTGGAAACATACATCCGGTAAACAAAAATTATTGGTAAGAATGTTTTATAAGAGCACCAATCCGGTATATGAAACAATCAAAAATTATAGTGAAGAAGAATTAGTACGAGTAGCTTTATATGATATTGAAAAGAGTCTCGGAATTAAAGGTGAACCAGAAGTAGTCGAAGTTACAAATTGGAAAGATTTAATGCCGAAATATCATTTAGAACATAATCAAGCGGTTCAAGCATTGCAAGAAAAAATGACGAATCTTTATCCAAATATATATTTAGCTGGTGCCTCATATTATGGTGTCGGAATTGGTGCGTGTATTGGAAATGGAAAGAATATAGCCAATGAAATAATGGCTACATTAAATGAATAATACTGTAGAATAAATAAAAACTGTTCCTTCAGCAAAATGGAGGAACAGTTTTTATTTATTTTATTTGAATGGAAATTGTATTGTTTTTTACATTGTTTTCTTTTATTGTTAATGTTATTTCTCCAGACTCTTTAAATGAATACGGTGATAGTTGATAAATATCTTTTATATCATGTTTTTCTTGTAACTTATTTATCGGTATTGATACGATATTTGGCTCCCATGTTTCTTGTTTTCCTGAAGGATATTCTATAAGTATTACCGGATTTTTTAACTGCCTTGTTTTCCAAGAGACGAAATATAGTTGAACTTCTGTATCTTTTTTTAATAATTCTTCGGAGAAATAACCGAATTCGCCTACATTACCGAGAATAGTGTAGTTTTGATTTTTAAATTTAATATCTAAATAACTAGGTTGAAATGTTACTACATGATAAGTTCCATATGAAAGTGAGAGTATGGCAGCGATTAAAATACCGATTGAAAATTTCTTAAAGCTATTGCCTTTAAAGCTAGTCATCATGAATGAGTTTGGTGTGAATTTTTTTGCGAATAAAAAAATAAGTAATATGAGTAAGAGGGATAAGCCGATGAATATATACATAGGAAATTTACACCTCCACAATAAAATAATATATTAACTATATTTTACCATAAATGTATGGGGTAGGTTGGTTGTTTAGAAGGAGAAAATGAAGAAACAATTTCTTTACAGTTCTTGATAATTTAAAATTCGATTTATGGAAATTATAGCGTCATGTTTGAGGTGCAATCAGAAGGTATCTAATTCGTGTATATAGAATTAAGAGAGAATGTGCCATTAGAAATGTTTGATTTATGGAACAATAAGGACTTTACTAATTATACATATTTTTTCTGATATAATGAATGAGTAGAGAGAAAGGAGTGATCCTATGGCATTTCCTATATTAGAAACAGAACGCTTACGTTTAGTTGAAATAGAACAATCTTATTGTCAAAAAATATATGAAATCTTTTCATTGGATGAAGTGACGTGTTACTACGGTATGAATTCTTTTACGGAGTTTGGACAAGCTTCACGTATGATCGAATCTTTTTCAAAAAATTACTTTGAGAAAAAGGCAATACGATGGGGAATTGTGTTAAAAGAAACGAACGTTTTAATAGGAACAATTGGACTAAACAATTTACAATTATGGAGTAAACGATCTGAGATTGGATATGATCTGCATCCTCGCTATTGGGGAAATGGTTATGCTTCAGAAGCAGCTGGAGAAATTATTGATTATGGATTTAAAGATTTAGGTTTGTTTAGAATTGGAGCTATTACATATCCTGAAAATGTTACTTCTTGTAGAATGTTATCTAAAATTGGCTTCCAAAAGGAAGGACTATTGCGCGGATATATTCATCAAGGAAATAAGCAACACGATGCATTATTGTATTCTATAGTGCGAACTGATGTTGAGGACATAAATTTATAATAAAAAAACCTCTTAATTAAAAGAGGTTTTTTTTATTATAAATTAACCTAATTTAGGTAATAAACGTTCTCCGCTTTTCATGCTACTTTTACATAAAGGGCATTTAGGCTCTTCTTCAAATGAAAAGTTCTTTCTCATCCATCCTAAACAATCCTCTGATTCACATTCCCAAACAGGGGTTTGTTCTGGTGGTACTTCTGCTACATCGTTCTTTCGATTGCGATACATGTAACCACTCCTTTTATGTAAAAAATTTTAGTTATATATTAAAAAGGTTGTTAACCTTGCTGGTAACAACCTTTTTATTGTTTGAATTATAGCTTTACAACGTTTTTAGCTTGAGGTCCGCGGTTACCTTCTTCAACTTCGAAGCTAACTTCTTGACCTTCGTCAAGAGACTTGAAGCCGTCGCCAGTGATAGCTGAGAAGTGAACGAATACGTCGTTACCGTCTGCAACTTCGATGAAACCGAAACCTTTTTCGCTGTTAAACCATTTTACTTTACCTGTTAATGTCATGGTAATGCCTCCTAAAAGTAGAAAAATTACAATATGATCGGCCTTATTTGAATGAAAATAAAATTTCACATATTATCAAAAACCCATAAGGAGTACAAACTGTCCCTGATTGATACTTGATAATATGCAAAGAAAATATAGTGTTAAATTGACCTTAATTACTATCTTACAACAAATGGTGGGAAATAGCAAGTGCTGGTAATACCACTGAGTAATCTGGGTGATAATAGTAAAGGCACAAAGGCACCTCTTTTATTTATATATTATTCCTAATTTGGATTTATTCCAAACAAAAATCATTTATATGAAAAAATAAGTTTAAATAAAAGGCTAAATATTATTTTAATATTGCTGATGAGTACCATAATTAGGAGGATAGAATATTGCAAAATAAACAATTTAAAATAATTGAAGCAGCAAAAGAAGGAAGAAGAAAAGTTCATCCTGTTTTTGCTGTCATACTCGCGATTATATTTTTAACTTTAGGTGAATTATTTATGTTGTTTATGCTGATTTTACCGAAAGCAGAAACAACTTTTATGAAGGCGATTTATAGCGACATTGAGATGATATTAACGTTTGGCGGCGCAATATTTTTTGTGTTTTTATGGATTAGATTTGTAGAGAAAAGATCATTTTCATCCATTGGTTTTTGGAGAAATCAATGGATAAGAAAATATTTGAGAGGTACATTAATAGGATTTGTTTTCATTTCAATACCAGTAATTTTACTCCTATTAGCAGGAGTTGTAACATTACAAATACAAAAAATTACAGTAACCGCTATATTGGGTATTGTAGGTTCTTTAGTTGCATTTTTAATACAAGGGGCAACGGAAGAAATTATTGTACGAGGTTGGTTATTCTCGGTTCTTTCTGTTAGAAGTCGTATATGGGTTGGGATTGTTGTGACATCTTTCTTATTTGGTTTTCTTCATTTACTTAATCCAGGTATTACAATTCTTTCAATATCGAATATAATATTAGTTGGTGTATTTGCAGCTTTTTACGTTTTAAAAGACAGTAGTCTGTGGGGGATTTGCGCATGGCATTCCATTTGGAATTGGGCACAATATAACGTCTACGGTTTTGCAGTTAGCGGGATGACCATATATTCAACGCCGCTATTTAAACCTGCAACAAATGGCCCCGAATTCCTTCATGGAGGCACGTTCGGAATTGAAGGTAGTATCATTACAACAATCATGCTCACTGTCGCTTCAATTGTTTTATGGAGAAAGTTATGGGGAAGAAAAGCGAAACAACGAAATTTTAGTTAATGAAAGAGGGAGAAACTATGGGGATAATAGCATTTGAGGGAGCAAGCGCTGTTGGTAAAAGTACCACGTGCCGTGAATTAGAAAAGAATTATGGTGCTTATATAATACCTGAAGTCAATTCTTTATTTGAAAGGCCAAAAAATGAACATAGAACATGGTATTTTGAAAAACAAGTTGAGCGCTGGAATATAGCTGTTCAGAAGTCAGAGCAATATGAATTAGTAATACTCGATGGCGATATATATCAGCCACTTAGTTATAATTGGTGTTTTCATTTTGATCTATTTAATCAGCCATTATCTTTAATAGAAAATTTTTATAAAGAAAAGATGATAAATAGGGAAATTGGTTTTCCGGATCAATATTTTTATTTATATACGAACGATGAAGAACTTAGAAAGCGGAAAGTATCTGATGAAACGAAAAGAAGGAGAAACTTTGAAAAACATTTACATATATCAAAATCGTTTCAGTGTTATTATGAAAATTTAAATTCTGTTACAGATGGGTATTGTAAATTAATTGAGGCGAAAAGTGTAAAATCGAATGAAATAGAAATTGTAAAGAATTTAAACAGTTTAAATGTTTGTGAAGAAAGACGTTTTGATGTTTCGAGGTTAGATGCTATTACGAAGTGGTTAAAAGAAAATCGTGCATAAAGTAAAAACAACGAGTGTTATTTATCGCGCTCGTTGTTTTTTGTTTCTTTATAAATATAAAGGGAAAATTTGTAGAATATTTTCAATATTTAACAGAATAATCTTTCAATTTTAAAGAAAAAGAAATACAATATGAGGAAGTATATATAAATAATATGATAGGGGATGGGATGCGATATTTTGAATGAAGGAACAGTTTTTATATAAGAAGTAATTAGGTAGTAAGAACAGAGATATTTGGGAGGAAACAAGCGCGATGAAAACACTATTTAAAATAATAGGTATTCTAGCTGGTATGGCGGTAATTGGAGTAGGTTTAACATATGGTATGCTGTATTATTTAAATAATAGTAAACCAGCTGCGAAAAAGGCATCACCAGCTGCTCCAGCAGTAGAAGTATTAGCTGATAGTAATGTAAAAGCAGAAGATGCAAAGCTTTTAGAAAATGGCAATTATTCATTGCCGAATAGTGGTTTTAATAAAAATTTTAAATGGACAGATGAGAACATACAGACAGCATTACATGAAATGGCACATCAAAAAGCGAAAGCTGATCAAAAGTGGGGCTATATTTTTATTACACAAGAGCGGATTGAAAGCTTAATTGATATTGTAAAGAGTAATGATCTTGTACAGGGAAGTACATATGTAGAAATTTTAGAACGATGGAAACAAGGAAAATATGAAAAAGTTGATGCAGATCACAATAAGATTTGGAAATTACAAAGCGGGAATTTAGGAGAAGGAAAAGGAGTAATGTCGGAAGCTGAGCAAAAAGAATTAATTAATCAAGTGTTTATGAACAAAGGTACATATTCAGGTAGTAAATTAATTGCAGGCGGGGGACAGACTAATAAATAGTATACTAATTAATGAAAAAGAGTAATTGCTTATTAGGCAATTACTCTTTTTATATGTACGTCTTAATATTTTAGTCTCGTTCAAGTAAAGAAAGAAACGACTGTAATACCGGGGAAATCCATCTGGATTTATGATAGATTACATGACTTTGAATAATGGTTGGAGTTTCGATAGGCTGAAAACATAGTTGTTCTTTTTGGCAACTTTCTTGTACAACGATATAAGGAAGAATTGAAATGCCTAATTCACACATAACGGATTGTTTAATGACTTCAACATTGGAAGTTTCAAATGTTTTAGCTGGAATATTTCCACTTTGACGTAAAAAACGATCTACCATTGGCCTATAGCCGCAGCTTTGTTCTGTAAAAATGAACTGGGTGTCCTGTAATAACTGGAATGGATTTGCGTGTGCAGCGGAATAAGCTGGTAAAATCCATCCAAATGTTTCATTACTAAAAGTACGCGTAATAAAATCATTATGTTCTATACTTTCTCCAATTATGAAGACAACGTCTGTTTCTCCTTCACGTAATTTTTGTAATGCTTGTTCATTTGTGTTTGTTTCAAGTACGATATTTACTTTCGGATTTTTCTGTTTGTAAGTACGTAATAATTGTGGTAATCGGTATACCGCTAATGATTCATTAGATGTAATACTTAATGTACCTTCTAAATAATCTGTATTTTGGGGGATTTCTTGCGCTTTTTCATATATTGCAAGTAATTCTAATGCATAAGGATGAAATTGATGACCTGCTTTTGTAAGTAGCACTTTTTTCCCTAACCGATCGAAAAGAGGAATATGTAAATCGTTCTCTAAAGCTTTCATATGTGCTGTAACAGTAGATTGCGCATAACCTAGCGCATGAGCAGCTTTAGAAAAATTACCATACTTCACAATGGCGCAAAATGTTTTAACATGTCTCATTTCCATAAGCGATCCCTCTTTTATTATCATGATTTGTGAATGATTATATCATGTATTTTAATTTTCCAAATGATTAAATTCCGTATAAAATAAAATTGTGGAAATATTCATTCAAGTGATATTGGAGGAGAAAAGATGATCAAAAAGGGCTATCATGTAGCTGTTGTTGGGGCTACAGGTGCGGTAGGGCAAAAAATTATTGAACTGTTAGAGAATGAAATGAAGTTTAATATAGTTGAAGTTACATTGCTTTCATCAAAACGATCCGCCGGTAAGAAAGTAAGATTCAAAGGACGAGAGATAATTATACAAGAGGCAAAAACAACTAGCTTTGAAGGTGTAGATATTGCCTTTTTTAGTGCTGGGGGAGAAGTATCTAGACAATTTGTAACTCATGCAGTTTCTAGTGGTGCGATTGTAATTGATAACACAAGTGAGTACCGAATGGCACAAGGTGTACCGCTCGTTGTTCCGGAAGTGAATGCGCATACTTTAGAGCGGCATAAAGGTATTATTGCAGTTCCAAATTGTTCAGCATTACAGATGGTAACTGCACTTCAGCCGATTCGAAAATCATTCGGTTTAGAAAGAATTATCGTTTCAACATATCAAGCTGTATCGGGTTCTGGCATTCATGCGATTCATGAATTACAAGAGCAGGCTAAGTCTATGCTTGCTGGTAAAGAAGTGAAAAGTGATATATTACCGGCGAAAAAAGATAAAAAACATTATCCAATAGCGTTTAATGTACTGCCTCAAGTAGATATATTTACAGACAATGATTTTACTTTTGAAGAAGTAAAGATGATTCAAGAAACGAAGAAAATATTAGAAGATGAAAACTTGAAAATGGCAGCTACTTGTGTACGTGTTCCAGTCGTATCAGGGCATTCAGAATCGGTTTATATAGAACTGGAAAAAGAAGCAACCGTTGCGGAAATTAAGGAAGTATTAATGGATGCACCAGGTGTTATTTTGCAGGATAACCCTAGTGAACAGCTGTATCCAATGCCATTATATGCAGAAGGGAAAATAGATACATTTGTCGGAAGAATACGTAAAGATCCTGATACGCCAAACGGATTCCACCTCTGGATTGTTTCCGATAATTTATTGAAAGGTGCGGCTTGGAATTCAGTTCAAATCGCAGAGACTTTAGTGGAAAAGGGGATACTTTAATATAGTTTGAAAAATTGGGGAATCGTTAATGATTTCCCGGTTTGTACTCATTGAAAGTTGGAGGAAGTATGCCGTTTTCTGAGGTGAATGTGAACTTTAAAAATAAAACTTATACTGACTTTTGGAGGGAAGATAAGAATAAATTGATGCCTAAAAGATAAATAGGATAAGATGGTAATATAAAGAGTGCATATACACTGGAGGGATTACCAATGCTAAAAGTTATGTTACCATTTGTTCTTATCTTTTTTCTTGTTATTGCGATGTATATTGCTTATCAAAAGAGAAAAAAATCCGAGATAAAAGGATTGAAAAGTGCGCTAACTTCTATTTGTTTCTTTTCACTCGCAATATTAAATATGTTTGCATATTGGTTTCATTTTGGCGGTGTTTTTACTTGGTTATTTTCAATTGTATTATTGCTAGTTGGTGCATATTTTACAAAATATATTCCAATATCTAAAAAGGTACATTAAAATTTATAAGAGTTTACATGCAATGTTTACTTTTTTGAAAAGAGATTATTCTACTAGATCGTTGTGAAACGATTTCATAGGACAATCTCTTTTGTTTAGTTTTGGAAAGAACGTACTGTGATTTGTAGTTGCTCAATAAATTCTCGAGTGGCAGCACACATATATTTATCTTTTCTATAAATAAGCCCTATTTCAATTATTGGAGTAGGGTTTTCTATTTTAATAGCTTGAATGTTTTTATTTTGTAAAAAGTCTATATATGGTTGTGGTAACACTGTAATTCCCATTCCTTTAGAAACCATTTGGATTAAAGATTCCATCGTACTAATTTCTAAAATTGGTCTTGGTCTAAAGTTGAATTTTTGACAATGAGATGTAATTAGTTCGGTTAAAAAGAAATTTTTAGGTAAAAGAATTAAAGGGTAGTTCTGTAGTTCAGTAATAGATACATGATTACGTTTAGCTAATCGATGACCAGTTGGCACGACCAATGTAAGGTCGCTTTTGTATAGAGGGATGGAGATAATTTCTTTATCTTGCACCGGGAGAAATGTAATGCCGATATCTAGTTCGTTTTGTAATAATTTTTCACGAATATCTCCTGTACGAAGCCCTAATACAGAAAGCTCTATATTGGGATATAAATTATTGAAATTTAAAATAGCTGGTGGTAGTAAATAATTTACGACGGTTAACAAAGCCCCTATTGTTAAGGAACCTTGCTGTAATCCGTTTAGGTCTTGAAGGGCTGAACGAGCTTGTTCGACTTCATGAAAAATGGTTTTACAATGTGATAATAAAATCTTCCCTGCTTCAGTTAAAGATATTTTTTTACCAATTCGATCGAAAAGTGGCATTCCTACTTCATGCTCTAATGCACGTATTTGTTGACTTAGTGAAGGCTGTGAAATATTTAATTTCTCAGCTGCTTTTGTGAAATGTAATTCTTTTGAAACAGCTAAAAAGTATTCAAGTTGTCGTAATTCGATTGAAATCACCTCAAGTATAATAATAGGTTATACCTATCATTATTATATAAAAAATTGAATTGAACAATGATTTTAGAGGTTTTATAATCATCTTTATATAGCAGAGAGGGTTGTAAAAATTAATCGAGAGAAAATACATGTAACACCTTTAAAGGAGGAAATAGAATGGCTAATGAATATCGATTATTATCTTTAAATATAGGATTACCAAAAGAGGTTACATACGGCGGAAAAGTAATTCATACAGGCATAAATAAGAAACAAGTAAAGGAACCGGTATATTTATCCTTTGTAAAGTTTAATGGAGATGGACAGGCGGACTTAGTTCATCATGGAGGAGTAGATAAAGCAGTTTGTGTTTATACTGGTGATCACTATCCATACTGGGAACAAGAATTGAATCAAGATCTTGTATATGGGGCTTTTGGAGAAAATATAACAGTTAGTGGTATGCGCGAAGAGGATGTTTGTATTGGTGATACGTTTGAGCTAGGACAGGCAATCGTACAGGTAACACAACCAAGGCAACCTTGTTTTAAATTAGCAAAAAAATATAATATTCCAAAGTTACCACTATATTTTCAAGAAACAGGATATACAGGATTCTATTTTCGCGTATTAAAAGAAGGATGGGTATCATCAGTCGATACATTAAAAAGACTACAGTCTGATCCAAAAGGTGTTTCAGTAGCGTTTGCTAACCGTATCATGCACAAGGAAAAACAAAATATTGAAGGGATAAAAAGGATATTAGAAGTAAATGCACTTTCAAGTAGTTGGAGAAAGTCTTTTGAAAAGCGTATAAGTGGAGAAGAAATTAATACGAAGGAAAGACTTGAAGGGATAAAAGACTAAAAATATTTTATTATAAATAGTGTATTTCTATTAGTAAAAGCTAATTAGAAAGCGCTATTTTTATATAATAAACTAATTAATATCCAAAAATCTTAATATTGTTTTATTCGACTTATTTTCAAATAGTCAAAACATAAAATTAATTAGACTTTTTTTTTATGTTTTATGATAGTATATTGATTGGTAAGACCTCTATTTTTAAGAGTAGGTCATATAAGTATATCTAATTTAATGGAATTTAACATTTGGAGGTACAACATGGGGAATGTTGAAAAAATGGCAAGTCTTCTAATAGAAGAACCGAAAAGAGAGCAGTTATTTCCTTTATTTGAAGAAGTGTTTGAAATTACAACTCAAACATTGAATGATTTTTCGGATAAAGGGTATTGGGATGATACATATAAAGCTTTATCATTTTTACAAGAAGATAAAGTGATTGCAAATGTTGCGGCATTTTCACTCCCATTATTAATTAATGGAGAAAAAATAAATGCGGCGGGTATTCAATCAGTAATGACACATCCTAATTTCCGTAGACAAGGGCTAATGAAACAATTAATGGGTAAAATGATAGAAGAAATCGATAAGAAATGTGAATGTACATTATTGTTTACGGAAAAACCTGAACTATATACAGCGTTTGGATTTAAAGTTGTGCAGGAATATTTGATGACTATACCATACGATAAAAACAATAATAACGATTCACTACTTAAAAAATTAGATTACTATAATGTAGAGAATAGACAGTTAATACATGAAACTATTGATAGTGGCCAAAGACTTTCAAATAATTTTTCAACTTTAAATTTCCGTCCTTCATTTTATTTGAATATGTATGACTCGGAATGGAATGAGAAATTGTATTATTCAGAGAAACTAGATGCTTTAATCGTTTATGAAGTAGACAATGAAAAGTTGAAATTATTTGGAGTATTTGCGCCAGTACTTCCGGTTTTAGATGAAATATGTGGAGAAATCAATGAAAGGTTTACGGAAATCGAATTTTATTTTTCTCCAGATCAATTAGGGATTGAGGATGTACAGTTTACAGAATTACAGTCTAGTAAGTATTTAATGGTTCGAAGTGATAAAGAGTTAGATTTTAAAGGTTATAAATTCCCAGTATTAGCGGAGTTTTAAATGTCTATATAAATGCTTTATATATCGTATATACCAGAACGTATTGAGCAACTCACTATAATGAATGTACCTGAATACTATAAGATTAATGACAATCATGCGTTTATTGTCCGTTCGAAAGCAGAAACTGATTTTTGGCTTAAAACACATTATGGTTTTGAAGTAATGAATGGTCATGTATTTTATAATGAGATGATGACAGACTTTCAAGCTGAAGTTCAGTTACGTATGAATCCAAATTCAAAATTCGATCAAGCAGGTCTTTTTGTTATGATTTCGGAGAACTGTTGGCTAAAAACATCTTTAGAATATATCCCTGAAGGGCCATCTCACTTAGGTGCTGTCGTAACGAATAATGGATATTCTGACTGGTCAACGCAAGATTATCCAACTGAAGAAGCTAAGCAACAAATTCGTTTTCGAATTATTCGAAAACGTGGTGATTATACAATATATGTGAAAAAGAGCCATCAATGGGAACAAATAAGAATCACTCATTTAATGGAGGATATAGGGAATGAGCCTATTAAAATAGGTTTTTACACGTGTAGTCCTTCTAAAAATAAGGGATTTGAGACTGAGTTTTTAAATTTTACAATTGAAGAAATATAGATGAAAAACCGTATTCTTTTCAGTAAGAATGCGGTTTTTGTATTTACATAATATAAAGCACATTTATTGACCAGAAAGTCATTAATGCTTATCATTTAATAATGTTAAATATTAATTTACATAATATAATAGAAGTAATGAAGAAATTACAAAATATATCGCTTAAATAAGGAGGGATATGAATTATTCAGTGGTAATTTCATGGGAAAAGGAGATTATGTATGAAATCATTTCGTAAGTTATTACAGTATTTAAAACCATACATGTTCTTCGCTATTATTGGACCGCTATTTATGGTACTTGAGGTTGCGATGGACTTAATTCAACCGACTATTATGCAACATATCATTGATGTTGGGATTGCAAATCGGGATTTAAATTATGTAATAAAAATGGGGCTTCTTATGATAGGGGCAGCAGCACTCGGTTTAGTTGGAGGGCTTGGGTGTATGATGTATTCTACAAAAGCAGCTGTTAATTTCGCTACAGACATAAGAAAAGATGTGTTTGCAAAAATAGAAACATTTTCTAGTAATAATCGTGATTCATTTGGAACAGGTAAATTATTAACGATTGTGACGAATGATATCACTTCTATTCAATCGGCAATGACGATGACATTACGTGTTCTCGTTCGTGGCCCACTGTTATTTATCGGAAGTATAATTATTGTTTTTGTAACAGCGCGAGAGTTATTTCCAATATTACTTGTAGTTGTTCCAATTTTATTACTTGCAATTATTTTAATTGCAAGTAAAGCAAGTGGTACATTTAAAAAGGTGCAAGAGGCATTAGATAAAGTGAATACAAAGTTACAAGAAAATTTATCTGGTGTGCGTGTTATAAAAGCGTATGTAAGACAAAAATATGAAATCGCTCAATTTGGAAATGTAAATACAAATTTAACGAAGATAAATATTCGAGCTGTGCAACTTATTTCTTTAATGATGCCAATCATTATGCTAGTTGTAAGTGGCGGGATTGTTGCAACATTATGGATTGGTGGAGAAAAAGTATTCAGTGGAACACTTCAAGTAGGAGCGATTTTGGCATTTATTAATTACTTGAATATCATTTTAATGTCACTTATGTCGATTAGCATGGTATTTATTCAAATTGCGCGAGCTTTTCCATCTGCGGATCGTGTAAAGCAAGTGTTAAATACTGAAGTTGATATTATAAGCGAAGCGAATGCGATTGAACCTGAGAAAATCGAGGGGAATATAGAATTTAAAAATGTTAGTTATAGCTATACGAAAAATAATGAATATGTTTTAAAAGATATTTCGTTTAGCATACAAAAAGGTGAAAAAGTAGGGATTATTGGATCGACTGGAAGTGGTAAATCAACCTTAGCGAAACTGTTACCACGTCTATATGATGTGGATCAAGGTGAAATATGTATAGATGGAATAGATGTTAAAACATATGATTTGCAAAAAATCCGTGCTTCAATAGGCTTTGTACCTCAGAAGGCGTTGTTGTTCTCAGGTAGTATAGAAGAGAATTTACGTTATGGTAAAGAAGATGCAACACACGATGAGCTGGAAGTAGCAACTGCATCAGCTTGTGCGACTGAGTTTATCAATAAGCTGGAAGAATCTTATCAATATAATTTAACACAAGGTGCAACAAATCTATCAGGTGGACAAAAACAACGTGTATCAATTGCAAGAGCACTTGTGAGAAAACCACCGATTCTAATATTAGATGATTCTACATCAGCAGTTGATGCGAAATCAGAGGCTACTATTCAAACAGCTTTAAAAACAAAATATAAAGGCACAACGACTTTATTAATTGCGTCCAAAATTTCTTCCATAATGGATGCGGATAAAATACTTGTATTAGATAATGGTGAATTAGTTGGTAATGGTACACATGAACAATTGTTAGAACAAAGTGAGGTTTATCAGGAAATTTATCTTTCCCAAGGTGGTAATTTGTATAAAGAAGGTGGGGAAGAACATGCGTAATTTTCAAGGACAATTTGCTAATAAAGGTAGAAGAAACACGCCAAAGATGGGAAAAGCTAAAAATGCTCAAGGAACTGTAATGCGGATATGGAATTATATGGGCTATCAAAAAGCTGCTCTTATGTTTGTTATATTTCTAGTAGTTGTTACTACATTACTTGGATTATTAGGTCCATATTTTATGGGAGTCATTATAGATCAATATATTGTACCGAAAGATTTAAGTGGTACAGCAAGAATGTGTATGTTACTTATCGCGATTTATGGTGTAACGGTACTTTTAACATGGTTACAAACGTTTGTCATGATTAACGTTGCATTAAAAACAATTCAAAAAATACGACAAGATATTTTTGAGAAAATCCAAACGCTTTCTTTACGGTTCTTTGATGTACGTTCTCAAGGTGATTTAATGAGCCGTGTGACAAATGATATAGATAATTTGAACCAAGCTTTGACACAAAGTGTTGTACAAATTATTTCATCAGCGTTAACTTTTATAGGTGTAACGATTGCGATGTTCGCCTTAAATTGGATTTTAGCAATTGTAACTTTAATTACAGTACCTATTATGTTTTACGTTACAAAAAAACTAGTTGCATATAGTGGTAAAAACTTTGCGAAGCGTCAAAAAGATTTAGGTGAATTAAATGGATTTATTGAGGAAGCAATTACAGGTGCGGATGTTACAACGTTGTACGGAAAAGAAAAAGAAACTGTACAAAATTTCAATAAAATTAATGAACAGCTAAGAGTTTCAGCTACGAAGGCTGATACATTTTCAGCTTTTATTTTTCCAAGTATGAACTTTATTAATAACTTAGGTATGGGGCTTGTCATTGGGACTGGATCAGTTATGGTCTTAAACGGAATGACAACAGTAGGTGTTATTGCGGCTTTTATTAATTATTCTCGTCAATTCTCAAGACCGTTAAGTCAATTTGCGACTTTAATGAATACAATTCAAGCAGCAGTTGCTGGTGGAGAACGTGTTTTTGAGATTATGGATGAGGTACCAGAAATTCAAAATAAAAAAGACGCATTTGTTGTACAAAATTTACAAGGGCATGTTGTACTTGAGAATGTTTCATTTGGCTACGCAGAAAATAAAACGATTTTAAAAGAAGTAAGTCTTAAAGCGCAGCCAGGAGAGACAATTGCTTTAGTTGGTCCGACTGGATCAGGGAAAACAACAATCATTAATTTGTTAACTCGTTTTTACGATATACAGCAAGGACAAATTCATATTGATGGAAAAGGTATAAAAGATTATGATATTAATTCTTTACGAAGTAAAATAGGAGTAGTTTTACAGGATACGTATTTATTTGCAGGCTCGATTATGGATAATATCCGTTATGGACGCTTAGATGCTAGTGATGAAGAAGTCATCACTGCAGCTAAGGCAGCATCTGCACATTCTTTTATTAAGCATTTGCCAAATCAATATGAAACAGAAATTGCTTCAGAAGGATCGAATTTAAGTCAAGGACAAAAACAACTTCTTGCGATTGCACGAGCAATTTTAGCAGATGCAGATATATTAATTCTCGACGAAGCGACATCTAATATTGACACAAGAACAGAATTACAAATACAAGCAGGACTAAATAATTTAATGAGAGGTCGCACAAGTTTTGTGATCGCTCATCGACTTAAAACAATTGAAAAGGCAGATCAAATCCTTGTTATAAAAGATGGAAATATTTTAGAAAGAGGGAATCATGAATCTCTCATGGAAGATAAAGGATTCTATTTTGATTTGTATACGAGTCAGTTTAAAATATAGTAAAAGCATTGATATGTTGCGGTTTCTCTTGAGAGGAGAAACCGCATTTTTTTATATTTGAAAATATTATTATTCTAATGGTCTTTCACTACATATTTTAACAGCATCCTCCTGCATTCCAGGCAAAACATGTGAATAGCGATTTAATGTTATGAACATATCTTTATGACTGAAGTGTTCTAGATGTATACCTTGTTTCAAAAGTAGCGGACCATGTGTATAACGTAAATCATAAAATCGAACTTTAAAAATTGGGATTTAAATAAAAAGAGCGCAGTATAGCGCTCTGAGACAAACTATATATTTAGAGAGAAATCAAGATAATATATGGATATTGTTTGAGAATGTTGTAGGTTTTAATTAAAAATAAAGCACACATATAAGTGTGCTTTTATGAACGCTTTAGATTTGTATGACTATATAGTCAACATACAATAAAATATGCTTGTTTAATATAAATGTGTGTCAAATCTATAAAAATATATTTTAGTGTGTATAAGGAACATTAAATGTTAGTTAGCCAAGTCTTTTGTTTTTATCCCGCTATTTGCCGGGCAGTAAGGCCCCCACCTCAAAATTCAGTGGAAGCAAAGAAGTTAGGTGAGGGCTGATTAAAGTTTCACTTTATTAACGAATTTGCGCAACTGTTAACGCTGCAGAACGAATATCTACTGTACCTATTACTTCAACGGGGACAATTTGAATTACATCACCAGGGTTTAAGTTAATTAGAATGACACCACTTGATACATCGACTTCACCAGTTCCGATAATATTAGAACGGACTGCGGTTCCGGATCCTGCAATAACATTAGTCGATGAATTTAATGTCAAGAAAAAGCGCGCTGCTTCCGGGGCTACCGGAACGTTATCAAGGCTAATTGTTAATGTATAGCTAATTTGATAAATACCAGCTATCTGAATTTTAATACCAGTTCCAGTACTAATTGTATCATTGATTACAGGGACAGTAATGTTAGGATTTGGGCCTGTACTAGGTAATAGTAGTGGTGTAAATAATGTTGCAAATTGAGGTGAAGTAGCATTGAAGGCAAAACCTAGGGCAGGTAGTGTACTAGGTGCTTGTGCTTCACAATTAAAATTAGCGAATTTACGAATTGATGAGCGCATATTTTCACTCCTTTCTTGTATTTAGATTGCGTGAGTATTAACTTCACGTTTTGGACAATCATAATACAATATATGAAAATTTATAGTAGATAGTGCACAAGCGTTACTATTACGGATAAAGCTATAAATAATATATGGAAAAAGCAGTTAGCTAAATTAGCTAACTGCTTAGTAGGTTCTCTAAGAGCAAATAGGAGAAGAATTATTGTGCCATATAAAAGGTCACTATAGATAAGTGCTCTTTTTGTGAGTGAGTATAAGTTCCTATCATTCTATCTAGTATATGCACTGTACTATATGTAGTTGCTACTAAAATTGATGTGAATTTTTAAAATTAGAGGTTTCTTTTAATGAAACCTCTAAAAAGATAAATCAAGTTACGTTATAGTAAATTCAATTGCAATAGGAGTGCCTCCATCTAGGACTGCTCCTCCTACAATAGTAGCAGCTGTAGTAGTCACACCAGTAATAGTATCACCTGTTTGAATAACACCATTAATATAAAGTGTTAAAAAGGCATAAGAAGCAGGGAATGTTGTTACAGCGCCAGTGTCATCAGTGAAGTCTGTGTTAGCAAAAGTTAAATCTGCTCCAGCAGCAGTTCCTGTTGCTGCTGTACTTACAAATCGTCTTCCAGCTATAAAAGGTTTAACGATAGGCATTTATATTCACCCCTTTTTGAGAATTAACTCAGACAAGTTTTTTGAAGGTTTTGTCCTGTATCGTATTCTATGCTGTGCTTCTACTAAGAGATACGGCTTGTATACTAGTAAATGAGTATAATTATTATGCGTTTTATAAGTTAGGTTCTTATCAGTAATTAAGTGATTAAGGTTGGATTTTGTATATGGTATGTTTAGGTTAAAAAAGAGCTCGTAATCAAATTATTATCTTAGTGTTGTAGGGAAACTGGCGGCCTCAGTGACAGATGGCAAAAATAATTTACGTGGTATTGTAATAAATTCAAGCGCAATTTGCTTTGGATAAATAAGTATTTGAGTTAAATCTAGAGCATGTATTAATAGTATCATGAAGCTTGTAAGAATTAAAAAACTACCCCAAAAGAAACTTTTTGAAGTGTTGCGGAAATCTTTTATTAAAGAAAAGAATGAAAAAAATGCGGTAACAATGAGAATTAAAAATTTATACTTATCAGCCATTGTGATCCTCCTAAAGAGCAGTAATTTATATTATACGGTATTTTTTCTTTATAATTATAAAAAGATTTTAAAATACCTATGTTGTAGACTTATTGTTTTCATTTTGCCTACAATCGTATAATACTAAAGCGAATAATGTTGAAGAACTTTATTAAGCTAGCGGCACACAACAAAATTAATATTATCTAGTGAGAAACATTCTAGTTTACTTCGTAGTCCCAATCCATAAATTGTGAAACTACGAAATAGATTATTAATAAAAACATTTTAAGATTATTATAATATTGATGTGATGTATACAGAAAAGAGGATAAAAAGCATCCAGAATGAGTTAATAGCTAGTGAATAACAATTGAAATAGCACTGAAAATCAATAAAACAGCCATAATGATGTTAAATAATTGATTATGTTTTAATAAAATTTTTTGGAACATGGAACCAAAAAGGCTCCAACTAAATGTACTCAGTAAACCAACTATACCTAGGAATAATGAGAAAAGTAGAAAAATTGAATATGAGTTGTAGTAAGGGAGTATAAAAGTAGAGACTACGGTGAGTCCAAATAATATTCCTTTTGGATTAACAAATTGAAGAAAAATACCCACTGTAAATAAGTTTTTATTATTTTTTTCATCGGGTTCTGCACTGCCTTTACTAGTGATTATTTTAAAGGCTAAATATAGCATATACGCGACACCTAAAATCTTTAAAGGCAATTCAATTATAGGTACAATATTAATTAATACAATATTAAAGAAACTACATAAAGAAGTGAGGATGAAAAAACCGAATGCTACTCCAAAGCAAAAGTTTATACTTCTCTTTAATCCGTGTTGATTTGCGTATGTCATAGCTAAGAAATTGTTAGGGCCAGGTGTGAAGCTGCTTATAAAAACAAATAACAAAAAAGAAAATATTGGCATTTTAAAACCCCCTAATTATTTTGTATGTTATAATGATCAAAAAGAACAATATAACGTGTACTTTTTATTATACATAACGGACGTTATATTGTATACAATGTAGGAGTGTTTTTTATGGAAGAAATTCAACTTATTCTGGCAAAAAATTTAAAATCAATACGTGAAAAAGAAAAATTAAGTTTAGAAAAGGTCTCTCAATTAACAGGTGTAAGTAAAACGATGATTGGACAAATTGAAAGAGGAGATTCAAGCCCGACACTAACAACAATATGGAAAATTGCTAATGGTTTGAAAGTATCCTTTACCTCTTTAATTAATAATCCACAGCCTGATACGAAAGTGATTTTACGAAATGATGTTCAAGCATTGTCTGAAGACAATGGGAGATATAAAGTGTATCCCTCATTTCCTTTCCAAGATGATAGAAACTTCGAAATCTATACGGTTGAAATTGAAACAGAAGGGAATTTAAGTTCAGAAGCACATAAAGAGGGTACTGAGGAATTTATAACGGTATTTGAAGGGGAATTGAAAATTGATATAAATGATTGTCAATATACGTTAAATAATGGAGACTCAATTCGCTTTAAGGCGGATAGACCGCATACTTATACTAATTCAGGAAGAACATTAACTCGGTTAAGTATGACTATTTATTATCCAGCTTTATAAGCTGGCAATAATATAAAGAGTAAAAGTAAATGTGTATTGTTAAAACCATCTATAAGAGATGGTTTTATTTTTTTGAATAAAAAAAGACACTCAATTGAGTGTCAATATAGTATTGCTCTCGCGTATAGGATTGGAGATGTTTCTCAAATACATATTGAGATGGTCTGTAAAGGAGAAACAATCTTCATCTTTAATGTAACATCGACTTGGGGGAAGTGTAAATTGATAATATATATACGGAAAATTTAGTATAGATGTTTTCTACTATGGATATAGTATAATTTGTTTTTATTACTTAATCACTATAGTAACATTTACTAAGTGAGTATTTAGATTTTTTATTATAAAAAAGAATGAATCATTTTTTAATCAATTCGTATAATTGTAAGAGAGGCACCTGTTGATCCGCCTCCAACTAAATTCACGACGGATAATATACCAAATAATTGTAGTGAAATTGTATTACCAGCATTTAAATTAGTAATTAAATTATTACTATAATTTGAAGTTGATAACGCGGGAGAAAAAATAGAGCCAGGAATTGGCGTAGAAGCGTTTAATAGTAGTCTTGTTCCAGCAAGTAGAGAGGTTGTCGTATTAACTTGATAGGTTAAATGATATCTTCCAGTTACAGGAATTGTAAATATATCGTTTGAGGCGTTAACTGTAAAATTACCGAGGCTTTGGTTATTAGAAAGAGGAATATTAGTGCCACCTAATATCACAGAGATGGGACCACCTAATGTATTATTAGCGAACATAGAGTTTGTTGTAACGATTAAACCAGTACTTCCGGTAGGCCCAGTACTTCCGGTAGGTCCAGTACTTCCGGTAGGCCCAGTAAGCCTGTAAGGGAAAATAATGTCAAGGGCCATTGACATTATTTCTTTTTTTCTAATTTCATTATTATCTTGAATATAAATCACCTCATCTTTTTAAATAAGAATGTTATAGATTTAGTACTTTTTAAATAGAATGATTTATTTATTATATTAATTAAAGCGGTTATAGCAACGGTAAAATGTTTAATATATGTAATAATTCTTTGGGAAGAAAAAGAGAATAGTTATAAAGTCATTCTTTAATAATAGGATCATAATGATGTGTATGAATTAAAAAACATGTGGAATGAGGTATTAAATTGAAACGCAATGACAATTTATCATTGAATAAGGGGATGATAGGGCCAGAAAATATTGGACCTACATTTCCGATTCTTCCACCAATTTATATTCCAACAGGAGAAACAGGTCCGACCGGAATAACGGGAGCAACCGGAGAAACGGGACCGACCGGAATAACGGGACCGACCGGAATAACGGGAGCAACCGGAGAAACGGGATCGACCGGAATAACGGGACCGATCGGAATAACGGGAGCAACCGGAGAAACGGGACCGATCGGAATAACGGGAGCAACCGGAGAAACGGGACCGACCGGAATAACAGGTTCAACGGGAATAACGGGACTGACCGGAGTAACCGGGCTAACCGGAGAAACGGGACCAATCGGAATAACGGGACCAACTGGAATAACAGGACCAACGGGAGTAACTGGAGCAACAGGTCCTACTGGGGGTATTGGCCCTATAACAACAACCAATTTGTTATATTACACTTTTGCAGATGGAGAGAAACTTATATATACAGATACTGACGGGATACCTCAATATGGTACAACAAATATTTTGTCTCCTAGTGAAGTTTCTTATATTAATTTGTTTGTTAACGGAATACTGCAGCCACAACCATTATATGAAGTGAGTACTGGTAAATTAACTTTATTGGATACGCAACCACCATCGCAAGGATCTTCAATTATATTACAATTTATCATTATTAATTAAAAGGACAGATCCTTAATGAAAAGGAATCTGTCCTTTTTGTTTCATATTTAAATAGTTAAAATTAAGTGAAGGTACATTCAATTTCTAGATGTTATAAATGGTTGAATGATAGGAAATTTACTTTCAATCCTTTTCATTGTGTATTGGAATAAAATATAGAATGAATTTTTCAATATATTATATGAGAGTTCTCTATGATACAAACGGCTTCATGTTTAAAAAGAGACCACAATTTTAGTAAAGAAATAATGTGAATTTATATGTAAAAAATGGCACCGTTAATTGTTGAGTATATTCAAATTAATATGTGTATTTGAACCTAAGAGATAAACGTGGAAAAATAAAATAAACTCTTAAGTTTAGGTATTTAATCTAAGCAGTCAATTATTAAAAACATATAATTAATATGTGAGTCATGAACATAATTAAATAGCGTTTGCAAGTTTAATTATATTTCATGTTTCCTATTTTAAGTCAATGTATAACACATACTCTTTTACAACTTTATGATCCTTATAATAGGAAAAACTCAAATATAAAACAAGTAAGGAGGACATAAATGACAAGTAATAATTGTTTTGGTCATAACAACTGCAATAATCCGATTGTTTTCACTCCAGATTGTTGTAAAAATCCACAGTCAGTTCCTATTACTAGGGAACAATTAAGTCAATTAATTACTTTACTAAACTCATTAGTATCAGCTATTTCAGCATTTTTTGCAAATCCAAGTGATGCAAACAGAGTAGCGTTATTCAATTTGTTTAATCAATTTTTAATTTTCTTAAATTCCTTATTACCTTCCCCAGAAGTTAATTTTTTGAAACAATTAACTCAAAGTATTTTAGTTTTATTACAATCTCCAGCTCCTAATTTAGGTCAATTGTCAACATTATTGCAACAATTTTATAGCGCACTTGCACAATTCTTCTTCGCTTTAGATCTTATCCCTGTATCCTGCGACTCAAATGTCGATCCTGCAACTTTACAAGTTCTTTTTAATTTATTAATTCAATTAATCAATGCTACTCCAGGTGCAACAGGTCCAACAGGCCCAACAGGTGCAACAGGTCCTGGAGGTGGAGTAACAGGTCCAACAGGCCCAACAGGTCCTGGAGGTGGAGCAACAGGTCCAACGGGAGCAACAGGAGCAACAGGAGCAACAGGCTTAACAGGAGCAACTGGTGCAACAGGTCCAACAGGCCCAACAGGTCCAACAGGAGCAACAGGCTTAACAGGAGCAACAGGCTTAACAGGAGCAACAGGTCCAACAGGCTTAACAGGAGCAACAGGTCCAACAGGTCCAACAGGAGCAACAGGAGCAACAGGCCCAACAGGAGCAACAGGTTTAACAGGAGCAACAGGTGCAACTGGTGGCGGAGCTATTATTCCATTTGCTTCAGGTACAACTCCATCTGCGTTAGTTAACGCGTTAATAGCTAATACAGGAACTCTTCTTGGATTTGGATTTAGTCAGCCTGGTGTAGCTTTAACTGGTGGAACAAGTATCACATTAGCATTAGGTGTAGGTGATTATGCATTTGTAGCACCGCGCGCAGGAACTATTACGTCATTAGCAGGTTTCTTTAGTGCAACAGCTGCATTAGCTCCACTATCACCAGTTCAAGTGCAGATACAAATATTAACTGCACCTGCAGCAAGCAATACGTTTACAGTACAAGGCGCACCTCTATTATTAACACCAGCATTTGCCGCAATAGCGATTGGTTCTACAGCATCAGGAATCATAGCTGAAGCTATTCCAGTAGCGGCTGGGGATAAAATACTGTTATATGTTTCATTAACAGCAGCAAGTCCAATAGCTGCAGTTGCTGGATTTGTAAGTGCAGGTATTAATATCGTTTAATTTGTTACAACGTTTAGTAGGAAATTAAACAGAGGTTTGTATATAGTCCTTCCTAAATTTAGGAAGGACTATATTTTTTGGGGGAATAGGTAATAAATCAATTGAATAATCACTCTTTGTTAAGTTCGTATAAAAAGTATAATTTATCCTTTCCTATTTAAGGAATAAGTTATGTAACATAAAAAAATTCCGGTCAGCAAAAAAAGATGAATTCTTTTACAAAAGAATTCATCCATAAAATAAACTATTTATTTTTATTACAGTTACATCCTTTTTTCTTTACATAGCCTTGCTGAGTTAAGTCTCTTTGCGATTGGGAATTGGAAGATTGGGAATTGGAAGATTGAGAGGATGCTGAAGAGCTACTATTTTTATTATAAGAGTAGTTTTTTCGATAGTTATAATTACTCATAGTACTATCACCTCCAATTTAATATATAAATATTATATGTATGTATACTATCAATTGTTACTATTATTAATAGGAAGAGAAGATACAATAAAAAATCTCCTCGGTATTTTCCTAGGAGATAAATGATGATTATTTTGAAAATTTACAAATTAATAACCCCAGTACAGAGGAAAGTAATAAGAATCTTGGCGATAGGGATTAGGCTGTTGAGTAAGGGGGTGGATTGGATAATTTTTCATTTCACGGTTTTGATTGCAGTTTGCCGGAGGACCAATTACAGTAGTTGATTGAATAGGAGAAATCGCTTGTTTCCATTGTTGTTCATTGAGGCAGTAAGTATGGGCCATCATATGAGCCGGAGTTAATCTTAAAATGTCAGAACCGAAAATAACTTCTGGCGCTGGGGCATTGAAAATAGCTAATAAATGAGTATTATCTGCTGTAGCAATTTCATAATGCCACCACGCTTGTGGAATGTTGGCAACTTGCCCCGGTTTTATCGGTAAGTTTAATATTTGATTCGTAAATGGATTAAGTAAAGAAACAACAGCAGACCCTGAAATACAATAAACAAGTTCAGCTGCATTTTGATGAATATGTGGTTCTACAACATTTCCTGTACTTAAATAAATATCTAATAAAGAAGTATTTTCTAAAGTATTTAATTGTTTAATGCCAAGTACATTTATATAATTTTGGGCATCTTTCTGAAAAAAATTACTTTTATTTACATCATAAGTAAAATTAGTTGAGGGGGAGGTATAGTCGATGTTGGCAGTCAATTGTATTACCCGCCTTTCTATAGGTAAGTTAGGTTACAAAATTAGGATATGTGTCTAGTCTTTGTTTTGTGCTGTTGTCGATAACTTAATAAATTCACTTATTCCATAAAGAATAAGGTATTAAGATTAAACTATATTCGTATTCCCATTCATACTTTGGATTGATGGAAAAAAGTAATGAAAATGTTAACTTAAAATTACATCAATCATTTATAAGGAGTGAATGTTCATGTCATTTAGTGAAATGATTAGAAATGAAGTACTCAGCTGGGCGGGTGTTTCTGAAAAAACGCATCGATTTGGTGGTATTGAAATAAATTATGGCAAGAAAGAACTTGGCCATCTTCATGGTGATAAATTAGCTGATTTACCATTTCCGAAGTTAAAGCGAGATGAATTAGTGAAGCAGGGATTGGTAAAACCACATCACGTATTACCTGAATCAGGATGGATCAGTTATTATATAAAGAGTGAAGAGGATATTCCATTTGCAATTGAGTTATTTCGTATGCAATATGACCGAATTAAAAAGTAATGAAATAAAGTAGGATAATAAAAATTTATTTTTATGTCACATCCCTCCTTAATCGTTCGTCTTGTATGTAGAACGATAAGGAGGGATTTTATTATGAATACATTTGATATAGCAATTGTTGGCGGTGGGCTTGCTGGATTAACAGCATCTATATATTTAGCGAAAGCTGGAAGGAAAGTGATTGTATTAGAAAAGTCGAGTCAATTCGGTGGCCGAGGGATGACTATAAATAAAAATGGAATCTGCATGAATCTTGGTGCACATGCTTTATATAGAGGCGGGGCAGCGTTTATAACTTTTAATGAGCTCGGTATGAATCTTCCAGGTGGAATACCATCTACAAAAGCACATGGAATATGGAAAGGGGATATATTCACCATCCCAACAGATTTTCGCTCAATTTTATCAACACCACTACTTTCGTGGTCTGCAAAAGTACAATTCTCACGTCTTATGATTCGTTTAGGAAATTTAGATGTAGGAGAAATTCCAAAAATGAGTCTAACTACATGGGCAGAAAATGAAATAAAAGATCCAATGGTTCGCAATATCTTTTATGCGCTATGCCGGACGACAACATATACGTTTGCTCCTACAATACAATTAGCATCATCTGTACTAAAGCAAATACAGCTTTCTATAAAAGAAGGAGTGCTTTATGTAGATGGTGGTTGGGAAACGATAATAACAAAATTAAGAGCTATAGCGAACGATGCTGGCGTGCAATTTTTGGCTAAAAAGCATGTTTTGGAAATAGAGCATTACGAAGATAAACAAAGAATACATTGTGTTGATGATGAGGTTTTTGAAGTAGGTACAGTCATCGTGACGACTCCGCCGAAAGAAGCTTGTAAAATAATAAAAGGTGCAGAAGGAACAAGTTTGCATAGGTGGAGTGAACAATCGGTACCGGTTACTGTTGCTGCATTAGATATTGGCTTGAGACAATTACCCAATCCTACACATCAATTTGTATTAGGATTAGATCAACCTATATTTTTCACAAATCAATCGAGAGCAGCTAAATTAAGTGAAGATGGATCAATTGCAGTGAGTCTAATTAAGTACCATAATCCTGTGCTAGCGATGAATCATATTCATGAAGATAAAGAACAGTTGGAAAGTACGATGGAGTTGTTACATCCAAATTGGAAAAGAGAAGTTGTTGCACAGCAATATTTACCGAAAATAACAGTAGTACATGATTTTCCTCATATTGACCGTGTTGAAAAACCGGGCCCAAATATACCTGAAATGCCAGGTATTTATGTTGCAGGAGATTGGGCAGGGCATGATGAAATATTAGCTGATGCTGCGGTAGCAAGCGGGAAACGTGCAGCGTTACACATTTTAAAGCAATATGAAAGTGAGGTAGTTCATCATGGAAACGGAGCAGTTATATGAAGCGTATCAACCATTATTATTTTCGTTAGCATACAGAATTCTTGGGAGCGTTATGGATGCTGAGGATATCGTTCAGGATGTATTTATCTCGCTAAATAATATAGAAGATCCTCAATCTATAGAAAATATGAAAGCATATTTATGTAAGATGGCGACAAATCGTTCAATTGATAAATTACGATCGGTAGCGCATAAACGTAACGTGTATGTAGGGATGTGGTTACCAGAGCCACTTGTAGAAGAGAGTGATGAGCCATCAAAGTCATTTATAATGAAAGAATCCCTTTCCACCGCATATTTATTACTTTTACAACAACTATCTGAGGTAGAAAGGATTGTTTTCATATTAAGAGAGGTTTTCAGTTATGAATACGAAGAAATAGCTTCAATTGTTGATAAGAGTAGTGTGAACTGCAGGAAGATCTTTCAACGTGCACGAAAAAGCATTTTGGAGAAACCGAAGCAATCAAAATTAAGCACGGAGAAAATGGCTTCTTATGTTGAAAAGTTTGTATCATCATTACAGTGTGGGGATGAGGAAGGTATGTTAGAAGTATTAAAAACAGATGCTATACTCAAAGCTGATGGTGGTGGTAAAGTTACGACTGCGATTAATCCGATTTATTCTGCGGATCGAATTATGCGCTTGTTCTTTGGGATTGCACAACGATTGACAGAAGAGTACACTGTTGATTTCAAAATGGTAAATGGTATGCCAGGAGTTATAGTTACAATAAATAATAAAGTAACGTATGTTCTTTCGTTTGCATTTGAGGATGAGAAAATTTCAAATATTTATATGATGGTTAATCCTGAAAAACTTATGCATTTAAATGTAAAAATATAAAAAAGCGCATTTCTTCAGAAATGCGTTTTTTATTATTTTTCTAACATTTCAAGAGGTACATCTTTTTCGCCAGCTACCTCAAATTTAATTTCCCCGTCTTCTTCATAAATACGTGTAATAATCGGTATAGTAATCATTAATTTTTTATGCTGCTTTCGTTTTCGAGCAGCATCTAAGCTAATCACGTTCATTTGTAAGCATCCTTTCTTCTGGAAATATATAAACAAAGAAAATGCGTCCGAAAAGGGCGCTTAATTGAATTTGAAATACCGATTCATTTAAATGGGGTTTATATAATTTAATAACTGCAATTTTAATATGAAATAATATGAATGGAATAATTGCACGTAGAAATTAACTTTACCAAAAAACGAAACAATATGCTATAAAAAATTATAAATCTTTGTCATATAACAGGAAAAAGGTTTTTGTTTCGCATATAATAAAAAGTAGACGGGCAGCAAGAGCTTTTTCATCATATTGCTTGGAAAGGCGATGAAAAGAATGGATACAGTAGATTCATTATTATTGCAACTTGAACAATATGGAGAAGAGCATGATCGAAATAAAAAAACAAGGGAAGAAAAATTACGGAATGTTTCTCGTGAGATGGGGCAATTTTTATCAATTTTAGTAAAAGGGTGTAATGCAAAAAACATCTTAGAAATTGGAACTTCTAATGGTTATTCTACATTGTGGTTAGCTAATGCGGTAGAAGAAACGAATGGAAATGTAACGACTGTAGAGCTTTCTTCAGAACGAGTTGGAGAGGCACTTGTCAATTTTGAAAAGGCAAACCTGTTACAAAGAATCGATATTCATAATCAAGAAGCCGGGGCATTTTTAGATTCGCAATTAAATCATTCATTTGATTTTATTTTCCTAGATTCAGAGCGTACGCAATACATGTGGTGGTTTGAGCATATAAAACGTATGTTACAACCAAAAGGTTTTCTTGTTGTTGATAATGCAACTTCTCATGCGAGTGAATTAGGTGAGTTTATAAAAATGATTGAAGAAGATGATACGTTTGAAACGGTGTTATTAGCGTTTCAAAAGGGAGCATTTGTAGCTCGCAAAAATAAATAAAAGTGAGCGTAATAGAATTATCACATTGAAAAAGGGTGAATGTCAAAAGATTGAGTGTAGCACGATTGAAAGAACGTAAATTATTTAGGAAATATATGAAGAATCCGCCTTCAGCATGTAGTTCTCTAGGTCTTAAGTCTGAGGAAAATTATGTTGATTACAGGTATACTTATAGTAAGAAACAGGGAATGACTGCATAAACAGACATTTCTAAAAAATCGATTTCAAGCAGGCAGAATGTATATGAAATACGATATAATTGATGAAATATAGTGCATATGAATTCGCACATATAAATAAAGGAGCGATTTTGTTGACTGAACTCGAGAAAAAAGAACCTGTATCCATTGTGAAAGATAATAATGTAGAAGTAGTAGTTGATACAGTTATAAAAGATGCAGAATTAGAGGAACTAAATAAAGAAGCTGATCTTTATGTACAAAAGTTAAATAGCGAGCAAAATACAGATTTATCAAAAGTATTGTCTCAGCTAGGAGATTTAGGGGATAAAGAGCAACAAGCAGCAGGACAAACGTTATCAGCTTTAAAACGCCCTGTAACAGCGATGATGAATGGGAAAAATGAAGAAATTCCAAATACATTGTTAGAATTACGAAAAGTGGTATCAGAGCTTGATCCCAATTCACTTAAAGCAAGTGGTATGAAGAAAATAATGTTTAAAGTATTCAAGAAAAATCCACTTGAAACATACGTGCATAAATACCAATCTATAGATAAACAAATCGAGGAAATTATTAGATCCCTCCTAATTGGTCGTGATAACCTACAAGAGGATACAGTTGGTCTTGAAATGTTAAAAGAACAATCGCACGATAAAATTCATGCTCTTGATAAACAAGTATACTTAGGGAAAAAGCTTGCTGGCATGCTTGAAGCTGAAAAACAAAACCCAGAGCGTCAAAGGGATATTCCGTTAATTAACGATGCATTAGAAAAGATACTTGTACGTACACGTAATATGCAGCAAGCGAAAAGTGTATTATTACAATCTATAGCTTCTGTAGACATCATTAAGAAAAACAATGAAAAATTAACAGAGGCAATACGTAATGCGATTACGATGACGCAAAACGTTGTAACAGTTTCAGCTGCTATTCAGCTAGCATTAACGAATCAACGTAAAACAATTGATGCGGTAAATGCGACGAATGAAGCAATTGAATCGATGGTGTTAAGTAATTCTCAAGCGTTAAAACAAAATACAGAAGAAACGACGAAATTGCTTGAGAATCCTGCTATTAGCATGGATAAATTACGCGAATCATTCCAAAATGTGTTCGCTGCAATTGAGGCATCTGAAAAATCGTCAGAACGTATTATTGAGTCAAGTAAGAAGTTTGTTATTGAACTAGACACATTTAATGATGAGATGAAGCAGAAACTCATTCAGCGTCCAAGGAAATAACGGATTATTAGAGGAGGTGAACAAATGAGTTTCATTCAAACAGTACTATTACTACTCGGTACATTGCTTTTAATAGCATTTACTGTCGTTGTTTTAGTCGTATATTTCGGACGGAAACTGTATTTTTCATGGACGAAGCCATATAAAAAAGCGCAAGATTCTTTAGATAAGTTATCAAACAAATCAATACCGTTTCTACAAGAATTTACACAACACCCACTGTTTTATCGCTGGATTCGCACCGAAGGAAAGAAAGAACAAAATATACTAAATACTCTATTCTGTGCATCAGGTCAACGTACGAGAGAACAAGTCTTCTCGATGTTACCGAAAGAAAAGCAGAAAAAAGTGCATGTAATGGCAAAAACTACGAAAAAGCTTACAAGTGAAGATATCGATGTGGCTGCGATGAAAGTGAAAGATTTCTTAAGACAAGAAACGCAGCAAACTGTAAAACCGACAGACTTATCATTTTATAAATTGTATTTTTATGACCGTTATCCAGACGCATTAAATACAATTCAAGCGTATAAACGCTCAATAAATCCTTCATTACAAAGAACGGTTGATGATATTACAATTTCAGTATTAAATGCACTTCCGTACTATCAAGAGCAACGCATGTTTGAACAACAACATAAACTTGAAACGTTCTTAATGAAAGATTTAACGGCCATGTTATCGTTGGTAGTACAATTACCACCTTCACAAAGACCAGAGAAGGAAGAAGAATTGAAAATCTACTTGGAAAATTTCAAAAAAGAAATGGAAGTAGTAGAGCGAGATATTCGCGACTCAATTGATCATGATTTAAATGTGAAGATGAGAGCAGCGACTGAGAAGTTTAAGAATAAATAACAAAAAGCGCCTTAAAAGCTAAGTATCACAGCTTTAAGGCGCTTTTTGTTATGAGATTTTATTTTGCTCTAACGGTAGTATGACTAGAAGCCACACTTTCATTATGCAATCGATCAACTGCAGTTACGACATACGTATACATTTCTCCAGAAATAACGGTTTTATCTACATAAATTTCTCCAAGTTTTGTTTTTCTTACAGTAGTAAGTAAATTTTTAGGATTTTGTATATCCACTTCATTTTGCCCATTCGCGCGGTAAATAGCGTAATAAGCAGAATCATTATCTCTATTATCAATGATACCGATTGCAATACCTTCATTTCTTGGAATGGCACCTTTTAATGTCGGTTGTTTTGGTGGATCATGATCAATCCAAGGCATAGGCGGGATTAATGCAGGATGTATATATATGTCTTTTGAGAGTCTATCTTTAACTCCAAGTGGATTGTTATTAATATCTTTTAAGCTAAAATGCATACTACCTTTTATTTCAGGATATAGCCGGTTTAATGTAATTTGTCTTGGATATTCTTCTGGATCAGACCAAGCAGAGACGGAGTTATTATTAATTTTATAGGCCGCTTGACCGATGTATAGGTGAATCGGTTTGTTATTTGTTTCTTTAACCCACCAATCTACTAATATGTCATATGCAGCTGGGGTGAAACCTATATTCCAATATATTTGCGGTGTAATGTAGTCAATATATCCTTTTTGTATCCACTCACGTGTGTCAGCATAAAGGTCATCATAGTTTCTTTGGCCTGCGGTTGTGTTAGAGCCAGTCGGATCGTCAGCTATATTTCGCCATACACCGAACGGACTAATGCCAAACTTTACGTATGATTTTTCTTGTTTTATAGCAGTATTTAAATCTTTTACAAGTTCATTTACATTGTTACGTCGCCAATCTTCTATATTTGTAAATTTACCGTTATTATATGTTTCGTATGTTTTCTGATCTGGAAATTCTTCACCGGCTACTTTATATGGGTAAAAATAATCATCCATATGCAGCGCATCAATATCGTAATTTTGTACGATTTCTAAAGCACCTTCTGTTATAAATTTTTTCACTTCTGGAATACCGGGATTGTAATATAACTTTCCGCCATAAGGTACAACCCAATTGGGGTGTTGCCTTGCAGGGTGATTATTTGATAATCGATTTATATCAGTGTGATTCATCGTTATTCGGTATGGATTAATCCATGCGTGGAATTCTATATTTCTTTTGTGTGCTTCTTCAATCATAAATGCAAGTGGATCGTATCCGGGGTCTTTTCCTTGTGTACCCGTAATGTATTCAGACCAAGGGCCGTAATTTGAGGGATAGAAAGCATCAGCTGTTGGTTTAATTTGTACAACAACTGCATTCATACCAGTGCTTTTTACATCGTCTAATAATCTTATAAATTCTTGTTTCTGCTTTTCAATAGGTAAGCCAGTTTTTGTGGGCCAATCAATATTCAGAACTGATGCGATCCATACAGCACGTAATTCATGTTTTTTGTACGTAGTATTTACTTCAGCATAAGTAGAGTGAGGGGAAATGAAAGAGAAAGGGATGAACAAGATGACGATACAACATATCATTAATAAACGTTTAACGATCATTTATACGCCTCCCTATCATATGATTATTTAAAATAATATCTGAGGTGAGGTTGGCCTTGCAATAGAGAAAATTACACATTGAAACATTAATTTAATAGGAAAAATATTTTTAATGAAATTTACTTTCATTATAACTAAATTCATTTACTACTTCATATGCTTGTTAGTAAAGTGAAACTTCCTTTCATTTGAAGGGTAATAAATTATAAGTATAGGAGGATTAATAAATGAAGGTTTTGTTTGTCTGTTCTGGAGGAATGTCCAGTGCAATTGTTGTAAACGCTTTAAAAAAAGAAGCGGAGAAAAATGGTTTGAACATGGAAGTGCATGCAATTGGAACGAATGAGGTAGAGGAAGAAGTAAAGAATGGCTGGGATGTCGTAATGGTGGCACCTCAAATAAGACACCGATTTGACTCTGTAAAAAAATTTGCAGAGGAGGAATCTATTCCGTGTGGCATCATTCCACCGCAAGCATACACGCCGCTTGGAGGCCCGACTTTATTAAAAACTGTAAATGAATTAATCAGTTAGGGGGAAGCGTTATGAATAAGTTTGTCACGTTTCTTGATAAAAACTTATCTGGCCCGATGGCAAGGCTTTCTGAGCAGAGGCATCTACAAGCAATCCGTGATGGAGTTATTTCGGCGTTACCATTTATTATAGTAGGAAGCTTCTTTTTAATAGTAGCATTTCCACCACTGCCGAAAGATAGTTTCATATCGGTTTGGGCATTAAAGAATCAAACAAGTATATTAATACCATATCGTTTAACTATGTTTATTATGTCCTTATATATAGCATTTGGAATAGGATATAATTTAGCGAAAAGTTATAAATTAGATGCTTTATCAGGAGCACAGCTTGCGGTATGTTCACTACTTTTAACATTAACGCCTGAGTTAATTGATAAAAAAGGATTTATGCTTCCAATGACAAACCTCGGAGGTCATGGATTATTTGTGACGATGATTGTCTCTATTTTATCAGTTGAGATTTTAAGATTTTGTAAGAAGAATAACGTAACGATAAAAATGCCAGAACAAGTACCACCGTCAGTATCACGTTCATTTGAAGCACTTATACCTGCAGCATTCGTTATTATTATTATGAGTCTTATTACAGTCGTTTTTAAAGTTGATTTACATTACGTTGTAGATAAACTAGCCGCACCGTTAGTAAAAGCTGGTGATAGTTACTTTGGCGTTATTATACCTGTATTTTTAATTACGTTTTTCTGGTCTTTCGGGATACACGGAGTATCAGTTGTAGGTACTGTGGCAAGGCCGCTTTGGGATGTGTATTTAGGAAAGAACGGTGAAGCTGTAGCAAGTGGAGCGAGTCATTTTCCGTTTATTGCACCAGAACCGTTTTATCAATGGTTTATTTGGATTGGTGGTTCGGGCGCAACGTTAGGGCTTGTGTTAGCTATGATCGTATTTGGTCGATCAAAATATTCGAAAGCATTATCGAGAACGTGTATTGTTCCGGGGATTTTTAATATAAATGAACCGGTTATATTCGGTTTGCCGATTGTATTAAATCCAATTTTAATTATTCCTTTCGTCATTACACCGTTAGTAACAGCTACTATAGCTTATGCTGCAACAGCGATGGGATTTGTAACACCAACGCATATTATGCCGCCATGGACATTACCTGCTCCAATTGGTGCTTATTTAGCAACAGGTGGAGATTGGCGTGCGATTGTATTAGTTTTTATAAATATAGCAATATCGTTCCTTATTTATTTACCATTCTTTAAAATGTACGACAAAAATATGCTTGAAATTGAAAAGAATGGTGACGGGGAATCTGTTAATCCTTAATCTGCATGCTATTATTTTGAGTGATAGACTTTTTGTCTATCACTTCTTTCACATTAAAACTAGAAAGGGGGAAATAGAATGAATATAAAATTTAGTTATAAAGGCGTATTTTTATTATTATGTGGAGTGATTTGTGCAAATTTACTTTTTGTCCCTTTATTAGGCATGCTAAATCTATCACAAATGCATAGTATCTGGCTCGTTACAAGTATTGCGGCAAGCGTTTTGCTTACGGTAGTTGTTTCTTTCATTGATGGATCGTTTGCATCGAAAGCTCAGTTGTTTTTTAGATTTATATTGTTTTCGATTGGTTGTACGTTCGTTACTTACATGATTGTTTTTTAGTAAATAGGAGGTCATGCACGTTATGTATATTGCAGGGGTAATGTCTGGTACTTCATTAGATGGAATAGATGTAGCGCTCGTTCATATAGAAGGAAGTGGTGTAGATTCTAAAATCGAACTCATCCATTTTACTACTGTTCCATTTTGTAATGATATGAAAAATGAGATCCAACAAGCGTTATCAATTGAAACTTCGAATGTCCAACTTATATGTAGTTTAAATTTTAAACTTGGTTTATGCTTCGCCAATGCTGTAAAGGAAGTTTGTAAAGAGGCCAATTTTCCTTTGAGACAATTAGATTTAATAGGCTCTCACGGACAAACGATTTATCATCAGCCAAAGCAAGAAGGAAATATTATTTCTTCAACATTGCAAATTGGGGAACCAGCAGTAATAGCATATGAAACGAACACGACAGTTATCTCGAATTTCCGAACGATGGACATGGCGGCAGGGGGACAAGGTGCACCACTTGTACCATATTCAGAGATTATTTTATATCGGCATCAAACTAAAAATAGACTACTACAAAATATTGGCGGGATTGGTAATGTTACAGTGGTTCCAAGTAAACGAAGTAATGAGAGTGTTATTGCTTTTGATACTGGACCAGGGAATATGATAATTGATGAAGTATGTCAAAGGTTATTTCAGTTGTCATATGATCAAAATGGTAAGATTGCAAAACAGGGAGTAGTTGTAGATGAAATTTTGACTTATTGTATGAACCATCCATTTTTGAACGTGAAACCACCAAAATCAACAGGTAGAGAACAGTTTGGAGAAGCGTTTGTGACTGAATTATTGAATCGATTTGAAAAGCATAGTAGAGAAAATATATTGGCAACTGTCACAATGTTTACAGCAAGTTCAATTGTTCATCATTATCAGGAATTTATTTTTCCGTATTATGAAATCGATGAAGTAATTTTAGGCGGGGGCGGAAGTTATAATCGTACACTTGTTGAAATGATACGATTTGGATTAAAGGAAGAAAAATGCAAAATATTTACTCAAGAAGATTTAGGCTATTCCTCAGCGGCGAAAGAAGCAATCGCCTTTGCGATTTTAGCAAACGAAACGTATCATCGTAATCCGAGTAATGTGCCGAGCGCAACAGGTGCAAAGCAATCTGTAGTTTTAGGGAATATAACATTCCCTCCAATTTGAAGAGAATGAGGCGAATATATGAAGTATATGATTGGAGTAGATGGCGGGGGAACGAAGACAGAAGCAATTGCATTTGATAAAGACGGTAACGAATTTGCAAGAGCTACAAGTGGATTTGGAAATATATTAATAGATTTTGAAGAAGCTCTTGTGCATATTATGGAAGTGATTGATCAATGCCAGAAAGGGTTATTAAAGGGGGATTGCGTTTGTATTTGTTTAGGATTAGCGGGTGTAAGTGGAGCAAATACAAATGAATTAACATTACGTCTAAAAAAGAAGTATGGAACACCAATTGAAGTATTCAATGACGCAATGATCGCACATGCAGCTACTTTAAAAGGGAATGACGGAATTTTAACAATTGGTGGTACAGGTGCGATTTGTCTTGGAAAGAAAGAAGAAGCGTATGAGTATAGCGGTGGATGGGGACATATTTTAGGTGATGAAGGAAGTGGATATTGGATTGCATTACAATCTTTAAAGAAAATGGCAATTCAATTTGATCAAGGAATCAGTCTTTGTCCATTGAGTTTGAATATTCAAAGGCAGTTTCAACTTTTGACACCGTCTCATATAAAAAGCTTAGTATATACTTCTTCTAAAGATAAAATTGCAGCAATCGCGCCATTAGTTATTCAGGAAGCGAGAAATGGAAATGATGATGCACATGAAATTATAATGCAAGCTGGAAAGGAATTAGCAAGGATTACAGTAAATGTTTATAACAAGTTAAACTTTAAGCACTCAACGCCAATTGCAGTAAGTGGCAGTATATTGCGTTTAGTTCCTGAAATATTTGCTGTATTTAAGAAATGCTGTGAAGAAAGTATGAAAGAAATTATATTTGTATCACAAGCAGAAATGGCAGTGAAAGGAACATATTATTTAATGAGGGATATATATTTTTAAAAATAGCGTATGAGAATTTTTGTATGATTTGTAAAAATATGATGTTAAAATGTATAAAGGAATGTATATTAAAACGTACAATATACGTAGTAATTGAATATTGTATATGTAATCCCATGTAGAAAGTGAATGATTACATGATTAATAGTATGCAGTTTTTATATTTGGTGGCTTCTTATTTAATTGGAAACATCTTGACCGCTTATATAGTAACAAAATTGAGACATAACGTTGATATTAGGGGTGAAGGAAGCGGAAATCCTGGTGCAAGAAATATGGGGCGCGTATATGGAAAAGGGTATTTCATCGCTACATTTTTAGGTGATGCAATTAAAGGAGCAATCGTTGTTACTGTTGCAAAATATCTTTTTGAAGATCCTACATTCGTAATGTTAACATTATTGGCCGTTATTATTGGACATATTTACCCAGTTTTATTTAAAGGTAAGGGCGGTAAAGGTATTTCAACATTTATTGGAGGATTAATCGCATTTGATTATTTGATAGCGCTTACCCTCATAGGCATTTTTATTGTATTTTATTTAATATTTAAAGGATTTACGAAGCCAGGACTAATTACGATTGCTTGTTTACCAATTTGTATGATTCTTTATTCTTATTCTATTGTTACGACTATTTTAAGTGGAATGATTATTGTACTTATTCTATATGTAAATCGAGAATAAAATGAATGTTTAATAAGTGGGGATAGTCTCCACTTATCATTTTTTATTAAATAGATAAAGGAGATAAGGCATGGGGTTAATTTATAAAGTTGCTGATCAAGATTGGGAATTTGAAAGTATACATAAATTAAATTATAAAACTTTTGTGGAAGAGATTCCACAACATGAAGAAACGAAAGACCAGTTTCGTATAGATAGGTTTCATGAAGAAAATACATATTTAATTTGTTTAGATGAGGATAGATTAGTAGGTATGGTCGCGGTGCGGGGAAAACGACCATTCTCGTTAGATTATAAAATTTCAAATTTAGATGTTTATTTGCAAGAGCATGGAGAAAAAGTGTATGAAATTCGTTTACTTTCAGTAGAACGTGAATATAGGAATGGAAGAGCGTTGTTAGGATTAATCCGTTTTCTACATCGTTATTTGCTTCTAAACGGATATGAATTAGCACTCATTTCTGCAACAACACGTGAACTAGCTTTATATGAGCAGATGGGATTCAAAGATTTCCATACGTTAGTTGGTACAGAAGCAGCAACCTACCAGCCAATGTATGTTACCCCTGCTATGTTTGAAGAATCGAGTGTTGGAAGTATTATGACGAAAGAATACACGTTTTTACCTGGTCCAGTAGACATTGAAGAGAACGTTCGAAAGGCATTTTGTACTAAGCCTATTTCGCATCGCTCTAAGTCATTTCAAGTGACAATGAACAATGTGAAAAAACGGTTACTTCACATGACAAAAGCAAAACATGTACAACTTATGTTAGGAACAGGGACGTTAGCCAATGATGCGATTGCTTTACAGTTACGTTCTTTAAAAGGGAAAGGACTAGTATTAACAAATGGAGAATTTGGAAATAGATTAGTTGGGCATGCAAAACGAGCACAGTTACATTTTGATACGTATAAAAAGGAAATGAGAGAGCCGTTTATTTATACAGAATTAGAAGAAATAATGACAACTGGAAATTATGAATGGCTTTGGTTTGTTCATCATGAAACATCTACTGGAATGTTAAACGATTTAAACGAGCTAAATACTCTTTGTAACGAGAATCAAATGAAACTATGTGTAGATTGCATAAGCTCAATTGGAGCAATACCAATAGACTTGAAGGATGTGTATTTTGCAAGTGGTGTTAGCGGTAAAGCGATTAAATCATATACAGGAATTTCTTTCGTTTTTCATAACCACATTGTAAAAATAAACGAGGCTGTGCCGGCCTATATGGACATTGGCATGTATGAAGAAAATGAAAGCATTCCATACTCACAATCATGGAATTTAATTTATGCATTGCAAGAAGCGTTGAAGAGATTTGAAGATGAAAAGGCATTTGTAAAAATTAAAGAGACATACGATTATGTTGAAGAAGTTATTACTGATATGGGTTTAAAGCTTGTTTCACCTAAAGAACATGCCGCGCCAATTATACTTACTATTGTATTGAGCGAAGATCATTCTTCTAAAGTAGTAGGCGATGCATTAGCATTACAAGGATACATCGTTCATTATGAGTCATCTTATTTACAAAAGAATAATTGGATCCAAATTGCATGTTTAAATCATTATAAAGAACGTGATATGAAGAGGATGTTGAATTGTTTGCAAATGTGTTTATTTCAGAGTGGGGTACAAATATAAAGACTTTTTCTTTTCGTATAAAGGAGCTACGACTTACGAAAACTTAGGAATAGAACATTGGAAGAGGTGTAAGTATGATAACTAGAAAACTACCATTACATATAGATAATATTAAAAAAGCTCACAAGATTCTAGATAGAAATGCTCGTAAAACGCCATTAGTAAAATCTTTTTACTTGACTAGTAAAACGGGCGGAGAAATTCATTTGAAATTAGAAAATATGCAATTAACGGGTTCTTTTAAATTTCGTGGCGCATTTAATAAAATGTCGCGGCTCACGGATCAAGAAAAAGAAAGAGGTGTAATTGCATGTTCAGCAGGTAATCATGCACAAGGAGTTGCATTATCTGCTCATTTACTCGGTATTAAGAGTAAAATTGTTATGCCAATTTCTGCACCGCAGGCTAAAGTCGAAGCAACTAGAGGATATGGATCTGAAGTAATTTTACATGGTGAAACATTTGATGATGCAAAGGCAAAATGTGAAGAAATTATAAGGGAAACAGGTGAGACATACTTACATCCATATGATGATGTAGAGGTAATGGCTGGTCAAGGTACAATTGGATTAGATATTCTTGATGATATGTGGGATGTAGATACTGTCATTGTACCAATAGGTGGAGGCGGAATTATTTCTGGTATTTCTGTAGCATTAAAATCTTTTAATCCATCGATTAATATAATTGGTGTCCAAGCAGATAATGTTCATGGAATGAAGGCATCTTACGATAAAGGAGCAATCGTAGAACATTATGAGGCGCCTACTATTGCAGATGGTTGCGCTGTTAAAATACCAGGGGAATTAACATTTGAAATTGTAAAAGAATTAGTAGATGATATTGTAACTGTATCAGAAAAAGAACTGGAAGTAGCGATGAAAGATTTATTACAACGTGGGAAAGCTGTTGTAGAAGGTGCAGGTGCATTAGCAACTGCTGCACTTCTTGCAGGAAAAGTTGATAGCTATATAAAAGGAAAAAAAGTAGTAGCGGTTATATCTGGTGGGAACGTGGACTTACAGCGCATATCAAGTGTATGTGAGCACTTTTTTGTCGCTAATGAAGTGAAATAGTTTTATGAAAGAAGAGCTAAGAGAAATAATTTTAGCTCTTACTTTTTGTCTACTGTTTATTGTAAGTAGCAATAAATTTGCTGTTTAATGAATTGTTTTATTTAAGCGCCAATTTTTACACATATCTTGAATGTTACAATAATTATTTCAATATTGTCGAAACGTAAGCAGAAATTTAATATAATAGTTTTAATGTACTAATGAGCGGTGAGGAGGGCAGGTCATGAATAAAGAAGAACAGGTCATGAACGGTTTCAGGGAATTATATAATAAGCTGGTTTGGCTTAATAAAGATAAGATGGAAGAAGGTCTTAAAGGTTTTAAGTCTTCTGAAGTCCACTGCATTGAATATATTGAAAATAATGTGGATTCTAATGTGACACAACTTGCAGAGGCTTTTTATGTGACTCGCGGTGCTATAAGTAGAATGACTAAGAAGCTCATACAAAAAGGCCTTATTGAAAGCTACCAAAAGTCGGAAAATAAGAAAGAAATTTATTTTAGGCTTACCGAAGAAGGGAAAGAAATTTATAAAATCCATGAAGATCTGCACAAAGAGTTTCAAGAGCGGGATAAAGCTGTATTTGAGCAAGTAACTGAAGAAGAATTCGACAGTATAATTAGTTTCGTGGAAAAGTATAGTAGACATTTGGATGCAGAAATAAAGAAACAAGGTATACATATTAAATCCTAATACATTTTAATAATGAAATGGCAGCCTTACTCTAATGAGAATAGGCTGCTTTTTTATTATGTTATTTTTGTTGACTAATCAACAAAACGGAGTTATCATTTTGTTGACACGACAACAAAATGTTTTAAGGAGAGAAGTTAAATGTCTATATTTAGATCACAAAATGAAAGGAAAACTGAAAAAAGCATAGATAAACATGCTTTACTATTCGGACTTATTTCTGTATTTCTTTGTGGTATAGGTTTCAGTATTATCATGCCTGTAGTCCCATTCTTAGTACAGCCATATACAAGTAATCCGGAAGAACAAGCATTAGTTGTTACACTACTAACTTCCGTATATGCGGCTTGCGTGTTTTTAGCTGCCCCAGTACTCGGAGCTTTAAGCGATAAGTATGGCCGTCGTCCATTACTTTTAATATGCTTATTTGGTTCTACAATTGGGTACTTAGTTTTTGGTATAGGAGGAGCTTTATGGGTACTATTTGCTGGACGCATAATAGAAGGAATAACAGGCGGGAGCATAAGTACTATCTTCGCATATTTTGCAGACATCATTCCAAAAGAGCAGAGAACGAAATACTTTGGATGGGTGAGTGCAGTTGTAGGTGCGGGAACTATCATTGGCCCCACTATTGGGGGATTACTTGCCAAGTTTGGTGATACTGTACCTATGTATTTTGGAGCAATCATAACGTTAATAAATGTTGTATATGGGATCAAATATATGCCTGAGAGTCTTGACAAAAATAATAGGTTAAAAGAGATTACTTTTGTAAGGTTGAATCCTTTTGCACAGCTAGCAAACATACTTTCCATGAAAAATTTAAAATGGTTACTTGTCTCAGCGTTTTTACTTTGGATACCTAACGGATCTTTACAAGCAATTTTCACGCAATTTACAATGGATACTTTCAGTTGGAAACCTGCACTAATCGGACTTATGTTTTCAATTTTGGGCTTTCAAGACATTGTTTCACAAAGTTTTATAATGCCAAAGCTTTTGATCCAGCTTAGTGATAAACAAATAGCAATTCTTGGGATGGTTTCGGAGATTATAGGATACAGTTTTATTGCGGCATCAGCTTTGTTTTCACTCTATCCACTACTTATCGTTGGAATGCTGATGTATGGTTTTGGGGATTCAATTTTCGGGCCTTCATTCAACGGGATGCTTTCAAAGTCTGGCGGTTCTAGTGAACAAGGAAGGATTCAAGGGGGAAGTCAATCTATTCAAGCTTTAGCAAGAATGATTGGTCCTATTATTGGAGGGCAAATCTATGTATCGCTTGGTCATGCTGCACCTGCTTTTATGGGTATGATCCTTATAGTCGCGGCAATAGCAGTTTTGTATAAGGGGACACATGCAACTGTATAACAGATAGATATAAGAACAAATAAAAGGGTGTCAGAACTTAGGAACACGTGCTGACACCCTTTTTGTTTACGGTTTGAGAGCTAAGAGAAATGCTTTTGTTTAGGGATTTATTCTGCAATGCTCTCATAGTGAAGAGTAATATTCAGTGAGGTTGAACTATCATTAATTACAGTTAGCTTTTTTTGAAAGTAAAAAGGTATGTAAATGACTAGTTAGTTTAATTATGCTTGTGCTGAAGTAAATAATGACTCCATTTTTACCTTGCTCTTCTCTCGAATTTCAGCATCTGCATGGCGCATAACATATTTATGCGCTACAGCGATTGCTAAAACATCATCTAATAAGCCAATCCCAATAATAGCAGCTATATCTGGAATGAAATCAATTGTTAATACGTAATAAGATAAAGCGGCTAATATTATGAATTTCGCTTTAGTAGGTAATTCTTTCTTTTTCATTGTGTAGAATAAGATAATACTTTCATATACGCTGGATTTACCGAGGTTTACAGAGCTTTTTTTGAACTTTTTCCAAAGTGTCTGTTTCTCCATATAAATACTCCTTTTACAAAAACATAGATTTTTTAAAAGGATAGACAAAGAAGTGAGAGATTAATCAATGTTATTGTTTTTCTTATTATATATTTCCATAAAAATAGGGGATTACCTGTTCAAAATAATATAATGTGGATTATGCCACGATTCACAGTGTTCCGTTACATAGTATATATATTGTAAAATGTATGTGTATGATTTAGTTATTATCATGCATTTTATAAGCGGTATGGGGGAAGAAAAATGAAAATAATAGAACTACCAATTGAATTCGAATTTAACGGGCAAAAACAATGTGTTTATCCAAGTTTAATTATAGTACATAATGAATTAACATTAGTCGATACAGGATATACAAGTTTTTTACCTTTAATTGAAAATGCAATATTAAAACATGGATATGAGATGAAAAACTTAAAAAATATAATTATTACTCATTATGATGATGATCATCTAGGGGCTTTATATGATTTCAAAGTGAAATATCCTCACATTAATATTATTGCTAGTGAAATTGAATCTAACTATATTAGTGGTGATATAAGATCAGAGAGGTTGGCTCAAGCTGAAAAAATGTTAGAACGTATGCCAAATGAAGAAAAAGAATTTGGTAAATGGTTTATTCAACAGTTAAAAAATATAAAACATATTTCCGTCGATGAAAAAGTACATGATGGTCAAATGATTTTGAATAATGAATGTCAAATAGTAGCGACGCCAGGACATACTTCGGGGCATATTTCATTATATTTTCCGAATTTAGACTGTGTAATTACAGGAGATGCAGCGGTTCAAGAGAATCGTGAGTTAGTAATAGCTAATCCGGATTTTTGCTTAGATATAGAAAGGGCGGAAAAGTCTTTAAATAGGATTAAAAGTCTTAAAGCAGCACAGTATTATTGCTACCATGGAGGAAAGCTGACTTTATAAAATAATGAAAACCGGTCTTTCCTAAATCAAAAAGATCGGTTTTTTAGTTCATATATTTTGCGATTTCAACCAAATCAGTAACAGTATATTTCGGTAAAATTGAAATGTATATGTACAAAAGAATATATATAATTTGAGCAAGGGTATAGGAGGGAGAAGATGGGTTCGTTATTTGATGTAATAGCAAATGTTATTTTGTTTTATCCTCGAAATGACATGAAATTGAAACACCATATTGCAAAATTAAGTGAATTAGAGTGGTTTCGAAATCTACATGAAGATCCGAAGTATACAAGTTTAATTTGGAGTAATAGAAAAATTAAAAAGTATATTTTGACTTCTGCAAATATGGAACCATTAATAAAATCCGAGAAAAAGCAAAAAGAATTTGTCCATCTAGTACAGGATGAATATAAAAAAAGAAGATAAGAATTTTTTTATTTTTCATATTTAGCGAAACAAATGGTACAATGAAAGCTAATGTGAAAAATAAGGAAAAGAAGTGGTCTATTTGAAAAACTTTTTAGAATTAGGAATTAGTGAAACTTTTAATCATACATTACGTGAAAATGGAATTACAGAAGCAACACCAATTCAAGAAAAGGCAATTCCAGTTATTCTGTCAGGTAAAGATATTATTGGGCAGGCGAAAACTGGAACGGGTAAAACGTTAGCATTTGTGTTACCCATTTTAGAAAAAATCAATCCAGAGTCTAGTGATGTTCAGGCTTTAATTGTTGCACCAACAAGGGAACTAGCTCTGCAAATTACAACTGAAATTAAAAAAATGCTTGTTCAAAGAGAAGATATTAATGTACTAGCGATTTATGGTGGGCAAGATGTAGCACAACAATTGAGAAAATTAAAAGGTAATACACATATTGTTGTTGCAACACCAGGACGATTATTAGATCATATACGACGCGAAACAATTGATTTAAGTAATCTTTCAACGATTGTACTAGATGAAGCGGATCAAATGCTTTATTTCGGTTTCTTATATGATATTGAAGATATTTTAGATGAGACACCTGGTAGTAAACAAACGATGTTATTCTCAGCAACGATGCCAAAAGATATTAAAAAATTGGCGAAGCGTTATATGGATGAGCCGCAAATGATTCAAGTACAAAGTGAAGAAGTAACGGTAGATACAATTGAGCAGCGTGTCATTGAGACGACAGATCGTGCAAAGCCAGATGCACTTCGTTTTGTTATGGATCGTGACCAGCCATTTTTAGCAGTTATTTTCTGTCGTACAAAGGTTAGAGCAAGTAAGCTTTATGATAATTTAAAAGGACTAGGTTATAATTGTGCTGAACTTCATGGTGATATACCTCAAGCGAAACGTGAAAGAGTTATGAAGAGTTTCCGCGAAGCTAAAATTCAGTACTTAATCGCAACGGATGTAGCAGCTCGTGGACTTGATGTAGATGGTGTAACGCACGTATTTAACTTTGATATCCCTGAAGATGTAGAAAGTTATATTCACCGCATTGGCCGAACAGGACGTGCAGGTGGATCAGGTCTTGCAATTACGTTCGTTGCAGCGAAAGATGAAAAACATTTAGAAGAAATTGAAAAAACGCTTGGTGCACCAATACAAAGAGAAATAATCGAACAACCGAAGATAAAACGTGTAGATGAAAATGGAAAACCGGTACCAAAGCCGGCTCCAAAGAAATCAGGTCAAAATCGTCAAAGAGATAGCCGCGAAGGTTCAAGAAGTGAATCAAGACGTGATTCGAGAAATAGCTCGAGAAGTGATTCAAGAAATGAAAATAACCGATCATTTAATAAGTCAAGTAATAAAAAAGGTAGTACAAAGCAAGGTCAGCAAAGACGTGGCCGTTAAAGTATGAAATGGTAATCTGGATGAAGAGATATATCGTTTGTTAATAGAGAAATCGCTATATAATAAAAAATCCTGATATAATTATTAATGCAGAAGGAGTCACAAAAATTTGTGGCTCTTTTTGTATTTAATAATAGGTTGGCGTGCATTTGCACCATAAGAGTAAAGTTTATAATTTCATTTACCGTATTTAAAATAATTTAAAGAATAAAGAAAAAATTAAAATGTGGAGCCTTTATTCGTCTGAAAGTTCAAAAAGATATATAATAATTTTCTGACCATTAATTCATGGAGGGGTATTAATGAAAACTGAAACGTTACACACACAAGAAGACATCTTAAAAATGCTTGATTCATTATTAAGACCTGCAGAACCATTTTGGAATGAGTTTTATGAGAATAGAGAAAAGGATGTTCCGTTTTTTGAAAATGTTCCAGATGAGAATCTAGTTTCGAATATACAAAAAGAGAGAGTTTCAAAAGGGAAGGTATTAGAACTTGGATGTGGTCCAGGTAGAAATGCCATTTATTTAGCGACTCAAGGATTTGATGTAACAGCAGTGGATTTATCTGTAGAAGGCATTAACTGGGCAAAAGAGAGGGCATTGGCAAAAGGGGTAGAAATTCATTTTATTTGTAATTCAATTTTTAATTTAGAGGTTCAAAACGAATTTGATTTTGTATATGATTCGGGCTGTTTGCATCACATTCCACCGCATAGAAGAATAAATTATGTGGATTTAATTAAAAACTCATTAAAATCGGGTGGTTATTTCGGATTAACATGTTTTGCAGCAGGCAATTTAGATGAGCGAAATGGATCAGAAATAACAGATTGGGACGTATATAGAGAATGGAGTCTACAAGGTGGTCTTGCATACTCGGAAGAAAAGTTAAGAGAGATATTTAAAGAATTTGAGGTAATTGAGATTAGAAGGATGAAACAAATGAAACAACCGAAAGAAATATTTGGAGAATCATTTCTTTGGACAGCATTATTTAAGAAGAAATAAGAAAGTAGATAATTGACAAACTCATCGTTTTTATAGACAATACACTTATAGGAATATACGTTCGGTTTTTTGGCCGACTTATGTTTTACATAAATATATAACAAGGGGCTGTCTCCATATGAGTAACACAAATCAAAAAATTACTACGTTTTTAATGTTTGAAGGCAAAGCTGAGGAAGCAATGAATTTTTATACGTCGCTATTTGATCAATCGGAAATTGTAAGTATTTCTCGCTACGATGAAAATGGACCTGGTAAAGAGGGAACTGTAATTCATGCAACTTTTACGCTAAATGGCCAAGAGTTTATGTGTATTGATAGTTATGTAAATCATAATTTTACATTCACTCCAGCTATGTCTCTTTATGTAACTTGTGAGACAGAAGAAGAAATTGAAACGGTCTTTCATAAACTAGCGCAGGATGGAGCAATTCTCATGCCTTTAGGTTCTTATCCGTTTAGTAAAAAGTTTGGCTGGTTAAATGATAAGTATGGTGTATCTTGGCAGTTAACTCTTGCTGAATAAAAAAGAAAAAGCGTAGCTTATTTGTTTAATGGATTTAGTTAAAAGCTTGAAAAATGAAATAACATAAAAAAGCGTTCCAACTGTCAACAGTTTTGGAATGCTTTTTTTGTGGAAATGAGTTGTTTAAAACTTACCAATTCTACGATTATTTTAAATGAATGATGGAATAGATGTATATTTTTGTTTCTTTTTAGAATTTTTAGTAATTATTAGTATTTATCTGTTAATATAAATGTAAACAACTATGTATGAACTATCAGGCAGGTTAATAGGAAAAGGAAAGTATAAATAGTTAATAAGCTTACACATTGAATGCCACTAGATCGTTTGGAGGACTAATCGCAATGGATACTACACAACAAAACAGTAATGCATGGGATAAGAAGGTTGAAGAAGGTTCTAGATACACGCAGCCTGTAAGTAGCGAGATTATTGAGAAAAGCAAATCAGGTGAATGGGAGATTACAGTCACTACGGAAAAGTCAGTTCCTAGAGAGTGGTTTCCAAAGTCATTAGATGGATTAAAGATACTTTGCTTAGCGTCAGGTGGTGGACAACAAGCACCTGTTCTAGCTGCTGCTGGAGCAGATGTAACAGTTACTGATATATCTAAGAAGCAATTGGAACAAGATGAAAAGGTAGCAAAACGGGATGGTTTGACTTTAAAAACCGTACAAGGAGATATGTCAGACCTTGGTGACTTTGAGGATGAATATTTTGATATTGTTGTAAATCCTGTCTCTAATTTGTTTGTAAAAGATGTTCATCTTGTATGGAATGAAGTTTCTAGGGTTTTAAAGAATAAAGGTATTCTTATTGCTGGATTTACAAATCCATTACTATGGATCTTTGATGATAACCAAGAACAAAAAGGTATTCTTGATGTTAAACATTCAATTCCTTCATCAACATTGGATTATTTACCAGAGGATGAAGTTCAAGATTACATCGATTCAAATCAAACAATAGAATATGCGCATACTTTAGAAGACCAAATCCAAGGCCAAATTGAAGCTGGTTTTGCTATGACAGGTTTTTATGAGGATGATTTTGGTGGGACAAGGATATTAGATAAGCATATTAAAACATTTATTGCGACAAAAGCTATAAAGTTAAAGATGGATTAAGAATTTTTGCTTGTCACACGGGGCGTTAGTCGAAGAACGCTCTTAAAATAGAAAAAGATGGTGCTTTCCATCCTTTTCCTTATGTATTTTGAGTGTCGAAATTATTCTCAAAACAAATTTTACACTACCAATTGTATAATTAGTTTTTTTATATTAAGAATTTTGCTGACCGAATCTTTTCCCGAGTTTAGCTAACAATTCAGGTTGATCGCTTTGGCTCATTATTACCTCAATAAAGATAAGTTGATTCTTATTAAAAGTTATATTTGTTAAGACTTCTGTTAACTCTGTTTCATTCTCCACTTTAAATGTTAGGCTTTTTTCTTCTGATCCGAATAGGTTCGGCAAGCTAGTATAATCCCACATCTGTATGTCATTATATGGTTGGTTTTGGCCGTGAATGGCACGTTCAACAGTGTATCCGTTGTTATTGATTAAAAATATAATCGGTTTTAAATTTTGACGTAGTATAGTTGATAACTCTTGGGCAGTTACTTGGTAAGAACCGTCACCAATAATTAAAATGTTGCGCCGTGATAAATTGGCGACCTGTGTACCAATTAGAGCGGGCAGTGTATATCCGATAGATCCCCATAACGGTTGTCCTACATATGCAGTGTTATTAGGTAGAGGGATAGCAGCACTACCAAAGAAAGGTGTTCCTTGCTCTACAATTAAGATGTCGTTTTCTTGTAAGAAATGGTACATTTGCTGCCAAAAACGTTTTTGTGTGACCATTTGTGATTTGGGATTGAACTCTTCAGTAAAAAGAGATGATTTTAAAATAAATGGCTTAACGTCAAGAGTATCTTTATTACGATGCTCAATTGAATCACTTAAATGTTGTAAAATATCCTGCATTACAACTGGACCGTATTTTTTATCTATAATTTTCACAGTGTAGGGATGGATTTCTATAACTTGTTCTTTTGTAAAACCTTGTGTGAAGCCGCCTGTAATAGTATCAGTTAACTTCACACCAATACTAATAATACAATCGACTTTAAATTTCATGTGGTACTACATCATCTAAAAAGGCAAGATTATAATCACCAGGAACCCCGAATGTATGTTCAATTCCTAATTCGTGTAGTCTATCCAATAAATATGTACTTACAGTATATTTTTTTCAAATGAATCATCTCCTAATTATGCAGTGAATGTTTCAATAGACTAAACAGGTTCTAATAAGTTGATTAAAATATTCATTACTAGATTGTGGTATAATTTACATACAGGGGGAAAGTAGATGACACAACATAAAGAAGAACAGATGAATGAGGCATTAGCATTATTTTATTTTGCATATAAAACATTTACTGAAAAGCCAGATGAAATTATAAAAGAATATGGCATTCAACGAGTACATCATCGAATTTTATTTTTTATCGCACGTTTTCCAGGGATAAGTGTAAATGAGTTATTATCATTATTAGAAATAAGTAAACAAGCTCTCCACGGGCCACTACGTCAACTTGTGGAAAAGGGCTTAATTGAGAGTAATGAAGCTACGCATGACCGCCGTGTGAAACAGTTGTCTTTAACAGAACAAGGTGCAGATTTAGAGAAAAAATTGAGCGATGTACAAAGACAACAAATGGGCGCTATTTTTTCAAAATTTGGTGAATCATGTGAAGACAATTGGCATCAAGTTATGAATGAAATGGCAAATAGTCGATCAGGTTTTGATGCTTGGATATCAAAACGGGAAATACCAGTCGATCAAAAATAATGAAAAACTTCTGTTTTTATAGTTTGAAAAAGAACAAATTTTATTCATACATTTGGCAACTATCGTTTGGTTATAGAGTGAATGGATAAAAAGATACATTACTAGATACTTTATACGTGTACGCAATGGAACAATAAAATTCACATTTCCGAAAGGGGAATTATAATGATAAAACTTGTACTTATTCGTCACGGACAAAGTTTATGGAATCTTGAAAATCGCTTTACTGGATGGACAGATGTTGATCTATCAGAGAATGGATTAAGTGAAGCGAGAGAAGCAGGAGCAATATTAAAGAAAAACAGATATACTTTTGATGTGGCTTATACATCTGTATTAAAACGCGCAATTCGGACGTTATGGATTGTACTTCATGAGATGGATCTTACTTGGGTCCCAATACATAAATCTTGGAAGCTAAATGAAAGACATTATGGTGCATTGCAGGGGTTGAATAAAGATGAAACTGCTCAAAAATATGGTGAGGAGCAAGTTCATATTTGGAGAAGAAGTGTTGATGTAAGACCACCGGCTCTTACTGAAGACAATCCTCGATATGAAGCGACCGATCCAAGATATAAAACACTCAAAAAAGGTGAATTTCCATTAACTGAATGTTTAGAGGATACGGAGAAGAGAGTACTTGCTTATTGGCACTCAGAAATTGCGCCGATATTAAAAAATGGTAATAAAGTAATTATTTCATCACACGGTAACACAATTCGCTCGCTAGTAAAATACTTAGACAACCTTTCGAGTGATGGTGTAGTTTCATTAAATATTCCAACTAGTATTCCGCTTGTTTATGAATTAGACGAAAACTTACGTCCGATTCGTCATTATTATTTAAGTATGGATGGAGAAGTACCTGAAGGGGAAATTCCGAAACATATTTCTTTTTAATACGAAAATTTGAAATGAATGCTTGTCTACATATACAATATAGACTCATGGTAAAGTAAAATTTTAATCAGTGGGGGTCTTACTGCCCACAAATAGCAGGATAAAAGACGTGGTACCTTCTAATATATATGCGATGTAGCTAAATTTAGAAGCTTGTCCATGTCTTTTGTCATAAAGAGAGCAGCTTGCGCATGTAATGATATCGTGAGTAGTTTTTGAATGGAGGGTGATGTGATTAATGATCTCTAACATTCGAATTGGCTTATTTGTTTTAGCGATTGTCTTTGTAGTCCTTGTTTTCTTTTATTGGAAAAATGAGGAGTTGTACGAGGAGAAAAAGCAACGTATTAGAAAGACTTGGTATGGTTTGTTTATCATATCTGTCACCGTGTATTTCATGATAAAAGGAATTGATTTAACCCTCTGGAAAAATCTTTTAATGTTTACTGCAATGGTTATTTTTGTTGATATTGCGTTCATTTTAACGCCTAATATTTCAGAAATATGGGGTGCGAAATTTAGCGATATTGGCAAGACAGTTCAATCAATAAAACGATCATTAATTGCATCTAAAGCGAGAGGAGAAATATACACCACAATTATTCAAAATGTTAATCCAGCAGTTTTCGGTACGATGGAATGGCATACGGAAGAAGAATATACAAAGAGCTTAAATGTATTTTTAGATTCATATGGGGAAAAAATTGGCGCGAAAATTGTTGTTTTTGAAGCGGCAAAGGAATTAAATACAAACTTTCGTGGTATTCGCTCGCAATTTAGTATTATCGTTCCGTTAGAACATATCGAGCAATTGAATGAGCAGAAAGCAGTGCAAGTAGAAAATGTCGGGATTATACCAGCAAAAATAGTAAGTGATGTTTTCATTGTTATTGATGGAAAGAAAAATAACCTGCAAGATCGGGATTTTGAAAATGTATATAATTTAACAATACATCATAGTTATTTTAGTAAATAAGGACAGAATCTTTTTCTGTCCTTTTCTTCTATACATAAATTAAAAACAAAATCCGACAAAGTTGAATAAAATTGGACAATCATTCCTACACTAGCATGTAGAGGTGATTGTAGTGGTAAAAGATTATGACAATGATTTTTTTAAAGAAGATAACGAAGATACAACAGATTTCTCTTTAATAAAAGGGGATGCGTTGCAGCAAGTAGAAGAATTAGAAGAAGAATTAAAAAGAAAATCATAAGTGTACACTCTTTCTACATTTGCTATATAATATAAATAAAAGGTTGTATCTTTTTGAAAAGGGGGAGAAGAGATGGCTGAAGTCAATGTACAAAAGTCTTCGTTTTTTAAAGAAAAAAAAGAAGAATCCAATACAGATTTCTCTCTTGTGAAAGGTGCATTAACGGAGAATATAAATCGGTTAGAGAAACTGATGAATAATAGTAGTTCAAAATATATACAAGTGAAAAGAACAAAAGAAAATGCATAGAGCATTTTCTTTTGTTCTTTATTTAATAGTAAACTTATCTTTTACTTTTTTAGGTAAATCTGTTTTCTGAATCTCTTCATAGGACTTTACTTCAATTGATGATATTTCATTTTTGCTATTATCATCTTGATCTACATAAAGGCGTAAAAACGCGTCTTCATTTAATTTATGGTCGTTTTCTTTTTTTGTACTTCTAAATGTAATTTGTTTTTTGACACCATCTTCATGATATGCGGGCAGCGTATAGTTTCGTAAGTTTCTACCATCTACTTTTTCGATAGCTCCTTCGCCTTTTATCTGCATGTAATATACATCTTTACCAATTTTATTTAGTGACGCTCTCTCACAGCCAATAGTAAAACTAAAAAATAATAAACATAGTGTAATAATTGCTGCAAACTTTTTCATTTTCTTTATCTCCTTTAATGTGTTTCTTTAAAAAGTATACGACTATTATTAAATGAGAAAAATCGATATAGCTTACAACGCCCTTATAATGTTGTATGAGTGTTGTAAATAAAATGAACAATAAAGTTAAAAGAAAGGTAAAATAATGAATCATGGTATAATGATAAAAGACTTACATACTATTTTTTCATTTTGAGAGGAGCTTGAAAAATGTATTCTACTTTAGAACAATTAACAAAGCACCCTGTATTTTATCATTTTGCAGAAATTTCAAAGATTCCTAGAGGATCAGGTAATGAAAAGGAAATTAGTGATTATTTAGTGGGCTTTGCAAAAGAGCGTAACTTAGAAGTCATTCAAGATGAAGCATTAAATGTCATTATTAAAAAAGAAGCAACAGCTGGTTATGAAAATGTACCAGCTATTATTATTCAAGGTCATATGGATATGGTTTGCGAAAAAAATCAAGCAACAGTACATGATTTTGAAAAAGATCCAATTGAATTACGAATCATTGGGGACATGTTATATGCAAATCAAACAACTTTAGGTGCGGATAATGGTATTGCAGTTGCGTATGCATTAGCTTTATTAGATTCAAAAGAAATTCCGCATCCAGCACTTGAAGTCGTTATCACTACTGAAGAAGAAACGACAATGGGCGGGGCTTTTGCTATTGATCCAAATCATTTTGAAGGAAAGATATTTATAAATATTGATTCTGAAGAAGATCATAAATTACTTGTAAGTAGTGCAGGTGGTGCGAAAGCTGTTGAAACAATTCCCGTAATTTGGGATGAAACACCAGCGAATATGGATGCATACCGTCTATATGTTGGCGGTCTAAAAGGCGGACATTCTGGTATGGAAATTGATAAACAACGCGGTAATGCGAACAAAGTATTAGGACGAGTGTTACGTGATTTATCAGCACATACGGAGTTTAACATAAGTGAAGTTCACGGCGGATTAAAAACGAATGCAATTCCGCGTGAAAGTGTAGCTACAATTTTAATTCGTACAGAAGATGTAGGGCAAGTAGAAGAAAAACTAGAATCATGGACACGTGTATTACAAGAAGAAATGCGTGCTGTTGATTCAGATGTTCATGTTACACTGACAAAATTGGATGAAACAGTTGAAAAAGTATTTGCTAAAGAGACACAAAAGCAGCTTATTTCATCATTATTCTTAATTCCGAATGGTATTCAAAGTATGAGCATGGATATTAAAGGTCTTGTAGAAAGCTCAACAAATTTAGGCGTTATTGAAACGTTGCAAGATGAAATTAAATTACGTAACGAAGTGCGAAGTTCTGTAAGTAGTTTAAAACAACATGTTGCAGAAGAAATCAAATATATTGCTGAATTAGTTGGTGCTACATTTGAAATAGAGTCAGAGTATCCAGAATGGCCATACAATCCAAACTCACAAATTCGTAATTTATTTGAAAAAGTACATCAAGAAAAATACAATAAAGAAATTGAAATCTTCGCTGTACATGCGGGGATTGAGTGTAGCGCATTCGTTCAAAAGATGCCTGAATTAGATGCAATTTCATTCGGACCAGACATCTTTAACGTCCACACTCCAGATGAACATATCAGTATCTCTTCTGTAGTGAATAACTGGGGATTCTTCGTTGATGTAATGAAGGTTACGAAAGAATTAGCTAAGTAATAACGACGAAATAAAAAGGAGCCTATAAAAATTTATAGGCTCCTTTTTTGTATTGGAATTTATCTCGCTATTTGCCGGGCAGTAAGACTCCCACCTCAAAATCCAGCGAGAGCAAAGAAGTTAGGTGGGGATCGGGCAGCCCGTAAAAGCCCGATTAGTTTAACTAATAATCAGTGAGGGATGAATAAAACCCCCACTGATTAAAGTTTTACTTTATGAGAAGTCATTTTTCGTTAGTATGTAATATTAAGCTTGAACAATTAATAAGGATGAATTGTTGATGTTTTTTAGTACTGATGAAGGGGTGGAGAAATGAAGGGAAGAAAGCATTTTATTGTTTGTATGGTTTTATTGTTCTTCACATTTAGTTTTATTGGTGTTCAGAAAATAATAGCAGAAGAAGTTGAATTTTCAGGGACAACAGCTCCATTGAATGTAAATGTTAGAGAGGCGAAAAGTTTGAATGCAAATATTGTAGATGTGATTCCCGGAAATACAAAAGTATCTTTTAAAGGATGGGAGTATGGTGAAGCGGTTAAAGATTACTGGACAGGAAATTTAGATAATCGTTGGTTTTACTATTTTAAAGATGGAAAAAAAGTATATGTAACGTCAGCGTATATTAATGGAAATCCTCCAAGTACACCAATAGACCGTAAATTATCTGTACCTAACATATTACAAGAAAGATCAAATTGGTGTTGGGCAGGCACTTCGGTTTCAGTTTTAAATTATTTTGGGAAAACTCCTTCACAAGATCAGTACGTTAGGTATGTTAAGGGTGGATCATATAATAATCCTGCAACTTCACGTGAAATACAATATGGATTATCGGGATATGGTGTTAGTTCAGCTATAAGTTCTGGAGCAAAATCGTATGATTGGTTCAAAAGTCAAATTAATAGTAATCAGCCGATGATTGTACTCATTATGTGGCAAAATGGAGCTAACATCGGACACTTTCTAGTACTTGATGGATTTTATAAAGGGACAAATGGAACAGATTATATAACGTACATGGACCCTTGGTATGGTGATCATTATAATCATAATTTCAGTACGTTCCATAACAATAATAATTTTTGGTGGAGTGAAACTGTTTATAATATCCATGCAAACTAATAATATTAAAAGCGGGGGTTCATAAATGGGAAATCTACTTAAGCTTGTGATACCGTGCATGTGTTTAATGACCGTTATTATTTTCGCTAGTAAAATTAGTTATGCATCAAAAAATAAAAGTGAATCAGTACAATCGATCGCATTAAAAGATTATCAATATAGTAAGGGAAGTTCTTCTGAAAATTTAAATTTTGAAAAAATAACAACATCTCCATTTTCGTTACCAATCTATGCAACAATTCCAGCACAGCAAATTTTAAATAGCTCTGAATTTAAGCAATTGCTATTACCAACAAATGAAAAGCTGTGGTTTATTATGAAGGGTGAGCAGCCAGAAGGACTAATTGTTGCGAATGATACTGAACCGATTCGAACGGGCGGAGAAAATAGAAGTAAAGATTTATATGGATTATATAAAGCAATAAAAAATAATACAAATGAAACAAAAGATATTAGTTATTTCGAATTTGAAGGGCAAGGAATATTGGTAGTAAATCAAAATAATGATCAAGAAATATACCTTAGCAAAGGTGCCGCTGCCATATTAAAACTTCCTGCTGGTCAAAAAGTATTGAGCAGTGAAGTAATACAGAAAATGAAAGAGAGAATTGTAACTAGTTTTGAAAAGTAGGAAGGGCTAATTCTTTTTTGTGTTTATACAAGGTTGAACAGATAACAGGATTAATGGTAGCATTAGGGCTGTTTAAAAGCTAATATTGAATATAAAAAGGTTAGAGAAGTTAATTCTCTAACCTTTTTATATTCTGCTATCTACTGTACAACCTTTTTGCATAGCTGAATTTCCTTATTAGAAAATAAGGGTGCATCTATAAAACCATAATGATAAACTAAAATACCTAATTCCACTCTAGAATTAATATGCCATTTTTCTTTAATATGATTAATTATCGTTGAAATTCTTCTAGGGGTAACATATATTTTTCTGGAAATTTCTGCATCTGTATATCCTTTTGCTACATAAATAGCCACTTCTAATTCTCTTTCGGTTAATATTCTTTTCATAAAATAAGCCCCTTCGAAATTGTTTATATAAAATCAAAAGAAACTATTAAAAGAAATAAAGGTCAAAAATCATATTTATTTCTTTTAATTTCGCTATTTGCGGGCAATAAGATTCTCACCTCAAAATTTAGCTGTGACAAAGAAATCGAACTACCTGTAAACGCCTGCTTGGAGTGGACTAATAATCAGTGGTGATGAATAAAACTCCCATTGGTTATTAGTGAACTTTATTGTAATAATTTCTCATATTGTGATACAAGTTTGTGAAAAACTATAAATCCATATAAATAGTAATTGTAACTATACTAATTTTACATTACATTAAAAGTTGGAAAATATTCTTATACTCATAAAGTGTTACATTTGAGGGAGGAAAGATGGAATTCTACAATCTTGGTATTATTATTAAAGAACTTAGAAAGAAAAAAAATATGTCACAATCTGAATTATGTCATGGAATATGTTCACAAAGCCAAATTAGTAAGATAGAAAAAGGGATTATTTATCCATCTAGCATATTGTTGTATCAACTATCTGAAAGACTTGGTATTGATCCAAATTATATATTTGCACTGACCAAAAATAAAAAAATAAAATATATTGAAAATGTAAAATGTGTAATGAGAGATTGTGTGAAACAAAAAAAATATAATGAGCTTTACGAAATAGTGAAAAAAGAGAAAAACGAAAATAATTTCCAATCAAAAGAAGATAAACAATTTCTATTATGGCATGAAGCGATTGCTATATATTATGTAAATGGAGCAACAATTAATGCTTTTGACATTTTAAATAGAGCACTAAAACAAACTTTAAGTAGTAGTAACTTTTTATCAGAAAAAGAAATAAGCATAATGAATTCAATTGCTATAATACATGCAGAAAATGAAGAGTATGAGAAAAGCATAAATATATTAAAACAAAGTTTAATTAATTTTAATAAGATAGAATTTCCTAGAGAAAAAGAAATCAAATTAAGACTCATTCATACGTTAACAAAATGTCTACACCTTGCAAATCAATATGAAGAAGCGATTAAGTATAGTGAAATAGGTATAAAATTAGCCATAAATATGAATACTTTATACTTATTAGGTGAATTGTTTTTTGAAAAAGGTGCAATTTTATTGAAAGTTCAGCACTCTAATGAAGTTGGTTTAACATACATAAAAAAGGCATTATTTATATTTGAACTAACAGAAAGAAAACAATATATAAAAATGATCAAGGATAAATATATTAAAAATGAAGAATAAACAAGAAACAATCCTAACATAAGCTATTTTTAATTGGTATTTATTCCTAAAAAAAGTACTGTAATACGAACTATTCCTTATTGTTGTTTATTGCTAAAATAAGTACCGTAATATTAGATAAAAATAAAGGGTGGCATTTTATGAAATCAAGAGGGATTACTCGTAAAGCAGATAGCATGGGGCGTATTGTTATTCCAATGGAAATAAGACGGAGTTTAGGAATTGTAGAAAAAGATTCTCTTGAAATGTTTATAGAAGAGGATCAGATTATTTTACGAAAATATCAATCTCCAAGAGCTTGTGCACTTACAGGTGATATTTCAGACAGCAATATTTCGTTAGCGAATGGGAAGATTATTGTAAGTCCAGAGGGGACGGAACTATTAATAAAGAAGTTACAGCAATATCTTTTAAAATAAAAGGTAAGTAAGGATTTTAAAATAGAATATTCTTGTAAAGAAAGTCCTCTATCATTTAGGGGGCTTTTTTATCCGCTATTTGCCGGGTAATAAGACCCCCACCTCAAAATTCAGCGGAAGCAAAGAAGTTAGGCGGGGGCCCTGTTGCCCGTAAAATCCCGATTGGTGAGGGCTGATTAAAGTTCCACTTTATTACAGTTAGTTCAATGAAATACAAATTACCTTAAAATAGTCTGACTATTTTTTATAAAAAAACTATTCGTTTACATTTTTTGGTTTCGTGTTATATTTTTATTGTTAATATTAGTGTATTGAAAATTCTGATTTCAATCTTAGGAAAATTCTAGGGAAAGGAATATTTGTGCTTGAATTGAAAATCCTATAAACATAGTTTGAAAGTAAAGTATGAAAAGAAATCTCCATTAAATATACTAATTTAATGGAGATTTACGGGGTTAATGTAACTAAAAAGAAATTTTGTTTACTCCACGTTTATGCTCTGTAATTTGGTAACTGTAATAGCTCTGACGAAAAGCAAAGGAGCAAAAAAGAAGTAGGTAGTTTATTTAATAGAAGATATGGTGAAAAAATAAAACAACGGAGGTTTTATAATGAATAAAGGAATACTGCAGATTACAGAAATCGAAGAAATTAGCATTCCTAATGTATTGAAGGATAAAATCAAGAATCTAATAGACCATGAATTAAAAACTCATAATCCTTATACTTGTGATCAAGAAATAGCTGCAAGCTTTTCAAGAGAGTGGTTTAATTGTTTGATTGATTATTCAAAGAAAACTTCGAATTCAGATATGAAAAAACTACTACATATGATAAAAGTAGCGAATTGTGGTGGAAACGTACCACCTACTCTTATTAAAAATATTCCATGTGATCCTATGGAAACCCTATTACCTGGGGAAAATCGCAAAGGTTTTAATTATGGTGAAGACGAAGACGATAGAATGAAAAAATATTTTTATGCAGAATGGGTCACATGGCTTTTTGCCACACTTTTTAATTATGATGCTTTAATTCACCCATCCGAACATGCAGGGAAAAATAGATTTCACCTCATTTCCCCTTTGAACAACGATGAAGTTTTGCGAAATGTCGGTGCAAGCACCGGTGGCGGGAACTTTTATCAACATAACGATGCCACAGTGTATACAGACATGAAAGACCAATCAGATATTGAAGCAAGATTGAAAATATTCAATACGAATTTAGAAATTGTATCAAATAGACTTAATAAATCCGTGGAACGAATAGTGTCTGAAATTACTTGTGGAAAATTTACTAGAGTTGATGCTCTTTTATTAAAAGGAGTGTTAAATTTAAAAACTCAAACTCATATTGGAACGCCAAAATTACTTCAAAAGCATCTTGAAGAAAATCACTTCAGTAAAGATGATATATTGGCGATAAGTAAAATGCCTATTGCTCATATCGCAGGAATGGCGGATGGTGAAATATCGGGATTTGTAGGGGAAATAAACCAAATCATATTTTTGGATGATAATGGTGATATTATTGCAACTTGTTTGAATGGAGCAGAAAATAGATTGATTTATGTGGGAAAAAGTGAAGAAGAAAAATTGAAATTTGACATGTTTTTAGAACTCTTACGAACAACGCCCACTTATAAGGTTCCACTTACATCTGAAGATTTATTAATTATTCCAAATTCATACTATGGTAAACAAACAAATGTAACTCATGGTAGGGAAAGGTTATCTGAGGAAGAATATAAAATTCCGATTGGAGATAATAAGTACGGAAGAAGAATTGTTTGCAGGCAGTACGTTTCCAGCCGATTACGTGATCAGAAAGAAAGTTTCTTTACAGATATTATTAACTAGTTTAAAGAGAGGAGGGACGATGGGGAGGTTTGGGGTATAATAGCTCAAGCCTTCCCATATTCTTTGTATGGATTTTACTATTGAATTACTCATATTACTATTTTTAGTAGCTGTATTAGCAGGGTGGATAGATACAATTGCTGGAGGCGGTGGTATGATAACTATCCCGATAATGTTATTAGTAGGTATGTCTCCTTCTGTAGCGATAGCAACTAATAAACTGCAAGGGAGTAGCGGAACTCTCATGGCGACAGTGTTTTTTATTAAGAAGAAAGAAATTAATCTTAAAGAAATGCGTTTGTCCATCTTAATGACCTTTTTTGGATCAGTTTTGGGTGGATGGCTTGTTTTACAGATACGGGCAGAATATCTAATCATGATATTACCTTTTTTACTTATTATTATTGGTCTTTATTTTCTATTATCTCCAAATATAGCAAACGAAGATCGACCGAGAAAAATAAGTATGTTGTTGTTTGCGTTAACAGTGGCTCCATTCCTTGGATTTTATGATGGTTTCTTCGGCCCAGGAACAGGTAGCTTGATTGCTTTAGCGTTCATTCTTTTATGTGGATATTGTGCTACACGGGCAACTGCAAATGCTAAGATTTTGAATTTTACTAGTAATTTCGCTGCTTTGTTGTATTTTATTATTTTTGGCCAAATCGATTGGACAATTGGATTGATTATGATGCTTGGTCAAATTATAGGGTCATATATTGGGGCGAAGATGGTGCTTACAAAAGGGACGTCATTAATACGACCAATAGTGGTTATTGTTTGCTTTGTCATGGCAATTAAGATTTTTTTACAAAATATGAACTAAATGTAATAAATATAGTATTTGTATCGAAGTTAGAGTGTTTTCATGTTGTTATTGCAGTATTACACTGTTTAAGATGTGTTCAAAATTACACAATTTGACTAGTGTAATGTATTGCGTTATGCTTTTTCTATTATAAAAGAAAGGCTTGAAGATAATGATTCGTCGTTTGAGAAAGCTAAAAAATGTAGCAGTCGTAGTAAGCTTCTAAGTAAATAGCAAAATATATAATACTTAGAAGCGAGGAATAAAGTTATGAAGCATCCATTATTTAATCATTGGTCAGAAACAAAATATATAAAAGATATAGTAACAAATCCACTCATTGAAGTAGGAGAGTACTCCTATTATTCAGGGTATTATGGTCATCAAAATTTTGAAGATGGTTGTGTAAGGTATTTGTGGGGGGATGCTAAGTCACAAGCACTGTTTAATCCAATTGAACAGATGGGATGGCATCTTGATAAACTCATTATTGGGAATTATGTTTGCATTGCAAGTGGAGTAGTCATTTTAATGGGTGGTAACCATAATCATCACTCAGAATGGATTACAGTATATCCATTCGCTGAGCAAATTGAACAATCATATGAAACTAAGGGCGATACAGTCATTAAAAGTGATGCTTGGATTGGAATGAATGCTATAATAATGCCTGGCGTTACTATTGGTGAAGGTGCAATTGTTGCTGCAGGATCTGTCGTAAGTAAAGATGTTCCGCCGTATACAATAGTTGGTGGAAATCCTGCTAAGGAAATAAAGAAACGATTCACTGATACAGAAATAAACATGTTAATGGAAATGCGTTGGTTTGATTGGGATAGGAAATTGATCGAGAAGGCAATTCCGCTGTTATCTAGTCCATCCATCGAACCATTATTTGCTTTTTATAAAAATGAAGTAAAAAATAAATAAATTAGTTAGTTAGAAAAACTACATTCAGTATTGGGTGTAGTTTTTTTATTACAAAAAACTAATGGTTTAGACTAAAGAAAATTTATCTCTAATATAAGTCTAGCAAATAGCTCAATTGAATAATTAAAATCACGATTGGTGAGGGTTAATAATTAGTGGGGATGAACAAAACCCCCACTGATTAAAGTTTCACTTTATTTTTTGTAAATGTGGAACAAATGTATTATGTAGATTGTCTATTAATTGTAATCCTAAAAAATATGAAAGTGCGAATCATTTTAAAAAATATAAGGGGATTAAAAATAAGGATATGCGTGGGAATACAAAGTATCAGGGCACCTAAAAGTGTCAGATGAGATGGTCTATATGAAAGCAATCCTAACGTTTAATATGTATATACAATTTGAGAACACTGTCTATTTTTTTTGAGATTATGTTAGAATAACGCTTTTTTGAGTACAAAGATATTGGAGGTAACAGAATTGAAAGGTATGTTTTGCAAGAGATTTATTGCAATAGTAACAGTGCTTACACTATTTTTTAGTATGTTCGTTACATTTGGAAGAGCAGCAGCGGAAACAGTTTCTGCTATAGACGTTGAAGCAGGATCAGCAATTTTAATAGAAGCAAATTCCGGAAAAATTTTATATCAAAAAAATGCAGATGAATCATTGGCAATTGCTAGTATGACAAAAATGATGAGCGAATACTTAGTTCATGAAGCGGTAGATAAAGGAAAACTTAAATGGGATCAAAAAGTTAAAATTTCTGAATATGCACATAAGATTTCGCAAGATCGTTCATTATCAAATGTTCCATTAGAAAATGGTGGCTCTTATACGGTAAAAGAGTTATATGAGGCAATGGCAATTTATTCTGCAAATGGTGCAACAATTGCTTTAGTTGAAGAGATTGCTGGTAAAGAGGGCAATTTTGTAAAAATGATGAACGATAAGTCGAAAGAGTTTGGAATGAAAGATTATAAATTTGTAAACTCTACAGGCTTAACAAATCAAGATTTAAAAGGATATCACCTAGAAGGGACAACTCTAGATGAGAAAAATAAAATGTCTGCAAGGGATTGTGCAATTTTAGCACAACGTCTTATTCAAGATTTTCCCCAAATATTGAATACAGCAAAAATTCCTAAAAAAACATTCCAAGAGGGTGGTAAATATCCAATTGATATGGCGAACTTTAACTGGATGTTAAAAGGTTTAATTAAGCAATATGAAGGTGTAGATGGTTTGAAAACAGGAACGACTCCAGAAGCGGGAGATTGTTTCACTGGTACAGTAGAAAGAAATGGTATGCGCCTAATTTCTGTAGTGATAAAAACAAAATCTCATACGGCACGCTTTGATGAAACAAAGAAATTATACGATTATGGATTTGCGAATTTTGAAGTGAAGAATGTCTACGGAAAAGATTCAGTAGTAAAAGGACATGAAACGGTACGAGTAGCAAATGCAAAAGAGAAAGATGTAGTAGTTCAAACGAAGCAAGCTGTTTCACTTCCAATGCGGAAGGGAAACAAAGACGGTTATAAAAAAGAATTTAAAGTATCAAATAAAGAACCTGAAGCGCCTATTAAAAAAGGTGTAACAATTAGTAAAATAATTATCTCGCCTAAAGATAATACCGATCCTGGGTTCTTATCAGGTAATTCATTACAAATAGACCTTGTAACAAAATCTGATGTGGAACAAGCAAATTGGTTTACACGTTTTATACGTAAAACTGGATCTTTTTTTAGTGGTATGTGGGATAGTGCGATTGATATAGTAAAAAGCTAATTTTATAGGATACAACTAAATATTAGTTTGAAACAAAAGGTTTCAAAGTATTATAGATTCTTATGTGGATAGTTTGGAATGAAAGATTGTATTACTTTTCAAATTTGGTCCTTCGGAACTTTTTGTATTTCTATTAAGCTAAAATAAATTTGTATCCATATACTCCAAAAACGCTATTCTTTTTGTAGAAATATACAGAAGGGATGGCGTTTATTATGAATCTTTCGATTTAAAGGATTCTGGTGCAAGGTTAGTTTAATAAAGTTACATGATGAAAAACCACCCATTAAAGTTTCACTTTATAAAAATTTAATAAAATCTTTTCTTTGTATTAAATATTTTGTTTTAAATTATGTATATAAAGAAATGGAGGTCAAATTAACTTTTTACTGCTTATATTAGGAATTTAAAGAAACGATGTGTACAGTTCTCTCACTATATTCGCATAGTGGCCTTTATGAAAAGCAAAATCTACAATTTACAAGGAGAACATTTTATGAGTAAGAGAATAAAAGAATTAGATTCCATACGAGGGTTAGCGGCACTTACTGTGGTATTTGGACATTTTTGTTTAATGCTACCATTGTTGCCTAATTCTATTAAATTTTCCCCGCTTAGGTTTTTATGGGCGGGTGGGGAAGCTGTTATCGTTTTTTATGTACTAAGTGGTTTTGTGTTATCGATGGCACTTTATCATTCAAAAACAAATTATTGGGGATATTTAATTAAGAGATTTGTAAGAATCTATATTCCTTATTATTTTTGGATAATTGTTTCCTTTGTTTTATTTATTTTATTTTCGTCGTATGAAGTGGTAGGACTACGGGATTGGTTCTATGATAGGTGGCAAGGGTCTATAACAAAATTAGATATTCTAAACCACTTTGTGCTTCTTAATAACTTTTTTACGGAAAATTATAATCCAGTTATTTGGTCATTGGCTCAAGAAATGCGTATATCTATTGTGTTTCCTTTGTTATTCCTTCTTTTTTATAAATTGAATTGGAAGAAAACGATACTATTTGCTTTGAGCTTTTCTTTAATTAGTGTTTTTCTTAATGTGTTGTATATTGGGAAAGCTGAAGGATTTTATAATGGTTATGCTGATACACTGCATTTTACATCTATGTTTATGGTTGGAATGTTACTTTTTAAGTATCAGGAAAAACTTATCTACTCATATAGGAATATGAAAAAATTTAAAAAAGGATTTCTTATTGCATTAGGGATTATTCTGTATTTATATTCCATTTTAATTTATGGTTTTTCCCGTAATGATACTACTTTCTTATTAAAAGATTGGGGTGTCGTAATGGGGGTTGGTATATTTATTATAATGGCTATGAGTAACCTAAAAGTAAAAGCATTTTTAAATAAGAGTGTATTTGTATATTTAGGAGAAATTTCATACAGTATCTATTTGTGTCATTTTCCAATCATGATGGTACTATTTAAACTTTTGTATACAAAGATACCTATCTTTTTCCTTCTTACTTTATGCATTGCAATGACACTACTTTTTTCTATAGTTTCATATCATTTAATCGAAAAGAAATGTATCAACTGGGCAAAACAAAGAACAACCAATTTTTTGAAAAAAGTATAATTCCTAGAGAAATTTTATTTCTTTAGTAAATATACGAATATGACCGATTCCTAAGTATACTTAGGAATCGGTCAATTTTGGATTCTAAATGTAAATATAATAAAGTGGAATATAATTGAAATCGAAAACCACTTAGAAATAACAATTACGGTGTGAGCTATTGTATAGTATAGATATGGTTAATAATAAAGGGGGAATACATATGTGGAAGCGATTTGTAGCAATTGGTGATAGTTTTACAGAGGGGATAGGGGATGAAGTTGAGGGAATTGCATTAAAAAGCTGGATAGATCATTTTGTTCAACTGTGTGAAAACGATATAAAATATGCTAATTTGGCAAAGCGTGGCTTAGTAACTAAAGAAATTCGCTCGCAGCAATTGGAAAAGGCGTTAACTTTTAATCCAGATTTGGTTAGTCTCATTGCAGGGGCAAACGATGTTTTAAAAGGACGTTGGAATCATGATGCATATAAGAACGATATGGAATTTATGATAGATTCATTAAGTAAAGCAGGGGCTGATATTATTATAGCAAACCTTCCTGATTTTACAGTTAGGCTTCCTTTTGCTTCTGAAAAAAAACAAGTAATAAAAGAACAATTATTAGAGGCAAATGAAGTTATACGTTCACTGAGCAGAGAATATAAGTTTCATCATGTTGATTTTTGGAATCATCATTTAGTTAATGACAATACGCTTTGGTCTAAGGATTTAATTCATCCAAACTCAAAAGGATATGTAAAAGTTGCTGATTTGATTTTTAGTAGTTTGTCTGTACAGAAGACAAAATAATAGTTTGCAATTTAACGAATATGATATTAATTGTGCTAAGCTATGTTTTTTAGTAAATGGAGAGAACTAGAAATTTAGCATACAAAGCGTATCTACGATATATTTCTACAGTAGTGCATAAATGTAGAATTACAAAGAAAGATCACTTATGAAAATAGGTGGTCTTTAAACGTTTTTATAACTAAATTTAAATATATACTGTAGTACTAACAATTTCGTACTACATAAAAATTAAGTTCTCTTATAGAAAAACTGATTTTATATTATCTTAAAATATAATAACATATTCAAATCATATTTTGGGTGTGTATCCTAATTGTGAATAATTTGTAATTTTTTTGAAGTGTAAATATCTAATAAATAAAATAGGTAGTAGGTGCAGAAGTATTAATACTATATTATTCAATTCTGTTATGAGTACATTAGTAATTGGTAGTATTATATTTTTATTATCAATTTTAGTTATTGGAATTAATTTGCATAGAAAATATGTAGGATAAGAAAAGATAAATATACTTTATTGTATATTTATCTTTTTGTTTAGTAGGATTTATAGTCTCTTTAAACTATTATGTTAATAAAATTAAGAAACTTAATTTTTGATATCCTTATGGCTAAAGCCATCTATAAACTGACAATATAACTAAATAATTGTTTGGTATGATTTGTGGGTTGGTTTTTTTATCCGAATTTTCTGATTCAAATATTTCAACTTTATGAATATAGTAGGTGAAATATTTGTGTGATAGTATTTGAGATAGAAAAAAGCCAACTTTAAAAAGGATGTGAATTGAATGTGCAAACAACTATAAATGGTTATATTAAGGTAATGTTTAGCTGTTTTTTAGTGTAAGGTAAAGGTCTATGTTGTAACAGTTGATATAAATACGAAGAAATAGGTGCGCCTAAATTTATCTGACTATTTAAAATAAACTAAACCTTGAGATTAGTCTAGGTTTTGACGAAGTTACATTCTAGGTGAAATCTTTATAATGATTAATTAGGTTTAATAAAGGGGTACCTTATACGCAAAAGCGTTTATATTAGTAACCTAAGGAGCTTGCTTTTATGAAAACTACTGATTCAAAAGGCCTATTAGGAAATAGGGTTTATTTACAAGTTTTCTCTGCTTATTCATTGCTTATGCTTGGTGTTTTTATTGATATGTTAGCGATTATGACTATAGTTGGGTTTGAATGGGAAGTAGATCCTACTATGATTGGATTGATCCCTGTTGCATATGCACTTCCTGGAATTATTTTTGGCTCATGGGCAGGTGTTATTGCAGATCGTTTTAGAAAAATTCCAATTATGATGTTCTGTAATCTAATGGTTGGTCTAATAACAATTGCTCTTTTATTTGTACAAGATATCCACTGGCTCTTAGTGGCATTAATGATTCGTTCCATTTTTATTGTTTTCTATTATCCTGCACAGCAAACACTAACAAGACAGATTGTATCCCCGGACTTACTTACTAAAGCAGTAAGTATCAACGGAATAGTAGAGCAGGGTACCAAGATAGTAGGTCCACTTATAGGGGGCATGTTGCTGAGCTGGTTTCAACCAGAGTTCTGCCTCATTATAAGAGCTATAAGTTGTTTATTAGCTACCTTAGTTCTCATACCCACAATAAAATTTAAAGAAACTATATCGAAAGAATTTGTTGAAAAGAAAAAACAAAGTACTTGGACCGCTTGGGTACAAGGGTGGGGTTATGTGTTATCTAATCGGATAATATTATCAACCATGATTTTCGTTACAATAGCCATGGCAGTATTACAATTAGTCGACTCACAATTCCCAACTTTATTTAAGAGCTTATTCCCACAGGATAAAAGTAAAATGGGATATATCATTTCTATTATTGGTCTTGGCGGAATACTTGGTGCACTACTAACTCAGAAATTAAAACAATTTCAATATGGCTGGGTAGTATGTGGAGGTATGGTTTTAATGGGAATTGGTTTTGGGGGGATTGGTTTGATAACGCCCGGTACGGTCTTCGTTTTAGCCTATTTAATTAGTTTTATCGCTGGTATCGGAAGTGGGCTGATGCTTGTATCTAATCAAGTCATTTTACAAATAGAATCCGACCAAGATCAAGTAGGAAGAGTATTTGGTATACAAAGCAGTTTAACAAACGCAGTTCTAATTATTTCTCCTGCTATGAGTGGCCCATTAGTGCATTTGTTTGGAGTAACTCAACTCTATGTTTATGGAGGGATTGGGCTTGTTATTATTGGATTAATTGGAGTTTCACTGCAGAAATATTTATGGGCTAAACATAAACACGAACCTATAAGAGCAAATAATTTTTGAAGGGGAGATTTTTATGACCAATGAGGAATGTTATCGATTAAGCCATCCGCAGCGAAGAATATGGTATACAGAAGTTATTCATTCTGATAAAGGAATATGTAATTTAAGATTTTTATTTAAACTTCATCGGAAAATGAATTATTCAAAATTAAACCAAGTTGTGAATCGCGTTATCAGTGAAAATGACGGTCTGTGCATTAGGTTAAAAGAAAATGGGCATCAGGAACCGAAACAATATTTTATTAAACATGAAGAACAAGAATTTGAGTTTTTTGATTTCAGTAATGTGGAGAATACAAATTTGCTTGAGGAATGGATTGAGCAGAAAACAAAAGACACGTTTACATTATTTAATTCAGATTTATACTATTTCGCTTTAATAAAATTAAACGATAATGAATGTGCAGTCTTTGGAAATGTTCATCATATTATTATGGATGGTTTATCAATTCAAATATTTACTGAGCAAATTGCAAAATATTATTATGAAATGCATAACGAGAATGAGGAAGGCGAAATTAAAAATTCATATGTTCAATTCCTGACCAATGAACAAACATACTTGAATAGTAGTCGCTTTCAAAAAGATCAAAAATTCTGGTTAGAGGAATTTAAAACACTGCCATCTGTGACTGGATTGAAGCCCTATAATACGTACCAAGTTAGCACTAAAGCATTACGTGAGACATTTATATTAACGGAGCATTTGAAGAGAAAGATAGAAAAATTTTCTGAAGATTACAAAATTAGTTTATACACTTTTTTTGTTGCTGCTTTCTCGTTGTCCATGTATCGGTGGACTTCATCGCTTGATATTGGTTTAGGAATGGCTTACGGCAATCGTATGACTAAAATGGAACGAAAATTGATTGGAATGATGGTGAGTACAGTTCCTTTAAGAATGGATATTGATCCAGAAGAAGAAGTACTTTCATTTATTAGCAGGGTGTCCAGAAAACAAAGCAAATTATTGAGGCACCAGAAATATCCATTTGATTTGTTGTTAAAGCAGATTAATAAAGAGAATAATAGTAATGTGAGACTTTTCGGAACTACGATTGATTATAGGGATCGCGATGAAAGTGGTGACTCACTATGGATTCCAAACCATGAAGAGGTACAAGATTTTGCAGTGCATATTGAAAATCTAATTGATATTGACTCTTTACATGTACATATTGATTATCGTGAGGAGCTATTTTCTAAGGAAGAGATAAAACGGTTTTTTAACGTGATGTTAGCGATAATGGAAAACACTTTTGAAAAACCAAAGCAGAAGGTAGCTGAAATAGAAATCATTTCTGAGGAAGATAAAAGAATAAGTTTAGTTGAGTTCAACAATCCTAAACTGAATGTCCCACCTCAAGTAACTATTCATGAAATATTCGAACAGCAAGCGATGATTTATCCAAATACTATTGCAGTTACGTATGAACAAGAAAAAATTACTTATAAGGAGCTTAATGAACGTGCAAACCAGTTAGCTCATTATTTGCAGAAAAAGGGAGTAGGACCTGATACTTTAGTTGGAATATGCGTTGAACGTTCCCTCGAAATGATTGTAGGTATTTTAGGGGTTTTGAAGGCTGGTGGGGCTTATGTTCCACTCGATCCAACATATCCAGAGCAGCGACTTCAATATATTTTAGAAGATGCTAGCATTCAGTTATTCGTGACGCAAGAAAGTTTAAAAGAATTGAAATGGTTACCAGAAAATGTTGAGTCGATTTGCCTGGATCGTGATCAAGATGAGATTGGGAAAGAAAGTAAGACTTTGCCGCTTTCTAATGTCGGTCCCAAAAATCTGGCATATGTAATCTATACTTCGGGATCAACGGGAAATCCAAAGGGCGTTATGATAGAGCATCACAATGTCATTCGGTTATTTAAATCAACGGATTGTTGGTATCAGTTTAATGGAAAAGATACTTGGACGCTTTTTCATTCGTATGCATTTGATTTCTCAGTATGGGAAATTTGGGGAGCATTATTATATGGTGGAAAATTAGTTGTTGTTCCGTACTGGATTAGTCGATCACCTAAGGATTTTTATCAATTATTAGTGGAGGAAGAAGTCACAGTTCTAAATCAGACACCTTCCGCATTTCGACAATTAATACGAGTGTGTGAACAAGAAGATAAGAATAAAAATTTGCAGCTACGTTACGTAATATTTGGCGGAGAAGCATTAGAACCTATTAGCTTGTTACCGTGGTTTCAAAGGTATGGTGAGAAAAACCCACAGTTAATTAATATGTATGGAATTACAGAAACTACAGTTCATGTTACATATTATCCAATTACTCTAGATGATGTGCAGCATGCTTCAAGAAGTAATATTGGAAAGCGGATTCCCGATTTAGAAGTGTATATACTAGACGCTTATCAACAACCTGTTCCTATAGGTGTTGATGGTGAACTTTATATTGGTGGAGCAGGATTGGCACGTGGATATTTAAATAGACCTGAATTAACAGCAGAGCGTTTTATATCTCATCCATTTAGTAGTGATCCGAAAGCAAGATTATACCGGACAGGAGACTTAGCGAGGTATTTGCCAGATGGGAATTTAGATTATCGTGGAAGAATTGATCATCAGGTTAAAATACGTGGTTTCAGAATTGAAATTGGGGAAATTGAGTCTACTTTACATACATATGTATATATAAAAGAGGCAGTTGTAATTGTAAGAGAAGATCAGCCGGGCGATAAAAGATTAGTAGCATATGTTGTAGGAGATGGAAATGTAGATGGGTGGAGAGAGTATCTTAAAGCGAAACTACCAAGTTATATGGTTCCTTCGGGATTTGTGGCGATGGAAGCTATTCCACTTACAGCTAACGGTAAAGTTGATCGTGAGGCCTTACCTATGCCGGAGGAAAAGCAGATTAATAGTGAATGTGTTGGCCCTCGGAATAGTAACGAACAGATACTGACTACCATTTGGAAGCGAGTATTAGGTGTTAAAAAGGTGGGAATCTATGATAATTTCTTTGAAATTGGTGGCGACTCGATTCTCAGTATTCAAATCATATCTCAAGCAAGTCAAGTGGGGTTAAAACTTACTCCAAAGCAAATGTTTGAATGCCCAACTATCGCTGAGCTGGCACAAGTGGCTATAGAAACGCAGGGAGTACAAGCGGAGCAGGGAATTGTGATAGGTGATGTGCCTCTTACTCCAATTCAGTGCTGGTTCTTCGAGCAAGAACATCCACATACAGAGCATTGGAATCAATCAATGCTTTTAAGAGTAAAAGAAAGATTGGATGTGAAATTACTAGAGGGAGCGATATTAAATTTACTCAAACATCATGATGCTTTACGTTTCCGGTACGAACAGTTACCAAACGGAACGTGGAGGCAGAGAAATGAAGAGACTGATGAGCTGTCAGTACTCCATGTTGTAAAACGGAATCAAGTTAATGAAAAAGAGTGGAATACAATAATACAAGAAGAAATGAACATTAATCAAGCTAGTTTCAATTTAGTTACTGGTCCGTTAATGAGAGTAGTGTACTTTGAAGATAACTTGACTGGAAATGATCGAATATTCTGGGTGATTCATCATTTAGTAGTAGATGGAGTGTCATGGAGGATTCTATTGGAAGATTTACAGGTGGTATATAACCAGATGAAACAAGGTCAAGAAGTTCGCTTACCTGCGAAAAGTACATCTTTTAAAGAGTGGTCTGAACGACTCCAGACGTACAGTGATTCGGGTATTTCAAAAGAAGTACAAAATTATTGGAATCAACAAGTAGAAAAAGAAACGATGAAAATTCCAATGGACTATCCAATACAAGAAACGACAGAGGAATCGATTGATCAAGTGACGAGGACTTTAGGAATAGAAGAAACACATGAATTGTTACACGAAGTTCCAGTAACTCATAAGACAAGGATTGATGAGGTACTATTAACGGCATTAGGACAAGCTATCGTCGATTGTACAAATCAGCAAACCGTTTCTATTCATCTAGAAGGACACGGAAGAGAAGAGGTAATTGAAGGTATTGATTTATCAAGGACAGTGGGCTGGTTCACGAGTATTTATCCCGTTCATCTCAATTTTCAAGGAACTCAAACACCTATTGAAGGATTAAAGTCTGTCAAAGAACAATTGCGTCGAATCCCAAATCGCGGAGTTGACTATGGTATTTTACGTTACTTGAATAAAGGATTACTTCCGTTTTATCAGCAAAAGCCTTCAATAAGTTTTAACTATTTGGGCCAATTTGATCAGGTTTTCTCAAGGGAATCTTTGTTTATGCAAGAGACAGGATTTACATTTTTAGATCATGCTCCAGATTCCAAACCATCTCATCTAATTGATGTTATCGGAATGGTGAAAGATGAAAAGTTACATTTTGTTTGGATGTATAGTAGAGAACAGTTTTCTAAATTAAAAATTCAATTGATAGCAGATGGTATGTTGAGGCATCTTCGTCAACTTATAAATAAACCAACAACAGAGTCTGCTTTTACGGTATCAGATTTTGCTGATGCAGAGGATCTTACGGAAGAAAGCTTGAGCAAAGTATTACTTAAATTAAAAAAGAAGAGGGTGTAAAAATGGGAGACGTTATTGATATATGTGGTTTATCACCTTTGCAAAAAGGAATACTGTTTCATACTTTATACGATCAAGATGATGAACATTCATTTTCCTATATTGTACAAGTAGGCTTCTTGCTCGGGGGGCAATTGGATATTGCTACTTTTGAAAAGGCCTGGGAATATGTTATTCATCGACATGAGGTTTTACGTTCAGTATTTGTGTGGGAGGAAGTAGAAAAACCACTACAAGCGGTTTACCAACGTCTTCCTTTTACTATTCATCAAGAGGATTGGAGCACCTATCCACATGATGAAAGGGCGAAGAAATTACAACAGTTTTTGAATGTAGATCGTAGAAAAGGATTTTTATTGGATGAAGCACCATTGATGAGAGTCACTGCGATTAAAGAGGCAAAAGAGGAAACGAGAATTATTTGGACACATCATCATATTTTGCTAGATGGATGGAGTGTGTCATTGGTCTTTAGTGAAGCGATGGAAGTTTATCTCAAGATGATAAAGGGAGAATTGTTGAATCTTCCTAAACCTCTTCCTTATAAAAAATATATTCAATGGATAAATAAACAAGATCAAAGTCAAGCAGAGGAATTTTGGAAAGAAGAATTAAAAGGGTTCTATGCACCTACTCCATTAGCAATGGAAAGAAAGGAACAAGGACAAGAGAAGGGTTATGGAGAATGTGCTTATCAAGTATCTGAGGAACTTACTGAGAGTTTACAAGAGTGGGTACGAAATAGTCGATTAACGTTGAATACGTTAGTACAAGGTGCATGGGCTTATTTGATGAGTAGGTATAGCGGTGACAGTGACGTCGTATTTGGCGTAACTAGCGCTGGGCGTCCTACTGATTTAATGGGAGCAGAGAATATGGTGGGGCTATTTATTAACACATTACCTACCAGAATTCGATTAACGGATAATACATCAGTAGTAGATTGGCTTCGTAAAATACAAATGAAAGAAATGGAACGAAGACAGTATGAGTATAATTCGTTGATAGATATTCAAGGCTGGAGTGAGGTTCCGCGAAATAGCTCCTTATTTCATACCTTGTATGTGTTTGAAAATTATCCAATTCAAGGTGAGAGAAATGATGATTTAAGATTACTAGATGTTACAAGCACGGAACAAACAAATTATCCTTTAACACTCATTGTAATGCCCGGTAAGAAAATTACTTTAAAGTTGATGTATGATCGAAGCTATTTTAATGAAGAAACAATAAATCTGATTCAGAATCACTTATTGCAAATATTAATTCAGATGACGAAGAGCCTAGATTCAAAACTATTTGAAATTACTCATTTAACAGAAGAAGAACAGATACAGTTACTAGAGGAATGGAATCATACTCAAGTTAATTATTCGGCTGAAGGCATGATTCATACGATGTTTGAGGAGCAAGTTAAAAAAACACCGGAAGCAATCGCGGCTAGTTACGAAAATGAACAAATTACCTATAAAGAGTTGGAGAAGCGTGCAAATCAGCTAGCTCATTATTTACAAAAGCATGGTGTAGGCCCAGAGTCTCTAGTTGGAGTATATATGGAACGTTCATTACAAATGATGATAGCGTTATTAGGTATTCTAAAATCAGGAGCAGCGTATGTTCCACTTGACCCTACTTATCCAGAGAGTCGGCTTCGATATATATTAGAGGATGCTGGAATCGAAGTACTAGTGACGGAAGAGAATTCTAAAAATTTGTTTTTATCTGAAAATATAGAAACGATTTGTATGAATAAAGATTACACTGCAATTGAAAAAGAAGAATCAACCCCATGTATAAGTGGTGTAACAGGAGAAAATTTAGCGTATGTTATGTATACTTCAGGATCTACAGGGAATCCAAAGGGAGTAATGATTGAGCATCATTCAGTAATTAATTATCTAGAATGGATGCAACATAAATATCCGCTTTCTGAAAAGGATGTGGTCTTGCAGAAAACGCCATTCTCATTTGATGTCTCTGTTTGGGAATTGTTTTGGGGCATTCACGTTGGTGCCAGTGTATCTTTCTTACCTCCAGGTGGAGAAAAAGATCCTTCTATTATAGCTGAAGTGATTAAACAACATCAGGTTACTATAGTTCAATTTGTACCTTCAATGTTATCTGTTTTCTTAGATCACTTCAATCGTATTGAATTGAACATGAATTGTTCGTCCGTACGCCATGTATTTTCTGGTGGAGAAGAACTAAGTTCAGGGTTAGTTAGACGATTTCAACAGAAATGGAATTATAGTGGACAAGTGAAATTAACCAACTTTTATGGACCAACTGAAGCCACTATTTATGTGAATGCATTTGATATTCAGCCTAATCAAGAATTTGTTTCTATTGGACAGCCAATACAGAACACGCAATTATATGTATTAGACCAAAATCAACGCTTGCAATCAATAGGAATTGAGGGTGAGTTATATATTGGTGGTGCTGGTTTAGCACGTGGATACTTAAATCGTCCGAATCTTACTGCTGAAAAATTCGTTTCGCATCCATTCCAATTGGGGGAACGACTATATCGAACAGGAGATTCAGTAAGATATCTAACTGATGGAAATATAGAATTTATAGGTAGAATGGACCATCAAGTCAAAATGCGTGGTTTTAGGATTGAATTAGGAGAAATTGAAGCCACTTTAGAAAAATATTCGTTTATTAAAGAGGCTGTCGTATTAGTTAGAGAAGATCGTCCAGGTGATCAACGATTGGTTGCATATGTAATAAGCGATGAAAATACCGAGGAGTGGAGAGAGTATTTACAAAAACAATTACCGAATCATATGATTCCAGCGCACTTTGTAGAGTTAGAACACTTCCCGCTTACTCCGAATGGGAAAATTGACCGAAAGGCCTTGCCAATACCTGATGAGCAAGCTATTGGAGATTTAAATGTTCTACCTCGGACGCCATCAGAAGAGCTTATTGCCTCGGTTTGGGGTCAAGTGTTAGGGATAGAAAATATTAGTATTCAGGATTCCTTCTTTGAACGTGGTGGGCACTCACTACTTGCTACTCAAATCGTCTCTCGGTTACAAGAACTGTTCCAAATTAAAATTCCATTACGTGAACTTTTCAAGCACGATACAGTGGAAGCATTGGCGAAACGAGTGGATCAGTTACGAAAAGAAGATAAAGAACGAGAGGTTGCTCCTCTTGTACCTATGAAACGAGAAGAAGTTATCCCACTTTCCTATGCGCAGAAACGTCTATGGTTTATTGATCAATTAATGCCAAATAGTGCGATGTACAATATTCATGCAGCGTGTCGCTTAACAGGTAAATGGTCAATTGAAGCATTGGAGGTCGGATGGAATCAATTGTTGGAGCGTCATGAATCATTAAGGACGACAATTCTAGAACAAGAGGATGAACCTTTTCAACAGGTTCAATCTCATGTGTTCAGACATATTCCTCAAACGAATCTAACAGATCTTTCTTTGGAAGATAGGGAAAGAGAAATGAAACGCCTTATTCAAAACGAGGCGGAGGAACCATTTCATTTGGGACAAGGTCCTCTGATTCGAACACGAATATTGAAAGTGGACAGGGAAGAATGGGTTCTCATTTGTACGATGCATCATATTATTTCAGATGGATGGTCAATGGGAATCTTACTTGAAGAATGGATGGCTTTTTATGAAGGAGCACTAACCGGAAAACCAGTGGAATTGAAGGAGTTATCTATCCAATATGCAGATTTTGTCATGTGGCAGAAGGAATGGCAAAAAGAGGAGAATTTGAATCAGCACCTTCAATATTGGAAGGAAGAATTATCTGGGGAACTACCGGTTTTACAATTACCGATGGATCGTCCTCGACCTGCAGTTCAAACCCATCGTGGTGCAAGTCAGTCCTTAATAGTGGCGAATTCCCTACAGGAAAAGCTCAAAGATTTAAGTCTGCAAGAAGGATGCACTTTATTTATGACATTGATGGCAGCGTATCAAAGCTTCCTTTCTCGTTATACAGGACAGGACGACATTATAGTTGGAAGCCCAATCGCTAATCGAAATGTGAAAGAGATTGAGGGATTAATAGGATTCTTTGCAAACACGTTGGTTTATCGAGCTGATTTCAGTGAAAATCCGACGTTCCAAGAACTTTTGTCGCAGGTAAGAAAAAAAGCGCTAAAAGCATACGAGTATCAGGACATCCCATTTGAGAAAGTGGTAGAATCCGTAAAACCTGAACGGAATACAAGTCATTCACCAATATTCCAAACTATGTTTACTTTACAGAATACGAAACAAGAGTTTCTTCAGCTATCTGAAAGACAAATGGAACTCATGGAAAGCCATGCTTCTGTTGCCAAATTTGATTTGAGTTTATTTGCTTCTGAGACGGAAGAAGGATTATCACTAACCTTTGAATATAATACTGATTTGTTTAATGATACAACCATTGAACGTATGGCAAGTCATTTTAAACATTGGTTAAATCAAATTGTCTCTCATCCAAAATGTGTACTATCAGAACTGAATATGTTATCGAAAGTAGAATATAAGCAACTACTAGAGGAATGGAATAAATCGCGTGTTATAGATATGGAAGAAAGTACGATTCATACAATGTTTGAAGAACAGGTGAAAAAAACACCAGAAGCAATGGCAGTAGTGTGCGAAGATGAAGAACTAACATATCGAGAGTTGGACGAACGCTCGAATCAGTTGGCACATTATTTACAAAAAAATGGTGTAACATGCGAATCATTAGTTGGGGTTTGCGTTACACGTTCATCCGAGATGATTGTCGGTCTTTTAGGAATTATGAAGGCGGGAGGAGCATATGTCCCAATTGATCCAGCGTATCCGGAAAGTCGACTGCAGTACATTTTAGAAGATGCTCAAATAAAGGTACTGGTGACGCAGGAAAAGTTACAACAAAAAATGGTTATACCTAAATTCGTCAACGTGATTTGTATTGATCGTAATCGAGCAGAAATAGAACAAGAAGTAACTACGGTATGTACGAGTGAAGTGACGGGCGATAACTTAGCCTATATTATCTATACTTCAGGTTCCACTGGAAATCCAAAGGGAGTAATGATTGAGCACAGGAATACAGTAACAATGATTCATTGGGCGCACCACACGTATTCCCGAAAGGAATTAGCGGGAGTGTTAGCTTCAACTTCGCTATCTTTTGATTTATCCGTTTTTGAAGTATTTGTTCCCTTAACGATGGGTGGTAAGGTGATTGTCACTGAAAATGCTCTACATCTAGAGAAGTTGTCTTCCAAAGGTGTGACTTTGGTTAATACTGTGCCATCGGCAGCAAAGGAACTGGTTCGAGCAAAAACAATACCTTCTTCGGTAAAGGTGATGAATTTGGCTGGAGAACCATTGCCATATTCGCTTGTTCAAGATTTATACGAGAGAAATACGATTGAAAAGGTGTACAACCTATATGGACCGTCCGAAGATACTACGTATTCCACGTATATGGAATTAGAAAAGGGTGTCATGCATAGGGTCCCACCGATTGGTAAACCAATATTCAATACAGAAGTATATGTACTAAGTGCTGAACAAAAAATGGTTCCAATTGGTGTAGTTGGTGAGTTGTACATTGGTGGATCAGGATTAGCACGTGGATATTTAAAGCGCCCTGACTTAACGAAAAATCGTTTTATACCGCATCCGTTTAAAGAAGGAGAGCGAATATACCGGACTGGAGATTTAGTAAGGTATTTGCCGGATGGAAATTTGGAGTATGTTGGGCGAATCGATCATCAGGTGAAAATTCGTGGGTTCCGGATTGAACTAGGAGAAATTGAAGCGATATTACAAAGGCATACACTAGTTAACGAAGCTATTGTGATGGTGCGGGAAGATTATCCTGGCGACCCACGTTTGATTGCCTATGTTGTAGGAGACGGAGATGCTCAAAAGTGGCGTGATTATCTCAAGGATCAACTACCAAATTATATGATCCCAGCCTATTTTGTTGGATTAAATGCATTTCCACTCACTCCTAATGGGAAAATTGATAGGAAGGCTTTACCAGCACCAGAGAAACAGGAGATAGCAAGTGGTTATATTGCTCCTCGTACGTCTACGGAAAAAACAATCGTTTCGATATGGCATGAAGTTTTAGGTATGGAAAACATCGGAATTCAGGATTCGTTTTTTGAAATTGGTGGCCATTCATTACTTGCTACGCAAGCTGTTTCTAATCTTAAAGAGACTTTTGGAATCGACATACCATTGCATGATTTATTTATGTTTCATACGGTGGAGCAATTGGCAGAACAGATTGATCAATTGCTCGATAACAAAAATCAAGAAATGCAGAAGGGTAGTAAGGAGAATGTAAGTCTTCAAGACTATATTCAAAAAGAAGCAGAAGTGAGTAATGATGAAGAATTACTGGAACTACTTAAGCAATTAGAAGAGCTATCAGAGGAAGAAGCACAAGGGATATTCGAGAGTAATTTGATTGAGGAAGGGGTAAAAAAATGAGAAGTGATTTACTTGCAAAGCTGAGTTCACTTTCTCCTGAGAAGAGAGCATGGCTTCAGAAGCAAATGCAAAAAAAGGAGAATAAAGAAGCACTCCCGTTGTCTTATGCACAACAACGTTTGTGGTTTATGGACAGATTTAATCCAAATAGTTCTTTATATAATATTCCAACGGTATGGCATCTAAAAGGAAATTGGATACCTGAAGCATTAGAAAAGGGATTCAATCGACTCATTGAACGCCATGAATCATTACGAACTGTTTTTAAAGAAGTAGGAGAACAACCTGTGCAACAAATTGTCGAATTCCTTCCTAGAGCATTACCTGTAAGAGATTACTCTCAACTTCCTCTAGAAGTAAAAGAAAAAGAGGTAGATAGTTTAATTGCGAGAGAAGCGCAAGAACCATTTAATTTAATGAATGGTCCTTTAGTTCGTAATCAGCTTGTTCAATTAGAGAAGGATGAATGGTTATTACTGTGTACGATGCATCATATTATTTCTGATGCTTGGTCCATTGATATATTCATGAATGAATTACTTGCTTTCTATGAAGAAGAAACGGGCGGAAATCCTGCTAAATTAAGTTCATTATCCATTCAATATGCAGACTTTGCGAAGTGGCAAAAGGAGTGGTTGCAAGGTGATGTGCTAAATCGTCAGCTTACGTATTGGCAAGAAGAATTATCTGGTGAGCTTCCTATTTTACAACTGCCAGTGGATCGACCTCGACCGGTTAAGCAGACTTACTCTGGGGCTACGCATCACGTAATTTTTCCTTATAAATTGCTTAGTCAATTGAAGGATATAAGTCGACAAGAAGGATCTACTTTATTTATGACTTTAATGGCCGCATACCAGAGCTTTCTTGCTCGTTATACGGGACAAAAAGATATTCTAGTTGGTAGTCCGATTGCAAATCGGAACCATAAGGGAGTAGAAGGATTAATTGGTTTCTTTGTTAATACGTTGGTTTACCGATCAGATTTGAGTGGCATCCCTACTTTTCGAGAGATTTTGAACCAAACAAAGAAAAAGGCGTTAAAAGCTTACGAATATCAAGATATACCATTTGAAAAAGTGGTAGAAGCTGTGCAACCTGAACGAAGCACGAGTCATTCCCCTATATTTCAGACCATGTTTACGCTACAAAATATAAAACAAGAACGACTAGATTTGCCTGATAGAAGTATTGAAATGGTAGAAAGTAATATGTCTATTGCTAAATTTGATTTGAGCTTAACTGCCTATGAAGTGGAAGAAGGTCTATTCGTCTCATTTGAATACAACACGGATTTATTTGATAGTAGTACCATTGCACGTATGGCAGGACATTTTGAGAACTGGCTAAATGAAATCACGTATCATCCAGATGAATCATATACAAAGCTGTCAATGTTATCGGATACTGAGCAAAAACAACTCCTAGAAGAATGGAATGATACGGACGTAGTTTATGGTCATGATTGTATGATTCATGAGCTATTTGAGCAGCAAGTTGCACGGACACCTAATGCAGTGGCGGTAGTTTATGAGGGTGGAAAGCTAACGTATCAAGAACTGAATGAAAAATCGAATCAATTGGCACATTTTCTACAAAAACGAGGTATCGGACCTGAATCATTAGTCGGTATATGTATTGAACGTTCTCCTGATATGATTATTGGTCTCTTTGGGATTTTGAAAGCAGGTGGGGCTTATGTCCCACTGGACCCAAGTTATCCCGAAAACCGCCTGAGATACATTTTGGAGAATTCACAAATTCAAGTGCTGTTAACAAAAGAGGCACTACAGGACTGGTTACCTAAAGATATTCGAGCAATTTGTTTAGACCGGGATCAAGTAATGATTTCTAAAGAGAGTAATTTAGCTCCGGTGAGTGGAGTAACAGCAAATAACTTAGCCTATATTATATACACTTCGGGTTCGACGGGAAATCCAAAGGGGGTAATGATTGAACATCATTCCGTTATCAACCGTCTACAGTGGATGCAGAAAAAATACCCATTGTCCGAGGAGGATACAATCCTACAAAAGACACCGTTTTCATTTGATGTTTCTGTCTGGGAATTATTTTGGTGGTCATTTGTAGGAGCACGTGTTTGTTTACTTCCACCAGGAGGAGAGAAAAATCCTGCGGTGATTGATGAGTATATTGAACGATATCGTGTGTCCACCATGCACTTTGTTCCGTCGATGTTATCTACTTTTTTAGATTATATGGAACTATATAATTCGAAAAGGGATGTATCGTCTTTAATTCAAGTTTTTACTAGTGGAGAAGCGTTAAACACTGAGCAGGTTCGCCGGTTTAAGGGGATCTTTTACAATGTTCAGCAAACAAAGTTAATTAACTTGTATGGTCCTACTGAAGCGACTGTGGATGTGACTTATTACGATTGTGATTTAGAAAAAGAGGCAATGCTTATTCCGATTGGTCGTCCGATTGATAATACAGAGTTGTATGTGTTAGATCAATATCAACAAGTGGTCCCGATTGGTGTGGCAGGGGAACTTTACCTTGGAGGAGTAGGATTGGCACGTGGCTACTTCAATCGACCGGATTTAACTACTGAACGTTTTATTCCGCATCCTTTTAAGGACGGGGAACGATTATATCGAACGGGTGACTTGGTGAGATATATGAATGATCGTAACTTAGAATATATTGGAAGAATAGATAACCAAGTTAAAATTAGAGGATTCCGAATTGAATTGGGAGAAATTGAAGCAGCTTTACATGATCACTCATCTGTAAAAGAGGCAGTCGTGTTGGTGAAGGAAGATCGACCAGGAGATAAGCAGTTAGTAGCTTATGTAGTGGGTGAAGGGGATACTGGAGAGTGGCGTGAATATCTCAAGAAGCAATTACCACATTATATGGTTCCGGCATACTTTTTCCAAATTGAAGGTATGCCACTCACTCCAAATGGTAAAGTGAATCGGAAAGCATTATTGGAATTAGAAGAACAGTTCATAAGTGAAGATATTACTTCATCACGAACACCAGTGGAGGAGCTCATTGTTTCCGTTTGGAGCCAAGTGTTAGGAATAAAAAATATTAGTGTGCAGGATTCCTTTTTTGAAATCGGTGGTCATTCACTACTAGCTACTCAAGTAGTGTCACGTTTACAGGAAATTTTTCAAATCGAATTACCAGTACGTGAACTATTTGAATATACAACGGTGGAGTCACTGGCAAAGCGATTAGAACAGCTACGTAAAGGAGATAAAAAACGAGAGATTCCGCCACTAATACAGATGGAGCGAGGAGAAGCTATTCCACTATCTTATGCCCAACAACGTTTATGGTTTATTGATCAATTTACACCTAATAGTGCCCTTTACAATATGCCAATGGTATGCCGTCTTACAGGGAATTGGCTACTTGAAGCATTGGAAACGGGATGGAATCAACTAATAGAACGTCATGAATCACTGCGGACGGTCTTTCAAGAAGTGAATGGTCAACCCGTACAGCAAATTAAACCGTATGCTTTTCAATCAATTCCGAAAACGGATTTAACTATGCTTTCTTCTGAAGACCGAGAAGAAGAGGTTAAACGTTTCATTCAACAAGAAACAGAAGTGCCATTTGATTTAACAGAGGGTCCATTAATCAGGACGAGTATTTTGCACGTGGGAGAGGAAGAATGGATACTCCTTTGTACTTTACATCATATCATTTCAGATGGATGGTCAATGGGAATCCTACTTGAAGAATGGATGGAATTTTATGAGAAAGCAACGGATGGAAAGGTGGCGGAACTTGAACCATTACCGGTTCAATATGCCGACTTTGCTCAGTGGCAAAAAGGATGGCTGAAGGAGGAAGTGCTTGATCAACAACTTCAATATTGGAGGGAAGAATTGTCTGGGGAGCTTCCTGTACTCCAACTTCCTATGGATCGCCCGCGTCCTGCAATACAAACTCATCACGGGTCGACATACACTCTAGTTTTGCCAAGCACGCTACATGATAAATTGAATGAACTTAGCCGAAAAGAAGGGGCTACACTCTTCATGACGCTGTTGGCTGCATATCAAAGTTTTCTATCTCGTTATACGGGACAAGAAGATATTTTGGTCGGAAGCCCAATTGCGAATCGGAATTATAGAGAAATTGAAGGACTAATTGGTTTCTTCGTTAACACGCTGGTTTATCGAACTAATTTGAGTGGTGGACCGACATTTCAAGATGTACTGTATCAGGTTCGTCAAAAGGCATTGAAGGCGTATGAATATCAAGATATCCCATTTGAAAAAATTGTAGAAGTTGTGCAACCGGAGCGAAGTACAAGTCATTCGCCAATCTTCCAGACTATGTTCATCTTGCAAAATATGAAACAAGAGTTTCCGGTGTTATCTAGTAGAAGTATTGAAATGATAGAAAGCCATAGTCCAATTGCAAAGTTTGATTTAAGTGTGATGGCAGTTGAGACAGAAGAGGGATTACTTTTTACTTTTGAATACAATAAGGATTTATTCAATGCTACTACTATTGAACGGATGGCAGGACACTTTGAGAAATGGCTATATGAAGTTTCTCATCGCCCACAAAATCCGTTGCATGACCTGAGCATGCTATCGGAACCCGAGCGTAATTTGTTATTAGAAACATGGAATGACACTGTAATGGAAATGTCCCATCAGGGTCTTATTTGCGACAGATTTGAGGAGCAAGTAGCAATGCGGCCTGATGCGATTGCGATAGTTGATCAAACAAAACAGTGGACTTATGGTGAACTGGATATACAAGCAAATCAGTTGGCAAATGTTTTACAGCGAAAGGGAGTAGCCCCAGAGTCAGTGGTGGGAGTTTATCTTCCGAGGTCAGCAGAGCTAATGGCAAGTTTACTAGGCATTTTAAAAGCTGGTGGAGCTTATGTTGTTTTAGACCCGTTGTATCCAAAATCAAGGTTAGAATACATGATTGAAGATGCAGGAATTCAATTTGTAGTAACGGCGGAAGGACAAGAAGGACATTTCGCACACGTCGAAATGGTGAGGTTAGAAGAATTAACGGTGGAAAGCGTAATTGCACCTACACGTCAAATAAATCCAGAGAACTTAGCCTATATTGTCTATACCTCTGGTTCTACAGGAAAACCGAAGGGTGTTATGGTTGAATATCGCTCATTAATGAATATGGTTTCTTGGCATCAAGAAGTTTATCGTATTTCAGCAGAGGATCGTGCGACTCAGATTGCAGGGGTTGCTTTTGATTCGGCTGTCCAGGAGATTTGGCCGTATCTAACTGCTGGTGCAGCACTCTACTTGTCAACAGAGGAACTGAGAATTAATCCAGAAGCACTAAGGGACTGGCTCATTGATTCACGAATAACAGCTAGTTTTGCACCTACGCCTATTCTGGAAAGACTCTTGAAATTATCTTGGCCAGATAAAACGGATCTTCGTTTTATCATTACTGGTGGGGATCAATTAACACAGTATCCATCTAACGATATTCCTTTTGCAGTAATTAATCAGTATGGTCCATCGGAAAATACCGTTGTTACCACAGATTGTTATGTACCTGTAGGAGTGACAACAGGTACGCCATCGATTGGTCGACCGATTGCGAATACAGAAGTTTATGTGTTAGATTCTCATCTTCAGCTAGTACCAATTGGTGTAATTGGAGATCTCTATATTGGAGGGAAGAGTCTTGCACGTGGATATGCTAATCGTCCGGATCTTACAAAGGAAAAATTTATTCCACATCCTTTCAAGTCAGGAGAACGTCTCTATTATACAGGAGACAAAGCAAGTTATCTTTCTGATGGTAATCTCCAGTTCCATGGACGTATAGATGACCAAGTGAAAATTCGTGGTTTCCGGATTGAATTGGGAGAAATAGAAGCTGTTTTGCAGGCGCATTCTTCTGTGAAAGAAGCTGTTGTATTGGTGCGAGAGGATAATCAAGGTGATAAGAGATTAGTAGCTTATGTAGTTGGTGAAGGAAGTGTCCATGAATGGCGAGAACATCTACAAACACATTTACCTAATTACATGGTTCCAACAAACTTTATTGAGATGGAATTTTTACCACTTACACCGAATGGAAAACTTGATTTGAAGGTATTGCCTATACTTAGTGAACAATCCGCTGAAAATACTGTATACCCAAGAACTCCGCTGGAAGAACTTATTGCTTCAGTGTGGAGTCAAGTGCTAGGAATAAGAGACATTGATGTTCAGGATTCTTTCTTTGAGCTCGGTGGTCACTCTCTACTTGCTACACAAGTGGTCTCACGCTTACAGGAGGTCTTTCAAATCAAATTGCCAGTACGTGAACTGTTCGAATATTCAACGGTCGAGGCATTATCGAAACGAATAGATCAGTTACGTAAGGGGAGCGAAAAACGAGAAATTCCACCATTGATGCCGATAGAACGAGGGGGAAATATTCCACTGTCTTATGCCCAACAGCGCTTATGGTTTATTGATCAATTTGCACCTAATAGTGCACTTTATAATATGCCAATGGCATGCCGTCTTACAGGGAATTGGTTACCTGAGGCATTGGAGTTGGGATGGAATCAGTTGATAGAGCGTCATGAATCTTTGCGGACTGTATTTTATGAAGAGGATGGCCATCCTATCCAGCAGATTCAACCGTACGTTTTCCGTCCGCTTCTGCAAATGGACTTAACTAAGCTTTCATTAGAGGAGCGAGAAAGAAAGTTGGAGCAATGGATTCAAACTGAAGTCGAATCTCCATTTGATTTAGAACAAGGGCCATTGTTCCGTGGGAAACTCATAAGAATTTCAGAAGAAGAATGGATTCTTCTGTGTAATATGCATCATATTATCTCAGATGGATGGTCGATGGAAATCTTACTTCAAGAATGGATGGCATTTTATGAGAATGCGATTGGTGAAAAACAAGCAGAGCTGGAACCACTACCAGTTCAATATGCCGATTTTGCTCAGTGGCAAAGAGAATGGTTGAGAGATGAATTACTATATCAACAACTTGCGTATTGGAAGGAAGAATTATCCGGTGAGTTACCAGTCTTAATGTTGCCAATGGATCGTCCGCGTCCGCCAGTGCAAACCCACCATGGATTAACTCATAATGTTTTGTTATCGCGCTCATTACTGGATAAATTAAACGAACTAAGTCGTCAAGAAGGGGCCACACTTTTCATGACCTTATTGGCAGCGTATCAAAGTTTCCTTGCTCGTTATACGGGACAAACGGATATTATTGTTGGTAGCCCAATTGCAAATCGAAATTATCGAGAAATTGAAGGACTGATTGGTTTCTTTGTCAATACATTGGTTTATCGAGCTGATTTAAGTAATGCACCGGCATTTCAAGAGTTGTTGTCTCAAGTGCGGATAAAAGCATTGAAGGCGTATGAGTATCAAGATGTTCCGTTTGAGAAAATTGTAGAGGTTATCCAACCTGAACGAAATACAAGCCATTCTCCGATTTTCCAAACCATGTTTACTTTGCAAAATACGGGACAGAAGCTACCAGAACTACATGGAAGAAATATAGAAGTAATGGAAAGTAATGCCCCTATCGCTAAGTTTGATTTAAGTTTAACTGCTGCAGAAGTGGAAGAGGGTTTATTACTTACTTTTGTTTATAGAACTGATTTATTTGACAGCTTAACTATTGAATCCATGGCTGAACATTTTGGGAACTGGTTGAATGTAATCGTGGAGAATCCTGATAAATCATTAGCTAAGTTGCCTATATTATCAGGATTACAGCAAAAACAGTTGGAAGAGTGGAATAATGATGCTGTAGCATATCTACAGGAAAGTACGATTCATCAGCTGTTTGAAGAGCAAGTAAATCGTACACCTGATGCGGTAGCAGTGGTAGATGAAAAACAGCAGTTAACGTATCGAGAGCTGAATGAAAAAGCTAATCAATTGGCCCACTATCTTCAGCAATGCGGAATTGGGAATGAATCATTGGTTGGACTTTGCTTTGAGCGTTCAGTTGAGATGGTTGTTAGTATTATGGGGATTTGGAAGGCTGGAGCAGCCTATGTTCCATTAGACCCATCATATCCAGAAAGTCGCCTACGATATATTTTGGAGGACACTGGAATTCAAGTATTAGTTACGAACGAGTCATTGGAAGACTGGATACCTAAAGAAATGAAGATAGTTTGTCTAGATAGGGATCAAGCAATGATTTCACAAGAAAGCATTCTTTCACCAAAATGTGAAGTAACAGGAGAAACCTTAGCGTATGTTATCTATACTTCAGGATCAACGGGGAATCCAAAGGGTGTCTTGATACAGCATCATTCTGTACTAAACTTGTCACATGGTTTACAAAAAGAGGTTTTCGAACATGAGATACCATCTAACATGCATGTCGGTTTAAATGCGTCAATTGCCTTTGATGCATCTATCCAGCAATTACAAATGCTGCTTTATGGTTCAAGTTTGTATATTATTCCAAATGAAGTACGAAGTGATCCGGAGCAGTTTGTAGCTTATATTAGGGAGAACAAGTTAGAAATCTTTGATATAACACCTTCATTGCTTCAATTACTTATAGATGTCGGATTGTTAGAAACGTGCGATGGCATTCATGTTCCAAGTAAGGTACTGGTTGGTGGTGAAGCAATTATGCCGTCATTATGGGAACAGCTAGTAGAGACTGATAAAATACAGTTTTATAATGTATATGGTCCTACAGAATGTACGGTTGATGCAACATGCTATCATATCAAAAAAGATAGTAAGAGAGTAACAATTGGGCGTCCATTGCCTAACGTCCAAACTTATGTATTAGATAGAAATAGGTTACCAGTTCCAGTTGGTGTGATGGGGGAACTTTATATCGGAGGAGCAGGTCTAGCAAGGGGGTACTTGAATCGTCCAGAGTTAACATCCGACCGATTTATTTCTCATCCATTCAAAGAAGGCGAGAGGTTATATAGAACAGGCGATCTTGTGAGATATCTTCCAGATGGTAATATAGACTACTTAGGAAGAATGGATAATCAAGTGAAGATTAGAGGATTTCGAATCGAACTTGGGGAGATTGAGTCGACTTTACAAGAGCATGACTTGGTAAAAGAGGTAGTTGTAATAGTTAGGGAAAATCAGTCGGGAGATAAGAGATTAGTAGCTTATGTAGTGGGCGAAGGTAGTTTAGAAGAATGGCGAGAGTATCTTAAAACAAAACTGCCAATCCATATGATACCTTCCTACTTTGTCGAAATGAAAGAATTACCGCTAACCATAAATGGAAAGGTTGATCGGAAATCGTTACCTATACCAGATTATCAAGGAACACAAGAAGGCTACGCGGCCCCAAGAAATGAACGTGAACATAAGCTTTCTATCATTTGGGAACGTGTGCTAGGTTCAAAACGTATTGGTATTTATGATAACTTTTTTGAAATTGGTGGAGATTCAATTCTTAGCATTCAGATTGTCTCTCGTGCAAAGCAAGCTGGTTTACAGTTGACACCAAAACAACTATTTGAACACCAAACGATTGCTGAGTTGGCGCAAGTAGTCAAAGAAGAACAAGGTGTACAAGCTGAACAAGGAATTATAACTGGAGAGACGATACTTACACCTATTCAGCAAAGGTTTTTTGCACAAAATCATCCTAATCCACATCATTGGAATCAATCCATGTTCTTTAGAACGAAAGAAAAATTGGACATAGGATCACTGGAAAAGGCAGCGCGTAGCCTTCTACTTCATCATGATGCCCTGCGTTTAAGATATGAACGTTTACCTAATGGGACTTGGGAACAGTGGAATGAAGGAATTAAAGAACAATTGATGCTGACTGTCATTTCATTAGACGAAGTGCCGGAAGCGGATTGGCATGAAGTTATTCAAAAAGAGATTAATGTTGCACAAGAAAGATTGAATTTACATGATGGTCCTTTAATGAGAATGGTGTATTTTGATGAAGATGAGAAGACTGGCCGATTATTTTGGACAATTCATCACTTAGCCGTGGATGGTGTTTCTTGGCGAATTTTATTGGAAGATTTGCAAACAGCGTATACGCAAGCAGTCCAAGGACAAAAAATTCAATTACCTATGAAGAGTACATCTTTTAAAGAATGGTCGGAGAAATTACAACATTATGCTGAAACTGGAATATCAAAAGAAGTGCTACATTACTGGGAGCAGCAGGCTGAACAAGACGTAGTTATACTGCCAGTAGATGGTACTATAAGTAATCCAGTAAGGGCAGTAACTGAGGAAATTACTGTGGTGTTAAACGAGAATGAGACCCGTATGTTATTGCAAGAGACTTTAAGCACTCACCGTGTCCAAATCAATGAAGTATTATTAGCAGCATTGGTACAAGCTACAGCAGCATGTACGGGGCAGCCGATATTAAGCGTAGATTTAGAGGGACATGGTCGAGAAGAGATTATTGAAGATGTTGATTTATCGAGAACCGTGGGATGGTTTACAAGTATTTACCCAGTTCATTTAAATATTACTAATGCTAATACGCCAATTGCAGCATTAAAAGCAGTTAAAGAACAAGTTCGCAAAATTCCTAATAAGGGTGTTGATTATGGGGTGTTGTGTTACATGAACGCAACAATGTGTGAGCAATTAAGCTTCCAATATACACCGTCTATTAGTTTTAACTATCTTGGACAATTTGACCAATTGTTTTCTAGCGATGCAATGTTTATTCCAGAGAACGAATTTAAGCGTTTAGATCATGCTGCCGGTTCCAAGCGATCGCATGTAATTGATGTAATTGGGGTTGTAACGGATGGAAAACTTCAATTCACTTGGGTATACAATGTTGGACAATTTGCCAAATCAACGATTCAAAGTATTGCACAGAATATGCTATATCAACTGAGTACATTGATCCAATTTTCAGATAGAGAATCTGCACTGACCATTTCGGATTTTGCAATGGCTAATCTTAGCCAAGAAGGTTTGACAAATGTACTAAACAAAATGCATCGCGGAAAGAACAATCAGATTACTGATTTATATCCACTATCACCTTTGCAAGAAGGTATGATTTTCCACACATTGCATGACCAAGGGGATGAACATGTTGCACCGTATATAGTGCAATTGAGTTTTATGATTCGAGGGAAAATGAATATTCCTACATTTGAGCAGGCGTGGAAATCTGTAATTCAGCGGCATGAAATTTTTCGTACAGCATTTGTATGGGACGAAATTGAAGAACCTGTACAAGTGGTGTATGAAAATATCCCATTTAAAGTGAACAAAGAAGACTGGCGTACAATGACGAGTGAAGAGATAGAGGAAAAAAGAAAAGTCTTTTTGGAATTAGATCGAAAACAAGCCTTCCAATTTGATGAAGCACCATTGATGCGGGTAACAGTCATTCAAGAAGGTGAGGAAGAATATCGGATTGTTTGGACCCATCACCATATTTTACTGGATGGATGGAGTTTACCATTAGTATTTAATGAATTACTTACAGTCTATCAAAAGAGAATGAATGGAGAAGCTGTGAAGTTACCTAAGTCCTCACCATATAAGAAATATATCCAATGGCTCAGAGAACAAGATAAGGAGCAGGCGGAACAATTCTGGAGAGAGAAGCTAAAAGGTTTTACTGCACCAACTTTACTGGGCTTAGAAAGTAAAGAGGAAGAAAAAGGTTACACAGAGAAGGTTACGTATTTATCAGAAGAGCAGACTCAAGCGTTACAAGGATGGGCGAAACGCAATAAACTTACTTTGAGTACAGTAATTCAAGGTGCATGGGCATATCTCATGAGCCGATATAGTGGAGAAAATGACATTGTTTTTGGTGTAACAAGCTCAGGGCGTTCTACGGAGATTATTGATGTTGAAAACATCGTAGGTCCTTTCATTACAACGTCACCGACGCGAATTCAATTGATGGATGATATAAAATTAATAGATTGGTTGCAGAAGATACAAGAGGAAGAGATAGAAAGAAGACAATATGAGTATGCTTCTTTGACAGAGATTCAGGCGTGGAGTGAAGTTCCTAGAGGAATACCGCTGTTCAATAGTTTATATGTGTTTGAAAATTATCCAGTGAAAGAGGAGTCTTCAGAAAATCTGGAAATTGGTGAATTGGAAGGGGTAGAACAAACCCACTACCCATTAGGGTTAGCTGTAGTTCCAGGAATCCAGTTATCGTTAAAGTTAATGTATGACCGTAGTAAGTTTAATAGAGTAACCATTGAACGAATGCTGGGTCATTTACACAAAGTGTTAATGCAAATGCTCAAAAACATTGATCAAAATCTATCGGAGCTAGTATATATTACGGAAGCTGAACAAAGAAAGCTATTGGAAGAATGGAATAATAATACTATATCCTATCCACGTGAGAATGCAATCCATCAACTATTCGAAGAGCAAGTAAATCGTACGCCTGACGCGTTGGCAGTGGTAGATGAAAAACAGCAACTAACATATCGAGAGCTGAATGAAAGAGCTAATCAATTAGCCCATCATTTACAGAAATGTGGAATTGGGACAGAGTCATTAGTTGGCCTTTGCTTTGATCGATCAGTTGAGATGGTTGTTGGTCTAATGGGAATTTGGAAGGCCGGAGCAGCCTATGTTCCATTGGATCCATCGAATCCGGAAAGCCGCCTACGATATATTTTAGAAGATACAGGAATTAAAGTGTTAGTTACAAATGAAGTATTACTAGGCTGGATACCTAAAGACATCAAGGTAGTTTGCCTAGATAGGGATCAAGCCATGATTTCTCGAGAAAGCAAACTTTCACCAACATGTGAGATGACAGGGGAAAACTTAGCGTATGTTATCTACACTTCTGGTTCGACAGGGAATCCAAAGGGGGCTTTAGTACAGCACCATTCTGTAATAAACCTATCATATGGTTTACAAAAAGAAGTTTTCTCACATGAGATACCTAGTAATATGCGCGTCGGTTTGAATGCATCAATTGCCTTTGATGTATCTATTCAGCAATTACAAATGCTGCTTTATGGTTCAAGTTTATATATTATTCCAAGTGAAGTTCGCACTAATCCAGAACAATTTGTGTCCTATATTAGGGAGAATAAATTGGAAATGTTTGATATGACACCTTCATTACTTCAGTTACTAATAGATGGAGGATTGCTAGAAATAAGTGCTGATGTTTATGTACCAAGCAAGATATTGGTCGGTGGTGAAGCAATCATGCCGTCATTATGGGAACAGCTAGTAGAGACTGAAAAAATTGATTTTTATAACGTATACGGTCCTACAGAATGTACGGTTGATGCAACGTGTTATCATATCAAAAAAGATAGTAAGAGAGTAACAATTGGCCGTCCGTTGCCGAACGTTCAAACTTATGTATTGGATAAAAATTTGTTACCTGTTCCAGTTGGTGTAACAGGTGAGCTATATATTGGTGGTGCAGGTATAGCGAGAGGATACTTGAATCGCCCAGAATTAACAGCAGAGAGATTCATCCGTCATCCATTTAATGAAGAAGAGCGTTTATATCGTACGGGAGATTTGGTTCGTTATTTACCTGATGGTAATTTAGATTACTTGAGAAGAATTGATAATCAAGTAAAAATTAGGGGCTTTCGTATTGAACTTGAAGAGATTGAAGCGAATCTAGAGAGGCATCCATTGGTAAAAGAAGCAGTAGTTTTGGTGACAGAGGATAAGCTAGGAGAGCAGAGATTGGTTGCTTATGTAGTTGGAGATGGTAGTATGCATGATTGGCGTGAATATCTCAAGACACAAGTACCGAATTATATGGTTCCCGCACACTTTATTAAGGTAGACGAGATTCCTCTTACAACGAATGGCAAAGTTGATCGAAAGGCATTGAACAATTTAACTATTCTAAGAGAAAATAACTTTTCTACACCAATCATTCCAAGGGATGAAATTGAATATCAGTTGATTAAAATCTGGCAGGATGTGTTACAGATAGAAGATGTCTATGTAAATGATGATTTCTTTAATAGAGGAGGACACTCTCTCCTTGTAATTAAATTAGTTTCAAAAATTAGGGAGAAGTTTGGAAAAGAGATTAAGGTGTCTACATTGATTAAGAATCCAACAGTGGAAGGAATCGCATGCCTTATTCGTGATAAGCATGATATGACGAAATCAGTAGCAGCGCTAGTTCCACTACAAGAATCAGAGAAAAGACCTTTCTTCTGCGTTCATCCGTTTATGGGGAATGTATTCTGTTACATTCAACTAGCAAGATTGCTTAAGAGCCGTTGTTCATTTTATGGTTTACAGAATCCTCTTATAGAAAAGAAAGAAATTGACGAGTTAACTTTGCCGGAAGTAATTCAACTTTACATGGAAGAAATAAAACGTGTTCAGCCAGAAGGTCCATATCGTATTGGAGGATGGTCTTTAGGCGGTGCGATTGCTTATGAAATCGCAACTGTATTAAAGAATCAAGGTGAGGAAGTTGAGTTGTTGGTACTCATGGATACTAAAGTACCTTCAAAGCAGGATCATAAAACAAGTGAGGATATGCTCTCATATATATATGAGCATTTCATTCCTAGAGATCTTACTGAGCAGGAAGGAGACCTTGTCCATAAACAAGATATGCTTGTGGAGCAATTAATTATGGAAGGAGTACTCACGCCTGATGCAGATCTTATCAATTTGAAGCAAGTTATCAATGCGCATAGGAAATGCCTGAACCTAATGGCAGAGCATGATTTAATACCATACTCTGGAGAAGTTCTCTACTTTAGTGCTGAGGAAGGAAAAGAGTTGTTTACAGATTGGGGACCTTTATTAAAAGGTAGAGTAAATAGGTATTCAGTCCCTGGATCACATGAAGAAATAGTGGATTCACCTGCAGTTGAAAAAATAGCTATGTATCTACTAAATGAATTTGAAGGAATAAAAGAGAAATCCATTTTATTAACGGAAAAGTAGAGAGTATAAAAGATGCAATGCAATGAACGAAAAGGGTAGACCAATACCTGCATATCAAGTGTAGGGAATAATGAATATATTAAGAGCATTACTTTTTAAGGGGATAATGTAAAAAGTAATTGGTAGAGACATAGAAATCTTTATGAGTTACCCATAGTATGATGTAAATACTATGAAATCTTTGTAATAGAAGCGAATGCCTGATGATATTACTGAGGAAAGGTGCATATTTTCATTGATATGTAAATATGCACCTATTCTATTGTATATGCAATAGAATAAAGTTAATTTGAATTTCCGTAACGTTCATATATGAAGTAATTCTTTAAAAAAGGAAGTGATTTATTATACAAATTCAAGCTGTGAAAATACCAAAGAATATTGAAAGTCATTTGCTTAAGCAACTTAGTAACTTAGTTTCAAATGAGAAGAAAGAACGAATGAAGCGTTTATTAAATTCATGCGACATTAATAGAACTCTAATAGGAGATTTACTAATCCGATCTCTAATCTGCCAAAAGTATAAAATTAATAATAAAGAAATTAGATTTATATATAATAAGTATGGAAAACCTTTTGTTGAAAAAATTTCTGACTTTCATTTTAATGTGTCTCATTCAGGAGAATGGGTGGTTTGTACTACTGCTAATTTTAACGTGGGTATTGATATAGAAAAAGTTTCAGAAATAGAGGCTTTTAAATTAGCAAAAGAATTTTTTTCAGCGGAAGAATTTTATGATATATCTAATATGAATTCTAATGAAAAAATTAATTATTTTTATGATTTATGGACATTAAAAGAAAGCTATATAAAAACGATTGGAAAAGGGCTTTATACCCCATTAAATTCATTCTCTATAAAAAAAGAATCACGAACTTCAATTTCATACAAGAATATACCTAAAAACTTTTACTTTAAACAATATAACATTGATCCAAATTATAAGTTATCTGCTTGTGCAACAAGAGATGAATTTCCGCAAGAGATAATAATTAAAGACATTTATACAATTTGCCAAACTATATACAAATTTGAAAGTAAGGAGAAAATCAATGCAGAAGACTAAACTTTTTTGCTTTCCACATGCTGGGGGATCTGCGTTTAACTACGCAAAATGGAAAAATTACTTTAATCCATATATTGAAGTAGTCCCGATAGAATTAGCTGGTAGAGGATATAGAATTGAAGAAAGCTTGTACCAAGGTATGGAAGAGGCCGTAAATGATGCCTACACTAGTATAGTTAAGCAAATAGACGCTTCACCGTACATTCTATTCGGGCATAGCATGGGGAGTTTGATTGCTTATGAAGTAGCTAGAAAAATACAGGGTTCTAATAACGAATTACCCGAATTTCTTGTTTTATCCGGTAGAAACCATCCAAATAGTAAAATAAAAAATATCCGATATAATCTTCCTAATGAACAATTTAAAAGAGAAGTTATTGCAATGGGAGGTACACCATCTGGGGTACTTCAATCAGAAGAATTAATGGAGATTTTTCTCCCTATTTTAAGAGCAGATTTTAAGATTGTCGAGACATATATTCATGAAAATAATATACAACCATGTGATATTGATTTTCTTATATTTAATGGGAAAAATGATGAATTTACTACATATGATCAAGTAATAAAATGGAAGCAATATACAAGTAAAACGTGTACTTTTCATTCTTTTGAAGGTAGTCATTTCTTTCTAAATGAAAATATTGAAGAAATAGCAAAGAGTATTATAGGAAAATTAAATTCTAAAAGATTATCAACTAGTTTTTAGGATTTTTCTAAGTATGCTCATGCCTAAGAAACAAAAATATGAAAGATGAAAAATACAGGCATTGCTGAAATATTGTTGAATATATGCATAGAAGCCTAAACGAACTGTTTAAAGGTAGAAACTCTAAGCAAAATGTACATGAATTAACTTTAGTTTAAGCTGGCTTTACCTATAATACCATCAAGATTCCTTATTATACTTAGTACAAAGTACACAACAGTTAGAGAGGCTGTATGTAAAGCAAATGAATATGTGAAGTGAAAAGGCCGACTCTTATAATTATGAGTGGGCCTTTTGGTTTTATGGATATCAAATTAGTGAGCAACATTTCAAAGGGTATCTTGTGATATAACTAAGTAGAATTTTTTAAACAAGGGGATGATGAGATGAATAAATTGAAGGGGAAAATTGCATTAGTAACAGGGGCTAGTAGAGGAATAGGCCGAAGTATTGCATTACATTTGGCACATGCTGGTGCGTTAGTCGTTGTTCACTATAGTAAAAGAAAAGAAGAAGCAGAAAGTGTAGTGGATAAAATTAAACAAGATGGCGGTTCCGCATTTGCGATTCGTGCAGACTTAAGTACTTTTAATGGCATTAATAACTTGTATTCAATGATGGATCAATCTCTTCAAAAATATATAGGTAATACTACATTTGATATCCTTGTAAACAACGCTGGAATTGAGCAGGTTTTAACATTAGAGGAATCTACAGAGGAGTCTTTTGATGAGGTTATGAATATTAATGTGAAAGCTCCATTTTTCATTATTCAGAAGGCTTTGCCACGTTTAAAAGATGGGGGAAGGATTATAAATATTTCGTCTTTTGTCACAAGGGTAGCCTCCCCAAGTGTTTTTGCCTACAGTATATCTAAGGGGGCAATAAATACACTCACTCATACTTTAGCTCAACAACTTGGTGTTCGTGGTATTACAGTAAATGCAATTCTCCCAGGCATAATTAACACAGAAATGAATGCTGAGACATTGGGCAACCAAGATGGACAAAAATATGCTGCAGGTTTATCGACCTTTAATAGGTGGGGGGAACCTAATGATATAGCTGATATTGTAGGTTTTCTTTCATCATCAGACAGTCGTTGGATAACTGGTGAGTTAATTGATGCAAGTGGTGGATCTTGCTTATAATATTAGAGGAAAAGCCAACTTAAATTAAGTTGACTTTGCAATTCTATTATTTGTTTGTTAAACCAGTGAACTATGTACCATTTTTTAGTTCTTAGAATAGTAACCTTGAGATGGGGCCAAATGTAGTAAGTCAATCAGGGGAGAGAACTAATTATGCTTTAGTATGATTTATGATAAGTATAAATGGTAAAAAGCAATGAATATGCACAATTTCATATGTAAATAGGTACTTTTTGTTAACTCTTTTAAAGGGAAGGAAATGTATGAAATTATTATGATAGAATCAATTTGTATTAAATCGAAAGGGGATGAGAGTATGCTAAAAAGAATGATTATAGGAGTTTCATCATTATTAGTGGGAGCAACAGTTGGCTTAGCGACTGATGTATCCGCAGCACCTGCACCACCATTAACATCATTAAATGTGGTAAAAGTTGAATCTCAATTAGGCGGGGTTGAATTTATTGGTCCTAATAATTTAAGTACAGCTAAAGATCACGGAGGGAGCTATTTATACATTTATACAAATGAAATGGGATATGGTAGAAATCCAATTGCTCAAATGAGTGGTCAAAAACTAAAAAAAGTAGATTCTAAGATGATTGATATAAATGGGGATAGAACAGTGGATGGATGGGAATATAAATGGGATGCTTCAGGACAGCAAAATGGGCAATTTAAATATCAAAATACATCTACAAATGCACCTTGGAATACATTATCTACGTCATTAAATATTAAATAAACTAACAGAAGAATTCGATGTTATTTTTTTATGTTTGTTATATATGTAACGTTTGGATACCTAAAGGAGTCTACGTTTTTAAGTAGGCTCTTTCTAACTAATGATAAGATATCAGCAAATAGATAAACTATTTTTTCTAATCGACAAATTAAAAGTTTACATAACATTTTTCTGGTAAACAATTCTAGGTTTAATAGTGTAATCAATAAAGTAAGGAAATCTTTCATAAAATCAATTAAGTTATTTAGTGGGTCTTTCATCATAAAAATCTAAAACTACATATTTATGAAATTTTATAAAATTTTCACTTTATATTTAGTCCTAAATCATACGATTTTAATACAAAATACTATAATTTGATTAGTAATAGCAGTGAAAAAAACATTAAATATATCTAGATTTTAAAGCTAATGTTACTTTATTACGTAATTTGTTTAAAGGGATATATAGGGTTATTATTCAATGTAACTAAAATAATTTAAAAGGAGATAGGAAGTTATGTTTAAAGTAAAAACAAGGGGAAAAATAAAAGAAATTGTTATGGTTTCAACGGCTTGTACCATGTTGTCAATGTATGGAGCACCAATTTCTAGTACAGAGGCAGCAACCCGATCTCATGCCCCATCAGTTTATGTAACACCACAGAATACTGCTGCTTCAGATATTATTAGCATAGACTGGTCACCAGTCCAAACAGCACCTTATACATATTGGGCTGTGCATAACTGGAATCAGGGAGGAGAAGGTGGTGGTTATGCGGGCTTCCAACAACAAAGTGGTTTTGATCAATTCGGTAAACGTACCCTTCACTTTGCGCTTTGGGATCCAATAGCATCAAACCAAGCAATAAAAGCTGAATATTTATCGCCGACTTCAGAAGCCAGTAGATTTGGTGGAGAAGGAACAGGTCTAAAGGTACAAACAACTTATAATTGGAAAGATAGTGAATGGTATCGAATGACTCTACGTTCTTGGCAAGAAGATGGCCATACAAAGTTTGGCCAGTGGATAAAAGATAATAAATTAAATCAATGGAAGTTAGTTGCTATTATGGATCATCCAGTTGCAAATGTGGCATTTAACTATGGTTTATCGATGTTTCAAGAGGACTGGGCTGGTAATGGACAAGATGTAAGAGAAGCACGTCTTAAAAATGGATACAGCAGAAAAGTTTCAGATAAACAATGGAATTCTTGGAATAATCAGCGTATCTCTGGGCAACATGATACGTCTTATCAATACGATGGAGGAGCAACTTCAGAATATCTATGGGTTAGGGCAGGAGGAAATACTCAATCAACTATTGGTACTGGAAAAACCTTTAATATAAATCAGCCTAGTCAACCAGAAATGGGAAATTTAGATTTTGATATTCAAAATACTCGCTTTGAAGATGGAAAATTAAATGTTTCATGGAAATTGAAAGAACAAAGTACTCCACAGTTTAAAGGGAAAATTGAAATCTATGACAATGAAAAGTTAATGGGACAACCTTTGAAAGTAATCGATAATATTAAGTCTTACAAAACTGAGGTAAGTCAAACTATGCAATTGCCTCAAACGGCTTTTGCTAAAATTACATTAACAGACATATTTGATCGAACTGTAGAGAAAAAAGTAGAAATTACAAATGGAAATTCTGATATTTTAGTAGGGAACCAATTTGCATGGTCCCTAAAAGGATATAGTGATCGAGAAATTGCAAAAGTAGATTATAATAAAACAGCAGAAGAGCTGAAAATCAAATTAGAAGCTGGTGTGCCGCATTCTTATTTCAATAGCACATATGCAAGTATTAAAGTCCAGAACTCATCTGGTAGCGTTATGTACAATAAGGAAATTATGGGAAATAGACAACAAAATGCTGAAACCCAAACAGTACCTGTAAAAGTAGGAGATTATTTAGAATTCACTCATATAGAAGGGGAAGCAGCAAAGGAAAAAACACGCGCAACATTAACGAATCTTGAAAATAACAAAAATGAGACTATTGGAAAGTCAGCAAGGTATGAGGTTACAAAAGAGGGATTAAAGAAAGTAGAAAAAATGCCAGAGACAACAATTCTAGATGGAAAACAATTTGCATGGTCCCTAAAAGGATATAGTGATCGAGAAATTGCAAAAGTAGATTATAATAAAACAGCAGAAGAGCTGAAAATCAAATTAGAAGCTGGTGTGCCGCATTCTTATTTCAATAGCACATATGCAAGTATTAAAGTCCAGAATTCATCTGGTAGCGTTTTGTACAATAAGGAAATTATGGGAAATAGACAACAAAATGCTGAAACCCAAACAGTACCTGTAAAAGAGGGAGATTATATAGAATTTACTCATATAGAAGGGGAAGTGGCGAAGGAAAAAACACGAGCGACTTTAACTAACCTTGAGAATGGAAAACAGGAATATATAGGAAAGAAAAGAACATATCGGGTTACATCTACAGGTTTAATCAGACAATAGACGTATTAAAAAGTTGGGGGAATCCCCAACTTTTTTTATCATTTTAGTCAAGAGGATTCCTTCTTCAAGGAATGCGAAGTGAGTAGGTGGAGATAAACTGGCTTCGAATAACGGATAGCAGGAAGCTTTATCAATAAGTATGCAAATATTTTAAAAACTAATTTTTATACAAAAAGTGTATACTTATGACAAAAAAGTTTCGTTAAACCAATAATTTTGTTTTGGGTAAATTTAAGGTGCATAATTATGTCAAATTTTCTTCATTTACATGACCATGAACGTGGTATAAAAATGAAGCATATCCAAAATTATTAAAGGAGCTGAAAAAATGATTAAAAAACTTATTATTGGTTCTATTTTTTTAGGAACAGCAATAGGAGTAAGTAAACCTACATTTGCTTCAACAAATGATTCTCCATCACAGTTTCAAGATAGGGGAAATGCCCAAGTTCAATCAATACCATCACCATGGCAGTATTTAGGGCAAACCTCTAGGGAACTTCAAATTAAAACTAAGGATCCAAAAGTGCTTGCTTTTGAATTAGCAAAAGAGGCTCCATTTTACGAAGATGAATTAGTGGATGTGTGTTCTGCAATCTTAAGAGAAAATGTAAATGTAGTATATTGGACAAGTAAGGAATGGGCTAGATTTGAAGTAGGAAATTACGAGTTTAAACATGAAATGAAAATTTATAGAGATAAAGAACGTCAGCAATTAATTACTTCACTAGAATCATAAAAAAAATAGAAGCTATCTTTAGTAAGATATGCATCCAATGTAGACAGGAAAAGAAAGCACATAAAACTGTTTCGATATTGGAAAGTAAACTAAAAAAACAAGTATAATTACTTGTTTTTTTTAGGTACAGTAATTATTTAGAAGGCTTAGCTTGTGCATGGTCACCTACATTAATTGGATAACCATAATCCGCTCTACAACATGATTGGGATACAAAAGCTAGAAAGATATCAATCCATTTATTTTTAAATTGAATTAATATTCCTCCGTCATGGTATGATTCGTTATATTTTGAAAAATCATTTCACAAGCAATATGTAATACTTTATGGGAACATTATTAAATTTGAACGATATTAACAGAACTTTGTTGATAATTAGCTAAAAAAGTATTGTACGATTAAATGCATTGTGTTACATTTGTGTTACAAAACTATTACTTAATGTTATTATTGTTTCGGTAATGTTTCTTGTTGTTTCTGTAATGTTACGAAATTTATAGATGTTTTATGTGTATAGGAGTGTGTGTAGTAAAGAGTCTGAGTTGAAAATAAGTGCACACTTTAAATTTCCTTTCTGTCTGAATGAAGAAGACTACCAACTAATTAAGGGGTTTAAAGTAAAAACTTTAAATAAAATGTGCTTCCTTTCCCACACACAATTTAGTACATATTTAAAGTACAGTCTAGTTGCTACACAGACTCTTGTACATATAAACATTAAGGTGAAATAGAGATAAGGATTTATTACATAAAAAGCATTACTTAGCTAAACGTAAAAATATTATCTGTGCATTTTGATAAAATGTTAAAATGCCTAGATGATATTTTTTAGAAGATTTCTTGGATATGTTTATGAATAACAATTTCTAATACTTAATGATTCTCTACTGCTAAAATATCCGATAATTTATGTAATCGGATTTATAAGGTGTATGTACATTCACTTATATAGGGAAAATGAGGTTTTTCATATGAAGTATAGTTATAAAGTTTTTATATTTATTTGGACAATTATTTTATTGTTTTTTCTACTTTATTATGGTTACAGTGAAGTTTCCGACACCGAGCAGGTGCCAGTCATAACAATCAAAAAATAGAAGTGAAAAATATTGAGAAAACCAAATGAGATAAAAATAGATACAGTAGAAAGACTACTACAGGAAGTAATTAATCGTACGAAGTTAGATGAAATATTGGAAATAAAAAACTTTAATGGAAAATATGTTGATTGCTGCTTGGGGAGAAAATTGTAGATATCACAATTGGTATAAAGATATTCATGAGTTATTCAGAGGTTACGATTTACACTGCCTTAGGAAAAAAAGGATAGGTTTCCGAGACACCCTTTATATTTAAGTAACGATTCAAGCTAATAGATTACATAAAATCAGAGCGGATTGTGCATCGTCTTATTCGAACTACAAGAAACCATAAACGAACAAGTAAAGCGGGACTTAGAGTAAACTGTAATGGTGAAACAGGAGGAGACGCATGGGTGTGGTGTTCAATTTGTCATGAAGAACATCCCGTTCTTTTCTGATATGTTTCAATATAATCAAGGAAACCCCTATCATTCCTTACCATTATGTCAGCACACATATATGGTATACGCTCATTTAACAGAGAATTATGTAGGGGAAGATTTATTTCTTCTGCAAAGTGCTGCAGCATTCCATGATACAGGTAAACCGTTTTGCCGTGTATTTAAAAAGCTCAAAGGGTACCATTCGTATTATGGTCACGAATATGTCAGTACTCACATCGCTTGCCACTTTTTAATGGAACTTGGTTTCGAATAGGAGTTTATTGAGAAAGTATTAATGATTACAGAGTTTCATATGAAGATGTTACATGGCGGGGAAGAGGCAGCACGTGAAATCTATCATTACTGCGGTGATGAGATGCTTACGAAATTATATTTTTTCCGAGATGCAGATGCATTTGCGAAGTAGAGAAGGGAAAAAATGCTTGTAAATATCCACGAACATTGCACGTTCCTTGGTCGATAGGGGTAACAAGTGATGACCGTGTTCTACAAAATATGGACGGATTTGAAACTCAAGAAGTAATCGTACTAGAAAAGTTAGATGGTGAAAATACATCCCTTTATAAAGATGCTATTCATGCAAGGTCGTTATCAAGTGGTCATCACCCATCGAGAACATGGGTAAAAACGTTACAAGGAAGTATGGGGTATAGAATTCCAGAAGGATGGCGTATATGTGGTGAAATGTATATGCTTGTCATAGCATTCACTACACAGCACTGACTTCCTATTTTTATGTCTTTTCAATATGGAATGAGAAAAATGAATGTTTATCGTGGGATGCAACAGTTGCATGGTGTAAAAAGTTAGGCCTTGCACACGTTCCAGTGTTATATCGTGGCCCCTATAATGAAAAGGTAATTCGTTCGTGCTACAACGGTACTTCACTCTTTGGAGGGATTCAGGAAGGGTATGTACTTAGATTAACGGATGCGTTTCACTATAATGATTTTTCAAAATCCGTAGGGAAATTTGTTCGAAAAGACCATGTGCAATCCAATCAGCACTGGATGACACATGCGGTTATCCCCAATAAATTAGCAAAATAAAAACACGCAATTCCAAATGGAACTGCGTGTTTTTTCGTTTTCTAACATCATTTGACGTTCATGTATGGTTACTCTTATCAGAGAATATACTCCCTAACACGGAAAACTATTAATTTATTAGTTTTTATTCGTAACTTTTAAAGTATCTAATACGACTTTAGTCGCGTCAGCAATAAGCTTATCATCATATTCTGCATCTTCTTTATCATGATTAGAAAGGATGGCAAGAACAATTGGCTTTTTATTTGGTGGCCAAATAATCGCAATATCATTCCTTGTTCCATAAGATCCTGCGCCTGTTTTATCAGCTACTTCCCATCCTTTTGGTACGCCCGCACGAATCAACTTATCACCAGTCGTATTTCTCTTCATCCAATCTACTAATAATTCACGTTTCTCTGTTGGAAGTGCAGATCCTAATGTAAATGATTGAAGTGTCTTAGCGATCGCTTCTGGTGTACTGGTATCGCGCGTTTCTCCAGGATGTACTTCATTTAATTCAGGTTCAAATCGTTCAGATTTAGTAACCGTATCTCCCGTTTCTCTCAAGATTTTTTCAAATGCGGATGGACCACCTAATTTTTTAAGAATTAAATTATGTGCCGTACTGTCACTATATCGAACAGAAGCATCTGCAAGTTCTTTTAACGTCATTCCTGTATCCACATGCTTTTCTGTAATTGGATTATAATTAGAAAGGTCTTCACGCGTATACGTAATCCTTTCATCAAGAGCTTCTATTGAGTTCTGACGTAAAAGAGCTCCCGCTGCTAATGATTTAGATGTAGAGGCAAATGCAAAACGATCATTTGGATGATAAGCAACAGTTTGATTTGTACCTGTATCCAGAGCATAAATACCAAGCTTAGCATTATATTCTTTTTCAAGCTTAGCAAAAGAATCATGACCTGTATTTTCTTGTTTAATTTGCTTTATTTGTTTTGTTTGCTTAGGTGGTTCAGATGGAGTATTACTATTAGAACACCCTATTAGTGTTACACATGAAAGTAATACGACAGGTACAATCTTTTTGTAGGTAAAGAACTTGTTTAAAACGTACATGAATTTTCAACCTCTTTCAACAATATATGGATTTTGTTTTGGTATTTTAAATACCGATGTTAATTAAAGTGGGTGTTGGATACCAATACTTCTGAAGTTGAATTTTAACAGGATAAGCAGAACCAAAGCGTTTATATGAATGAACGGTTACTGTTTAGGGTGTTTCTTTTTTGCTTACACTTGTAATAGTTTACCTGTGAAAGTATTAAACTCGTAACATTTAAATGAAGTATTTCAATACACACTTTTTTTACATCACTTTACTTTTGGGAATAATAAGTCCTTTCATATTTTTAGGAATACACATAATAGACACTCTAAGTAATAAATTTGTTCCATTTTAACTTGGTGAACGGTAAAGAAAATACAATGAATTGTAAATGAAACCTGTACGGGAGTATAGTACAGTGCATATGAAAAACCCCTCAATGCTATCTCTGAAAAAATCATAATTCTCGGCTTTATAAACTGTATTTTCAAAAACATTGCGAGCTTGTAAGAAAAATGAAAGGTAATTCAATATGAGATAAACAACCTTACTACTACAATGAAAAACAGAATTATTCTTAAAAATCATGAGATACGATATCAAGTTATTTGCGTGTTTAATATATTTGACCAAATATTCCAGTTTCAATAGGAAAAGTCGAATCAGACCATTAACGAATGGTATATTATTCGTATTTTGGAAAAGTCAAAATGTAGACAAGCATCTTCTATCAAATCTCATTCTTAGTGTGTACATTTGGAGGGGATTTCTCATATGAAATTAGTAAAAGTAACAGATGTTAGTTAGGAGAAAGATGATAATGTTAACAAATTCTATGGGAAGGTGAAGAAAGAAGGTAGCGTAGGTCTATTCCTACGTGTATATCATTTAGATAAAAAAGGTGTAACAGCTTGGGAGGAAGTGCAGGAAGACGAGCTTCCTAAGAAAGTAAAAGAAAAACTAGGTGTGAAATAATCATTTATTTGTGATGGTGGATTCTCCTACGTCGAGGGTTTGCCGTTTTTTATTATATGTTATGTTGTAATTTTTTATATGAAGTATATTGAAAAGATAGGGTAGATCTTCTGGAATGATATTTCCATAATTAATAATTTGTACGTTAACCTTTCCATTATTACTAATTCCTTTTATATCAACAAATTTCCCCACATATCCCTTTGTACCAATATCTTTTAAAGTACGTATAAAAAATGCCCTTTATCTTATCTTTATCTTATCTTTACCTTATCTTTAAATTTTTATATTAAACTTGAAACCTTAAAGTATTGATGTTTGAGTCTAAAAAGGGCGGGAGATAGATGTTCATTACATAGTTTGTAAATAACCAATTACCTTTGAAAAATTGAATTTTTTATACGAGGAGGAATATATGAAGGATACAAGTAAAAAACAAATTATAAAAGTGTTCCTTATTAGTATTTTAGGCTTAGGAATAATACTTGGAATGCTTTATTTTAATCATAAAACCAATATTCAACAAAATAAAGCACTAGCCACCGAAAAACGTGTATTGCAATATGAGTCTACCTTAAAAAAAGAATTAGAAAAATATAATTTAGGAGAGAAAACTGCAGTTTTATTAGGAATTATGTACCAAGAGAGTAGAGGTGAGGGAAACGACCCTATGCAGTCATCCGAATCACTTGGATTAAAACCAAATGAAATTCAAGAGACAAGCTTGAGCATTAAACAAGGGGTAAAACACTTTGCTAAAATGTACAAATATGGAACGGACAAGGATGTTAGCATGGATACAATTATTCAAAGCTATAATATGGGGCCAGGGTATATTGATTTTATTGCTAGTCAAGAAGTTAAACAACACTCGGAGGATTCAGCCAAAACGTTTTCTAAGATGAAGGTTGATCAAAATCCAGCGATGTATACTTGTGGTGGAAATAAAAATAATTTTAGGTATCCATATTGTTATGGTGATTTCACATATGCCACAAAGGTAAATGAAAAAACAAAACTTATTGAAGAACTTCTTCGAAATGTACATATCTCTTCTAAATAAGTTGCAGAATGAAATATAATGATACCATCAGTTATTAACAATAATATCTAAGAAAAAAACTACTTTCTTTCTTAATTCACACAATTTTCAAAAATAAATTCCGTGGATGTCAATATTTGTTATATAGTATATTTGTCAAAGCATTACCCCTAAAGTTTCTAAAGTCAAGCTGTAAGATAGTTTGTTTGTTTGGCCCGTATTTTCACCTTAAAACAAAAAAACTTGTAGAGATTCCTGCAAGTTCTTTTTGTTTTAAGGGTTAAAAGTGGATTTTAAATATAGTTGCAATTTTTTGAGGGGGAAAAGTAAATGTTTATAAAAACAGAAAGATTATTAATACGAAAATTTGAGTTCAAAGATTGGCAAGCTGTTCATGAGTATACATCAGATATCAATGTTATGAAATACATACCTGAAGGGGTTTTTACTGAAGAAAATACAAGGAACTTTGTGAATGAAAACATTGGTGAAAACGCTAAGAACTTTCCTGTAGTATTAATTAATAAAGATATTCTGATTGGTCATATAGTTTTTCATAAATATTTTGGTGAGCATACATATGAGATTGGTTGGGTGTTCAATCCAAAATACTTCAATAAAGGATATGCTTCTGAAGCAGCACAAGCTACATTGAAATATGGCTTTAAGGAAATGAAATTACATAGGATTATAGCTACATGTCAGCCACAAAATATGCCATCATATCGAGTGATGGAGAAGATTGGAATGAGAAGAGAAGGCTATTTTAGGAAGTGTATACCACATGGGAATGAATGGTGGGATGAATATTATTACGCTATTTTAGAAGAAGAGTAGTTTTTTAGAACGCACTATTTAAAACGGCAGATTAAAAACAAGTAGGTTATATTTCTTCTGCATATGTTATGAAAATAGTATAATTTAAGAACCCACAATGAAGATAATTACTGATAAAGATATGGTAGTGATGAGATCAGTTGTAGGTTTTGGTGAAAAAAAGTTATCAAACTTGGACATACTAATACTATTCCTCTACAAAGGCTTATAAACGGTATGAAAACAAAACAGTTGTTCAAGTGTAAGAATTTTGAGCCTAACTTTATTTTGTAAATAGTGAGATGATACATGCGGTACAACTTGAATCTTCGTAAAGAAGTATTTCTACATGTATATTACACTGAAAAAAAGTGCAATAGCTTGGGAAGATGTGAAGATAGACGAGTTTCCAACAAAAGTAAATGAAAAAATAAATATGAAATGATTAGTTACTTGGTGCGGATTATGTTGGTCAAGATAACAAAATGTATTCAGTTATTCCTGTTGGATGGGGTGAAAAAAATAATCTTTGGGCTGAAGAGAAAAACGTAGGCGTGCAATCTAATGAGAATAATCCAAATAATTACAAGCCTCAAATAAACGAAGGCAAGAATATTGAAACGAATGATAAGCCCGCATCTAGTACAGCAGGTATAAAGGCAGATAATAAGCCCGAAGAAGCTACTACCAATTGTAAACCTAATAATAAAGAAGTTGAACAATATCATAATAAGGAACAGCAACATAAGGAAGTAGAAGGATTTAAGCCGAGCGATGCAGACATGGAGCGTATTAAACGACAAGAAGACCGGTGGAATACACCATCAGGTGGTGTTGGTGCTACATGGCAAGAAGAAATGAAAAAACAGAAATAAAATAACATACCTATTATACGGATTAAGTGAATTTAAAGTGGAAAATTTATAGTCTTTATTATATTTCATTATATTCATTCTATAAAATTCAAAAAGATTTCCCAGCACCCTGTCTATTAAAAAACATTAATATTGTTTTTGATATTGTCTTATAAGAAGGAATTCATTTAAGATATTAATTGAAAATATTGATTGGGAGGATGTTAGAAATGGAATTAAATAATGTGGATGGAATTAGTATAGAAAAAAGTACAAGTATTAACATGGAAGAAATGGAGTTATTGTTACTAGCTGATCCCTCAACAGAAGTAGTTAATGGATATCTTAAAAAGGGAGATTGTTTTGTTTTAAAAAAAGGTGCTGTTACTGTAGGTATTATGATTTTAATTCCTACCCGAACAGAAACGATTGAGATTATAAATATAGCAGTTTCCGAAAAAGAGCAAGGAAAAGGATATGGGAAATATTTACTTGGGTTTGCTATAGACTATGCTAAAAAAGAAGAATATAAAACTATAGAAATAGGCACAGGAAATTCTAGTTTAATGCAACTAGGCCTTTATCAAAAATGTGGTTTTAGAATAACCAGTGTGGATAAGGACTTTTTCTTACGAAATTATAATGAAGAAATATATGAAAATGGTATTCAATGTATGGATATGATTAGGTTAACGCAAAATTTATAAAAATTATTTGTACATAAAAATCGCAACCCCCATTAAATGTAGAGGGTTGCAATTTTTTTGATGTAAAGCGTCATTATGATTTTTGGGTAGCATTAAGGAGTTTATGTATTTGAGAATTATTACAAAATCAACAAGTGTTAATAAATTCATCTGTTATGTCAACAATTTGAATATATTTCAAATTGTTTTTTATAATTCAGATAGATTTTTTTCCATTAATTTTAATGAAAAGTAAAAAATATGAAACTCATCCATTTTAGTTATGGTTAAATGTTCATTTAAATCACTAAAAAATGGGATTTATTGGATAATTATAAGCATAATTTTTTCTTTATTCAAGGATGAAAATCGTACTAAATGTAGATATAACAACTATTATATTGTTTTAATGATATAAAAATATTTGGTTTTTTAAAAAAGAATTTTCTGAATTATAAATATTATTATATATTGAGAAAGTAAAAAAATAGAAAAATATCAATTGAATCCCAAAAAATAACGTGTGAATATTATAGATATAAATTACATCTTGATATTTCGCATGAATTTCTACAAATTTAGATGTTTATTAAATTAGGAGGATTGATAGTGCCAAAAATGTAGTTTGTTGCTAATTCAGTATTTTATATGCATCCATGGGATTTTAGAACGCACAGTTATTATTTGCTAGTAAGCATTTTAATATCAAATCTTTTGGGGAAGTGATAAGTAATGGTCACAGTATTAAATAATGAAACTAAAAGTTTATTAGTTGAAAAAATTGCAAATAAAAATGCGTGTATTGGATATGTAGGCCTAGGTTATGTTGGACTACCATCGGCTCTTAAATGTTTAGAAGTAGGTTATGCGGTAAGAGGTTTTGATAAAAACTCAGTAAAAATAAGAAAACTAGAACGTGGAATAAGCTATATCAGTGATATTCAAGATACTGAAATCCAAGATGCTTTACATACAAATAGATTTTTTGTTAGTACAGAAATGGATTATATAAACGAATGTGATGTTGTAGTTATATGTGTTCCTACACCATTAGAAAGAACTAGTAAACAACCAGATTTAACATATATTCATTCAGCAGTTGATGAAATAGTTAAATACATTAAAAAAGGTACATTAATTATCTTAGAAAGTACTACTTATCCAGGTACTACAAGAGAAGAAGTTTTATACAAATTAGAACAGAAAACTAATTTTAAAATTGGTGTAGATATATTTGTAGCATACTCTCCAGAGCGAATCGATCCTGCAAATCAATCGTTTTCAATTCAAGATATTATAAAAATCGTAGGTGGAGTTACATCTAATTGTACCGATTGTGCAGCAGCTTTCTATAGTAACTTAATTAAGGATATTCATAAGGTAAGCAGTCCAGAAGTAGCAGAGACAGCTAAGTTATTAGAAAATACGTATCGTTTTATAAATATCGCTTTTATTAATGAAATGACACAAATTTGTAATGAGTTAAACATAAATATTTGGGAAGTAATTGATGCCTCAGGAACTAAGCCATTTGGATTTCAAAAATTCTATCCTGGCCCTGGCGTAGGAGGACACTGTATTCCGATTGATCCTATTTATTTTAAGTGGATTGCAAATAATAAGGATTTAGCAACAAAAATGATTGATGTGGCAAGAGAAATTAATGAAAACATGCCTAAGTACGTTCTTAATAGAGCACTACAGTTACTAGATGATAAAGATGGTAAGGATATTCTTATGGTTGGTGTTGCATATAAAAAGAATGTTAATGATGCTAGGGAATCGCCAGCTTTGGATATTATGAATGATTTAATGATAGAAGACTATAACGTGGATTATTACGATCCGTTTATAGAGGAACTCATTGTGGGCGATAACACATTGAAAAAATCTATAGATTTAAACCTAAGTCAATTAGACAAATACACTTTAATTATTGTTCATACGGATCATGATTGCATTAATTTTAAATTGCTTAACGAGGTAAATTGTTTAATTTTAGACACAAGAAACATATTTAAAGATGAATCAGTATATAAAAAAAATATTATAAGTTTGTAGGTGATTACATGGTAGAGTTTATTCCTTTTTATCGACCGGAAATCAATGATGAAGATATAGATAGGGTAGTTTCTGCCCTTAAATCTGGATGGCTTTCAAAGGGGCCAAAAGTGATAGAGTTTGAAGAGAATTTAAAAGAATATCTGAATACTGAACATGTAGTAAGTTGTAATTCAGGGACTGCCGCATTACATTTAGCATTACTGTCTCTGGGAGTTGGATTAGAAGACGAAGTAATAGTTCCAAGTTTTACTTTTTGTTCAAGTGTAAACGTTATTATGCATGTAGGTGCAAAACCTGTATTTGTAGATATAGATGAAGAGAATTTATGTCTTGATCTTCAAGATGTTAAAAGAAAAATCACTAAAAAAACGAAAGCAATTATTGCAGTTCACTTTGCTGGATATCCGGCTAAATTAAAAGAACTTCAAAAACTATGTAAAGAATACGGACTGTTTTTGATAGAGGATGCAGCGCATGCATTAGGAACAAAATATGATAATACTTTAATTGGTACACATGGAGATGTTATTTGTTTCAGTTTTTATGCCACAAAAAATATAACAACAGGTGAAGGTGGAGCGTTAGTCACTAAAAATGAATCGATTGCTGAAAAAGCTAGATTATATGGTTGGCATGGTATCACCAAAAATGCATGGAATCGTTATGGTGAAGAAGGAAGCTGGCGTTATGATGTTCTATTACCTGGGTTTAAATATAACATGATGGATCTACAAGCTAGTTTGGGTATTAGTCAGTTAAAAAGAGCTGATGAAATGATTGAAAAACGCAAGAGAATAGCTGAAAGGTACCAAGAGGAATTAAAAGAGGTTCAAGAGTATATAACGTTACCTAATTATACTAACAATCCAAGTGTAAAACACGCATGGCATTTATTTGTTATAAAAATTAATTCTAATTCTCCTGTTAGTAGAGATCAGGTAATTCAAGAAATGAAAAAGAGAAACATTGGGCTAAGTGTTCACTTTATTCCTGTTCACATGCATCCGTATTATGAAGAGAGATTTAACGTATATTTACCTAAAACGGAAGAGATATTTAATCAAATTATTTCATTACCACTGTATAGTGCTCTTACAGACAATGAGGTTGAACATATTATAACGTCTTTAAAAAGTCTATATCAATTAAAAATAGGGAGGTAAATATTTATGAAAATTGGGGTTATTGGTGGCAGCGGATTTATTGGTAAGCATGTTACAAAGGAGTTACTAGCAAGGGGGTATGAAGTAGTTATATTTGATAAATTTAAACCAAGTATTGATGTTCCTTTTAAAGAAATTGATATTTTAGATATTGCAACATTAAGAGAAAATCTTATTGATGTCGATGGGGTAATCCATTTAGCTGCATTAGTGGGTGTTGATAATTGCCGTTTAAATGAAGAAGATGTAGTGAGGGTGAACTTTGAAGGCACGAAAAATATTGTACAGGTTTGTAACGAAAATGGCATAGAAAAATTATTGTTTTCTTCCAGTTCGGAGGTATATGGGGATGGAGTGAGTGTTCCGTTTAAAGAAAATGATATTAAAATTCCAAAATCAGCTTATGGAAAAGCTAAATTAATGTCCGAAGATTATTTGAAAGAATACGCTAGTAATAGTTTGAAAATTAGAGTGGTTCGTTATTTTAATGTATACGGTTCACAACAAAATGATAACTTTGTAATTTCTAAGTTTTTAAAACAAGCTCATAGTGGTGAAGATATTACTATTTATGGAGATGGACAGCAAATTAGATGTTTTAGTTATATAAGTGATATTGTTAACGGAACTATACTAGCCTTTGAATATGAAGGAGAAAACTTTGCAGATTTTAATATTGGCAATAACAAACCTATATCTATGGAAGAACTAGCAATAAAAATTAATGAATTAATGGGCAATAAAAGTAAAATTAAATTTCTTGATTTAGGTGAAGAGGGAGTCCGAAATTCTAGCATTGAAATCTTTAGAAGAATCCCTTCAATAGAGAAAGCTAAATTATTTTTAAACTATCAACCAATTATTTCATTAGATAAAGGACTAGAGATAATAATAGGGGAGAAGTATGGAAACACAGTATCTATATCCTAAGAATCCAAAGAAAATTAAGTATCCCATATATTCTTCTCCTTGGAGTATATCTGATCATGTATTTTTTTTGAAAAGTGTATATAGACCTAATGATTCTAAACTTAAAAAAAGTCTTCAAGCTCTTTATCCGGATGCAGAAATTGTATTAACTAATAGCGGTACATCTGCATTAGTAGTTGGTTTAAAGTACTTAAAAGTGGCAAAGGGAGATGAAGTAATTCTATCAAACTTTAATTGTCCTAATGTAATAGAAGCAATATTAACGGTGGGAGCAAAACCTGTATTAATTGATTTAAACACTAATCATTCAATTTCTCTTAATAAAATAAAAAAACATTGGAATGCTAATACAAAGGCAATTATTCTTACGCACTTGTATGGATGTCATGACGATTTAGACATTATTGACTGGGCTAGAGAAAATAATATTTATATCATCGATGATGCTGCACAAGCAATGTTTTCTTATCAAAATGGAAAGCCAGTTGGTAGTTTAGGCGACATTGGTATTTTAAGTTTTGGGGGAACTAAACCGATCCCAAGTATTGGGGGAGGAGCGTTACTTCTTAATCGTACAATAAGTGAATTATGTGACATGGGTGAAGAAAAGAAGGAAGAAGTAATTTTAGATTATAAGAATCATTTAAAAACACAATTGGCTATAAAAATAAAAAAGAGTAGAGTACTGAGTTTATTTACTAATTATTGGAGGAAATTAGAGATTCTGCCCTCCTATAATAATAGTAAATTAGATTCTTTACCGGAGAAAACGGAAGTTATAAACCCAAAAAGAATGTCTATAGTACGTTCATTGTTAATTGATAAACACCTACAGAAAACAAAGAAGATTTTAGAAATAAATATATGCAACGCTAGTCTGTGTTATACAATGCTGCAGGAAATTGAAGAAAAGTATGGCGTTAAGATTATATTTTCAGCTCAGAATGTTTATTTAAACTATTTTACCATTATATTCAAAGAATCATCTGATAGATATGAGTGTTCTGTACATTTAGCGGAAAAAGGTATACAAACTTGTTGGAATTACTTACCCCTGAGTGAGATCCCTATTTTTTCGAAGTACGCAACTGAGTCAGAAAATATAGATTATTTATGGCCAAGGGTATTATCAATACCTTTTAAATATCCTTTAGTGAATAAGGACCTTAAGTATATATGTAGTCAAATTCTGAAATATTTAGAGAATAAGAATTAAAAGGTGATTATATGGAAATCGAAATATGTACTGACGCCCAATATTGGGATGCCTGTATGGAAGAATACAATGGTTCTGTATTTCATAGTTACGAATGGGGAAAGTTAATGGAATTATTACCTGGTGTTCAATTTTTCCCAGTACTAATAGAAACACGAGATACAGTAGTTTTAACTCCTATGTATGTACAGGATGGTAGGCTTTTGGGAAGTTTAATTGGTTATGGAGGTCCAATAATAATTGGCCAAGATAAAATAGATTTTTCAGTTTATGAATCCATAATAAATAAGAAGTTTGAAAATAAAATTCAAAAGCTTTTATTACCTATAACGATAAATCCTTTTCAAAGTTATAGTAAAGAAAAGTGGGATTATAAAGAAACTTATATGTTAGATCTACCAAATAGGTTTGAGGATTTATGGACATCGTGTTCTGGAAAAGCTAGGACAAGTGTTAGGTATGCACGTAAACAGAATGTTGAAGTTCGTCCTATAACTGTAGCGGAATTAGATGAGTTTTACCAATTATATCAAGAACATAATACAAGTATAGGAGCGAGTTATTCATTTAGTAGAGAGTTTTTTTATCATTTAGTTCTTAATTTGCAAGAAAAAATCCTTTTCTTAGGGGCATTCTTAGAAGAAGAATTAATTAGTTCCAGCATTTTTATAATGGATAAAAAGGTTTTATATTATTGGATTAACATTAACAATACCGAAGGGAAAAATTCACAATCTTCATATTTACTACTAAATGATGCGTTTGAATTAGCAATTCATAATAAATTAAAGTATGCGGATTTAGGATATTCACATAATAAAGGGATTGCTAGACCTAAGATATACTGGGGGGCAGCTTTGAAAAAATGTTTTTGTTTAAAAGAAAGGATTTAAACTATGATTATTAGTGGCCACCAACCAAGTTATTTACCTTGGTATGGTTTTTTTGAAAAAATTCATAAATCAGATGTGTTTGTATTTCATGATATAGCACAATTTGAAAAAAAAGGTTTTTTAAATAGGAATCGTATTAAAACTTCACAAGGAGCGTCTTGGTTAACTGTTCCAATACAAATGAAGAATTATAAAGAAATTCCATTTAATAAGTTAAAGATAGACAATACTCAAGATTGGGAACGGAAGCATTGGAAAGCAATAAGAATTAATTATTCTAATGCACCTTACTTTAATGTATATAAGGATTATTTAGAAAATTTTTATTCAGAAGATTGGATTAATTTAAATGATATGAACATGAATTTTATTCATTTTATTATCCGTGAATTAAACATTGATACGGAACTATATTATGTATCAGATTTAGAGGGGATTACAGGTAAGAAAAGTGATTTTGTATTAGAGTTGTGTCAGAAATTTAATGCCAGTACTTATTATTCTGGAAGTTTAGGGCAAGATTATTTAGACGAAAATGATTTTGAGAATGAAAATATAGAAATTATCTACCAAAGAATAAGGGATTATTCCTACAAGCAATTATTTGGGGAATTTATACCACATTTATCTATTTTAGATATTTTACTAAATTGTGGACCAAAGGAAACAGAAAAATTAATTAAAGGAGTCTAAAATTTTATGAATGTACTTGTATTTGCCGCTCATCCGGATGATGAAATAATTGGTGTTGGTGGAACAATAGCGAAACATGTGAAACAAGGTGATGATGTACATGTTGTAATACTTGCAGAGGGAAAATCTTCTAGAGCTAAAGAATATAAAGAGCTAGATTTAGAGGTTAAGAACTTATCTTATAAAGAAACAGAGGGGGCATGTACTACACTTGGTGTAAAAAGTTTTGCAAGACTAGATTTCCCTGATAATCGTCTTGATACATTACCCTTACTTGATGTAGTGAAAGAGATTGAAAATCACATTAAAAAAATAAATCCTACAATTATTTATACTCAATATGGTGGAGATATAAATATTGATCATACTGTTGTTTACAGAGCAGTAATGACAGCGACACGCCCTCTGCCAGATACTAATATCAAATGGGTATTTGCATATGAAACTTTATCTTCTACAGAGTGGAATTATAATGAAAAAGATAAGTTTCTTCCTAATTATTTTGTGAATATTGAAGATCATTTGGAGGAGAAATTAAGTGCGATGAGACATTATGAATCTGAGTTAAGGGAATTTCCTCATCCACGCTCTATAGAAGCAATGAGACATAACGCATTTGTATGGGGTGCCAAATCTGGATACCAAGCGGCTGAGGCATTTATGTTAGTAAGGGGGACATGGTAGGTGAAGAGAATATGTTAATACCACAGGTCCCGTTCTTTGGTTTAGATAGTAAACAGATTGACTTAAAATGGGTTGAAAAAGGCTATGGATTAGAAGCAAATATTTTTGATGGGACATCTTTATTTGATAACTCATATACAAAAAGGTTTTCTGAGGTCCTGTCTTTTGTTCAAACCCTTAATCCATCCTTGTTAACGCTGCATTTTCCTACTGATAATGCAGACTATCTCAATGATGAATTTATTAAAAAGCAACTATATGAATTTATTAACCTTGCTATAAAGTATAATGCATCAGGTATAACAGTGCATGCTAATCAATTCATGAATGTCGCGGAATTTCAAAACTATAATCTTCTAGATAATAGAAAAAGGATTATAGAGTTCTTTAATATGCTAGATGAGGAAATAAAAGGGACTGATATATGGATTGGCGTTGAAAACCTACCCATTATTGGAAACTTGGGCGATGATTTTGATCCTATATTTATATATCCCGAAGATTTTACTGATTTGGTTAATCTGGAGTTATCTAACGTTGGAATAACATGGGATATATGTCATTGGTCTATAACCTATCTTACACGTTTAGGTATTTCTAAATTATTAAGGCAAGAAGAAATTGAATATAAGGATTTTCATAAGTATTTAAGCTTAATGGATTATATTAAACATTTTCATTTTAGTTCTTTTAAGCATTTAACGATTCCTTATAGTGAGATACGTTGCTATGAGGGAGAGAATCCGGCTAATGGATCTATTGATGAAAGTTTATTACATGAAACTTTATTAAAAGTGAAGAACAATACTTTGGATAAAAACATAGGAATTGTATTTGAGGTTCAGGAAACTGATTATACGAATAGAAAGAGGTCATGGGAGACTCTTAATTGGTTTCATAAAAATATTACTGGTATGCAAACAAAAATGAATTATTTGGAGATATAAAAGGCACTATCGGTTTATTTATTTTTACATGTAACTTGAGTTAGAGATTATTTTAATGAACCTTTTCTTCTAAGTAAGTGTGTTAGGAGGGAAGGTTTTACTATTAATCTTTTTTAATCATAGGGAGGACAAATGAAAAAACTAACTCTTATAAAGAAGCTTATTGTAACTTTTGGGATTTTGTTGCTTTTCCTTTTTAGTAATTTATCTGAGGATGTAATACTAGTACATGCTATGACTAAGAACGACCAAAGTTCTCTCATGTCAGATAAGGTTCGTGCTAGTCGAGCTATTGAACATACACGTTTTCTGTCTGAGAAAATTGGTCCACGTCCAAGTGGGACTAAGGAAGAACATAAAGCAGCTACATACATTGGAGATACATTAAAAAAATTAGGGTATGAAGTTGAGTATCAGGCCTTTCCTGTACCAGATCAATATATTGGGAGTATCTCTTTTAGTGTGTATGGAGAAAAAGAATGGCAAGTTGGAGCAGCATCTAATGCATCTATACCTAAAGATCCTGTCGTAGGGCCGGTAGTTTCTATAGGAAAAGAGAACGATATTAAAAATTCACCTGAGCCAATTCATGGGAAAATAGTATTACTGGAACAAGCTGATACGTATGAGAAATATAATGAACAAGTTGAGTATGCAGTAGAAAAGGGAGCAAAAGCTGTATTGTTATATAGTACGATTGGGGATAGAGGCAACTATGGAGAAGCCTTTAACCCAGTTCTAAAAAAGAAACAATCAATACCTGTATTTGGGCTTGCTTATAATCAGGGAATTAGAATGAAAGATAAAATAGTGCATAATAAAAATATAGTTAGTTTAAAGGCAAAACATGAAATGAATTTGAGTTCATTAAATGTTATTGCGAAAAAAAAGCCCAAATACAAGACAGATAATGAGGATGTAGCAATAATGAGTGCTCATTATGATAGTGTTATCGGAGCACCTGGAGCAAATGACAATGCTTCTGGCGTAGGACTTTTATTAGAGTTAGCATACAATTTTAAAGATATAGAGATTAATAAAGAAATTCAATTCATAGCGTTTGGAGCAGAAGAAAATGAATCCTTAGGTGCTTACCATTATGTTAATCAGTTATCTACAACAGATAAGAAACATATTCTAGGGGTTTTTAATGCAGATATGATAGCGACAAGTTACCAACAGGCTAAGGACTTATATGCAATGACACTAGATGGCTCTCAAAATGAAGTAACAAATACTGCAGTAGCTACTAGTAAAGCATTAGGGAAATCGGTTGTATTAACTGGAAAGTTTGATTCTAGTGATCATGTACCATTTTACGAAGCTGGAATTTCCTCAGCACTATTTATTTGGATGGATGTAGAGAGTTGGAATCCCCTAATTTATCATGTTGAAAAGGTATTCCATACACCTCAAGATACCGTTTTAGAAAATATTTCTCCTCAACGTATGCAGGAGGCACTAGAAATTATAGGGACAAGTTTATATTACTTTATCAAAAGATAGGTTTTTTCGGGGGGGGGAGGGGGTCAGCATAGCCGACTAAATTTAGATTTTAATAATAATATAGTAAAACTTTTGTTGGGATAAAAATATACTTTGAGCATAGGCGAGGTAACTATATGAGGAGTACATGGAAAGAATTAAAGGGGATGGATTTTAATGTCTGGATCCGCTTTATCGGAGAAGCCTTAAATGGTATTGCAATGATGATGTTAATGCCATTTTTTGCATTATATTTAAAGGATAAAGTGGATTCTCTACTTGAGGTAGGTATAGTTATAGCTTTATCCCCAATTGCGGCGAGTTTTGGTTCATTAATTGGAGGGCATATAGCGGATACTTATGGACGGAAACCAACTATGGTACTCTCTATGGCCAGTAATGGGCTACTAATGCTTGTTTTTTTGTTTATTGATAGTTTTATAGGGTATGCCATTTTATCTATTGGTTTAGGGCTATGTAATTCTTTCTTTGAACCAGCGGCATCTGCAATGGTTACCGATGTAACAGAACCTGAAAAAAGAACTGAGGCATATGGATTACTTAGAATGGCTCATAATATAGGAGCTGCGATAGGCCCTATAATTGGTGCAGCAGTTGTGGTTGTATCAAAAGATGTCATATTTTTGATTACTTCTGGAACCATGCTGTTTTATACAATATTAATGTTATTGTTTCTAAAGGAAACAAAGCCTAAAAATATAATGATACATGAGGAAACACATAAACAGTCAATAAGATTTACGTTAAGAGTTGTTATAAGAGATAGAATATTTCTATTCTATATAGTGACGGGAATCATTATATTTATGGGATTCTCACAATCGGAAGGTATGTTACCACTTCATTTTAGTAATGAGAATACAATGATTTTTGGAAATAGTAATCCATTTCCATATTTAATGACTTTAAATGGCTTATTGGTTGTATGTTTCCAATTTCCTATTTCAAAGTGGTTAACTCACAAACCAATTGGTAAATCAATGCTATATGGTGCTATTCTTTTTGGCGTTGGCCTTTTAGCAATAGGATGGTTACCAAAGTGGTTTCAAGTAATAGACGCAAATGATTTAATTATTCTAGGCTCATTATTAATAGCTTATACAGTTTATACAGTAGGGGAAATGATTATGTCACCTGTCCAAATGACATTCGTCGCTAATATAGCTCCAGAACATTTGAGGGGGACTTATATGGGGGCGGCTAATCTGCAATGGATTACAGGTAATGTATTTGGACCTCTTCTAGGCGGTGTATTACTGGATCAGCTTTTAGGACATATGTTATTTACAATCTTAGGTGTGGGTTGTATTATTTCTGGATTTGTTTACTTACTATTAGATAGACTTATTGAGAATAGAAGTAAACAAATACCTATAAAACAAACATCTTAATTTTAATATTGTTAATGAGTTGAAAATTAAATTTTATGTTTTAAGGATTAAATAAAGTGCACGTTTATTAAGAGTAAACGTGCACTTTATTTATTAGTGTTTAAACTTAATTTATATATAGTGAGTTTTTTAGGTGACGACTTAAGTGTATAAAAGTAATTTGCTACTTTATTTAATTAATTTCAACTAGACTTCTTGTCTTATCAATATGATTAAGTAACATACGATACTCTTCTTCGTACATAGTTACACGTTGTAGAAGGGAATGATTTTCTGTCTCTAAAGTTTTTATTTGACTTTGTAAGTTTGTAAATTCATATGTTTTTTTATAATTTTGTAGAAAGAGAATAATATCATCTAATGTCATAGATAAAGAGTATGTTTCTTTTTTTGTTGAGAGGGAGAAATATTGTTTCCCACTTCTCGATTTTGTTTTGCTCGTTGTATTTCCTCTTGGTATTGTTTTCTCACGTATGAATTCCAGCGAAATCCACAAGCTGCAGGTGTCCGATTTAGTAGCTTTGCTACTTCCTTGAATGCAGTTAACTGTGTTCCACCGTTACGAATATTCTGGAGTACTGTGGATGCGAGAAGTAAATCGTTATCGTTCGTCCAGGAATCTTGTCTTGAGAGTACCACGTTTTAACCTCCTTTATATGTTTTATAACATTAATCAAATTAAACGTTCTCTTTTCCTTTTGTAAATTTGATATCAATCTCTCATTTTAATCTACTTAGAATAAATCCGTTAATACGTAGATTGCTGATGATGCGTTAGGTGGATTTACTTATATCACCCACCAATTTATTAGTGAAAAATTAATTTCGTTGTACATAATATTATAGGATCTTCTGACAAGAGACAATTACGCTGATATAGCCACTAATAGGAAATAAGAGTACTTTATCTGTTTGTATTTTGGGTTCTGGATAACGATTGTAATATGAGTTTTTAATAGACATTTAGTAGATATTTGTTAATTTAACATCTCTAAATGGAGGCATGTAACTTGAATATAATAGATTAAAAGAGGATATATACTATTGGGGTTAAAAAGAAAACGAAATAGAGAGGATATTTTAGGTTAGGAAAATTTGAATGGAATTGTCATTAAAGATAGGACCTTTCAAAAAGGGAGGATAATTGACAACTGTAGGTACTATGATTAGGAATTTAATTCTAATCATTTTATGTTGAGAAATAAAAAATTATTTTGTAAAAGGCGAGATGGGGTTTTCTTACTGTAACCATTTCTTATTTATCACTAGACAGCTTGATTAATAAGAGAAAAAAGTTGGTGAGATAAAGGGCATCATTCTAATTAGAATGATGCCCTTCTTAATTTTAAATATAATTTAATGAAATACTTTTTCAATTGTGGGCATAACAGCTATTGGTGGTAGGGATTTAGTCCATGCAGCTGCATATACATTTAATTTCTCACCTAATGTGTAGTTTTCACTATCTGAAACAGGAACTCTTAAAATCTTATTTTGAGAAACTAGATTCCACCAATCATGTTGATAAGCAAGAGCTTCATCTTTTGTAGACGTAGCTGCAACTACTAAATAATTGTTCTCTACTGAAATGACATATCCAGTAAAAGGTTCTTGTTCTTGGTTCTGAATAGAATGAACAGGAATATTGTTGGCGGAAATCTTGTTAAAATCTGCAAAGGCCGGTGTTAATCCGAATGTAAATCCACATCCTAGTGTTAAAGCTGTTACCGTTGTTACGAATGTTTGTTTTTTGTTAAACATGATATATCCCCCTTATATTTTATCCTTACACTATCCACTTTCAATTTACATACATATAAAGCCTTTTAATATTAAGATATTTAACAATTCTGTAACAATTATTCCATAAATGTTAATATTATCTATTAATGGAATTGGGTTTATGTTATAATTCACTAGGTGAACTATTATTGTTCATTTCATCTCTTGATGAATGTATGCCCTTCCTTAAGTGTAAAGATGTTCGATTTTATTGGTGAAGAGAGGATATATCCCTCTTCTTTTTTTATTAATATGGGACTTTAGGGAATGAACAGAAAAAGAACCCTATGGGGTTCTTTTTCTAGGCATATTAACAGTAAGGAGAGTAATGAAATGCTAATTTCAAATCTTTATCAGGAGAAAAATTTGAAAAAGCTTATCATGTTATTATTTTTACATATATGTAATATAAAGTGAATTGATAATATTTAGACTTACTATTACTAATATTTAATTAAGATAGTTAGTACTACATTAATAGTGTTAACTATCTTGATTGGTATGGAATGTGATAGAAAGCATAAGTTTGTCGCAAACTTATGCTTTCAGAATTTGAAGAATATTCTTAATGTGGATTTTAAAGAAAATACAAAATTTTTACTAGATGTGAGAAAAAAGAATCGAAAATATCCTTTAAAATAAGATATATTTGGTTCAAAAAATTAGAGGGCACCAATTCATTAAAGCAGTAAAAACGTTTTAATGAATTAGTGTCCTTTTTGTTTTAAAAAGAGAATATATTTTCTCAACAGGACAAATGGTAATCAGCTATAAGTATTAATTATAAGAATAAAAGGAAAATAGAAATTAATAATAAAGGAGAATGCGAAATGATAACATTAATATCTGAAAAAATCTAGCTGAAATCCACGAAGACGATGTAGATGTATTAAAAGTAATGGCACATCCTGTTCGATTACAAATTGTAAATGAATTAATGCACCATAAAATGTGTAATGTTACACAGTTAACGGAAATATTAAGAATCCCCCAATCTACTGTTTCACAACATCTATCAAAATTAAGGGGAACCGTACTCCGTTCAGAAAGAAGAGGGTTAGAGATGCATTATTATATAGATAATGCTAAGGCACGTCAGATTGTTGAAATTTTAGGTTTGTAGATTAATAATACATAAAAGGTTTTCTGTTACAAGGCAGGAAACCTTTTTTATATGTATAACTAATTGTGTGATAATATCATACTGTAGAAACTACCTAACAATAATTTAAATTTAACAGCTTGTTTTATCTTGCCATACACAATTTAACACGATATATAGGTATAAACTTACAAAGAAGGGTTTTAATTAGAAATTAGATATAACAATGGATAATGGTAAGTGTATTAAAGAAATTATAGAATTAATGAAATAAAAAATAATCAATAGTTGTTGTAAATGCATATATTTATAAGAATGTGGCAGGAATGAAATGAACTTTACAGTTACTTTAACTTGGATGAAAAGAGATTTAATAATTGTTTAATAGAGTTCATTACCTAGTAAATACGGAGTTCCTGGGCTTGAAGGGGAGGATATAAAAAAGATAATGTGAATAATCCGAAACAAATATGTTTCGGATTAGAGGTTCGAGATTTTATCCATTTTCATTCAACGGTTTGTAAAAGGTAATAAGTTGAATTTTCTGGATTTTAATAAAGGAAATGTATTAGGTTAATCAATAGATACTCCACCAGAGACAATCAGTTTTGTTGGTGCTGGCGTATCTCCACCATTAAACGAAGAGTGTTGTAATACATTTAAACTAATTATGCTACATGCTAATGCACTTACTACTACCATACTTAATACAATTTTCTTAATCTTTTTCATTATTTTAACGCTCCTTTTCTCAAATGTTTCTTATCAGCATTATTACTAATATAGAAATATTTGCTTGCCTTAACATGATTATCTGCCTCATAAAATTGGATTGCTAAAATCCCTGCATATTCTTTTACACAATCCCACATTTCCTCTTTTTCAAAATAAGAAATAGCATCAGTAACTACTTTTTCTAGTTTAATTCTAGGTAGTTCTGTGATTAGTTCATTTAAAACTGCGAAACGATGCTTATATTCCTCATTTCCTGATTCATTTGTATACTTCATTCCTTGCTCGATATATGATTTTGCTGTTTCAATGCCTTCTAAATTATAATATGCTCTTGCTAAGACAAATAATGCTTTAAAATGATTCGGTAGGGTATTTATAATTTCAGAACTCTGTCTGATCGCCAATGGAAATAAATCTTGAATATTATATAACCAGCCCAAATTATGACGTACTCTTAATAATAATTGTTCTTCATTATACTTTTTAAAAACATCAATAACCGTATTGAGACATTCTTCAGCTCTTTCAAACTCTCTTAGATCTATACAAGCTAAACCGTATACATTGTCGCATAAGGCAACATTAATTTCATAGCCTACATGATTCTGGTATACTTTTTTTGCCTTTACTACATGTTGAATTGCTTCAAATGGTTGATAAGATTGATAACAGTAAGTTGAAAATCTATACTCAAACTCGGCTTTTTCTACTGCGTCAGGTATATCAATTAAAAGTTCTTCCGCCTTTTCATAGTGTGTTTTCGCTTCAGTATAATTTGCTAAAATTGTAGAATGAATTGCCTTAAAGAAATGATAATAGTAAGCTAAAAATAAAAAATCATCTTTGATAGTAGAGAGTTTTTCTATTTGATTAAAAGAATCTTTTGTAATACTCATTGCATCTACCAAGACCATATATCTAAAATTCAGTAGGGAATAATAGAATGATACATAGTGGTCTGCTTCTAGTCCTTTTAAACTTTCTTTTACTTTTAGGTATGTTTGTTTTGCTTCTTTTACATGATATAAACGAATTTCTTCATACCATTCGTGTAATAATCCCATCAATTGCTCATTACTCTTCTCTTGAACAGTCATAATATCCCCCTTTTCTATGTAAAGGCTTATTCTGATAATAACAGGAATTAGATACATTAAATTTAACAATGAGTTTTTTTCATTAATATACAGAATATTCGGAATATAGTGGTTACCCACCCTCTGTAATGCGACAAAATATAGCTAAGATAGTACAAATTTCGCTAAGTGATTTTTTGATGCTTAAATGTTTGCTATTGAATATATCGTATAAGAGGTGTCTTAGTACTATGGTAGAAAAGGAGGTAGCTTACATTGCTATTTTTTTGAGAAAATATTGGACTTATTAAGTTTCAAGGAATTCAATATAAGTATACTCATGTCTACTTATATTGAAAAGTGAGCGTTAGTTTATGATAAGTTTTGGGATTAATTTACTAAGGACAATGACAAATTTAAGAACAAGAAGAAAAGTAATGGATGCTAGAATTCTGCAAGCGTTAGGGTAGAATTTAAATGTTTTTTGAAAAAAAGAATTAGCTGAAGGGGATACAGTTGCTCTTCATGTACATTCTCGTACTAATTTTCAAGATAAGGGAGTTGCTATAGTGGATATATTTCGTATCAAGGATGGAAAGATTGTCGAACACTGGGATGTAATTCAAGAGATTCCAAGTGAAGCAGTTAATGATAATACGATGTTTTAGGTAGAAGGATATATATAAATTCAGATTTATAATAAAAAACTCCATTTTGATTAACCTTTTTTCAAAATGGAGTCTTTTTATTTTCCATATAAAATTAACAGTACCCTTGATGTATGAGTCACATCATAGTAAAAACTCTTCTATAGGCAAGAAGAGTTTTTTAGTAAGTCTATAGCATTCTGGGAGAAATTAATGTTTTTATTATTAATAATGAAAAATAATTAGGATAAGAAGGGGAAAATAGCATGAAAATGAAAGTAATGATTTTAACAGGTTCAGTACTTGCAGCAACAAATATTACGGGCAGATACAACTTTTAAAGATGTTCTTACTGATCATCATTTGGTCATATAAAGCATAAAAGAGAAAAATATCGTAGCAGGTTATAGAAATCGTATATATGGTTTCGGTGATAGTATTATACGTGGTTAAGTTGCTAGATTACTTTATCATTTTAGCCAAGATGGTTTTTAAAACATAATCAGTACGATTAAATGGGAGACATGAGTCATTGCTTATCGATGGTAAAGTAGACGTATATAATTTAAAAGGAAACCCATGCAACAATATAAATAATAATTTGTATGTGAACGTAAAAAATACCAAGATGGCCCTGAAGGGGAGGGGGGCTTGGTGTTTTTTAGCTAATATCACGATTTTTAAGTAATTTTCATATTCTGTTAACCGCACTAATATCAAGTTTTTTAATTCAATCGTTTAAATTTCGCAAGTGTATTCTTTATCTCTTTATCTTCCACATATCAGTGGGTAATCTTTGTATAATCTGATCTTATCTCTAAATCACAACTGTTACCCCAGTACCATCAAGTTAAAGTTTCATTTTATTTTGCTAACTTGATGGTGATGTGACGTAACCTTAATTATTTGGAAATTTAAAAAAGTCCCCTTAGTCATGTTAAAGGGACCTTGATCACGCAAATGATCTGTAAATCAATTCATTTTTGATAGACAGATCATTTGTATGATAATTTTTGTAAATAATTGCTGAATAGTGAATTTACATAAATGCTTTTAGAAGTTCTTGAATTAATGGGATTGCTCCACCTATAAATTTTAAAACTGCCATTGCGATTTCCATATTATTCTCTCCTCTTTTTTCGTATTAAGATATGATAAATCTTTATAAATTCATTATAGTAAGCGCTTACAATTATTACAATACATTTTCGTATGCAATATTGCATATTTATACATTAGATCTCTATTATTCATTTTTTAATGGTACTATAGCGAGGTGAGAGTCTTTAAGGGTTCTCCTTAATAGGAGGAAATATGGAAAGAGTGCAAGCGATTTACAGTAATCAAAAATTTAAGAGTTGGATTAAACAGGTATTAGCTGTAGGAGGAGTAATAGGGTGCTGTTATTTGGTGTTATATGCTTTCTGTTTCTTAGTTATCATGTAAATATTATACAACGAAACTAGTAGAGTCTTACCTAGAGAGGTAAGGCTCTTTTATTGTAGTACCTGGAGATGAGCAAACTACATACAATATCTATCAGGTTTTTCAGATCACTTTGTATGGTTCCTTGTTTAGAACAATAATTCCTATCATTGAAATTAAATAAACTTCTATTTAAAAGTTTCAATTTATATTGAAAACAGAATTCTATTGATAAAAAATATGTTTTTACTAGATACATATTAAAAAGACAAGTATAAATTATATTAGATTTTGGCAAAGTCTTTTTGACTTGGACAAGGATTTAAATCTTACTTATAGATTTGATTCCTTTTTACATACTATAATCCTTATATTGCTACGTAAACATAATACAGTAATAATGATTTAAAAGCAAGAATTTTAGTAGCGGTACGTTCACACATCCATCAACTTAAGATTTTAAAGTAGCTCTTAAACAAAAAACTTCTTTTTTTAATTGATTCATAGTAAACAAGAAAGGTTGGCAAATTAACAACTAAAGAGATTTCTTCAGGTAAGCTAATAAGTAATCTATCAAAAGGTCCTTTACAAAATTTATACATAAGTCAATTATAAGATCATGTAAATTTAAAATTATGTAAATGTTATACATTTTTGTAAAAGACATTCATTGACACTTGCGTATATAAGTAACTATACTCGTTACATCAAATTGAATGTGTGATAATACGATTTTATTATTATTACAAACATGTAAATATAAAGATAGAAAATCCCAATTTGATAAATACAATGGTAGAGGTGTTTATTTTAATGAAGCACAAATTAATTGCAACAGGTATCCTTGCAGGATCTATATTATCCTATTCTTCTAATATTTTAGCAGATACTCATAAATTCCCTGATGTTCCTGTATGGGCTGATAAATCTGTTAATTATTTAGTTGATAAACAGGTATTGAATGGTTATCCAGATGGAACTTTTGGTTCAAATGACTCATTAGACAGAGCTTCGGCTACAAAAATTATGACAAAAGTTTTAGGGATACAAATTGATCCTAATGCAAAACCATCTTTTACAGATTCACAAAACCACTGGGCTACTCCTTATATTGCTGCTGCTGAAAGAGCTGGTATTGTTAAAGGTGAAGGTAATGGAATCTTCAATCCATCCGGAAAAGTAACTCGCGCTGCTATGGCTACGATGCTAGTAAATGCATATAAACTACAAAACACACCAAATTATAACGAGCAGGTTAGATTTGAAGATTTAAAAGGGCATTGGGGAGAAAAATATGCCAATATTTTAATAGATTTAAAAATTTCTAATGGTACTGAGAACGGTTGGCAACCAAATAGATTTATAACACGTGCTGAAGCTGCTCAACTTACTGCAAAAACAGATATGTTACAACAAAATTCAAACGATGAAAAAGAGATTATTACTGCTACTTCATATGAAGATTTAAATTTAACAGTGACTTCGAAAATTACAGCTCAAGAGATTGATAGTTTTATTGCGAAATATCATTCGGATAGTCCTTTAGTTGGACATGGGCAAGATTTTATCAATGCGCAAAATCAATATGGCGTGAGTGCTCATTATTTAGCAGCGCATGCGATTTTAGAATCTGGATACGGAAAATCAGAAATCGCATATCAAAAACATAATCTATTCGGTCTACGTGCATATGATGGAGATCCGTTTAAATATGCGAAATATTTACCAAGCTACGGCGATAGCATTGCTTATAACGCTAATTATGTACGAGAAAGATATTTAGAAGAAAGTGGTATGTATTATAACGGGCCAACATTAACTGGCATGAACGTGAAATATGCATCAGATAAAGGTTGGGCTAAGAAAATTGCGGGTATTATGGAACGTATTAAACCGTTTCGTGTAGAAGACTATACATATGCAAAAAAATTACCAAAGAATCCTGAAACATTAGATGTCGACGCATTATCTAATGAAATTCCATATAAAATGTATGCAGACGGTTCAAGCTCAAATGTTGTATCATCAGCTACTTACTATCAGGTACCTTATCCATTTAATTTAAAAATTAAAAGTAGACCAGATGTAGCTGTCGAGGAGAATAAAGTTGGTACAGTAACTTCTGGAACAACCATCTTTATTTATCGTGAAGATCCAAATGGATGGGTAGAATTCTCTTTTGAAGCGAATGGAGAAAAATATTGGACATTAAAAAGTAAATTAAGTATGTAATTAAAAAGATCTATTTCACTACTTTTAATCGATTAGATTATAATCTCATATAATTGAGAGACAATTTTTTTACTTTCTTAAAATAAAGTTATGGATACAAGAAAAGTTAGAGGATTATTTTCTCTAACTTTTCTTCGCTAGTATTTGAAATTAAAAAGATGGTGGAGTTACTCCAAATATAACAGTGACCTTGTTTAAAGAAGTGTTTTCCCATTTATGCTTTGCATAAGGTGGGATTTTAACACTATCACCTGTATTGAGAAGTAAAACCTCATCATTTAGATATAGTTTTACTTGTCCTTCCATAATAAATGCTATTTCTTCCCCTTTATGTGCCACAGGCTCCATAGATGAAGCAGTTTGAGGTAACAGATTCATTAAAGCCAATTCTAGTGATCCATCTAAATTAGGAGATAATAGCTCATACGAAACATTGCCGCTTTCAGGAAAAGTTATTTTTTTTCTTTGGTTAGCTCTTACAACTAATTCTTCTGTACTGGTATCCTCTAAGAAAAAATTAAACAATGGAATATTTAATGCTACAGAAATTAATTTTAGTGTTTGTAATGATGGATTTGTGATTCCTTTCTCAATTTGACTTAACATGGAAGGTGTTATATCAGCTAACTCTGCTAAACGTTTACTGGTTAATCCGGCACCTTTTCTAAATGCCATAATTTTTTGACCAACATTAATATTGTTCATATATGTAATCCCCTTTAAATAAGTAAATAAAGTTAAGTTTTAGTTAATTTTATTTACTTATAATTAATATATTGTTAATATATACTTAATTATAATAAAGTATGGTTAATTTTAAAACATCATATGTACATATGTCAGCAGCTGCTTCTCGTTTGAATAATACATATGCAAATAAAAGTTGCTGAATCTCATCCTCTATTTGTATATCTACCATGTGGAGTAGGAGTAGGATATGGTGATGTTTATGGTATGAAGATCATGTACATGTATTTTTTGCTGAAATTATCCATTCTCCGTATAGGCTATTAGGTATGATGACCGGATTATATGATGGTATTCCCATACAAGATTCTGAATGAAAAGAATTCTAATAAATAAAGAACGACTTAAGAGTAAACATCAATGTTGTATTATAAAATTTTTAAGGAAGTGAAAATATTATGAAATCAGCTTTAAATAGTATTATGATCTCCTCGATTCTTGCAGTAGGAGGGGTCATTTCGCTTTTGTTTACTTTAATGGGAGGTCAAGATTGGATCTGGGATTGGGTAGGGTTATTACTGGCATATCTATCTTTGGGCATTTTAATAGGCTTATATAATAAAACTGTGGATCACAAAACATTATCTAGAATATTAAAAAGAATTTTGTTTATTTCCTTTAATTCTACAGTATTAGGAATAATAATAGGGATAACATGCCAACTATTAGGAAAGGCGAATCTTACTATAATGATGTATTATTGGTTGATAATATTATTACTACATTTAATTACTGTAATAACATTGGTCATCCTGGTATTTGTAAATCGAAATGGTAAAAATTATAGCTTACTATATAAATTCATTATACTTTTAAACATTTTCCTTACCTTAGGACCAGTATTATATCCTGTGGTTCTAACTATTATAGGAAATGGCATGAATGCTAGTGCAGGGCACTAATTTTCGCCTATATAGATTATTAAAACGATTAGTCCAAAAGTGAGTTTGGTTAAGCTAATGACTCTATAAGCAAATAGAATAATAAAAATAACAACATAAAGTGGGATAATAAGATAGGAAGAGAATTATAACATGAAAATTAAGCTTAAGAAAAAGAGAATTATAAGTGTATTGTTAGCTATTACATTAGTAGCAATAGGGTATTACATGTTTCAATCTATTACAAATCCTAAGCTGGTAAATGCGGAAGAGGGAAACAGTGTTCAACAAGTGAGCAGTCTACCTAAAAATGAATTAAAAAAACCAATACCTAATCGTTTTGATGGTAAAGAAAGAAAAGTTGCATATTTAACTTTTGATGATGGACCAGGAAAATATACAGCTAATCTATTAGATGTATTAAAGAAAAATGATGTGAAAGCAACATTCTTTTTAATTGGCGATAATGTGAAAAGGTTCCCAGATTTAGTGAAACGAGAGCATGTAGAGAACCATTATGTGGGTATGCATAGTATGACACATGATTTTAAAAATTTATACACCAATCAGGAATATGTGAAGGAAATGAAAGAGGATCAATCTTTAATTAGAAATGTTATTGGAAACTCCCCGAAATTAACACGCCCACCATATGGATCAATGCCTGGATTAAATGAATCACTTCGAAATGAAGTAGTCAGAAATAATTTAAAAGTATGGGATTGGACAATTGACTCTCTAGATTGGAAATATAATAAACTACCTGTGGATGTAGCGGCCGCAAAAATTGTTCAAAATGTCTTAGCAGGTGCGACGTCTTCAAAGGAAATTGTTTTAATGCACGATATTCATCCACAATCTGTTGCGGCAGTTCCAGCAATTATAAAAGGATTAAGAGAAAAAGGGTATGAATTTGAAGCTTATGGTGAGAACAATCATTTTCCAATAAACTTCTGGCATGATAGCCGGATATAAAAGTATTTATGAGTTAAATGAATGGAATAAGAAATTGATATAGGGTTTAAATATATGTAAGAGCGCGTTGATCTAAATATATACCAACACGCTCTTTATTTATTTTTTATTATTTAAATGTAAGTATAGGGTTTTTATCGTATATAAATAATTAAATATCTTTTATTTTTATACAATAAATTACTTAATTGTTATATAAATATTGAATGAATTTAATTGTCGTTTTTAAAAAACAGTAAAATTGGCACAACACTAAACGTAATGGTAGTTATAGCAAGTGTCTCTTGTATCATATTATCTATACTAGGATTTTGGGGCCTTAATAAAGGGGAGCATTGTGAAGTCTTTTAATAGTATGCTGGATAACTTGCAAAAATTAATTGGAGAAGTAAAAAACACAACACAAGAAGTTACTTTTTCTACTGATGGGATGTTACAAGTTACTAAACGAGCATCTCATATATCAAGAGAGGTTGTTCATACTTATATTTGTTATCTATCTTGTCTCTTATTACTTGTATCTTCCAACCACTTAGAAACATATTCTTGCATACGAGATTCTAATGATTGAATCGTTTCATTTGATATAGCAAGTGCTTGATCCGCATACTTATTCGGGAACATGTTGCGCAAAGTAGGTTCATTTTCAGCACCATCTCCTGGTTCACGGTAATCTTCAATGATGTAATCATCGCCATTTTTTGTGACTGTCACACGGACTGGAAGTAAATGTCCTGCTTGAGGAACTGTCTGTGTTTCGCGGTTATATCCTTGCATGAGGGAATGGAGATAGACATACATTTTTTCATCCTTCATCTCAGTTCCATAGATTACATGCGTCTCAAATTGTTTTTTTGTATGATTTAATTTGTCTTGATTCCAGGCAATGATACTTTCTGAAATAAGGGAATCTAGTTTGCTGTTTAGCGGAATCTCCGTTACATCCTTTGCATCATTTTGGACTGAATCACACCCTGTTGTAATGAAAACGAGTGTGATAATGCTTACGGTAATCATTATCTTTCTCAAAATCTTATTTTCATATGTTAATGCAAAACGTCTGCTCATCAATTCACTCCATTTCTCTTCGTGCTAATCATCCACTGACATAAATATTTTATATAACAATAGTAAAATCGTCTTCAAACTAGAAACTTATTCTATCCAAGGGAATATAATACATACTATACCATTCTTACACATAACGGGAGAGACTCTATGAGAAAAGTTATAATGTATTGTGGGATCTTTAGTATGATTCTTTTAAGCGGTTGTATCCGATTCGGAAAAGACACTACAGATACCATTTATCTCATTCCAGAAGCATACGAAGGAGACCTTTTGGTTCTATACAATGTTCCAGGAGCTGAGTTGTTGCCAGAAGAAGATGGGTTTCGTGTTGTTACTTTTTCTGCAGACGGGACCGCAGTAACATCAACACCTAATATGAAATATGGGGAAGTCAACGATACCTATTACACGGTTAACAAGGAAGGAAAGCGCACCAAACTTGACGAAAGCTACATACGCGTTGGTTCAAATGGAAGCACTACTGAAAACATCGGTGAAGAAAATGAGCATACTTTCTCATACGCGAAATTGGAAGTCACACCTAGTGCATGCTCACAAAGCTTCTCATCATACGGGAGAGAAGTACCAGAAAATCAAGAACATCCTGTAGAGAAGAAACTGAGGGACTTACTGGTGCGTGTAAAAGAGCAGTATATGAAAGTGAAGAGCTAAATTTTAAAATTCTAAAAAGGGTGAATGGATGGATGATGTTAGGGATAGGGCTAATTGTATTAGGCATTTTACTTGTCAGCATAGTATCATACCGAGAAATAAAGAAAGCAGGGGGCGTTACCTGGATTGAAATTCTAGTCTATCCCTTTTTATTATTAATATGCGCGCTACTCGAGCATATTGATTTGCCAGGGTTTTTAATATTTTTAGGTTTGGTATGTATTGTTTTTGGTAGCTGTATGGTCATGGGCGTCAATATTCTATAACATTAAGAGCAAAGCATTTAGTTCAGTTGCTTTTTTATTTTATTTTGTAATTTTTATTTTTAATGTCTATCACACTAGTTACCCAGACATACAGGGTTCCAAGTGCTGGTAAAAAACTTAGCAAGTTGAATGTATTCTCTATAATATAGAATGAAATAAAAATGGAGGAAAAATAAATAGACAATGGAAGAAAAATGTATACGTCACGTTTTAAAGATTTTAAACTTTGCACTTTATTCACCTCAGCTTTTCTGGCATTATGTTTTAAATAAGAACCCGTAAATTTGCAGATTCTCCTGGTGATGATTTTAAAATATGTAACTCAGTTTTAATCATAGAATGTATTGAGTCACTATAAAAATCAAATATTAATTTTCTAAAGAATCCTATACAAACCTTATTGCGTTAGAAATACAGACCTAATTATAACCGTTGTAAATGGATCCAATTAGATTTCGGCCATCCCAGTATCCGCATCATAACTAGTAACACTTCCTGTCATCCCTTTTAAAATACCAACATGGACTGTTGCATCCGCACTAACTGTTACAATTTTCATCACATTCAGCTCCGTTTCGATAATATGCTTTGAATTCCCGCGTGATCATTTATTCGTTAGATAACAAAAACGCACCGTAACCCAGTGCGTTTCAGACAAATATACCTATATGTTTTACTTTGTAATTTGGAAGGAGCCACCATAATAATATGAAGTGTCTATCTTCAGTACTGCTACATATGTACCTGGTGTGTAAACTGTTGTAATAGGTGTTGTGAACCTAGAATAGTAGTGGTGCCCAGCCTCACCTGCAGAAATGGTTTTGTAGCGCTGCAATTCACCTTCTCCGTTCAATCTATAAATCTTTACAACACCCACATCTTTTCCGCCTATATATACCGTCGTATCAAACATACCACCTTGTTTTAACCTACCAGGGGCTAATTCTTGTATATAGTCCGCATTGTGATGCAATAAGAAATACGTTTGCCATGGCCAATCATCCACAACAGCTGAAGCTTGCTTAATCGTATTTACTTCAGCGCGCGCTTTATCAGGTAGCGTACTGTCTAAAACGATAAAACCCGAAAAGGTTAAGGCACCAATTAAAGCAAATGAACATAATTTTTTCATATTAAATTCCTCCCGTTTATCTGACATTTTCATAGTCTACTTACAGGTATTAGGTTGTCATCCATTAATTGGATTGTTATTATAAAATCAATATATCATTTTCTTTTAATTTAATCAAATTAGAATTTTCTAACAAATTATGAGAATAGATAAAATTCTACCTTTCTCCGTTTTTTCTATCATACAGAAGAAAGAACAGAGGCGATAAAGAAATTTTATTCCTCTCTCTTTTCAAATTAACAACATTTCCCGTTTGTACGGTACGAGACTATATTAAACATAAAATAGACACGAAAGGGGATTGGAATTAGCGAATATTTACATGGAATCTAGGAGATGCAAGCTCAACATTTCATAACGGATCGATGGTTCCATTTCAACAGACTCCGAATCCGACAGTAATTTTGTTCTGTTTATTCATGAGGTAACGGAAGAGAATTTAGAAAAACTTGCTACAATTGCTCATCAGTATATAGAGGAGACCATCCATTGTTACAATTACGGCATTGTAGAAGAAATAGGTTAAAAGAATAAAACATACTGTTCCAAATTAATATTCCGTGTGTTTTTTGAACATATATCCCTTGCTTTTATGTATATATTGAATATATAAATATATTGTGTTATGATGTTAATTAGAAACTCGCGTGTTTCAAATACAACATTTTTATCTTCTTGATGACCTCTTATCTTTCCGTAAGAGGTCTTTTTTTTATCCCTTCGTATTGCATAGCCGTTAAAATACTATGAAAAGATACTTGAGACTACTACACTGTGATATTCTCTAGTGTTTTTTCTTTATCCATATTATCTATTGTTGGGTAAACGATGAATTATTACTTTTTGTATAATTTTTATACATCCTGCAAATACGTTATTTTTTAGTAGGCAATTAAAATTTACATACATAATGCATAGAACAGTAGTGAGGAGATAACAGGAAGTAATAAATATAAGTTTGGATGACTTCTTATTTTGTAAAACTAGGGTGTAGAAAGGATGAAACAGATGGAAGAAAAACGAATTGCGATTTTTGTAGTGGATGGCAATGTCAAAGTCGCGAGCAAACTCCGTGATGTTGTGTTAGATATTGTTGGTTTTGATAATTTAGGAGAATACGTAGAGCCTGCTTTTACAGGGATATTGTATTAAGAACAGGAGGGAGTATGATTCCAAAAGAAGTAATGGTAGAATACGTCTCAATTTCCTGATTTAGCAAACCTGCTACCAACTGAAATTGTTGTTTATCCAGCTATTTGCCGCGCAGCCCGATTGGTGAGGGCTGATTAAAGTTTCACTTTATTAAATTGGATTAAGAGATTCTTGAAATGAGGTAGTAACAAAACAGCTTTGTGGGAATTAAACAAAAGGCTGTTAAAACAATTAAAGTGTTAGTTAAAAAAAGCTGATAGCTGAGCGAGAAGTAAACAATTAAAAAACTTTACTACATATGTAGCAAGTTTTTTCTTAACGTACGAAAATCTCATTATGCATTACTATTAACTTAAGATCATGTATCTTATGATGAAATTCTATCTCTCTATTCATTTATTCGAAGATTCTTAAAACTCTTGCGATAAAACGTGGATGTATTTATAATTATAGTTAGTTAAGCTAACTAATTATAGTTGGATTTTCAACACAGGAATAGTTCAATAAAAAACAAGAATCTGAAGCAAATTTGTTAATCTATAGGGCGATTCCTCAAAGAATAGAGCTGTACGCAGAATGAATTTAAAAAAACGGTAGCGAAGGGAAACTAATTAAATGGCAGCTAAGCTTGGTTTATTTATGTTATGAGTATCTGATAATGCACGAGACAAAGAAATGGTATGTCGCTAATTACTTGCTTTCTGTGCTTCTTGTGCATCATTAATTGAGAAGTAAAGTTATTAAATAAAATACATGTAAGTATAAAAGATAAAGTTGGAGAAGGTAGATAAATACGTTGGATTATTAAATTCAACGTATTTTTACAGAATAAAAGTTAGTCTAACTTATTATAAGTTAAGCTAATTTAATTAGAAGGAGGTGAAAATTGTTTACAACTTGTCTTAGTAATAATACAAATTACTTAAATATACTGATTTCTATGGAACTTAAGAAATTTGGAACAAATAACAAGGAGGGTTTAATTAATGAATAGTTCTAAAGAAAATAATCCTATTTTGGCGGTCGTTAGCTCCAGCGGTAATCAAATTCATTTCTTCAATACGAAAAATTTTGAAAGAATAGGGGTTATAGATTCTCCAGTTACAGAACCTCATGAATTATGTTTCGATTCTAAGCGTCAATTGTTATATGTAAGTATTACTTATCGCTCAGGTTTTTATAGAAATAATCCGGAAAAAAGCCATGAAATTTTAGTTATCGATATTGATCAATTTAAAGTAATTGATATCATTGATATTTCGCCGGAATTTGCACCACATGGTTTAGTTTATAATGAAAAAAAAGACTTATTGTATGTAAGTGTTGAATCTGGTGAAGGAGGAATTTTAATTATTAATCTTAACACAAGAAAAGTGCTAGATAGAATCTCTACAGAAGCAACAGGTCCACATTGGTTTGTGACGAATCAGATGGTACAAAAGGATATTCCTCTAATAAAGAGGCGCCCTTTATATCGGTTTTAGATACACATAATAAGGAGTTAATTGGAAAAGTATCTATGCCCTATGGTAGTGAAGAACTAGCTATTTCTCCTAAAGGTAATCGAGTTTATATCCCTTCACCATGTTTACTTGGAGACTACAAAGAGGAGCAACCTACACTTAGCATCATTAATACAGAAACCGATAAAATTATAAAGACAAAATCATTTTCAGATTTAATTACTCCGGTTCATGTAACGAATGATGGGAAAGTATTGGTAGGACATACGCGTTTTCAGAATAAGAATGGAGAGAGAACAAGAAGTATGTTTTCTCCAGCACCAGGGTATGTTTCTGTTCTTGATGGAGAATCGTTAAATATGTTAGGTACAATAGAAGTAGATTTACTCCCAATTACAATGCGTTCTTCTACGGACGGAACGGTTGGATATGTTTCTAACCTTAGATCAGGGACAATAAGTGTATTAGATTTAGTTAATTACAAGAATGTTCATACCATTGAAGTTGATCCAGGAGATCGAAATGCAGATCCTTCTGTAAATCAAGGAGCTCACGGTATAGCATATATAGAAAGGTAAAATAAGAAAACGCTATTCTTTTTGTAGAAATTTACAGAAAGTATGGCGTTTTTTATGTATCTATTAATTTCTGATGAATTCCAATTAGGTCTATTTTTTTTGCTGGTTAGGAGCGCCTGTTATTCATTATTGACTTCTGATAAATAGATTATGTTTCCATGTTAAAAGAGTAGGCAAAGTTTTTTAATGCTCGTTATTAGCTTTTGTATGAAATTAACTTTGGATAATTGATTATTGTATTCTTCTAATTGGATTAGATATTCATAATTAATTTGCAACAACCAAACTTCTTTGAAAACGAACTAAAAGGTATTTTAAATGTATGTTTTAAAACACCACTAATAATGATAACGTTTGCTAAATATAGGAGCTCCTTAAGTTTGTAAGAAGCTTACAAACCTCCTTCTTCCAATGCAACTTAAGCGTAAATTAATTTTTTGTAAATATGGAACAATGTCCTTACTTACACTGTCTATTAAGCGTTAAACATTTTTTATTAAATAAATTAAGAAAGGAATCATCATTTTTAACTAAGGGAGAAGATTGAATTGAAAAAATTATGGATGCTGCTTTTCGTTTGTTTCGCAGTTATGTTGGTAGGATGTAATAAAAACGAACCGCCAAAACAAGCATTTGAAGAATATATCAACTTATGGAATGATAGAAAATTTGCAAATATGTATGATCATTTATCAGATCATGCCAAAAAATCGATTTCTAAAAAAGAATTCACAGAAAAATATCAAAAAATCTATGAGGGGATTGGAGCTAAGAATTTAAAAGTTAAAATGAAAGGAGAGAATACGAAAGATAAAGAGCTTTTTCTTTTTGAAGTTAAAATGGATACGGATGTAGGATCAGTTTCATTCATCCACGAAGCAAAACTTGTGAAAGATAAAGAATCTTGGAAAATAGATTGGACACCGGACTTCATTTTCCCAGGAATGAAAAAAGATTACAAAGTACGTATGCAAATAGAGCAAGGAAAACGAGGAGAAATATATGATCGAAATGGAAAAGGGCTTGCAACGAATGGTAAAGCAACTGAGGTTGGAATTATTCCAGAGAAACTAGGCGAAGCAGCAGCGCAAACGAAAGGAATAGTAGCGCAATTACTTGATATGTCTATAGAAGAGGTCGAACAAAAGCTCACAGCGAAATGGATAAAACCAGACTCCTTTGTACCAATTGGCGTTTTAAAAGAGGGAACTAGACAGAATGATTATATTGAATTAGAAGGAGTTTCATCTCGCCCAGTAAATATTCGTACGTATCCATTAGGTGAAGCAGCGGCACACTTAACTGGATATATAGGAAAGGTGAATGCGGAGGAGTTAAAATCACTTCAAAAACAAGGTTATCAAGCAGATGATTTAGTAGGTAAGACCGGTTTAGAGAAAGTGTTAGAAAATAAATTGCGTGGTGAAAAGGGTGGACGCGTATTTATAGAAGATGAGAATGGGAGAGAGATTAAAAACGTAGCAAAAAAAGAAGCAAAAGAAGGAGAAAATGTTACGTTAACAATTGATGCTGCAATTCAAGAAAAAATCTTTAATGAGATGAAAACTGAAGCAGGATCTAGTGCAGCGGTCAATCCTAAAACAGGTGAAACAATCGCACTTGTAAGTAGCCCTGCTTATAATCCAAATATAATAGTTAGAGGAGCATCGAAAGCCCAACGAGAAGCATGGAATAACGACTCGAAACTACCAATGACGAATCGCTTTACACAAGCATTTGTACCAGGTTCCGTATTTAAAACGATCACAGGTGCAATTGGTTTGGAAACAAACACAATAAATCCGAAGGAAGAATTTAAAATTCAAGGATTGAAGTGGACAAAAGATTCGTCTTGGGGAAATTACTATGTAACGCGTGTAAAGGATGCAAGTCCAATTGATTTTGATAAGGCAATGAAGTACTCTGATAATATTTATTTTGCTCAACAAGCTTTGAAAATGGGAAAAGATCAGTATGTAAAGGAATTTAAAAAGTACGGATTTCATGAAAAATTACCAATCGAATACGAATTTCCTATTTCAATCATTGCAAAAGATGGGAAAAAAAACGATATTCAACTAGCAGACACGGGCTATGGACAAGGACAAGTATTAATGACGCCACTTCATTTAGCATTAACATATGCACCGATTGTGAATGAAGGGAATATTCCGTCGCCACATCTTTTAAAAGAAGCAAAAGTAGCAGGGAATTGGAAAGAAAATGTGGTTTCTAAAAAGAATCAAGAGATATTAAAGAGTGCATTAATCAAAGTCATTAATGACCCTGATGGTGCAGGGAGAATTGCAAAGGTTGATGGTGTAACGCTTGCTGGTAAAACTGGTACAGCAGAACTGAAAGAGTCGAAAGAAGCAGACGGAAAAGAACTGGGATGGTTCGCAGCTTTCGATGCAAATGCGCCAGACATGATTGTTACAATGATGATTGAAGATGTAAAAGGAAGAGGAGGAAGTAACGTTCCAGGTGAAAAAGTAAAACATGTATTTCAGAAATAATACTTAATTATAAGGTGAATTTTTTCACTAAATTTATTACATGTTTGCTTAACTCAAAGATATAAATTGGGGGAAATATAGAACAATTAAATTTCAAAAAAGCATTCTTTCTAATCGAGAATGCTTTTTTGCTGCGACTCTAGAAAGTTAATACCTTATCTTAATTTTCATTTCTAAAAAGTTGGCATTGCTAATGGTAAATAGAAGAGTATAGCAAATTGAAATGGACAAGTGGAGTGTTACGTTAAATTCAAAAAACAGATTTTCATGAGTAGAATTTTATCATTGTATGCTTTACTTGTTTTTTAGTAGTATTATTCTGCTTGAAAAAAGATAAACAATGGAACAAATGAAATTTGTATCTTGTCTATATATTGAAACCATAATAAAAGTGAGGGCAGTTTTATGTTTATTCAAATAAGTTTGAGGTGTGGAAATGGAACAGACGTTTATTGAAAAGTGTAATCATGATGAGCTGGACTATGTTATAAAAGACTATTGGCAAGATGTATGGAATTATTCATTTATTATTACGAAAGATCCACACTTATCAGATGATATCACGCAAGATGTATTTATAAAGGTGTTTAAAAATTGGAATTCATTTCGAAAGGAGTCATCTATTAAAACGTGGATATTAAAAATCACAAGAAATACGGCAATAAACTATTTGAAATCCTCCTATTTTAAAAGGATATCTTTAATAGGATTTTTTAGTGACGATAAGCAATCCCTGTCAGCAGAACAAGAATTTTTTAAGCAAGAAGAAATGAATGATGTGTGGAAGGTTGTATTAGAACTACCTAAAAAGCACCGTGAAATAATTATATTGGACGCAAAATATGAATTATCTTATGAAGAAATGGCTGAAACATTAGGAGTATCCATTGGAACTGTAAAATCGAGATTAAGTAGAGCGAGAAGTAAGGTTTCAAAATTAATAGGGGAGGGTAGTAGTGATGAACAATAAACAAAATCCTGACTGGTATAGAAAAATAAAAAAAGGGCCAATGGAGAATCGTAAAGATGAAGAAGAATTTATTTCTAAAATAAAGCAGTCTATATATGAAAATAATGAAGTGGATTTTGTAAAACATAAAAGACCATTTCGTAAAAAAGCATTACCAATTGTAGTTGTTTTAGTTTGTACAATGTTATTTTTCATTGTTCAACAACCTTGGCTTGATGATAATAAATCACCGGTACAAAGTAGTACTCAAATTAAGCCTAAAACAAAAGATGAGTCTGCTCAAGATCCATCATTAAAACAATTTATGAATGAACTATATCAAAGTACGAACTCGAAAAATGAAAATGACCTGTACAAAGCGTTAAATGATGAAGTTCTATTTAAAGGGAAGAGTTATAAGAAGGATGAACTGAAGTTTGATGAAGATATTTTTCATGAGTTGCAAGTCGCTCTTACAATGGGGGGAGAGTTTGCAAATGATACAAAAAAAGTATACAAAGTACCAAGTGGATTGACAGAAAGTAACCAACCAAAGCAAGCGCATTTTATATATGCAACGGTTACTGGAAATAAAACGAAAATTTTAGCTGAACCAAAACGAGAATCACAAGTGTTATATGAAGTATCTAATGAAATGGTAAAAGCTTGGATTCCAGAAAAAGTGCAAAATGATGGATATATAAAAATATCGACAATTAATGGCAATACTGGATACGTACAAAAAGAGTATGTTTTAACTGATATTAAGTATTCATTTATGTTCGAAAAAAATGATAATGGTGAATGGAAAATAATAAATATAGATTCTATTTGGTAAAAGAGGAAGGTTCACTTTAATGAACCTTCCTCTTTGTTTTTATTCTCTTTTTGAAGTGTATGCCAAGACTCTAAAATTTCTGATGTAACGAGAGCGGCAATGTTTTTTTCTGAATTACTACCAGGAATAACGACAGAAACGGCAATTTGTGGATCTTCAGTAGGAGCATATGCAATGAAAAGAGAATGATTTATCATTCTTTCTTGCTCATTTGGAAAGCCTGTAATACCTGTTTTACCTGCGACGTCAAAAGGCAACTTTTTAATTTCCTCTATATTTTGACTCATTCCACCTTGCACGACACTCCAAAAGTTCATCGGGTAACGATTTGAACTTTCTAAAATTGGTTTAAACTTTTTTGTTTCCTTACCGTCCGGACTAATAATTGCACTTACAGTTTGAGGTTTATATTTATCACCTTTACTTGCCAAAGTTGCTGCATATTGAGCGAGTTGAAGAGGGGTATGCACTTCATTTCCTCCCCAAGAGGCGTTTAATAAAGCGGAGATTCCATTTTCAAACTTATTAGATGGATGGAATTCATATTGTCCGTCTTCTTCAAAGGGTAAATCAATCCCGGTTTTAGAACGTAGGCCGAATTGTATTAAATAATCTGTCCATATATGTGCCACTTTTTCTATATTCCCATTATTTTGGTTGAATAGGGGCAGAGCTACTTTTGCTGTCATAAATGTGTTAGATGAATTAATGATAGCCTGCCTCGGTGTAATCTCACCTGTTGGCGTTCCAGGTGCATTCGTAATGTTATTTTGATTATCATACTGAAAAGTCCCTTTATCTAAATAAGTATCTTCGGGTTGGAAAAGCTTTTCGTTTAATCCAATTAAAATAGTGAGTGGTTTTATAGTAGAAGCCATATTTACATAAGATTCACCATACTTTAATTTTTGAATTGCTTTATTTTGCGAAAGAGAGTTAATGTTTTCTTTTCTAGAAGATACACGTGTATTTAATATATTTGGATCAAAAACTGCCGTGTTGGCCATAGTTAAAATTGCGCCAGTTTTTGCATCGCTTACTACAGCATAACCAGCTTTAGCATCAGGTGTTTTCTTAATTTGAGATCTTAATGCTTCTTCTGCCTTTTGCTGCAACTCAGAGTCTAAAGCTAGCCGTACATCTTTACCTTTTTGTACTTTTTGAATATTCCATAAGAATTTTTTATTATTCAATTTAAA